>NZ_AICN01000026.1:0-39516 GCF_000247775.1 Limosilactobacillus gastricus PS3
GCTTACGATTAATAAACATATATATTTTTTCATAATCTTTAGATCCGTCGTTTATGTTATTCCTTTATCATTTCTCAATTACTTCTGTTTTTAAAGCAATTATATTTATCTATTTTTCAGGAGGATCATAACGACCAGTTTTAATTTCTTTTAAAAGTTGGTTCTTTTTCCTGTCAAATGATCGCCTATTATATGAATAATCATACCTAACAACTGTCTCCCATCGATTTGTTCTTGTGCTTCTAGCCTTAATGTATATGGGCAAATAATTCTTATTATATCTTATTACGACTTTTGAGGAATAGTACCCATAAGATCTTAACGAATCTTCACCCTTTTCAGAAACCTTTTGTGTAACGACATAATTATTATTTTTAATATTTCTTTGTTTTACATTATTTGCTATCACAGGATAATAAAGGATGTATATTTTACTATTGTAAAATGTTTTGTTACCCGTTTTTCTTACCCCTGTTGAATCGCTATATTCATGATTACCTATTACTACAGAAGCACTATCACCATCATTTGATCTATATAAAAGTTCTTTACCTGATAAATCAAATACTAGCAAATATTTCCCCTTCGACTTAACAGCAATAAAGTTTTTCTTTTCAATGTTCTGCATCACGGTTCTATCTGGTGAATCATTACGCTGGAAGTTTAAAAAAAACTAAAACTGAGTAATGAGCAAACGGCGATAATCGTTAAAATGTAAGATCCAATTCTTTTAATATTCATAATCCCAAACTACTAACCGTTAGTTTTGATGTTCAAGGTAATAACTAAATCCAGGTTGATAATTTGGATATTGGTGATATTTCTTTGTCCAAGCAACGTATTTGTTATACTCATTCGAAATACTCCTATTATCTTTATGCTTAATATAATCATCCCATGACTTAATGTCCTTTTCACCATTTTTTACAATGTCAACATAATCCCCACCCTTATCGTAATCAGCCTCACTTTTAAATTTGTTCTTTGCGGTGGCTTGCTGACGAATTTCAGGATCTTTAGGATGACTTACATCCAAGTTTTGATGAGTTTTATAATAAGTCGATGGGACGTGATTCCCCTGACCCCCTGATGGGACCCCATAATTAAATGATTCCGTATTGGCAATCATTTCTTGTTCTTGATTACTATAAATACTTGGATCCGAATTGACTGTACCATCTGCATTTAAGTGCTGGTCATAGGCATTCCATTCGGAAACAAAACTACCGTTTTGAATATTAACAATAAACTCAATCATGCGCCCATCATTCTTAGTCTTGGCCGTGCTATCCTTCATTAATTGAACCTTCATATTTTCGGGATAGGTAAAAGTTCCTTGATAACGGTTATGGTAGTTGGCCCCCGTTGAGTAATCAGCTTCTAAATGATGATCTTTCATGAATTGTTGTAAGCGTTGGTAATCAGTCGCCTCAGCTGGCAAATCGTGTTTCAGTCCATCATATTGACGAATGTAATTGAGATAGGAACGGTCCAAATAACTGCGGAATAAGTGCAATTCTTGACCTAAAGAATCCGCCTTTAAACCTTTTGAATTATTTTTATAAGCTGCCACCACGGTATCCCGCATCGCGGGAAAGAAGCTACTAGTTGGTGAGATTTGTGCTTTTAAGTGGTATTTACGATTAGCTGGTAACTGTAAGAAACCATTTTGATCAATATAGCCGCCCAACTGCCGGTTAAGTAACAAATTCAATTTAGCATAGGGTTTTAATCGCGAAGCATTGAAAAGACTGGTATAAATTTTTGAACCAACATTATGAACGCTTCGCCAATAAGACTTAATTTTCTGTTGGGGAGTTACCTGATCTGATTGGGCATCTTTGAGGGTATACCGGCCTAGATAAGCTAAATAAGCCTTGATCGCGGCGCGATCCCAACCATCAAGGCGCAAATCCTTCACTTCCGCCTTTAGTTGCTCACGCAAAGTTTGTTTATCACTGGCCGATCCCTTTTCTAATACTTTCTCAACCACTTGATTAATTGAACCAGCCATCAAAACATCATTATCAAACTTTGCATAGGCAGCTTTAAATTTGACACTCATTTTAATCGTTCCATCGGGATTAATTGAACTACCCATTAAGGCTCCAACTACCGCTGCTAAGGAATTTAGCGAGCGATCTGCTGACTGAAAAAGGCCACTCGTAATGTTGTCAAAATCATGTAAAGCCTGTAGTTCATCTTCTGCCTTCTTAATGGCGCTGTTTATGTGATTCAAGGATGTTTCAAAAGTCCTTTTTAAAGAACTGGGACTAATTAAGATAACACTTTCATATAAAACCTTTTCTTGTTTCAGGCTCGTTAAGACCTGATTTAACATCTCTTCATCTAGATAGCCATATTGAGCCACCTCTGGATCCGCTCCCGAATAAGTCATCAGATCTGTTGATAAATCATCCAGAACAAAGTTAAGATCTTGCAGGACTGGCTGAATCGTTCCGGCAAAGAGATCACCACCTGCTTCATATGCTTTTCCCTGCATGCCAAACGTACCGACGGTACTCGTTAAATAATTACAAGCCTGATTAAAACTATCAACTGCCATCCGCATGTTATTAATGATGGCATTCAGACCAGACATAAACTGTGCAGAATCTCCACTATCATAAATTAATCCCATTGCTAGCTTTCCCCATTGATTTTCTGATTAATAATCCGCCGTTTCTTTTGATAAGTTTGTTCTAAATCCGCACTATATTGAAATATCCCATGGCGCGATTGATTAAAATCGGCTTCACTTTGTTCAAATATCGTCCTAAAACTTTCGTTTCCACGCTGCCCCAAGTCATATAAGATCGCCATAAGCTGATTATGGTAAAAATTTTGCTGACCTAGAAAATTATCCCATTGATCTTGTTGCTTTCGGTATTGATGATACTGCTGGTTCAATTCATCCTCTAAGCGAGCGCGTTCATTATTATTCATTGGATCCCAAAACCTCGCGCGTCATTATTGTCATCAGTATGTTTCTTCGAATCAATTTGATTAAACTCATTTGCTAATCGTTGAATCGTTTCCGTTAATTTAAGCCCTTGTTCTAATAACTGATTTCCCGCCTTTACTCCATTTTCCATCCCGGTCAGATTAGATACGCCAGGTGAAATTGAACTTCCACTAACTTCCACCTTTTTAAAATTGGCTACGACCCCATTTACAGTACTAGTTTCAGAACTAATTTGTACCATCGTCGTCCTCCCATGATTTTCATACATTGCCAAAGTCTTTTCGATGTTTATATATATTTTAACGTACTTAAGTTGTGATTTAAATGATGTGGTTATTATTTTATGCAAAATTTAGATAAATTTTGTAGCTTAATTTGACTTTCGGAATAACAAATAACAAACTCCCAATCGGGAAGCTCATTTACAGATTTGAACGTTCTTGTTTACGTTTAAAGAAAGACGCAATAATAATTCCAATAAAAGCAAAGCCGGCTGCTAATAAGAAGGCCGCATGATAACCATTTAAGACTGCCGTTAACTTTCCAGCAGAAGTCGTTAGATGACGCTCAGATTGACGGGTAACATCATCGAGCACCGAAGTCATTAAAGCCGTTCCAATCGCCGCAGCTACCTGCCGAATGGTATTATTAACGGCACTCCCATCCGCAAAAAGACTCAATGGCAAGGAATTCATCCCCGCCGTTGATGCCGGCATCATGACCATGGAAATTCCAACCATCCGAACTAAATAAATTAAGGCAATCCAGATAATGGAAAAGCTTTGATTAACCCCGACTAGTAGGAGGGTCCCGATGGTTAGTAAGGTCATCCCGATCATCGTTAGATACTTAGCCCCGTACTTATCAAAAATCCGGCCAGTTAAAGGACTTAAGAGTCCAAACATCGCTGCCCCTGGTAAAAGAACCAATCCCGATTCAAAGGCTGACAACTGATGGACATTTTGCAAATAGATCGGAATGATCATTTCCACCCCCACCATTGCCATTCGGACAATCGAGCTTAACGTGGTCCCGATGATAAACGGTCGGTGTTTAAAAACTCGTACCTCTAAAAATGGATGATTAATCTTTAATTGCCGATAAAACATCATGGCAACAATAACTGTCCCGACAAATAAAGAACCAATCACTAAAGGACTGGACCAACCATATGATCCAACAACTGAAAAACCATATAATAAAAGTCCGAAACCAAAGGTCGATAAGATTAATGACCGCAAATCTAATTTGTCATCATTATTGGCTAAAACTGGATGGATAAAGAACCAGCCTAATACGATTACTAGCAAAACAATCGGCGCGATTAAGCGAAACAAATCTCGCCAAGTCATGGTATCAATAATAAAACCAGATAGGGTGGGCCCAATCGCTGGTGCTAAACCAACCACGATTCCAGTATATCCCATGGCCGTCCCTCGCTTTTCCGGTGGGAAGATCGTTAACATTATGGTTTGAATCAAGGGCACCGTCACCCCGACGGCAAGAGCTTGAATTAATCGACCAACTAATAAAATCGCAAAGCTAGGCGCTAGCCAGCAGACCACTGTCCCGACTTCAAAGACCACCATCGCCCCTAAATACAGATATTTTGTATTCAATCGATTACTCAGATAGGCGCTAACTGGAATCATCATTCCATTAACCATTAAAAATCCGGTCGTCAACCATTGAACTGTTGAGGTATTAACTGAAAAATAGCGCATCAATGTTGGATAAGCCGTCGCTAAGATTGTTTGATTCAGAACCGTGCAAAAAGATCCCGTCATCAAAATAATCACCATGATTAACCGATTATACGGTTGGTTGTTAATATCACGGACTGCTATTTTTTTCATCTCATCACCACCCTTGGAATGCTTGTCATGCTATAACATCACAGTTATTGTAAACGGGACTGATCAGATTTTCAAACGCTTTCATATTTGAACCCAAACAAAAAGCCCAACCTATAACAGTTGAGCTTATCAATTTACTTTCTAAACTTCCGCGTATTTTCAGCCAAATGGACTAAGCCGCGCAAGAAATCATGGGTTTTAGCTTCGTAATTATATTTTTTACCCAGATCATAGATATATCCGTTGATATAATCAACTTCCGTATTCCGACCCTTTGACATGTCTTGATACATTGAAGGATAGTGTAAAGGATTAGAAACAGCCGACACATAACGAACGGTTTCCCATTCTTCCTGACGGGTACTTAACAATTGAATTCCAGCCCGTTCACAAACATCAAAGGCTTCATCAATCAATTGAACCCCTAACTTTTCGGCCCCTTCATAATCAATAAATTGCCCCATTTGGATTTCAAAAAGCGTACATAAAGTATTGATCACCGAGTTAAAGACGACCTTAGTCATTAAGGTGCCATAGAAGTTATCATGAAGGGTTGGATTGAGATTAGCAGCCGTAAAGTCAGTCATAATTTGATCTAAAGTTGCCTGATCAAAGTCGTCACTTTCTTTAGCCACATTGATACTACCAGCCCCGGACTTACCAATAAAGTCAACGTCACCAGCTTGATTTAAGACTGTCCCAATTAGACAGGTTCCAGCAAGAACATGACTAGGGTCAAAATATTGATTGATCTTTTCTACATGACCCATCCCGTTCATCCCAGAAAAGACATATTGCTTGTCAGGATGGAAGAAGCGAGCACTGCGGTCCAAAAGATCTTGCAAGGTCATTTGCTTAGCAAAAACAATAAAGACATCTGGATCACCATTGTATTCTTCAGGTGAATAAATCTTGACCGGAACTAGATGTTTATTTTCATGGTCCCGCGAAACATAAACCCCACCTTGTTCTTTAATGGTATCAACTTGGGGTTGCCAATTATCAACGAATTCTACTTCGGCCCCGGCGTGTTCTTGAAGTAAAACCCCAAACCGTAAGCCCATTGCCCCAGCACCTAAAACCGTATACTTTAATGTCATGAATCTTCCTTCTTCCTAATTAAATAAATGTAATTGATCAATCCGGTTAACGGCTTCCTCTAACCGATCGGGATCGATTAACAAGCCGACCCGAACGTAACCTTCCCCATACTTACCAAACCCGTTCCCCGGCGCAACTGCAACTCCGGCTTCATACAATAGCTTATCAGCAAAGCTTTCACTCGTATAACCATCAGGAACCGGCATCCAAGCATAGAAGGTCCCCTGCGGTGCTTTCGTCGTCCAACCAATTTTAGCCGCCGCATTAATAAAGGCATCGCGCCGAGACTTGTATAGTTGATTAAGCTTTTTAATTTCTAGATCCCGTTGTGGATCATTTAAGGCATCCTCGGCTGCTTTTTGTAAGGCTGGAAAGACACTTACGAATAAGTGGTCTTGAATTAAATTCAAGGCCTTAATGATATCAGCATTTCCGACCGCAAAGCCCAGTCGCCAACCAGCCATATTAAAAGTCTTGGAGTAGGTATAAAATTCAATGCCGACTTCTTTGGCTCCTGGGACTTCCATGAAGGATACGGGATCCGCTTCGTCAAATCCTAGGGCGCCGTAAGCAAAATCAGAAATAATGCCGACATGATACTTTTTAGCCCACGCCACCAATTCCGTATAGAACTCCTTGGTGGCGACGGCACCGGTGGGGTTATTAGGATAATTCAAATAGAAAAATTTCGCTTTTTGAGCGGTTGCTTCTGGGATCGATTTTAGATCGGGCAAGAAATCGTGCTCCGCCGTTAGCGGCACCGTTTCAAATTTCACTTCCCCCAAGGCCGCTCCTGACCAATAATCGGGATAACCCGGATCTGGTAATAACATTAAATCTCCTGGATTCATCAAGGCCCACGGGAGTTCAACCAATCCTATTTTGGAGCCCCCTAGGATACAAACTTCTTGGGCAGGATCTAATTGAACCCCATACTTTTCTTGATAAAAATTCGCCGCCGCCCGCTTAAAGAATGGTAAACCTTGAAAAGGTGAGTACTTATGAGTTTTCGGATTAGCCACCCATTTTTGTGTGCTTTTGACAATGTATTCAGGCGTGGGTTGATCAGGATTCCCTTGGCCCAGATTAATTACATCGACCCCAGCTTTAATTTGCGCCCCCACTTTTTCCACCAAGGTTGCGAAAAATTGGGTTGGCAATTGATCTAATAATTTTGATTGTTCAAATTCCATACTTACTCCTCGTGCTTAATTGTATAAATTTGGTCGCCGATCTTTAAATACAGGAATTGGTCCGCGGACCGCTAAGGCCGCTTGGGGATCAAATTCCACGACTTCTAAGCCAGCTTGATCATCCATTTTAGTAATTACTTTCCCCAGTGGATCCACGACCATCGAATGACCCCCAAAATGATCAGTTGGATTATCACCAACCGTATTCACCGCCACGACAAAGGCTTGGTTTTCAATTGCTCGAGCGCGCACCAAAAGCTCCCATTGCTCAATTCGTTTCTCCGGCCATTCTGCCGGTAAGTAAATAACTTGGACCCCGGTTTGGTTAACCGTCCGCCACCATTCAGGGAAACGCAGGTCATAACAAATAAAGGAACTTGATGGCACTCCGGCTAGTTCAAAACGATTAATTTGATTACCAGCGGTTAAATATTGGTCCTCATTCATTAAGCCAAACAAGTGCACCTTGCGATACCGGCCAACCAGTTCCCCTGTTTGATTAACCACATAGGTTGTATTAAAAAATTGGTTACCTTCTTTCGTGGCTACTGATCCGCCAACCAGGTTAATTTGATTCTCTTGGGCCAGTTGGCCTAACAGGACCTGGGTATTTTTGCCATCCGGATCCGCTAACGACGATAATTGGTCTAAGGCATAGCCAGTATTCCACATTTCGGGAAAAACCACTGTATCGGCCCCTGCCGCCCGTGCTTTGCCTACGTATTCTTTAACCGTCGCCAGATTCGCAGCTGGATCGCCATAAGCAATTGGAATCTGAGCTAAAGCAACTTTCATTGTGATCCCTCCTTTAAAAATTAATAATTAATTAGATTCTAATCTAATTTTAATTAAAGTCAAGTGAGGATCTGGGATTACCAGCCCATATGCCCCGCGGGTAATTCCAATTTACCCGCCGCTAATTCACTAAAGGCTTGATCCAGCACATCAAAGGCTTGATCGAGTTGTTCCTCCGTGATCACCAATGGCGGTTGGAACCGTAAAATATTGCCCCGGAGACTTATAATTATGACGCCTAATTCAAAGGCCCGATACATGAGCTTCGTCGTTGCCTCACTATCCCCCTGACCAGTTTCAGGATCAATAATATCAATGCCTCCGTTCAAGCCATACATCCGGACGTCACCAATGAAATCATATTTCGCCGCTTCTTGATCGAAGAATGCTTTCGCCTTTTTCCCTAATTCTGCTGAGCGTTCGACGAGATGTTCTTCTTCAATTACTTCAAAGGTTGCTAACGAAGCTGCGGTCGTGACCGGATTACCGGCGGTCGTAAAGAGGTGCCCCGGCGCTCCCAATGATTCCATGATTTCTTGACGACCGACGACGGCACTTAACGGTAGTCCCGAAGCTAAGGATTTCCCAACTGACATCAGATCGGGTTCGATCCCATCAAAGTTTTGGATCGACCACCATTTTCCAGTCCGCCCCATTCCTTGATTGATTTCATCAATACAAAAGAGAATGCCGTTGGCCTTGGCAAAGTCATAGATTTTATGCATGTAAGCATCCGGAACCTTAATCAAGCCCCCGTCACCTTGAATCGGTTCAATTAAGATTGCCGCCACTTCTTCAGCTGGGAGGTAAGTTTCAAATGGTAATTTAAAGGCCCGAAACATCCGATCGACAAAGTTGGCTTCTGATTCGCCACTTTCTCGTTCCCATGGATCTGGGAATGGGACTTTCACAATTCCTGGTAATAATGGTCCCATTTTTCGGGTCATGTTTAAGCTTACCGAAGAAGCCGTCATCGAGCCGTATGTCGATCCATGATAGGCTCCCGTAAAGGTCACAATGTATTGCCGACCCGTGTAGGCCCGCGAAAACTTGATAATGGCATCATTCGCATCAGATCCCGAATTCCCCCAGGCAACTTCAACTGGTCCACTCATTGGAGCTAATGAAGCCAGTTTAGGAGCTAATTTGGCCCCGTTCGTGTTAGCAAAATAAGCTGGTGTATATTGTAATAATTTTTGGGCTTGATCCGTGACAGCTTTCACGACCTTTGGATGGGCGTGTCCAGTATTAGTAGAAGAAGCACTGGCTAAGAGGTCAATATAGTCATTCCCGTCTACATCGGTGATGATGGCGCCTTTCCCATGATCAATCACAATATCATAGTATTTAATCCGCGCCGCTGATGAAAAGGCCTGTGCTTCCACATCCAAAAGCTTTTTACTCTCTGAAGTATCCATCTTGAAGTTCTCAACTTTCATAAATTAACATTAATTAAATTCTAATCAACTTATAATAATTGTCAAGATTATTTGAATTAATTATCTAAAGAAAAACAAGCTGGACAAAAAGCATCGAGACGCTCCATAGAGATAACATAGAACGAATGTTGGTACGGAACGGACCGACATAAGTTCGAAGTTAGACTCGTGGAGCGTGCTTTTTAACCGTAATTACAAGTGTGATCAAAAAAATTAGGGAGAAACAAATGTTTCTCCCTAATTATAGAAATATACTTATTTATCACGTTTTGCCAGGTAGGAATGGGTACGGCCATAGGCAAAGTAGATGATAACCCCGAGCACGAACCAAATGCCGGCATAGATCTTAGCATCGTTTGCCAATCCCCAGAAAACAATCAGAGAGGCCACAAAGGCTAAGGCTGGCATGACAGGATACCATGGCATCTTGAATTCTGGAACTGGAATATCTTTCCCTTCTCGACGCCGTAAAGCATAGATTCCCAAGGAAACGAACATAAAGGCGATCAGCGTCCCGGCTGAAATTAGTTGTGACAAGAAGGCAAATGGGAAGAAGGCCCCAATGACCACTGTTAAGACCGTAATCGTTAACAAGGCATTGTTCGGGTTGTTCCGCTTGTCAAGCTTTCCAAGCCATTTAGGTAACATTCCATCCCGACCAAAGGAGTAAGTTAACCGTGAACCAGCAAGTGTCATCCCTAGCAAGGCCGTGAACATCCCAATAACCGCAATCGTTTGAACCACGGCAGCCACCGCTGGGTGACCAGCAGCCCGTAAGGCCATCCCAACAGGTTCAGCCGTGTTTAACTTCGTATATGGTACCATTCCGACCAAGACAAGGGAAACAGCGACGAACAAGACTACGGCAATGGCTAAGGAACCAAGGATTCCCCGTGGCATCGTCTTACCGGGATTCTTGGCTTCCGCGGAGTTAGCCGCAATTGAGTCAAATCCGATGTATGATAAGAAGATACTTGAAACCCCGGCATAGATCCCTTGCCAACCGCCAAAGGCCCCGTTAGCGGTTTCTTTGTAGGCTGGGATAAATGGATCATAGTATGAAGCGTGCAAAGCAGTTGCTCCGACAAAGATAAAGGTCAAAACTGCTAACACCTTCAAGGTAACCATGATGTTTTCAACCTTCGTTGCTCCACTAACCCCTCGGGAAACCAAGAGAGCTACCAAAATGATCACTAAGGCTGAGCAAAGGTCAATTACCCCACCATCAGTCCCAAACGGATTTGATAGAGAAGCTGGTAACTTCAAGCCCCAAGTTGCTAAAAGGGGCCGGAAGTTAGCTGAGAAACCTGAACCAACAAAGGCGACGGCGATGATGTATTCAGCCAGCAGAGCCCAGCCGGCTACCCAACCAAAGAATTCACCAAAGACCACGTTGATCCATGAATATGCTGATCCGGCAAAGGGCATTGCTGCCGCCATTTCAGAATAAGCAAAAGCGACCAAACCGGCCACAACCGCCGCTAATAAGAAGGATAGCGACACGGAAGGACCAGCATGCAAGGCAGCCACTTCCCCAGGCAAGGTAAAGATCGCCGTTGAAACAATCGTCCCTACCCCAAGACCAATAAAGTCTTTCGTTGTCAGGGTTCGTTTCAAGTGACCATCCTTATCTTGATAGACGGACGGGTCTTCTTGACGCGTCATCGTTTTCCACAAACTCATATATTCCACATCTCTTTCTACTTGTTTTTCTTAATTAAAACCTTGAAATAGCCAAGGACTAATTAAGATTGAGTTATGATTTTTCTATTATAGAGATAATATCTGGCAATTTCAAGGTAATTTTAACTTTTATTTAATTATTTTCTAATTTTACCTTTCGAACACCAAAACCATGCTTTAAATTCGATCGTGATATAATGAAAACACGATTTTGTATTTGGAGGGATTAAATGTTATACAATGCAGCCTTAGTACTGGAAGGTGGCGCCATGCGAGGCCAATACTCGGCTGGAGTGACGGATGCTTTTTTAAAACACCATTTGGAATTTAAAACCGTGATTGGTGTTTCAGCTGGTGCTTTATGTGGTGCTAACTTTGTTTCCAAGCAATATGGTCGGATGGTGCATGTTAATACCCACTATCGTCATGACCCGAATTACATTTCTTCATTGAATATCATCAAAAAACAACCCGTCGTTAATCTTGATTTCTTATTTGATGACCACGGGTGGGACTGGAATAATTTTGATGAAGAAGCTTACCAACGTTCGGCCACTGACTTTACCATCGTAGCAACAAGTTTAGCTGGTAAAACCGTGAGCTTTACTAATCCTCTTGGTGAAAAATTAGTCGAGGCATTAAAAGCTTCCTCATCGATGCCTTTTTTATTTGACCCCCAACCAACCGACCAAGGATTATGCCTGGATGGTGGCGTTACGGATTCCATTCCTTTTGATTTAGCGCAAGCCAAGGGCTTTGATAAGATTGTGGTCGTCCGGACCCGTCCTCGCGATTACCAAAAGAAAGCGACAAGTCCCCTTTTAAAACGCCTTTACCAACGTCATTACCGTGATTATCCGGACTTTATTACCGCAGCGATTAACCGACCCGAAGTATACAACCAGCAGGTTGCAACTTTAAATCAACTGGAAGATAAAGGCCAAATTTATGTGATTGCTCCGGAAAATCCTGTAAAGGTCGGGCGCTTGGAAAGCAATGTTAAAAAGATCCAAGCTCTTTATGATGAGGGACAAGCCCAAGCCGAAGCTTTAATTTCCGAAATCGAAGAATATCTAGCAAAGAATTGAGGTTAACTATGGAACGTGTAGCAATTGTCGGGGCTAGTCGAACCCCGATTGGCAAATTAGGTGGGGCTTTAGCCAGTTTGAGCGCCGACCAATTAGGTACCATTGTCATTCAAGCCGCACTCAATCGGGCCCATGTTAATCCCGACCAAGTTGATGAAGTTTATTTGGGTTGTGCTATCCAAGCTGGGGCCGGCCAAAATGTGGCACGTCAAGCAGCAGTGAATGCCGGGATCCCCTATTCTGTTCCCGCCACAACTATTAATGTAATGTGTGGATCAGGCTTACAAGCTATTAATTTAGCCGCTAAAATGATCCAATATGGCGATGCTGACGTCATGGTTGCGGGTGGTACAGAAAGCATGTCCAATGCCCCCTACTTGATTCCAAAAGGTCGCTTTGGCTATAAATACGGAAACGCCGAACTAATTGATGCGGTTTATCACGATGGCCTAGAGGATGCTTTTTATCATTATCCAATGGGGATTACGGCAGAAAATTTGGTCCAACAATACGGAATTACGCGTGAACAATTGGACCGCTTTGCCCTAGAAAGCCAGCGTCGAGCCCAAGCAGCCCAACAAGCTGGCCGCTTTAAAAATGAGATCGTCCCAGTAACTTTAAAAACCAAACATGGCTCCAAAACCATCATGGAAGACGAAGCCATTCGTGAGACATCATTAGGGCAATTAGCTAATTTAAAGGCGGCTTTCTTGGAAGACGGCGTGGTCACAGCAGGAAATTCATCCGGAATAAATGATGGTGCTGCCGCCCTAGTATTAATGAAAGAAAGTCAGGCTAAGACCCAGCATTTATCAATTATGGGTTATTGGGAAGCTGGTAAATTAGCTGGCGTTGATCCTCAAGTGATGGGGATTGGCCCCTTAGTAGCAACCAAGAAAGTTTTGGAAACTACTAACTTAACCGTTGACCAACTCGACCTAGTGGAATTGAATGAGGCTTTTGCGGCCCAATCGTTAATTGTAAAAGACCAATTGAACTTACCTGATGATAAAGTCAATGTGAATGGTGGTGCGATCGCCCTCGGCCATCCCCTTGGCGATTCTGGTGCCCGGATTGTCGTTACTCTTCTTTATGAAATGCAACGACGTCAAGTTAATACCGGTCTCGCAACCCTTTGTATCGGTGGTGGCATGGGAATCGCCGCAATTTTTAATCGAATTTAAATTAGACCAAAATTATAAATTTGCCTAAACTTAAAACCGATCGGGTTAACAAACTCGATCGGTTTTTCCATTAAATCTTTTGTTCAATTTTATCGACTTTAATTTGCAAAATCTTTTGGATCCACGGAAACTTTTCTTTCACTTCGTCAAAAATCTGTCCTGACTCGATAAAAGATCCCTGATCATAAATATGAAAGCCTGCTCCAGGTCCTTGGGTTCCAAGAACTTCTTTAGTTCCAACCGTCAAGATAACGGTAGCGTCCGTTTGGAAATCTTGTTCGATACTATGCATTCCAGCTGCTGGGATGTATAGAACATCCGAATCTAAATCTAACTTTACATATGACATCCAAGTATTAACGACACTAGCTGGATGCGCATTAATTGTTACAATTGTAACTGGTCCTTCATGTTGCATAACTTCGAGAAATTTTTCATTACTCATGAATGAAACCTCCATTTTGTTGGTAGCCTCATTATATCGATTTGGAAACTAATCTCGAAACAATATGCTCTCAATAATCCGCATTATATTATTAGGCCCTTTATGCATACAAATGTGCCATCTTCCCACACAAGGCCGCAATAATCGCTCCAAGTAAATCATCAATAAAAGTCGCCACATGTTGGTCATCCTGGTCAAATTTTTTGATAATACCATACTTGACTCGATCTAAATAACCGAAATTAGTGGTCCCAATGGTCCCGTAAATATTTGAAATTTGGATGGCTAAGGCTTCATCCACGCCAAAAACGCCAGAGTCATTTTTGATAATTGACAGTAATGGTTCTTGGATTTGATTCTCTTGAGCCAAACGATCCAACTCTAACGCCACCATGGCTTCGTTTAATAATTCTCGTTTGTGTAAGACATCAATCAAGTTTTCATAGTATTCTTCACGCGAACTATGTTCACCAAATTGACTTTGCATTTCAAAAGCGATGTCACTTAATTGATGTAATTCCACCCCGCGCTCGTGTAGTCGATTGACGACAAAATTATAAGCTTCGGTATCAGGATATTTAAAATTTGGGTTAAACAAATTCTCTCCTCCTAACTCTGATTAAAATAAACCTGCGAAATTTGACTCGCAATTAATTTTTCTTGATTATAGGGAATATTGTTGGCAAAGACGACCATCGTTTGATGATTACCATAATTACAATAAACAGATGAGCATAGATTACCGTAACAACCATTGGCCACAAACAACTTGCCGGCCCGAAAGTAGACTCCATCAAAATAATGATCAGTTCCGGTGGTAAAATCTACATTTTGATCGATCGAGCTCATTTTAACAAATTTGTTATGCCCGACAGCATTCACAAAGCGCCAATAATCCTTAGCAGAGAAGAAATAGTCTCCGGCCCCTAAGGTTACCGACATATTCTTTTGTAAATTAATTAAATTAGCTTGAAGATTGGATTCGCCAACCGGCAGCGCCACTTGATTAGCCTTAACTTGATCAAAATATTTGGTCTGCTTCAGCTTTAACGGCTTAATAAAATGGCGCTGCACATATTGATGATATGACTGATGAGTCAATTTACTAAGAATCCCCGCTAATAGAACATAATCCGTATTTGAATACGCCCAAGTAAAGTTCCCCGTCGCTAAATAATGGTCCAAGGTATAATTCAACCGCGTTGATTGTTTCTTCATCACCTGACTGCTGGCTTGAGATGTATCTTGAAGGTCACTAGTATGGGTAATTAGATCCCTAATTGTGATTTGATTACTATTTGTGACCTTAGGATAATATTGACTCAACTTGTCATTTAAGCTTAATTTCCCCCGATTAAGCTGTTGTTGAATGGCAATCCCCGTAATTAACTTATTTAATGAAGCGATTGGAAACAAGCGCTCCCCCGTCATGGTATGGGCTTGATCTACCCCCGTGATCTGATTAGTAATCACTAAAGGTTGGTTATCCTTCCCATTAACGACCACTACACCATTGACTTGATGATTGGCTAATATCTGTTTAATGGCGGTTCGCGTGTCTTGACTCGTGACTGGATTTTTATTAGTCACCGCATGTGCCGTCACAGCACCACCACTACTAAAGATAATTATTAATCCGCAAATAAGTACCTGAATGATTTTCTTCATAATTATAATTCCCGACTTAACCGTTCTATTTCCGTAGCTAACGCTTGACGTTCCTCACTCTTAAGCTCGGTGAGCCGTTGCGTTAACCCCTCCCAATCCTGCGTCCGCATTTTCTGCGCTAACAGGGCTAATAATGATTGCGTCGTTACCGCTCGTGGTTGTTCCACTAAAGCATCCATTAAGCGATTGATGATCAGCTCTTTGCCTTCCGCTGGTTGCGGTTGCGTTACCAACTCCATAAAAGCAAGCCAAGCATTCCCCGCTGCTGGCATCTGGTTGGTTTGCGCTAAGTTCATCGCGGCATCCGCTAAATGATCAATCAAATGCTCATCATCTAAATCCTGATAACCCAATAAAGGTTGTTTAGATAAGCGTTGCTGGTAATCCCAGATTGCCCGTTCAATCGTAAAATGATCCGACATGTTTTGCAAATAAACTTTTTGATCGTCAAAAGTCTTTAGAAATCGGTATCGCTTAGCATACGAAATTTGTTCACGATCAAATAAGGTCGAAAGCACCTGTTCAATCACCATCCGTGGCGGTACCTGTAACAGGTCAAAAGATGGCAAAATTAGGGGCAGATAGGTTTCAACATTCATCGCTAAGACCCATTTTAGCCCATTTTGGGCAATGGGACGGATGATCCAATTTAACTGGTCTAGAACTAACTGATCCTTAACTTCCGTATCTTTTTTAAAGGCAAAGGCTAGTTCCCGAGATACAAATAACATGTGTCCGCTCCTCCCTATGACGAATATCAGTATACTGAACTTTAAGCTCATTTAAAAGGCATACCGGTTTAAGCTTACTGAAATTTAATAATATTTGTTTAAGGTCGGTTTAATTGATATTAATTTCGCCTGCTCAATGATAAAATTAAGGTAGATTAATCGAAAGTGAGGCGAAGGCCAATGGGATTTTTTATTTCAAGAATCTTATGGGGATTCTTGGGGACACTCGGTTTAGTTGGTGGAATTATTGGGTTGATGTTGCCCATCGTTCCCCAAATTCCGTTCTTCTTACTTGCTTTATTTTGCCTTACGAAAATTTCGCCACGCTTCCATCGTTGGTTGCATCGGCAAATTTGGTATCTTAAATGGATGAAACAAGCCACCAAATTCCCGATTATTGGTCGCTTGATTCGGTCTAAGAACTAATTGAGGAAGCTTATGAGTGAACAAGACGGTTATTGTTTTAATGGGATGATTTGTCAAGATGGATGTCCTTGCGCGAGTGCTGATGGTATTTGTCATTGCCCCATGCTTGATGATGATAAATGTGCTTGTAATGGTCATTGTCAGGCTCAACATCCAGAACCAAAAAAGTGAGAGTAGTGAAGATTTTTCTTCCTACTCTCACTTTTGTTTTACCAATTAAAGGCTTCATAAAAAATCTGGTGACGGGGAATTCCAGCCGCTTTCAGCACCTTTATCCAATGGTGAGCCATGGATGAAGGGCCGGCAATTAAAACTAATAGTCCCTGCCGATCATCAGGCAGGTGATTAATGACTTCCTGAGTCGCCAACCGGCCCACCTGCCGAACAGACTTAAAATTATTCCGTTGCTCCCATTTGGTAAATAAGTCTTCATATAATAAATTATTAGCAGAATGGGCATTGTAATAAAAGTTGATCGGTAGGTCTGCATACTGTTCAGCGATAGACAATAGCGGCACAACTCCAATGCCTCCGGCCAGCAAAATCATCGCTTGCGGCTTTTGATCTTGGATGATTGAATGATAAAGGCCATAACCACCGGTCACAATTAAGGACTGACCACTTGATAGTTGAACCAACTGACTAGTAAAATCACCATCTTGACGAATCGCTAAGGTCACAATCCGTCGATCAGGATCAATCTTAGCTAAGGAAAAAGGATGTAATTCTTCTAAACCGGCAATTTCAGGAAAGGCAATAAAAATATAATCACCACTATGCAGACTTAATGGACGTCGTAATTTGATCACTAATTGTAAGACCTGGTCGTTTAAAGCTTTAATCTCCATCAGTCGGGCCCGAGTATGACCTTGGTGAGCTTGATAACGATAATAACCATAAGCAAGAAAGACCAACCCGGTTGCCCCAGTAAATAAAATCATAAAGGGAGTAATGGCCCGAATATAGTCAATTAACCAAACATGAATAAAAACGAGGATGGTCGCTACTAGATTCAAGCGATGGAGCCAAAGCGAAATTTCATGACGAAAGACTTTTTCTAACCAGACTTTCAGACTTGCTAACCAGTGCACACGACTAGTTAACCAACCGGCCATAAAAATCAACGAGTAAGCCGCTACACCCAAGAAAAGGTAAAAGGCCCAAAAACCCGTTAATTTGATCCAGCCTTGTGAATGGGCGCCTTCTAAGTGCAAAAACGCTAGTAAGATCGCTGCTAATGAAATAATCCCGTGAAGCTGGTAAGCCGCTGGCAAACCGATGGTTCGATCTAACCATTGGGGTCGGGTAGAAATATAAATTGAGGTCAACATCCAAACATAGGCGATCGTCCCAGCAGCAATTGGTAACCATTCTGCACCGACAATTCCACCGATTCCAACTTGCAAAGTCTGTAAAAATGGCAACGGCAAAACAAAGATGACTAACATCCAAATTAGACCAAGCCAATAACCATGTCGTTTAAGCATTCGTCATCACCCCACGATCAAATTCGATAATTTTACTTTTAGTCACGGCCATTCCCGAAAGCCGATGATCTTTAATCAGTTCTTTAAAGCGATCCCAACCTGCTGCGATCCCGGCCGTTGCCCACACATCAGCCATGACCAGGTCCGGATCAATAATTGACACCTGCAGTAGATCCGCCTCTCCAAAGACTTTAATATGGTGACCACGTTTACTGACACCTGAGCTGGCAACCGCCCCATTAGCAATTGCATAGGCTCCTATAAATTTTTGCAAATCTTGGGGATTCTCAATGCCAATATGACAAGTAAAATCCCAATCTGAGCGACTTGCTACTTGTAAATCACCCCCGCCATTCAAACAAACGCCGTCAATGCGCGGATCAGCTAATAAAGGTCGCAAGGATTCGTTAAAAATTCTGGTGATCGCCCAGCCCTTGACATAGCCAGTTGGATCAAATTTGCCACTAAACATTGGATCAAAATAGCCTTCGGTTTGTAACTGTGCTTCCTTCGTCGCCGCATAAATTTGCTGAAATTCTGAATTTTCAATCAAGAGCTGATCCTCACCGTTTTGAAACCGGGTCACTAATGAGTCTGCACGAAAGGCCGAGTAATTTTGTTCAACTTGTGCTAAGCGTTGACGAATTGGTTTCATGATTAAGGCAAAGGTTTCATTTAAGACATCATCAGTAGACGCGGCTATACTAATGGTAAAAGGTATTGTCATCATTTTAATCACTTGACTCTTAATCATGATGCTTCCTCCGCTTGGGTAATGGCACTTTGTAAGGAACCCGTAAAACCTTTATAAGTTTCGGTTGCTTCTGAGACCTGTTGAATCTTGGCACTCTGGGCAGCGATTGCTTCTTTTTTGTAAATTGGTAAGGATTCGGCATTAATTTGGACAGATTTACCTTCTGTCGGATGTTTTAAAACCGTAATTGAGGTGATTTTACCATTTGCCACCGTCATTTTTACTTGAACATCTCCCCAAGCAGTAGACGTCGATGCTCCAGTATAGGTACCATCCTTCATAGTAGAGTTAGTTGAAGAACTTGTAGTGGACTGATTACCAGTTGATTCGGTCGATACTTTAGTATTAGTAGTTGTCTTTTTAAAAAATAAAAGATAGCCATCAACAATAATGGCTCCTGCCACAGCAAGCGATAAGATAAGTGCAATAAACTTCTTAAACATGGCCATGGCCTCCTTTCTAGTTTAGAATTATTATAAATTAGATATATGAATTAAAATTGTGAACTTTTATGAATAAAAAAATCAAGTGTAAAACTTTCTAAGCGTTATACACCTGATTTATGAATTTATTTACTTAAACTAGCCGAATAAACGAGCCCAAAAACCCTTTTTCTTCTTCGGTTTCTCATCGGCCACCTTGGTGGTTACTTTAGTGGTCCCATTTTCATGCGTGATGGCAGTTAGTTCGGGCTTAATGCCGATCCAGTTGAAGAAATCATCCGCCTTCATTTCAAGGAACTTGCCAGATTTACCATTGATCCCATCAACACAAATTTCAATTGGCAAGGAATTCCGGTATTCTTCCGCCGATTCATTCGAAAAGCCATTGAAGGAATTTAACTTGGTAATATCAAAGACCAAGCTATTATTTTCACTCCGGAAGACAAAATCATCCATTTGCGTCAGATATAACTTCGCCCACTTATTCCGCGAGCTTTCCCTAAAGTCGTCACATAGGCCATCGCTCACGTAAGCTGGTACCGACATCTTAGCCATCCGGTAGTATTCTTTAAAGATGTCGCGGGTGATTGCGAGGAAGTCTAATTGACCATTCGTGGCATCGAAAGTCCGCCAATTAGTATCATCATCAGCTAATCGATGGGCCATCCGAACCACAAAATCCTTAAATAAGGTATTATTTAAGCTTTGTCGAACATCAAAAATGTATTGCGTGGCTTCTTCTTTCCGTTCATCATTAATAACCTTATCCAACTGAATGTAATAAGTCCGCCGGGCCGTTTCCCGCACCATCGAAAAGCTACCATTATAGTTCGTGGTCCCAATTAAAGGCGCAATCGCCTTAGGACTGTTGACCAACTCATTCATCGTATCAACTACTAAATGCCGACTATACTGTGGTTGTTGGAAGAAGTATGGTTCAATTTCATCAACTAAAACCGGATAAGTCGAGCCTTGTTTCATGTATGATTCTAAGGCTTGCACGGTTTTAGCTTTCCGTTGGGGCGTTTCATTGGGATAAATAGTCCCAAAGTCGATCATCGAGTTTTCATTCCCCCAAGTCAACTGATTAATAATCCGCAATAAGGTTGACTTTCCAGAACCAGCCGTAGCCCCTAAAATCAAGAAGTTTGGAACATCATTCCCGTCTTCGGGATTTAGACTCGCCTTGGTCCGAATTTCCCACATAAATGGAGCCGTAAAACCATAGAGAATGGCTTCAAAGAACCGTTTTCCATAATTATCATCGTAATCCACGACGTATTGTTGGTAACCATTCATGACGGCATCAATCTGTTGCAACCCACTTTTTATTTGCTCAACCGTGGCCAATTTACCAAACGGAATTGGATACTGGCCGGTATCACTAGGTATATAAAGACCTGTGATGTTTTTGGCAACGTTACGCTCAATTGGTCGATCATATAAAAAGGTCGTATATTTCTTCTCGACTGCTAAGTCTTCAGGTGAGATTGCTTCAGCTAAAGCCGCTTTGACCTTTTTAGCAACTTGATCTGCAGACCGCAAACTTGGCTGTTCCGCCCGTGGCGAAACAGCTTCTTTTTCCAGCTGCAACATCATATCCCGCTGTTGAATCAACCGTTCTTCAGCTTCGCGTTCCCGCGTCCGATCCATCGTCACATTTCGCATAGCTAAGGGCGTATCGGCCGGAATCAAATCAGCATCGATTTGTTTTTGGACATTTTTTACTAATAAATTAGTTAGCTCGGCTTGGACAATCTGGTCAGTTTCTTCATTTGAGAAAATAACAACCTTTTGCCCTTGGGCAACTTGATCTTGTTTCAAAGCCTTGAGTTGAGCTTCGGCAGCGGCTAATAATTCATCGGTAAAATAAGCTTTGGTCGTTGGTAATAAGTCCTTCGAGAAGTGCGCTGATAATTGATCGTACAGCTCGGCACTATCAAAGACTATCACCTCTTCAAAGCGATTATAGGCCGGGTCAAAAGCCGTTTCCGTTAGATCAAATGATCCTAAAACAACCCGCTTTTGATCGGTGGAAGGATTATACATCAAATAAAAACGGGAATGAATTGCTTGCGTAGGTGAAATAAGTACCCGAAAGATCCCTGCTAAGGCATTTAATTGCACCGTTGAACTTAAGGCTTGGAATAGTTTAGCGGCGTCCTTATTAGCCACCGTTAATAGAGCCGTGAGTAAGGCATCTTTTGTTAAGGTTTCATTCGCCGAAAAATTACTTGCGCTCGGGAGGTTACCCAAGACTAAATCAACTTTTATGTAGTCAGCTAAGTATTGGTTGGCAAAGTCAGCACTGACTTTGCCTGTGACGGCTTGTAATTGTGGATATGCAATTGGATCAAAAATTTCTTCAATCGCCATGGTCTGCGGTTGATTGTTTAATAAAACATTTATATGGTTCAGTTTTGCCATTATGATCCCTTTCTATAGTTGTCATTTAATTTCTATTTTCAATGATCTAACTTTGTTTTGCAAGGCAAAAGTAAAAATCAACCAACCTGTTTATAATTGGAATTTATTTAACAACCAACTGAACCTTTTGTTTAACCTCTTCAAAGATATCAGTGGGTAACATTTCTACAAATTGCCACTCTCGTTGGTTAAAATCAAAAGACTTTAATTGTTCAACATTGATAGTCCCATTAGTCTGAGTCCGATCATCTAATTGAACGTGCAATGGATAATCTTTGCCATTAAAACTTCCATGAGAAATTGGCACTACCCAAGCAAATGGCGATGTTTTGGCAAGAATATTATTACTAACAACAACCGCTGGTCGTCGTTTCTGAATCTCAGCGCCCGCTGAAGGATCAAAGTTAATATAAATAATGCTACCTCGTTGCAGTTGACCCACTACCATAGTTCTTCCCCTGTTGGATTTTCTTGATTCCATTCTGCCAAATCACTCGGCATTTGATACTCACCATCCCAATCCTTAAATAGTTCATCCATGGTTTCTGGAACCTGCTTTGTAGGTGTCAATTTCAATATACCATTTTCTTCTTTTGTGAACCTAAATTCAGCTCCGGGTTTAACACCAAATGACTTAGGAATTGTGACAACCACCGCATTTCCTTGAATCCGCGCCTTTGTTTTTTTCATTAGATAACCTTCCTTTCAAGTATTTTATTTAATTATATCACAAGTAATTACTTAAGTAATTACTTGTGGTTTAAAAAACGACTAGCCCCATTAAAGACTAATCGCTGATCATATTATCTTTTAGTGCATTTCTACAACTTCGCCAGTAGATTTATTCATCTCTACATTCATTAACGGATTACACTTATCTTCCCCATTTTGATCTTCAATCGCTTGCACATAGTAGGATTCCTTTTCTTCAAGATGGGCGATTTTTTGCTTGTACACTTCTAATTCCTCGCGAGCTCGAATTTCCTGGTTCCGAATGATCTGGAGACGTTCTTCTAAGGTTGATGCTCCCTGAGTACACAATTCCATATAATGACGTACATCAGCTAGTGGCATCCCGGTGTCCCGAAGACAAAGGACGATTTCCACCCCTTCCAGGTCAATTCCGTAAAACGTCTAACATTATTCCGATCCCGTTTAGCAAATGGAAAGAGCCCTTCTTTACAGTAAAAGCGAATCGTATGATCAGATTCATTCACTAATTCAGCCACTTGTTTAATGGTATATGTTTTCTCACTCATAATTTTTCTCCCATTTTTTTACAAAATCCGTTGACTGAGAGTAACTCTCAAGAAATATAATAAATACATCAAATATAAATTGTCAATTGCAAAGGAGAAATAACATGCAAAACGAAACTTATACTTTATCAAATGGTCTAACGATTCCAAAGATTGCTTTTGGGACTTGGCAAATTCCAAATGAAGCTGCTGCTAAGGCAGTCGAAACCGCAATTAATGTTGGTTACCGTTTAATTGATACCGCCGCCCAGTATGAAAATGAAACTGGGGTTGGTGAAGGTATCAAAAACAGTCAGGTTGATCGTGAAGAATTATTTGTGGTCACCAAGATTGCTCCAGATGTCAAAAGTTATGAAGGAGCTGTCGAGGCAATTAATGATTCCCTCGACCGTCTGGGACTGGGTTACGTTGATTTAATGCTTATCCATGCACCAAAACCATGGAAAGAACTCTTCCATAATAGTCCAAAAGATTATTTTGAAGAAAATCTCCAAGTCTGGAAGGCCATGGAAGAAGCTTACCATGCAGGTAAAATCCGGTCCTTAGGAGTGTCTAACTTTACCATTCCGGACATGGAAAACATCATTAATCATAGCGAGATCAAGCCGGTGGCAGAACAAATCAAAACTCATATTGGTAACGTTGACGAAGAAATTCTCACATTTTGTCAAAAGAATGGCCTTCAGCTAATGGGTTATTCACCAATCGCTACTGGTCAACTTATTAAAGACCAACGTCTCGTGGATATGGCAAATAAATATCAAGTGACGGTTCCACAATTGTGCATTAAGTATCTTATTCAACGTGATATTTTGCCACTACCTAAATCCACTCATAAGGAATTTATGGAACAAAATAAGCAACTTGATTTCACGATTAATGCTGCAGATATGCAAACCCTAATTGATTTCCAAGACGAAACAACTTTTGTTCCTAATGACTAAAACAATACTTAAAAGGCGGACGACTTTTTTTGGTCATCCGCCTTTTATTAGTTTTTCGTTACAGCTCCTGTGGCATAGTTAACGGTAATATTGTTCTGAACATTCGGCACAAATACGTTAAATTCAAGTGAGCCATCACTGGATTTTGCTTCAATATGGGCACCTGAGGGCACGATATTATCACCGTCATAGAGATCGGTCACCCGATAGCGAACCTGCTTATTGCGATCTAGAGCTTGACGAACCAGACCCTCATAATAATTTTGCCCGGTCGATGTTTTAGCACGGGCTTCATTGGCCCAAGCGGTTTGCGTCGCAATATTGGCAGGATTTGACTCGGAGGCATCAAAATTAGACAAACCGCCGACTAAAGCGTAGCCAAGCAAGTGTCCACGATCATAGGCATGACTCGGGCCACCGGTTAAATTTGTCGCCTGCAAAAAGCCTGCTGGGCGCCAATTGGTTGCGCCATTACCAGTCTGTTGTCGATTTCGATACTGGCGGGTCGTCCGATTTAACCAGGCATCCCCTTGCCAAGGACGTCCCGCACTATCATAACGATTAACGGCATAGGGAGCGCTAGCAACACTTGCATTTAAATTCGTTTGATTATGATTAATAATAAAGGCGCCATGATCATTCCAAGTAATTTGATCTCCTAATTGTTGCTCAACCTGATTGGTTAACACAGAACGGGCCTGGTCCTCACTTGGGGTGATTAATGATGAAGCTTCCCCATCAACGGTTCCACTAACCCTGGTGATTAAATTCGACCAGACTTGCTCCAAATTCGGGCTAAGTGATGATTGTGCACCCACAAAAATCCCTAAAAGGGCGAAAAGCGTCACCACCCATTTGAATAACCCTTTTGATCGTTTCTTACGACTCATTAGCATTCCCCCAATTATTTCGCTACCGTAATTATATAATTTTTCAAGCATTGCACCAAGATGCTTCTCATGATTACTACCAAAAGCTTCAGATTATTAAATGAAGGCTTAATAGTTCATTGTTCTAATTTGGCTAACCTATGACCTAACTTATAGTAAATAATTATCCCAAAAATTATCATTAAGGATCTAAAAGAAAAGCACTAGTTTTGGTTAATCATCGAAACTAGTGCTGTTTATAAATTGTTATTTTAATTTTTAAATTTGGTTTTGCTTTAAATCCCTATCAATTTTAAAATTGATATGAGGAAAGCACACCATGCTTTTTCGCGATTTCTTGAGTGTTAGCATCGGTTTCTTGTTGTGGAATATAAACAATGGCCCCATCAGCGGAAACAAAAACACTATATTCGGTTGCATCTGTGCGAATCTGAGATGGAACTGTCAAAAACCTTTGAAGTACCAACTTGGCGTAATTTAACTGACATTCGTTATCACCTTCTTCTTTATTAATAGAACGTAAAATATCACCATCGCATAATGTTAGTGCTTACTAACACCGTGAAATAATAGTACCATCAACCTTTGATAATTTCAAATATATTTTGGTAAATTACTCAAATTTATGCTAAATATTTTGCCATTTTATAGCAACTATTTCACATATCTTATCGATTGATAAATTAATTTCCGGTTGAATTACGCCTTTATAACAGAGATATATGAGATGTAAATAAAATGACATATCTTGATTAATATACGGTAAATTTAATTTTAATTTATCGACCGATAAAGTTTTTTCGAAAGGAGAAATTTCTATGGTAGAAGCAACGCGACAAAAAATTCTAAACGCCTATCGCCACCTCGCTGTCCATCACGGTATCAAAGGTGCTACCACTGCTAAGATCGCTGAATTAGCGGGCGTTAGTGAAGTAACTCTCTTTCGTTACTTTAAGGACAAAAAAGCCTTAATGTTAACCACTGTTCAGGAGGGAAGCGACGATTTTCTAAAATTCAAACAAGCAAGTGTCTATTCCGAAGATCTCATGACGGACTTGTTAAATATCGCTAAATACTATATTGAATTTTCAACTTCCCACCAAGACATCCTGGTCTTATATGATGATACGAAAGACCCTAATTGTGATCTGGCGATTGCATCTCTTGATCTGATCAACCAATTTAAATCCTTTATTATTGAGACGTGTGAACATTATCAAGCTAAAACTTACTTTAAAGACCACGAACAAATCGAATGGGTTGCCAACAACTTAATCTGGATTAGTTTAGGCATGACTGATAATGGTCGCTTTGATTTAAAATATCAAGATCCAGATTTTTACTACCAGAATTTAAAGCAATTTATCCAATTAGTAATTGATCATAAAATGTAGCAGGAGGGTGGAAAGAAATGCTAATTAACATTTCTTCCCACCCTCATTTCGTTTGATCACACTTGTAATTGCGGTCAAAAAGCGCGCCCCACGAGTCTAACTACGAACTCACGTCGGTCCGTTCGAATCAACATTCGTTCTCGGTTAGCCCTATAGGGCGCCTTAATGCTTTTTCCCAGCCTCTATGTTTTTATTTACTTTGCCGATAGACATGTACCCGGTAGGCAAGCCAAATAATGACTACAAATACCACCCCAATGGAAACCGAAACGCGCGTATCTGGGTTAAAGAACATACAAATCAAAATCACCGTTAAGGAAATTAAAGCGAAATAATTTAAACCAGGGAATAATGGCATTTGGAAGGGATGATCAATTAAGCGTTCCGGATGCTGTTTCCGGAAGTTATGCTCCGATAATAAGATCACAAACCACGGCACCATCCCCGGCAAGACACTTGAGCTATATACCATCACAAATAAGTTGGCGGTTCCCGAGCTAACCGCGGTTAAAATGTAGTTGACGATAAAACCAGCGAAAATCCAAAAGGCAATGGTGATAATAGCAACATTCGGGACGATCCGCTTGGATAAGCGTTTAAAGTAAGCTGGTACTTCCCCATCAACTGATAATTTAAAGAGCATTCGACTAGCGCTGTAAATTCCAGAATTGGCTCCGGATAAAGCCGCTGTCAAAACGACAAAATTAATGATCCCGGCAGCCCCAGTGATTCCCACCTTCGTAAAAGTCTGCACGAATGGAGAGCCAACACTACTTAATTGATTCCACGGATAAATCGAAACGATTACGAAAATGGCTCCAATATAGAAAATTAAGATTCGCCAAATAACAGAGCGGACTGATTTAACAATTGCTTTTTGAGGAGAAGCTGATTCTCCGGCGGTAATGCCGAGCAATTCCACCCCTTGATAAGATCCAGCAATCACTGACAAGGAGAATAGGAAACCGGTCAATCCACCAGTAAAGAATCCGCCGTGAGACCAAAGATTAGAAATCCCGACCGGATGCCAATTGTTACCAAGCCCGATCGTAATAACTAATAGTCCTAGAATAATCATCACGATAATCGTTGCAACCTTAATCATGGCAAACCAAGATTCTAATTGCCCATAAGCCTTGGCTGAAACCAAGTTAGCTAAGGTCAAGATAATGATCATCACAATGCCGGAAAGCCAATCCGGCAAATTGGGCCACCAGTAATTTAAATATTCACTCATGGCAATGATGTCAGAAATCCCGACAATAATAAATTGAAATACATTACTCCATTTAACGAGATAACCCGCAAAGGGATTGATGTATTTAGATCCATAATCGGCAAAGGAACCAGTTCCAGGATTAAGATAAACCATTTCCCCTAGCGCCCGCATCACTGCATATAAAATAATTCCAACAAAAGCGTAAGCTAAAAGAACGGATGGTCCAGTCCATTTAATGGTTGAAGTGGCTCCCATAAATAAACCACTCCCAATGGTTCCCCCAATGGCAATCATTTCCATTTGACCAGGCGTCATCGTCCGACTTAGCTTGGGCTTACTTTCTTCCATAAATACTACTACTCTCCTTAATTTTGACCCTAAAAAACCAGCCCACCTCAATGGACTGGTTTTTTGAATCATCTATTTCAAAATCCACGCCCATTAAAATTACCTGGTCGTGGTGGAGGAAAGCACTTCAGTTGATTTTAAATTACTTAACATAACTTTCCTCCTTAAAAATCTAAATTATTTTAGCATACCAAATATCAGCCTGCAAATTTCCTGCTTAGAAGGTATGGACTACCCGTTGAATATCATCAACGATTTGTTGCGGCGTTAAGTGATATTGATTATACAAAACATCCAACGGCACTGCATCCGCAAATTCACGTGGCGCCCCAAAGGATAGGACTTTGACGTTCGTTGGGCCAAAATAACGGGCAATCGTTTCGCCAAAGCCACCACTCAGATTTCCATCTTCAATCGTAACTACCACATCATGTTGTTCTGGCAAATGATGGAGTGTCTCATAATCTAAGTTTGTCACTGAAATCGGATTAATTAAGGTTGCATCAATATTGAGTTTTTCCTTAAGCTGTGCTTGGACTTGTTCACCTAATTTCCAGAAACCGCCAACGGCCATTAAGGCTACATCTTGACCTTGATGAGCAATTTCGTATTTTACTTCATCATAATCATTAGTGGTAGCTGGCCGATGTAATAATTCATGAGCTGGTTGGCGAATAACCACGAGTACATCTTGTTGATGAATCGCCCAGCGAAGCATCGAAACCATTTCTTCCACGCTTGTTGGCGCCAAATATTCGATATTTGGCAAGGATGAGATATAAGAAATATCAAAGGTCCCCTGGTGAGTGGCTGATTGTGAAGAAATTGAACCATTTACTACAACCATCACGATTGGTGAACTATTTAAAGCGACATCATGAATTAGTTGATCCAATCCCCGTTGTAAGAAGGTTGAATTTTCAAAAACTACTGGCCGAATACCAGCTTCGGCCATCCCAACAGCCGTCGTAATTGAAGCTTGTTCCGCGATCCCCACATCAAAATAGCGATCCGGTTGGGCTGCTTGGAAGTCCTTCAAGCCAAAGGCACCCGGAATTGCCGCATTAATCGCTGCAATCTCTTGTCCTTCATCAATTTCTGCTAATAATTCTTTAACGACAGCTTGATTATAAGATTCCTGAGCGGGAGCTTGTCGATCTTCTCCCGTCGTTGGATCAAAGGCCTTGCGCCAATGATATTTAAATTTTTCATCAATAGCAGGTTGGTAACCCTTCCCTTTGAGGGTATGAATATGCAAGACAATTGGATGATCAATATCTTGGACATCCTTAAACATTTGAATCATCGTTGGTAGATCATTACCATCTTCAATGTAGCGATAATCTAATCCCATGAAAGTGAAGAGATTGTTGGGAGATTTGCCTTCCGTGGCCCGCAATTCGGCTAATCCTTGGTAAAGTCCCCCTTGATTATCATCAATCGACATCTCATTATCATTCACAACAATAATTAAGTTCCCCTTAACTTTGGAGGCATTATTAAAGGCTTCAAAGGCTAAACCACCACTCAAGGATCCATCACCAATCACGGCAACGATATTACGATGCTTGGGATCCTGTTTTAAATCACGAGCTTCAGCCTCACCGACGGCCAAGGCAACTGAGGTAGAAGTATGACCGATCTTAAAGAAGTCATGGTCACTTTCATCTGGAGCAGTGAATCCCGAGATATCTTGATAGTGGTCCGGATCCAAGAAGCCCAGTTTTCGACCTGTTAACATCTTATGAGGGTAAGAATTATGTGAAACATCCCAAATGACCTTGTCAGTTGGTGAATTAAAAACATAATGATAGGCAATCGCTAATTCCACAATCCCTAAATCAGGACCAAGGTGACCGCCAATCGTCGAAACCCGCTCTAAAATCAACGTCCGCATTTCCTCTGCCAATTGTTCTAATTGGTCCATGGACATGGTCTTAATATCTTCGGGTTCCTCCACGCGGTTTAATAAGTAATCAGGATGTAAATTCATGCTCAGTACCTCGGATTCTCTCTCGAATTTCAGTAGTCACCATTATTCTACTACAATTGACAAGGACTGACGACCCATATTCATGTATAATAAAAGAGTTATCATGGAGGACTTATGGAAAATTCGGCACTTAAGAAATTATCACCTTTAAAACCATTAACGACTGACCAGGCACAATTAGTTTCCAATATAATTGATTTCACCATCAGCCATTTACAAACCGGACATACTCCGGCCATTTATACCATATATGGGGATGCCGGCACTGGCAAAAGTGTCGTCTTATCCCATCTGTTTCAGCAAATCCAATCTGCTGCTCGACTTGATCACACCTCGCCACTGTATGGCAGTAAAAATGTCTTCTTAGTCAATCATCCCGAGGTCTTAAAAGTCTATAAAGAAATTGCAGGACCTTTTAAAGAATTACTAAAAAAAGACTATTACCGACCGACATCTTTTATTAACCAGATTGAGAAAACGGGCGAACAAGTGGATGTCGCCGTGATTGATGAAGCTCACTTATTGTTGTCTAAGCCTGATCATTACAATAATTTTTATCATGATAATCAACTCATTGAGATTATCAAGCATGCCAAAGTTGTCATTATTGTCTTTGATCAATACCAAGTTCTCCGTATGAAAGCTTTTTGGACGCCCGAACGACTCCAAGCGATTGTGAATCAATACCCACATCAATCAACCTATCTGACACCAATTCCGGATAACCGCCAGTGATGAACTCTTATCTTGGTTTAACCGGTTTACGGCGGGGGAAATTGCTCCCTTCCCTAACAATAGTCGTGATCACTATGATTTTCGCATCTATGACGACGCCGAATTAATGTGCCAAGCCATTTTTCGACGTAATCAGGAAGTAGGCCTTTCCCGCATCTTATCGACTTCTGGTTATCCATCAACCCTTGATGGTGGTAAACACTATATTGTCGAGGGGCAATTCAAGATGCCTTGGGATCAATATAATTTTACCAGTACCCCGTGGGCAGAAATTCCCGAAACCATTCATGAAGTTGGCTCGATTTATACTTGTCAGGGCTTTGATCTTAATTATACTGGCATCATTATTGGCCCGATTATTAGTCAGATCTCCAATACTAATCAACTCCAAGTAAATCTCGATCGAGTAACTGATACCGAAATGTTTAAACGCCGGGACGATTTAACTAATCCAGTTGAAATTGAGCAAAGTAAACGCCAAATGATCATGAACGCTTTAAATGTGATTTTGAAGCGCGGGGTTCGCGGGACCTATCTCTATGCTCATGATCCATTATTACGCACAACCCTCAACCAAAATTATCAAACTTTATTAAGGAGAACACGATGAAGCAACGCTTAAGTCACCGAGCCCTAATTGTCATCGCAACTTTAATCGTAATTGCCATGTTAGGGTTAGTTATCCATGACTTCTTGCCCGAAATTAATTTATTATTACATTCTAATGACGCCAATCGTCAGGAACTAGTGGACCTAATCCAACAACACGGTATCCGGGACATGATTTTCTTATACATCATGATTGCAGTAATGAATGCCATTCCTGGTATGTCAAATTCAATCGTCTGCATTTTTGCTGGATTATGTTACGGCCCGCTATGGGGACTGACCATTAACTGGTTTGGTAATATGACCGGGAACTGGTTAGTAGCCGCTTTAATCGGTCATATCGATTTTTCCGAAAAATTTATGCATAACCGCTGGTTGGAAAGGCTCCAATCCAGTGATCATCCCTGGATCACCTTGACCGTCGCCTATATGATCCCAGTTATTCCGAGTGTCTTAGTTAACTACTCCTGTGTTAATATGCAAATTCCCCGTCGGAATTTCTTAGTCATGGTTAGCTTAGGAGTTTTACCGGTATCTTTAATATATGCTTTCGGGGGCGACGCAATTTTCAACGGAGAGTTTAAACGTTTAATTATCTACGCGATTATTATCATCGTTTTAATCATGTTGTCACGCTTGATTGGCAAAAACGTCAAGAAACGCCATGCACAGTAATAAACTGATCAAAAGAGACATCAATTAGTACTTCTTCACATCATTTAAATTATCATCCCGATTAATGCCCAAACCATTCCCCCAGCATAGGAAGCTAGCAGATAGGTCCAAAAGCCTTGCCATGCGCGATTATGCCATAAAGTTATTAATTCAACATTCATAGTTGAAAAAGTCGTTAATCCCCCTAAAAAACCACTGGTTAGTACCGATTGAGTAATTAGCCCAGATGGATGTGTAACTAAGATTCCTAAAATAAAGGTCCCCAGCCAATTAATGATTAAGGTCGCAAAGGGCCAATTTACCCGCGTTAGTCTTTTGATCCAGTTAGTTAATTGCCAGCGACAAAGTGCGCCAATCCCCGCCCCACAACTAACGACTAACCACATGATGTCCTCCTAACCAATAACCACATCCGGCACAAATTAAGCCACCGACCATGTTAATAAAGATAATTATCAATCCGTATAAAGCTGATTGTTGCCCACTAATAACTGCGTTCATCATAAGACTACTGAAAGTCGTAAAGGCGCCGATCATCCCGGTTCCAATGCCTAAATTTAACCATTGTGGTGCGGAATGACAGTTAATTAAAGCGGTCGTCAACCATGCCAAAGCTAAACTCCCGACTAAATTAACCATGGTCGTAGCCGGAATTGAACCCCACCACTGGGATAATTCGTAGCGGAGACCACCACCAACCATTCCGCCAATTAAAACTGCTAACCAATCCTTCATATGCGCTAACCTTCTCTTCGAATAGAATAGGCTTATTTTACCATTCGTGATATGATACAGATACAATTGTTGAGGTGAATTATTATGAAAATGCGTCGAATCGACCATCTTGTTTTAACTGTTTCAGATCTTGAAGCATGCAAACGCTTCTATCATGAGGTTTTTGATATGCCGGTCATTGATGACCAAACTAATGACGACGTGGTCACATTACGCTGTGGTCATCAGTTAATCCGGTTACAAAAAACTGATCGCGCGAATCCCTTAGTGGCCAAACACCCCACGGTCGGCGCAGCTGACTTTTGTATGATTGTTGGTGATCAATTAGAAGATGTCTTACACCACTTAAAAAGTTACTATGTCGAAGTCATTACTAATGAACCGATTGTTAAACATGGCTCCGAAGGTGAAATGCGATCAATCTACTTATATGATCCCGATCAAAATCTGTTAGAAATTTCTACTTATGCTAATAAATAAAATAAGCTGATCAAAAAGCATTAAGGCGCTCCATAGGGCTAACCTAGAAGGAACGTTGGGACGGTACGGACCGACGTGAATTCGTAGTTAGCCTCGTGGGGCGCGCTTTTTGGTCGCGATTACTAAGGTGATTAAAAGAAAATGAGGATGGAGAAACAAATCTATGTTCTCCATCCTCTAGCTTTTCTACTGCAAGCCATCTCGACCCTTTAAAGCTACATTCAAAAATACTGCGACAATACTTGCGATCACAATCCCATTACCTAGCAATAATTGAACTGTGGTTGGTAATCCTTGGAAAAGGGTTGGGTAAACGGAAACTCCCAAGCCCAATCCAATTGAGATTGCGACAATTAAAATATTACGTTGGTCACCGAAATCAACTTGAATTAACATTCGGATCCCTTGCACACTAATCATCGAGAACATTACGAGCATTGCTCCCCCTAGCACCGGCGTTGGAATCATGGTTACTAAAGCGCCAATCTTCGGTAAGAGGCCTAAAATCATTAACAAGCAGGCTGACCAATAAATTGGCCGCTTAGTCTTCACACCACTTAATTGTAAGAGTCCTACGTTTTGCGAGAAGGTAGTGTATGGGAAGGTATTGAAAATCCCCCCGAGCATGACGGCTAGTCCTTCGGCCCGGTAACCACGCTTGAGATCATCTGCCGAAACATCGCGATGTAACAAATCACCAATTGCAAAGAAGACTCCGGTTGATTCCACCATTGAAACCAACGAAACAATGATCATGGTTACAATCGACGACCATTCAAAATTCGGTAAACCAAAATAAAATGGCGTTGGAACATGGAACCAAGCAGCTTGGGCGACGGAATCAGTTGAAACCATCCCCATCAAGGCAGCAATCAAGGATCCCACTACTAAGCCAATTAAGACCGCAATGGAACTAATAAAGCCCCGGGTAAAAATTTGAACGGCAATAATGATTAGCACCGTAATGAGTCCCAATAATAAATTATGCCAATCACCAAAACTCTTGGCAGTCGCGTCACCCCCACCAATATCTTGAATTCCGACTGGAATTAAGGTCAATCCAATTACGGTAATCAGGGTTCCCGTCACAACAGGTGGGAAGAAACGTCTTAATTTGGCAAAGTAACCGGCAATTAGAAAAACAAACAGACCGGCTACAATAATGGCCCCATACATGGTCCCGATCGATAACTTTTTCCCAATCATTTCCAAGGGTTGGACCGCCTGAATGGCACAACCTAACACTACTGGTAGGCCAATCCCAAAGTAACGATTCCGAATTAACTGAATAAAGGTGGCCAAGCCACACATAAAAATATCAATTGACACTAAATATGTCATTTGGTCTGCATTAAAATTCAAAGCATGACCAATTAATAATGGGACAGCCACGTCCCCAGAATACATGGCTAAGAGATGCTGAATCCCTAAGACGGCCGCTTTTTGATGCGAAACTTCTTTTGATGGCATTAATTAATCCTCCCCGACAAACCGTACTTGTCCATCTTCTAAAGATGCAATATTAGCTAATGACAATAATTTGATGCCCCGTTCTTGAATTAATTCGGCCCCTTTTTGGAAGGACTTTTCAATCACGATCCCGACACCGGCAACCGTGGCTTGGGCTTGATCAGCAATCTTTAACAGCCCTTCCACCGCTTGTCCATTAGCCAAGAAGTCATCAATGATTAACAAACGATCATCGGCATTTACAAAGCGATCATCAATTGAGATTGTATTCGTCGTTTGCTTAGTATAAGAATAAACATCCGCCGTATAAAGATGATCAACCAGGGTTAAACTCTTGTGTTTACGAGCAAAAACCACGGGAACTTGCATCTGAAAACCTGTCATTACCGCCGGTGCAATCCCTGACGATTCAACCGTCACGATTTTGGTAATCTGATCATCCTTAAAATGATCAGCAAACTCTTTCCCCATATTCATCATTAAATTGGGATCAATCTGATGATTTAAAAATGAATTCACCTTTAAGACGTTACCAGGAAGGACCTGACCATCTTGTCTAATACGATCTTCCAGCTCTTTCATAATGCCTCCTAATAAAAAACGACTCGTCTAACATTAGTAAACCAGCCGCGCTGTTTACTTATAGTCTGAAAAGAACGGTTTCAGGTAGAAACGGCCACCCATCATGTGGCGATATATAAGTAATATTGTGTTCAATAAATAATATTAGCAAACCTGATCTCATTTTAAAACTAAAAATTTAATTAGATTAGGATTTTTGTTCGGATTATCTGTAATTAACAAGTATTCTATATATTTTACTTTCGGAATCTAACTAATAACATCTGAAACATCGTCCCAATCTTCCTATATTAAGATCCCAAAGGCGAACAATTCTCCTTAAAAAGTTCGTGAAAGTATTTACAACATGCTGGCATTCATCTATACTAAAATCAGTTGTAACTATTTAGGAATTTTTTATAAGGAGCTGCGCTTATGAGTGACATTAACACAACTTTATTACAGAACATGCGACGAGAATTAGCTAATATAAAGCCATCCGCCATTCGTTCTTTTAACAAGGAAGTTTCTTCAATCCCTGGGATCATCAAGTTGACCCTTGGAGAACCAGATTTTGATACTCCCCAACATATTAAAGATGCTGCCAAGGCAAGTATCGACAATAACCACACCCATTATCCACCGACCCCAGGGACTGATGGTCTCCGGGCGGCAGCGGCCAATTTCCTTAATACTAAATACAACCTAAATTACAAACCAACACAAATTCTAGCAACTGTCGGGGCCACGGAAGCCATCTGGTCATCTTTATACGCGATTACAAATCCTGGTGACCAAGTTATTGTGCCAACCCCAATCTGGCCTATGTATCTATCAATCGTTAATGGGATGGGATTGAAACCAATTCTCGTTAACACGGAACCGAATGACTTTGTCTTGTCCGCCCAAATGATTGAAGATACTTTGGCTCAACACAACCACGTTAAAGCGGTTCTATTGAACTTCCCATCAAACCCAACCGGGAAAACCTATAGCCGAGAAGCAATCGAAGAAATTGCTGACGTCCTACGGGATAAAGAAATTTTCATGGTTTCCGATGAAATCTATAGTGAATTAACCTATGGCAAGACCCATACCTCAGTCGCTGAAATCCTTCCGGAACAAACTATTCTTTTAAATGGAGTTTCCAAATCCCATGCTATGACTGGTTGGCGGTTAGGAATTGTGGCGGCGCCAGAAGGAATCATTGATAAGATCATTACGGTCCACCAATTTACCGTCACCACGGTTCCATACACCACTCAAGATGCCGGTGAAGAAGCCTTTTCAAACGGAATCGACGATGCTTTGCCAATGCGCGAAGAATACATCAAACGGGCTAACTTCGTTCATGAAGCCATGACCAAGATGGGATTTCGGGCTGATAAACCGGAAGGTGCCTTTTACTACTTTGCCAAGTTACCAGAATGGCTCGATGAAGACACGGCCACTTTTGCTCATAATTTAGCTTACGAACAAGCCGTCGCTTTAGTTGACGCAACGCCATTTGGCCCCGGCGCGGAGGGTTATATTCGGATCAGTTATGCTTCCTCAATGGAAGACTTGCAAGAAGCCATGAAACGGATTCAAAAATATTTAGATAGTCGGCGCAAATAAGGCCACATCAGATGCAAGTTATACGACTTGCATCTTTTTCTGTCTTTCCCCTACAATAATGACTATCTTGATAAGGAGTTTTAGATACATGAAATTAACTGTTACCCAGGCCGCAAGTCAATATATCATTCAACAACTACAGCTGACTGCAGGCGATGGTGTCAAATTTTTTACCTCCCCTGAAAATCGGCAACCAGTCAAACATGGTCCCCATCAAGAATTTGCCCAAGATAACCAAGCCGATCGACCCGTCGCTCTAACCGAAGTGGATGGGATCAATTACCATATTAACTTCGCCGATAATTGGTTCTTTGCCAGTCATGATACCACCGTTGATTATCATCCTGATACTGGTCTATCCTTTACCTATGCCGGGATTGACGCTGACGGTGGGGCTTCAATTAATTACGAAAAATACCTGATGTAAGCAGCAAAAAACCGCTGATACCAGGTTTTCACCTCTAATCAGCGGTTAAAATTCAAAAGCGGCAATCAATCGTTTGAATCCAATTTTTGCGAGGAACTTCATTAATCCATAGCCAATCATCATTCCGAGCCAATTAGTAATGACATCATCAATGTCCACGACCCGATGTAAATTAACCAATAAATCGGCGAACATTTGAATCGCTTCAATGGTGACGCCTGGAATCAAGGCAACAAAAATCATTGAACCTAAGGAAAAACGATCTTGTAATAAGTAAGTTAGCATCCCCATTGGGATCGTTAAGAGAATATTTTCAAACCAATCAATGGTTAAATATTGGAGCGGATGTAAATTATAAGGCACGTGATTAAAATACATCAATGGCTTTTCCCCGACTGGAATAAATGGCAAACCCGCCGGATAAAAGCACAACCAAATTACAATCAATAAGTACAGATAGGCTCCACCCAATGAAACCCATTGCCATTTAGTAAACCGTCGTTCTTCCACGGCAATATAAAAACAGCCCGTGACCAAAATCAACAGAGCTGTTAATGGAATCCACCTCAACACCATCATTTCCAGTTCCCCCTTTTGCAATTATTATAAGGGAAACTCTTGATATTTTTAAGAAATATATGAGAGAGAAGAATAAATGTTAGATTAAAATATCATAAATTATGGAAGGTAAATTCCATGCCGTTCAGCTAATTCCCGAACCCTTTCGGGTGCTTCTTGTTTAGGTAAGTAAACAATTGCCCCATCACGCGCTGTAAAAACATTATATTCGGTTGAGGTCGTCTTAATATAGGCCGGAACCGTTAACACATTTGAAGTACCAACATGTCGTAACTTCACTGACATAATGAAGTCCCCCCTTTATACTAATGTCCATCAGAATAACTGTTTGCAAGCAAATGCTTACATGCCCAATCAGGATAATAAATCCTAAATCCCCATACTTAGAGCATCGATAATTTAAAATGTCACTCACAAATCAGCCTATCAATTCTGATAAGTTGCCAAATCTAGTTCACTATTTTGGATTGATTTTAAAGTTCGATCCACCATATAATAAATGCATATCGCCTGATAAATAGGGAGGAAAAGTATGAAATCATATATACACCGTGTCCATTATTATGAGACCGATAAAATGGCAATCACTCACCACTCCAACTATATCCGCTGGATGGAAGAAGCACGGGTTGATTTTTTAGATCAAATCGGCTGGAACTTTGCAAAACTTGAAGCGCTTGGGATTGCTTCCCCAGTGGTCAAAGTTGATTGCACCTATAAAGTCCCGACCAAATTTGATGATTTAGTAGAAATAACTACTAGCATCGATAAATATACGGGGGTCAAACTCGTTCTTCACTATGTCATGAAACTGGCTGGTACTGATACCATCGTGTGTGTAGCTGAGTCTGCCCATGCTTTCACTAATGAAGCAGGACGTTTAATATCGATTAAAAAATCCCTACCAGAAATGGATCAAAGCTTAAAACAATGCCTGGCTAGTGATTAACCTAAGCTATTGCTATGGTTACAGATTATCTGATTATTGCAAAAGTAAAGTACCCACTTTAAAAAAAGTGTATATATATTGTGTCAAATGTTAAAGTACCGTTTTATCAAGTGATTATTCTGGTATATTATATACATAATATTTATATATTCCACTTATCGAATACCTTAAATACACATATTTCGCTATATGTGTACATCAACTGCGTGTAAATACTTACATGCTCATGATTCTTAGGAGATGTATACTATATGTTTTTGATAGATGAGATAGTCGATCAGTTCGAACAATCATTTGTTGAACAATCGAATCAACGGACCGTGAAGACTGTAAAAAAATTATTTGTGGTCTTTCTTGAACTCAGCCAAAAATACCGATTAGATGAAATTAACGTTCCCTTTTAACCGGAACGGCGGGTGTTAGTCGCAAATCATTTTATTTACACTTTGAAAATTTAGACGCCTTTTATCGACTAATTATTAATTTATTAGTACTCAAGTATGATCAATACTTACAAAGCATTACCGCTCCCTATGTTTTTCGGAAGTACTATATGGCAATTTTTCGCTATTTCTTTGAACTCGGTCCGGCCTTTCATAAAATCTTTTTAGACGAATCTTATACTCGCCTGATCATTAGTGTCATCGAGAATTGTTCCGCTGAAATGTCTGATTATTTCCACTTTTTTGATGGTTATGTAGGTAATCAATTGCTGGATGCAGCCGGCGTTTTCATCAATGGGGGCTCAATTATGACTGTGAGAGCACTTAAATCCAGAGATCCTAGTGCCAGTCTGGAAGAAATCATGGAAATCGTAGCAACTTTATCGGCGCGGACGCTTGGGATCACTTCTGATTTAGATAAACTGGTCGATCCCCAATATATTAATCAGCGGGCCAACCGAACCCTTCATTTAATTTAGGAACCAAAATAAAGAGGCTAGTGAA
>NZ_AICN01000025.1:0-6436 GCF_000247775.1 Limosilactobacillus gastricus PS3
AGAGTATCCCTAATTTTTTGTCATCCCGTCTCGTTATGGTGTGCTTACGGTAGAACGGTTTGTGACGGTTGCTGATAACCCAGCCGATGAAGAATTTATTCGTAAATAAAAGCAGGTAGGAAACTAATTTAAGTTCCTTGCCTGCTTTGTTTTTAAGCTTTTCCTACTTAAAAAATTCTTCTGGAATAAAAAGATCGCCTAATGTAGCAGCCATAATGGCTTTAATGGAATGCATCCGGTTTTCTGCTTCTTGGAAAACGTGCGAATGTTGACCTAAGAAGACTTCGTTGGTAATTTCTAATTCACTTACGCCAAATTCTTCAGCTAATTGTTTTCCAATTGTGGTTTCTTTATCGTGATATGCAGGCAAACAATGCATTACGATGGTGCTGTCTTTACCAGTCGCATTCAATAAATTTTGATTGATCTGGTATGGAAGTAATGCCTGGATTCGTTCGGCAGGATCAACGGTTTCGCCCATGGAAATCCAAATATCCGTGTATAAGGCATCGCTATCCTTGACCGCCGTCAAAGGATCGTCTGTAATGGTAATTTGAGCGCCACTGGTTTGAGCAAGCGCTTGGGCCTGGCTGATCACTGCTGGTGCTGGTTGGAGATGTTGGGGAGCGCCGAGTTTGAAATTAACGCCCAAGATCGCACTAGTGACGAGGAGACTATTGGCCATGTTGTTGCGGCCATCGCCGACGTAAGTTAGTGTTAGTCCTGGTAAATGACCATAGACCTCTTTTAAAGTCATAAAATCAGCGATCATTTGGGTCGGGTGCCAATCATCAGTTAGACCGTTCCAGACTGGGACGCCACTTTCTTGAGCTAAGGTTTCGACATCGCTTTGTTTGAATCCCCGAAATTCAATACCATCGTACATACTCCCTAAAACTTTCGCGGTATCGGCCACCGATTCCTTGTTCCCTAGTTGAATATCATTTTTTCCTAGAAATTCGGGATTAGCTCCTAGATCATTGGCCGCCACGGTAAAGGATGACCGGGTCCGCGTAGAGGTTTTTTCAAACAGGAGAGCAATGTTTTTCCCTTGTAAATATGGATGCGGAATGTGTTGTTGCTTTAAAGCTTTTAGATGAATGGCAAAATCAATTAAATAGTTTAATTCCTTGGCGGAAAAATCCAGCTCTTTTAGAAATGATTGCCCGTAAAAATGATTATTCATAATTTCCTCCTCCCGTAGAGATTAGTAAGTTTTTAAAACTTTAGCGATGGTTTCAATGCCTTTGCATAGTTGGCAACAAGGGGTAATTAGTGGTGGTAACAACCGTAAAGTATTATGTTTGGATGAAATGGTTAAGAGACCGGTGGCTTGTAATTTGGTGATGACCTCGTCAACCGGCACGGATGCTGTTAAGTGAATCCCGATCATCAATCCTTTTCCAGAAACGGATTCGACTGCATCCAATCCAACCAATTGTTGATTAATCTCTTTCCAAATATGTTCGCTCTTTTTCTTAACACATGCTAAAAAGTCGTCGTCAATCGTTTCTAAGACGACTTTGGCGGCTGCCATTGCAATTGGATTCCCGGCAAATGTTGACCCGTGACTACCAGGTCCAAAAAATTCAGCAAGAGATTTTTTCCCAACCATGGCCCCAACCGGTAGTCCGTTGGCTAAACATTTAGCTAGCGTGAAGATGTCGGGATGCAGATCGTAATTTTGGAAAGCATATAATTCACCGGTCCGTCCCATTCCAGTCTGGACCTCGTCGATAATCAATAAGACCCCTTCTTGATGACACTTAGCTTCCACGGCCTTGAGCCAATCTGGGTCACCGACATTGATGCCCCCTTCTCCTTGGATAACTTCCAACATGACCGCCGCTAGCTCACTGGTGATTAGGTCTAATGCCGCTGGGTCGTTGTAGGTGCCATAAATGGCTCCGGGGAGCATGGCCCCAAAGCCTTCTTTGATGGGGGCGTTCCCAGTGACTGACAAGGAACCATAACTCCGTCCGTGAAAGGAATCATTAAAGGTTAAGATGTTTTGTTTGCCGGTAGCTTTCCGAGCGAGTTTCAAAGCGGCTTCATTAGCTTAGGTCCCCGAATTACAAAAACTTACCAGCATATCTTCATCTTTAACGATTAAATGAGCAACCTCGTCTTGAAGCTGGCTTTCGTACAGGTTAGAAGTATGCCAAACCTTTTGAACTTGGTCGATCACGGCTTTGTTTAAAGCCTCGTTATTGTAACCAAGTCCACAAACGCCAATACCACTTGCAAAATCTTGATATTGCTTGCCTTGATTATCAGTTAAAGTAAAGTCTTTTCCGGACACAATTTCAAATGGAAACCGAGCATAAGTTGGGAAAACGTATTGCATTGTCATGAGAGGGCCTCCTTAATTAATGGCAGTGCCAGGGTGACAGAGTTGATTAGTAATAAAAACTTGGTTGACCCCAGCGGTTTTAGCTTTAAATGCGGCTTTGATTTTAGGAACCATCCCCGATCGGATGACGTGGGATGAAGCTAATTGATCAGCTAAATGGTGATTGAGTTGGCTGATGAGATGACCTTCATACAAGACGCCGGCAACATCAGTCATTAAATACAATTTTTCAGCATGGATTAAGGTGGCGATTGTCGCGGCCGCCTCGTCAGCGTTAACGTTGAGCCAATTCTCTTGATCATCTAAGGCGAGAGGAGCGAGCACGGTAATTTGACTTGCTGGGGTTTGCAAGGCGGTCTGATTTACCTTGGTAATGGTGCCAACCGATCCGTAAGTTGCTTGATCGATGGCTTGGCCAGTAAGTAAATGATTCATGGCGGCGTTTTTGCAAACGACCTTAAAACCGTGCGCCGATAACTGTTGGGCCAATAGGGGTTGGGCTTGGCCGAGTAAAACCATTTTGGCAATGGCCAAAGTCGTGGCATCGGTTACCCGAATTCCATTTTTCTTGACCACTGGCAAATGAAGCTGTTCGCTCAAGGATGAAATCATCGGTCCGCCACCATGGATAATAATGATCGATCGGTTTTGCATTTGAAGTTGGTGTAAGAAAGTATAGAATTCTTGGTCAAGGTTTGGGATAGTATTTCCGCCGATTTTAATGATGACTGGATGTGATTTCATAAGTTGCTCCTTTGTTAGCTCCGGTAAGAGGCATTAATTTGGACGTATTGGTAAGTTAGATCGCACCCCCAGGCCTGACCAGTTGCCTGACCGTCGTGGAGGTCGATATCAATGGTGATTTTATTTGCTTGTAAAGCCTGTTTTAAGGTGGCTTCGTCAAAGTTGAGTCCGAGGCTTTGCTGGACAACTGGGTGACCGTTTAAGGCGATGTCGATTGTTGCTGGATTAAAATCGGCATCGGTAATCCCGATTGTTGAAATGATCCGCCCCCAGTTGGCATCTTCACCGAAGAGGGCGGCCTTAACTAGATTGGATCCGACAACGGCCTTAGCGATCTTTTGGGCATCAAATGGACTCGGGGCTTGACTAACGTTTGCTTCGACAAGCTTAGTGGCTCCTTCACCATCTTTAGCGATTTGTTGTGCCAGGTAAGTCATCACCTGGTGAAGAGCAGTTTTGAAGCTTTCATAGTCTTCGCTGCTATCTTGAATGATCGGGGCTTTTGCTTGACCATTAGCCATCACGACCACCATATCGTTGGTGGAAGTGTCACCATCAACCGTAATTTGATTGAAAGTCAGGTCAACTTGTTCACTTAAAATGGTTTGCAATAAATCACCATTGATCGTTGCATCAGTGGTGATAAAGCCAAGCATGGTGGCCATCTTAGGGTGAATCATGCCGGACCCTTTACAAAAACCACTCATCGTACAAGTTTGACCAGCGATTTCAAATTCAAGACTAATGGTTTTAGGATGGGTATCAGTCGTTAGGACTGCTTCAGTCACCTTAAAATTATTGGTTTGGTTTAAGGTTTGAATTCCTACTTTGACCTTATCCATGGGTAGAAATGCTCCAATTAATCCGGTAGATGCTACCCCTACTAAAGTAGACTCAATTCCTAATTTTTGCGCCACCAAGCTTTGTTCCTCAAAAGCATCGGATTGACCTTGTTGACCGGTACAAGAATTGGCAATGGCGCTGTTCATGACAATTGCTTGGAGTTGGTGACCGTGGTTAATGGCGTCCTTAGTTAAAGCAGTCGGGGCGGCACAAAATTTGTTAGTGGTATATGCGCCAGCGGCACTCGCTGGGACTTCAGAAACAATCCAACCAAAATCTAACTTGCTTTTTCTTAAACCGATGTGAATTCCGTCGCTCTTAAACCCAAGGGGCCATTTAAAATCAATCTCTTGCATATGTTTTTCCTCCGTGATTATGGAATGTCAGGAATTAAGTTAAATCCCATGGTTTCGTCAAAATTAAATAAGTGGTTCATATTTTGAATTGCTTGCCCAGCTGCTCCCTTTACTAAGTTGTCAATGACTGATCCAACAAAGATAGTGTTGGTAGCTTCGTTATAACTGATGCCGAGGTCACAGTAATTCGAGTGACTAACGTTTTTAACGGACGGGAAACCATCCAGGTAGACGCGGACCCAAGGATGATCAGTATAGAAGGTTTGGTAGACCTCTTGGAGTTGTTCAGTTGAAGTTGGTTTGATGGCTTTAGCATAAATTGAAGCTAAAATTCCACGTGTCATTAGGACGAGAGTAGTCGTGAATTGTAAGCTGGTTACCTGGTCGTTCCACTGATGTAGTTGTTGACAAATTTCAGGAATGTGCTGGTGCTGATTAACCTTATAAGGCAACATATTTTCGTTAATGTAAGCATAGTGTGAGTTGGTTGTTAATTTCTTGCCTGCGCCAGACAGTCCAGATTTGGCATCGACAATGATCGAATCGGGTTCAATTAAATGATTGATGACCAACGGGGCTAGGCCTAGTAGAGTGGCGGTAGCGTAACAACCTGGATTAGCTACGTAATTGGAATCCGGTTTACTTAAATCAGCTAAATTATAAGAAGCTTTTTGTAAGGCTTCCTTTGCTGCGGGTGTTTTGTGATACCATTTTTGGTATTGTAAGGGCTCTTTTAATCGATAGTCGCCAGATAGGTCAATTACGGGGAAGTTATCATTAATCAGTGGCTGAGCAATTTGACTAGTGACGCCCGCTGGAGTAGCGAAAAATACAACATCGGATCGTTCTTCGATGACTTGACAATCATAAGGTAAGAGTGGGTCACTAATATTCAGATAGGTAGGAAGGTCGCTCGTTGATCGATGGGTTTCATCAGTCGTTGTGGATGAGTAACCAAATAAAAGGATTTGTTCAACTTGAGGATGTTGGGATAAGAGATGATAAAGGACCATCCCACTGTATCCCGTAACCCCGACTAATGAAACTTTCATTCTATTCGCCTCCGATGAATAATAAATGCATAAAAATAGGATAATGCAATGTTAATGCATAATATACAGTTTGTAAAGGGCGAATTTTGAAAAATATACAATTTGTGTAATTTTAATCTCGGTGGCTAAAATTGCTAAACTATCCGTAATCCGGAAGCGGTTTATTGAGGTAAGTATCTTATGAAGATTAATGTATACTGACTGAATATTCATGATATTGATGCATAAAATAAAATGTAAGCGGATTCATTAAGTTTGTTCTATAATAAAAGTATAGAAAATATCTTGGAGGTAATGATTATGACTGAATATTTTGATTTAAAAGGACAAGTGGCCTTAGTTACCGGATGTTCAGCTGGTTTAGGGGTTCAAATGGCTAAGGCCTTGGCTAGTCAAGGCGCTAATATTGTGGCCTTAGCACGGCGAAAAGAACGGGTCGAAGCGGTAGCCCAAGAGATTCATGATGAATTTGGGGTTGAAACCCTACCAGTTCAATGCGACATTACAGACACGGAGCGAGTTAATGCTTCGGTTGATGAAGTATTAGATCATTTTGGTCGGATTGATATTTTAGTTAACAATGCGGGGACCGGTGCAGTTGCTCCGGCTGAAGATATCACGGATGATCAATTTGAAAATGAAATGAATATTGATTTGCTCGGGACTTTCCGGGTAGCACGTGCGGTTGCTAAAAAGGCAATGATTCCAGCCAAGTATGGTCGGGTTATCAATATTGCGTCGATGTATGGTTTAGTAGGGAATAAAGTAGCCGGGTCATCTCCTTATCACGCGGCAAAAGGGGGCGTGGTGAACTTAACCCGGGCGTTAGCAGCTGAATGGGGAAAATACAAGATTACGGTTAATGCGATTTGCCCTGGATATTTTTATACTGACTTAACTCGCGAGACGTTAGACAGTGATTTCTTCCAAGCTAATGCTAAAACGATGATTCCTGAAGAACGCTATGGTGAAAGTGGTGAACTTGACACTGCCGTAATCTTCTTAGCTTCGCCAAAGTCAACCTACGTAACGGGGGTTCCATTGCCAGTTGACGGTGGTTATACTTGTATGTAAAAAAAGCGCCAGGC
>NZ_AICN01000024.1:0-37462 GCF_000247775.1 Limosilactobacillus gastricus PS3
TTATGGATGAAAAGAGTTGTAAAAAATTCGATGTTATAATTAATATAATTGTTTCATTGGAAGACGGTAATTAATATAAAAATGGTTATGAAAGAGGCTAGTTTATGGATAGTGAAGTAATGGATCAATTAAAAAAATTTCGCGATAGTCGAGGCTGGGAAAAATACCATAATTTAAAGGATTTAGCTGTGGCTACAAATGTTGAGGCCGGTGAATTACTAGAAATATTTTTATGGAAGGATAAAAACGAAAAGTTAACGGAAAATCAAATTGAGCACGTGAAAGAAGAAATTGCAGATACTATGATGTATCTATTTTATATGTGTGATAACTTAGGAGTTGATCCGAACGAAATCATTATGAATAAGATTAATTTTAATAAGCAACGAACATGGTGGATGGATAATAAGGAGTAGTGTTTTGGTAAGTGAACCCTATATTAAAGAATTTTCTTATAGCCAAGATGGAGTTAATTTGATTAAATCACTCCAAATAAGTGATAACGAACAGAACCGTTATATTAGGGATTACCCAACGGTTTACGTTATAAATGATGAAAAAAAGGATAAGTATGATGTTTATGTTGGAGAAACTAACAATATTGTCCAACGAACCCTTCAACATTTAAACGCTGATCCTAAAAATAGGGATGATTGGGATGATTTAAAAAAAGCGAAAAATCCTAATATGTATGTAATAGCTCATGATCATTTTAACAAATCTTTAACTCTGGACGTTGAGAATCGACTAATGCTCTATTTAGGAGGTTCTCAATGTGTAGATCGTATTAAGAATCGTAGGACGAATGAGCAGGGTGAGTATTATCCAGTTGAGGAGTTTGATGAGATTTTTGAAAAAATATGGAGGGAGTTAAACAAACGTAATCATAGTCTTTTCCCTGCGATGGAAGAGATTAGAAATGAGGCTATATTTAAAGCTTCACCATTCCATAAATTAACAGCAGAGCAGTTACAAGCTAAATTTACAATTTTAAATAAAATTAGAGAGATTCTTTCTGATCCTAATTCCGAGGATGAACATTTAATTATGGTTACAGGGGATGCAGGTGCTGGTAAAACAGTTCTATTAAGCAGCCTATTTTATGACTTAACACAAGATGATGAAAATAGAGACGTTCATTTAATGGTTAATCATAATGAACATGAAACAGTTTATCGAACAATATCTAAAAAATTAGGAATTAGTACTTCCAAAGTGACCAAACCAACAAATTTTATAAATAATTATTCAAAATATAATAGAGCAGATGTAGTTTTGGTTGATGAAGCTCACTTACTTTGGACTCAAGGACGTCAAGGATATAGAGGTTCAAATCAATTAAGAGATTTGTTAGAACGGGCGAAAGTAGTAATAGCAATATTTGACGAAAACCAAATTCTCCGAAATCAACAAATTTTGACAAATGATCAAATCAAAAATTTAAAGGAAAAAGCATTAAATACAGGTGATTTAATAGAACTACACAATCAACTACGTATGCAGGCAAATGATTCAACAATTAATTGGATAAAAAATTTGATTGAAAATCAGACGATTGGTAATTTGCCCGAAGATGATTCATATAAAGTTAAGGTGTTTGATACCCCACAACAATTAGAAGATGCAATTGATTATGAAAATGATTTAGATGTTGATTCAGATTATAAAAACGGTATATCAAGACTTGTTGCAACATATGATTGGCCCTATTCATCAACCGGAAAAGATGTTTACAAGGTAAAAATAGGTAATTGGGAACTTCCTTGGAATTACCAAATTAAAGATCATCCTAAAATAGTTAATTATAAAGATTTGTCATGGGTAGAAAAGCCAAATACCATTAAAGAAGTTGGATCTATTTATTCCGTTCAAGGGTTTGATTTAAATTATGTAGGGGTAATTTTAGGTCCATCAATTAAGTATCGGGATGGGAAAATAATTTTTGATAAATCTGTACATTTTAATAAAGATGTAACTAATAATCGAACTATGGAAAACGGAGAAAAGAAGAATTTTGGTGAAGAATTAATTAAAAATGAAATGAACGTTCTCATGACTCGTGGGGTTCATGGCCTATTTATTTATGCGGTTGACGAAGCATTGCGTGAAAAATTAAAGAGTAGTGTCTAAGAACAATCCTTATCAAAATGATTAATAAGTGTTAAACTTTAATTGTGAACAAAAACACAAGTTGGAGGTACTTATCATGACAGAAGCAAAACGAGTGGCTGTGATTACTGGTGGTGAACGAGGAATTGGTCGGGGCATTACTGATCAATTACTCAAAGATGGTTATTATGTGGTTATCGCTAATCGTGACGAAGCAGCTGGTCAACAAGCCGTTGATGAATTAAACGCGCAAGGTTATACCGGTAAAGTCGTGGCGGTGGCAGGTAACGCCGGTCAAAAGGCTAGTCACGAACGCTTTGTTCAAGCGGCGGTTGATAATTTTGGTCGACTCGATACTTACATCAATAATGCCGGAATTGCCCAAATTAAGCTCTTACAAGATGAAACTGAAGCCGATATGGAAGAAATTTATCGGACAAATGTTTTCTCGGTTTTGTATGGGATTCAAGCGGCGACGGCTCAATTCCGCAAGCAAGATGATGGTAAGCAAATTCGCAAGATTATTAATGCTTCCTCAATTGCCGGTCACATTGCTTTTGACATGTTAGGTGCCTATTCATCAACCAAATTTGCCATTCGAGGCTTAACTCAAGCAGCGGCCAAGGAATTAGGTCGTGACCATATTACGGTTAATGCCTATTGTCCAGGCATTGTCGGGACTGACATGTGGGACTACATTGATGAACAAATGGTCAAGGCTTGGGGTGGCAATAAGGGTGATTACCTCAAGAAGTATTCTGGATCAATTACCTTAGGGCGTGTCGAAACGCCAGCTGATGTGGCTAATTACGTTTCTTATTTGGCGTCACCAGTTTCTGATTACATGACCGGTCAAGCCGTCCAAATTGATGGTGGGATTCAATTTATTTAATGCATTTCTAGTCGCCTGGTGGGCGGCTTTTCTTTTAATGAATATGTTATGATAAGGATAAAGATTTAGAGATGAGGTGTGGATAATGACGGCAGATTTTTTGACACAAATCAACGAAGCCTTGACCAAAGGCTTAACGGAATTTTTAGACCGAGCTAATTACGAACCCGGGGACTTATTTGTCTTGGGCTGCAGTACTAGTGAAATCCAAGGCCAGCGGATTGGGCAAGATTCGAATTTAGCAGTTGGCGAAACGGTCATTTCAACTGTTCTTCCCCTGGTGCAATCGCACGGTCTACATTTAGCCGTCCAGGGTTGTGAACACCTCAACCGGGCCTTGGTGATTGAAAGAGCTGTTGCTAAGCAATTGGCTTATGAACCGGTCACTGTTTATCCATCGCTTAAGGCTGGGGGCGCCACCCAAGTTGCTGCTTTTAAGGCCTTTGATGATCCGATCATGGTCGAACATGTTCAGGCCCAATTAGGGATGGACGTGGGCGATACAGCGATCGGGATGCAAGTGAAGTTTGTGCAAATTCCAGTACGGACCTCCGTGACAGAAGTTGGTCATGCCCATACGACTTATTTAGCTAGTCGACCGAAGTTAATTGGTGGTGAGCGGGCCGTTTACACTTGGTCAGCTGACAATTATTCATAAGAAATCGATTCAGATTACATCTAACTAGCGGGCCGTGTTAAAATTATCTTGAAAACGATTACATTTGTTAGGAGGTAATGAAAATGACACGTCCAACAGCAATAATTACCGGGGGCTCTCGTGGAATTGGTGCCGCGATGGCAGATAAGCTCGGGGAGTTAGGTTACAATGTGGTACTTGATTATCATTCTGACTCATCCAAGGGAAAAGCCGAAGCCGTTGCTAAGTCATTAGAGGGGAAGTATGGGGTTGAAACTCTAGTGGTCCAATCCGATGTTTCCCAATATGATGATTGTGTTCATTTAGTTCAAGCCACGGTTGATAAATTCGGCGATCAGATTGATTGTCTGGTTAATAATGCTGGAATCACCAACAATAGTAACTGGATTGATATTAAACCCGAAGCTTATGAACGAGTGATTGCCATTAACTTGATGAGTGCTTTGCATATGACGCATTTGGTTTTACCATACATGGTCAATCATTCTGACAAGGATCATCAATGTAATATCGTCTCGACGACCTCGGTTGGGGGCTTGACGGGGGTAATTAACCAAGCTGACTACTGTGCTTCGAAGTCGGGATTAATTGGCTTAACCCGAGGCTTGGCACTGGAGTACGCTGGTAAAGGGATCCGAGTTAATGCGATTGCCCCAGGGATGATTATGACCGACATGCTCCGCGGGGTAAACCAAGATGAATTGAAGGCCTTATCAGCCACGATACCACAAGGCTACATTGGTGATGTCAGTGATATTGCTGGCGCTTTAGGCTACTTATTAACGGCTTCATATGTAACCGGTCAGGTTCTTTCACCAAATGGTGGTTTTGTTTTAAGTTAGGGTGATTAGATGACAAAAGAACTCACAGAAATCGAAAAATTAGATGCCGGTTTGCCCTATGATGTGAATGACCCAGCAGTGGATGCCCGCAAATTGCATGCGGTAAAGGGATGTCAGGCTTTAGAAGCGCTGGATCCAACTGATCGGGCGGGAAAAGAAGCGGCCATTCGCGCTTTGTTTGGTCAGGTGGGTCGGAATCCGAATGTCTTAAATGGCTTTAACTGTGATAATGGTTCAAATATTACGGTCGGCGATGAATTTTTAGCCAACTATAATGTGACCATCCTTGATATCGCTCCGGTTACCATGGGCGATTATGTCTGGATCGGCCCTGGGACGATGATTTCAACTGTCAATCATCCTTTAACGCCGAAGGGCAGACGACAACACCTCGGAATTGCCAAACCAGTCACGATTGGCAACGATGTCTGGCTTGGTGGTAACGTAACGGTTTTACCCGGAGTTACGATCGGGAATAATGTGGTCGTGGCAGCTGGAGCAGTCGTTACGAAAGATATTCCGGACAATACTTTGGTTGGGGGTGTTCCCGCCAAAAAGATTCGGGATCTAGAAAATGATTTATAAAGAAAATGACGATCAATCTAAAGGACTGATCGTCATTTTTGGGTTAATATACTTTGATAAAAAAAACGTCCTAGAAACTTTTAACTGAGCGAGTAGGACGATATCGTTATAATCGCAAGGTCACCGCCTTTAAAGCGGTCCTGCTTATGAGTAAATTATAACATCTTGAAATAGGAGATGTCATAGAAATTATTGGAATCGCTTTAGTTGGCGGTTCCTTTTTTAACATCCAACAAATTTTTGGCCGTATTGATATCAGTAACCAAAACATTGGGATAGCCTCCCTTAAGTGCTCCTTGAATCGCTTTTAACTTTGCCGTGCCACCAGCTACCAGGATTGAATAGTCTTTTTGCTTAAGTTCGTCAAGGGGCAGGGCCATGGTCCGTTGATTCAGATTTGGATCAACGATTTGACCATCAAGATCAATAAATTGGGATAAAAGGTCACCAACTGACTGGTCCATCAAGGAATCAATTTGGGTTTGGTCAAAATAGCCAAGTTGAAAAAGCATTGCCGAGGGACGGGTCGTCCCGACGGTATATAAGGCAATGTTTGCCTGACGTCCAAGGTCCAGCAATTGATGAATAAAGCGGTCTTGACTAACCAAGTCACGAGTTTGTTGATGACCAAAAATTACGGGAACGGGGAGAATTTCGGTTTGCGTATTAAAAGCTCGGTTGACTGCTTTCGTGATTTCACTGGAGTAATTGGATGCGGATGAATTAGCCACGGTGCCTTTTAAATAAACAGCGGTCAAATTTTGTAAAGTAGTTGGCTGCAAATATTTAGCAAGATGTGCCATCGTTTTTCCCCAGGTAAGCCCCAAAATATCACCATCTTTGAGAATTGATTGGAGATAAGTGGCTCCGGCTTGTCCCAGTTGTTCGAGAATCTGTGACTCGTCTAGGGCTGTTTGATCGACGATTCGACAATCCTTTAAGTGAAATTTGCTTTTTAAATCCTCCTCTAAATCAACGCGATTAGTAAAGGGGTCGTTAATTTGGATCTGCACAATCCCTTCAGCCTGGGCCATTTGTAAAAGCCGGGAGATAGTGGGACGGGACAGCTGAAGTTGTTTAGCAATTTGGGTTTGACTCAGTTGGTCTAAATAATAGAGTCGACTGACTTGTAAAGCTAATTGGCGATTTTTATTGGTGGTCATTTTGCTACTCTTTCTAATTTATTTGCCACCATTATAACAGTTTCAGTCATTCTTTACATTATTTCAATCGCAGTATTTACAAATGTAAAATATCCGGTATGATTAAGGAGTAATGAAAACGCATACATTACGGAGGAGGTTTTCATGAAATTTAATAGTTTAATTGATCACACTTTATTAGCACCGGACGCGACGGCAGACCAGATTGATCAAGTTATTCAAGAGGCCCATGATCATCATTTTCATACGGTGATGATTAATCCCTATTGGGTTAAGAAGGTTCATCAAGCCTTAATTGATTCCGACGTCTTAACGGCTTGTGTAATTGGTTTTCCTTTAGGGGCTAACACGACCCGTGTGAAATTATTTGAAGCTCAGGATGCCCTTGAAAATGGGGCCGATGAATTAGACATGGTGATGAATATTGGGGAATTCAAAGCCGGTCATGACCAAATGGTCAAAGCCGATATTCAAGCGGTGGTTGATGCCGGGCATCGTGTCCACAAAGTAGTGAAGGTCATTATCGAGACCTGTTTATTGACTGATGATGAGATTAGCCGGGCGGCGCAATTAGTCGCCTCAACCGGAGCTAACTTTGTTAAAACATCAACTGGCTTTTCCAAACAAGGAGCGACTGTGCAGGCTGTTAAATTAATGCACGAGGCTGTTAATGGTACTGCAACCGCCGTAAAGGCTTCGGGCGGCATTCACAATTCGGTAAATGCCCAAGCCATGGTTGATGCAGGCGCAACTCGTTTGGGAGTTAGTCACTCGCTGGCCGTAATCGGTGAAAAGGCAGGCGATTAGCGATGGCTTATCAACGTGTGTTTGGGATTGTATTGGATTCGGTCGGTACTGGAGCTGCCGATGATGCTAATCGATATGGTGATTTAGGAGCCGATACGCTCGGGCATGTCGGTGAAGATTATGCAGGTAATTTACATTTACCGAATTTAGCTCGATTAGGTCTGAGTAATTTACGGGATGTTCCAATTCAAGGGGTACCAGTAGTCAAATCAGCCTTAGGGTGTTATGGGAAAATGGCCGAAATCTCGGCCGGCAAAGACAGCATGGATGGCCATTGGGAAATGATGGGACTGCCAGTCAAGCAAGTCTTAGATACTTTTCCACATGGCTTTCCAGAAGCTTTAATTCAGCAAATTGAAACTTTTTCAGGGCGGCCAGTAATTGTGAATCAACCCTATTCGGGTACCCAAGTGATTCATGATTACGGTGAAGAGCAATTAGCCACGGGGGCACTGATCGTTTATACGTCGGGGGATTCGGTTTTACAAATTGCGGCCCATGAAGCCGTGATATCTGTCGAGGAGTTATATCGAATTTGTGAATATGTGCGGGGGTTAGTGAATGGACCAGAATATCTAATCGGCCGGGTGATTGCCCGACCGTATCTTGGGTCTGATCGCGATCATTTTACCCGGACAGCCAATCGCCGCGACTTTTCATTAGTGCCGCCGGAGGTGACTGATTTGGATCGCCTGCAATTAGCGGGCTATCAAGTCATTGGTATCGGGAAAATTAATGATATTTTTTCGGGGACGGGCATTAATCAGGCTTTCCATAATGAAAGTAATCAAGATGGGATGCAGCATTTATTGGATGTTATGGACACTGATTTCAATGGCTTTTGTTTCATGAACTTAGTGGATTTTGATGCCATGTATGGTCATCGACGAGATCCCCAAGGATTTGGCCAAGCTTTGATGGAATTTGATCAAGCCTTAGGTCAAGTGATGGAGCGTCTTCGCTCGGATGACTTATTAATGATTACGGCTGATCATGGAAACGATCCAGGCTTTAAGGGAACCGACCATACGCGAGAAAATGTTCCCCTGTTGGTTTATTCACCGTCGATGCAAACGCCCAATCAGTCTCTTGGGACGCGGACGACTTTTGCTGATTTTGGGGCGACAATTTTAGATAATTTTCGAATTACACCAGGCGAGGGAGAAAGTTTTTATCAGACCATAAAAAATGATTAAGACTGGGAGGAGTTAATCATGAGAATGCTAGATGTAATTGATCGGAAACGAAATGGGCACCAGTTATGTGATCAGGAGTTAGCTTTCTTTGTCCAGGGGGTGGTCGAAGGAACAATTCCGGATTATCAAATTAGCGCCTTGTTAATGGCAATTTATTTTCAAGGAATGACAGATGAAGAACAGGCTAGTTTAACCATGAAGATGTTGGCATCTGGCGATCAACTGGATTTATCTGCTATTTCTGGGGTAAAGGTTGATAAGCATTCCACTGGTGGCGTTGGTGATAAAACATCCTTACCATTAGCTGCCATGGTCGCCGCCTTAGGCATCCCGGTGCCGATGATTTCAGGACGGGGGCTCGGTCATACTGGCGGGACGCTAGATAAGCTCGAGGCGATTCCCGGCTATCGAATTGATTTAAGTGAAGCTGAATTTATTGATCAAGTAGCGCGTGATGGGCTTGCCATTGTCGGGGCGACCGGGGAAGTTGCTCCGACCGATAAAAAGATTTATGCCTTGCGTGACGTAACCGATACGGTCGACTCGATCCCTTTAATTGCAAGCTCGATCATGAGTAAGAAGATTGCTTCTGGTACGGATGCCTTAGTCATTGATGTCAAAACGGGGGCAGGCGCCTTTATGAAAACTTTAGATGACTCGCGGGCATTGGCCAAAGCTTTAGTTACTATTGGTCAACAAGTTGGTTTGGATTGTAAAGCTATTATCTCTGATATGAACCAACCCTTGGGGAATAAGATTGGGAATGCCTTAGAAATTGAGGAAACAATCGATCTCTTAAAGGGGCAGGGACCGGCTGATTTATTAGAATTAGTTCTGACCTTAGGTAGTTACATGGCGGTGATGGGCGGTAAGGCCACCGACTCAGAACAAGGTCGGGCCAAGCTGCTTCAGACGATTGAAGATGGCTCAGCTTTAGCGAAATTTAAGCAGTTAGTCATTGATCAAGGTGGCGACGCGCGCGTCATTGAAGACTACACCGTGATGCCGCAAGCGAAATATAAGATTGCTTATCAAGCTAAGCGTTCGGGCGTGCTGGCTAAATTAACGGCTGATGAGATCGGAAAAGCTGCGATGGTCCTGGGGGGAGGTCGCCAGCAAGCCGAAGATCAACTTGATTACGCGGTCGGGATTGAACTACATAAGAAGTTGGGGGATCCGGTTGAAACTGGTGAACCGATCTTAACCATTTACAGCAATCAACCGGAAATCCAAGACGCCTTAGCCTTATTAGACGATGGGATTGAAATTTCTGACCAAGTGGAAGTGCCTGACTTAATTCATGAAGTAATTGAATAATAATGACTGCGGCTTTGTCCGCAGTTTTTTTAAATCTTAAAAAGCCATCACGATGGAGGTCGTGATGGCTGGAGTGTAAATGAAAGCTTTAGTTATTTGTCTGTTGCTACTACCAACTAGCCTTTTTAACGCCAGGAATTTCTCCCTTTAAGGCCAGGCGCCGGAAATTGATCCGGGAGAGACCAAAGTCCCGGAGATAACCACGGGAACGGCCATCCAACTGGTCCCGATTACGGAGCCGGGTTGGAGACGCGTTCCGTGGTAAGCGACTTAGCCCAACATAGTCGCCAGCCGCTTTTAATTGGGCCCGTTTCTTGGCATAACGGGCGACAATGGCTGCTTTCTTTAATTCGTTTTGAATTTTTCCCTTACGTGCCACTATTTCATCCCTCGCTTTCGTTTTTTATGTTCTTTAATCACCCGCAAGGCCCGTTTGCGTGTCTTGATATTCGGACTCCGTAGCATCCGATAGGCTATTGATAAGTCCATCATTTTCGTCATTATAAATCTCCTTATTTATTTACTTCCACAAACCAGGCTCGGCGCCGTAAGCGGGGCGAATATTTCTTGAGCCTTAGCTTGTCTGGATTATGTTGCTTATTTTTACTCGTCAGGTATAACCGTTCTTTGGTTTCTTGACATTCGAGAATAATATTAGTTCTCATAGGTGCTCCTTTCGCTTAGATATTCTTGTAATTGTAATTTTTCGATTCCCGTGAAACGATCATGATCCAAATCACAAATTAACTGTTGCCGGAAGGTGAGGGGGATCTCCCAAAAGCCATTAATCTTCTCAAAGTAAGTTGGATCATAAGTTTTAAAGACTGGGTAATAATCGATAAATTCTTCCCAACTTAAATTTTCATGTTCATAAGTGGAAGTAACATATCCCTTGTCAATCGCCATGGGGGTCGGTTGACCGTTTGCGTCAATAATGCCATCCTCAACCATGATCTTAAACATGGTGGCCTTGTCGGCGACCGTCGGGTGACCATCCTGAATCGCATGGGCGGCTGCCTGTTCAACTAGCACTGGATAGATAATGTCCATAGACCTAGCTCCCATGCCGTTGGGCGATTTCCTTGGGCGTATAGTGGTGGCTTTGACTGTATTCACCGGTTTGGTGATTAAATGAAATCGTCGGTCCCTTTAAGGCGTGATGGGACCGTCGTTTATTCCGTTTTGATTTGGAAGTCTTATGGGTTGGCACTGCCATGATTAACTCTCCTTTATTTAGTAATGATTACGATTAAGTATAATACACGAAAAAGGATTCTTTGTAAACAGTAATGATTATTATTTATTGTGGTTGACATGATTTTAATCATCTTTTAATATTAATCATCTTTTAATATAATTATCAATTAAATATCACAAAGAAATTAGATGAGTAAATCTAAGCCAATTTTCAAGAGAGCTAATGGTGGGTGGAAATTAGTAAAGAGGCTGGGTTGAAGATGGTCTAACACAATTTTCATGACTGAGTAATAATAAGGTCATGACGGGGACTCCCGTTACTGAGTTAGGGTATGAAACGATTGTTAAGTACCTGAAGAGTAGTTATTCGTGAGGGTAACTAGAACTAAGGTGGTACCACGGAAAAGCACTTTCGTCCTTGATAAAAAAAATCAGGACAAAAGTGCTTTTTTGTTGAAGGAGATCAATTATGACGAAAAAATTACGACATCGCTTATATTGGGGTATTGGACTATTAGTGATTATTTTGGCGGCGGTCGGCTCATTTTATTACCAACATCAACGCAATACTAATACAATCACCATTGGCGCCATTGGGCCGGATGTGAAAGTGTGGGAACATATTGCAGCTAGTTCGCAAGCTAAGAAGGCCGGTTTAAAGATCAAGGTGAAGAGTTTTACGGATGGAGTTTCTTTAAATAAAGCCACAGCCCAAGGACAAGTCGATGTCAATGCCTTCCAATCATGGAGTTATTTACAAGATTACAATGCTAAAAATAAGCGGGCCCCGTTGGTGGCTTTGGGGACCACCTATTTAGAACCAATGGGGCTATATTCTGACCGTTATCAAAAGGTCAGCCAATTACCTGATGGGGCCACCATCGCCATTGCTAACAATCCAGCTAATACTGCCCGGGGGCTCTTATTGTTAGAGAAGGCCGGCCTAATTACTTTAAAGAAGAGTTTCACCTCTACTAGCGGTACCAATGCGATTGCCAGCAATCCTAAGCATTTACAATTCAAAGAAATTGACGATACCACTGGTCCCCGCGTGATTAAATCGGTTGATGCGGTTTTAATCGGTAATACCATTGCTTTACAAGGGCATTTAAATGTTTTAAAAGATTCGATTTATCATGAAGCTGTCAACCAAAGCACTAAGAATAACATTAACGTGCTTGCCACAGCTAAAAAGAATGCGCATCGATCAAGTTACTTAAAATTAGTCAAGCTGTATCATAATCGCCAAATTCAAAAGTGGATTCAAGAAAAATATGACGGTACCAAGGTCGAAGTCAATAAACCGATCAGTTACTTAAAGGACTAATCAGATTTCTTTGCGCAGCATTTAATTTAAGCTACAATAACAGTAGTAAATTATAAGTTGGAGGAAAGATGATGGATCAAGTATTAAAACCAGCAGCACTCAAGGAAGCGGCTCATTTTCGACGGGCAATCCGGTCTTATACCGACCAGAAAATTTCAGATCAGGATTTGGCGACCATTTTAGAAGTCGGCCGGATGAGTCCATCTTCAAAGGGAATTTTAGATTGGCGAATTATTAACGTTAAGGATGCCAGTTTACGAGAAGATCTTAAGCCTCATGCTTGGGGAGCGCAAAAATCATTACCAACCGCAAGTGATTTCTTGATTTTTGTGGCCCGAAAGGATGTGGGGCCAGATGACAGTTTGGTCCGCGAAACTTTTCGCCAACGACCTGGCTGTGATAATCCCGAAAAGTTAGGGGAATTATTAGCAGATCATCGGTCCTTTTTAGAACATGATATGCAAATTCATGATCGCCAAGGAATTTTTGAATGGGCCTCGAAGCAGTGCTATCTTGCCTTTGGGATGATGGCCCTAGCCGCAAGTGAACTTGGTATTGATTCATGCCCGATTGAGGGCTTTAACCGAGGTCAAGTCGATCAAGTTCTCTTGCACCACAATTTGATCAATCCGGCAATTGAAGGGGCAGTCTTGATGATGTCCTTAGGTTATCGTGACCATGATCCTAAACGGCCTCAAAACCGACTGGCAATGGATGATTTTGTGACAACAATATAAGAAACAAGCTGGGGGAAAAAGCAATCAGACGCCCCATTGGGCTAACCTAGAACGAATGTTGGGACGGAACGGATCGACGTGAGTTCGTAGTTAGACTCGTGGGGCGTGCTTTTTGACCGTAATTACGAGTGTGATCAAAAAATGAGTGTAGGAAGAAAGGTTAATTAGTGTTTCTTCCTACACTCTTGTGCGTTTATTTAATAAATTGGTCGTTTTCCATTGGCTAAGCGTGCCGGTTTTGGTGCTTGCTTTTGATATTGGAAACAGCCACGAATAGCAAAGAACAAGGTAACTAGTCCGACCACGTAATACCAAGGATTATTTGCCATTGAGAAGAATTGCGGAGCGATTAAGGACCACATGTTCCAAGGATTAAAGGACATAACAGCCACTAGGACTAGGACAATATTGAGCTGCCAACAAGCCCCTAATCGTGATTGGCGTTGTTCTAAATATAGCCCAGGAACAGTACAAATGATCACTTGGGTAAAAATCCAAAACTTAAACATCGATACGTCACCTAATTCAACCCGTAAAAGATTGAGGGACGTGAAGAAAATGATGACCTCAAAAATGATCAATCGTAAGGCACCTTTTAGGGATGCTGTCGGACCAAATAGTTCATTCTTTTCGACGGTTACAGCCTTATATAGGCAGTAGACTTCCATCCCTACCCAAACCAGCTCACCAATACTGGCTAACATAAAGAACCAGAAATGTTGATAATTGAGGTAGGCATTTAAGAAGACCCAAATCCCCATGAAATCAGCCGCGAGATAAAAAGTGTGCATCCATAGTGGGTATGGACCATGACCTTCGCGGTTAACTAAGACGAAAGAATAAATATAAACCAAGAATCCCAAAATAAAAGTAATCACGACGGTCAACAGAGTAGTAGCAAAACCAGGGTTATCTGGTGTTAACGCTTGGATAAAATTATCCAGCACGACATTGTGACTAGGATAGGAGCCAAATAAAGTTTTTAACATATTCATCATCCTTTCTTTTCTTCATTATGGGCTGGAAAGCGATCTTTAACCACCGCATAATTTATGGTAATGTTACTTAAGTAACAAAAATGGAAATGGTGAGGGAGAAGATGGAAAAACTCGATCCACGGGTCAAACGAACTAAGCACCGGATTCGCGTTGCCTTTGTAAATCTTTTAATGAAAAAAGATATTAGCGAGATTACCGTTACTGAACTAGCACAAGCAGCCGATATTAATCGCAAAACCTTTTATGTTTACTATGCTACCCCTTCTGATATTTGGAAGGAAATGCAAGCGGAAATCGCCCAACAATTGCAGGCCTTACTTTTTCAATCCTCTGACTTTCAGTTAGCGACTTTCTTGCAGGGGCTCAATCAGATTTTAGGGGATGACATGACCTTTTTTAAGTTGATTACGATGGAGAAAGATTATGCTTATTTACTGAGCGATTGTATCAATTTACTGCGCACCAAGTTATTGGAAAAATATCACCAACCGATTAAGGTCACCTATGCAGCGGCTGGGATAATTAATGTCTATGCTGAATGGCTAAGAAATGGCCAAGTCGAGCCCTTAACGACCTTAACGCAGCAACTAGAAGTCGAGATTGGTCTAACCTTTGCAAACAAAAAGTGAGTTAACTGGGTCTAATTTGACCTGGTTAACTCACTTTGATTATTTAGTCGGGAAATTAACATCGACATTGCGAGGGTTAGTCACCACCACAATCACAGTTGGATCGTAACCAGCGGCTTTGATCTGCTCGAGATCAAAGTCAACTAATGGCTCTCCAGCTTTGACCATTTGACCTTGCTTAACCTTCATGTCAAAACCTTTCCCGTTTAACATCACGGTATCAAGACCAATGTGAATGAGGACCTCGGCTCCGTCGTGGGTAGTTAAACCAATCGCATGCCCTGTTTCATAGGCGACGACGACTTCGGCATCTACTGGAGCCACTACATGACCATCAGTTGGGGTAACGGCAAAACCTTGGCCCATTGTTCCCTTGGAGAAGAGTTCATCATTGACGGAGGAAAGGGGAATAATTTCACCAGCGACTGGGCTAGCAAGAGTTTCTTCGCTTACCCGGGCGTCAGGATCAGGAACAGTCGTTTCTTTAACGACTTGTGCCGGTGACTTTTGACTACCTGGACGTTGCTTCTTTTCGACTTTTTCACCCATTTCCATGTCATCGTTGTAACCCCAAACCCAGGCGATCACAAAGGATACGACTAAGGCAGCTAGACTAGAAAGTAAGAAAGCATAGAAACTTGTTAATTGAGTTGGGTGCTTCGGGTTAAAGAAGGAGGAGAAACCAATCAAAGAACCGGTAAATCCATACATAGTTCCGCCCATTAAACCGGTGATTAAACCACCGGCCGCTGAACCAAACATCCCCGAAACAAAGACCCGGCGGAAACGGAGGTTAATCCCGTAGATTGCGGGTTCAGTGACCCCACAGAAGGCAGAAATTGCGGCGGCAATCCCTAAACTCTTCCGTTTTTTAATCTTGGTTTTTAAAGCAACAGCTAATACGGCTGCCCCTTGGGCCACCATCGTACTTGAGATAATTGCATTTAAAGCAGATTCACCACTCTGTGAGATTTGTTGGGTTACCAGTGGCACAACTCCCCAGTGGAGACCGAAGATAACCAGCAATTGGTAGAAACCACCAATAATCAGACCACCAAGCCAACCGGATGCGTGGACTAAGGCATTGATCAAATCAGCGATTCCGTTGGCGAAACCTTGAATAATCGGTCCCGTAATTACTAAAGTAATTGTTGATACCACCAAGACCGTAATCAGAGGATTAAAGATCATTTGTAGATAACTTGGTAAGTGATCCTTTAACCAATCACCAAGTTTCTTGGCTAACCAAGCTGCCAAAATCATTGGGAAAATTGAGTAGGTATAGTTCAGGAATTCAAATTTAAAGCCATCAATGGCAAACATTTCCTTGAACTTACCACCCCAAGTGACGATTTGAGGGTAGGTTAGGACACCGCCGATAACGGCTGCCACAATCGGATCACTTCCTAGTCGCCGAGCAGCTGCAAACCCAACTAAAATTGGTAGAAAGTAGAAGGCGGAATCGGCCATCGCACTAACAGTAATATAAGTAGTGCTTTCGGTATCTAAAAGTGCCCCTAATTGTGGAAGGGTTAGAAGAGCCAAAATCCCCTTAATAATCCCGGAAGCCGCGATAACACCAATGACTGGACTCATCGAACCAGTAATAAAACCAATTAGATTACCAAAGCCCCGAACAATTGGATTCCGATCATCATTTTCGGTGGTAGTAGGAGTTGGCTCCAAGTTATCACCTAGTTGTGCGGTCACGGCGTCAAAAACTCGACCAACTTCATTGCCAATCACAACTTGGTATTGACCGGAAGCGTGAATGACGTCGATCACATCATCATGGGCCTTAATGGCGTCGTCATCAGCTAATGATTCATCATGGAGATAAAAGCGGAGCCGGGTAATACAGTGGATGACATTATTAATATTATCCGGTCCACCGACCTCCTTGATGATATCAGTGGCTAAAGGTTTAAAATCTTTCTTTGCCATGTTATTTCCTCCTTGGAAAGCGTTTTCATTTAACAGTTGAATTTTATAACTTGTGCAGACAAGTGTCGATAGACTGTTTATACAAAGAAGAAATAAATTTATTAACATGTCTGAACAAGTTGTGTATAATGATGGGCAAAGAGGTAGGGGTAATGAGTGAAGTAAGTAAACAACAGTTAATTGTGCAGGATTTAGCCCAAAAGATTCACCATCATCTATATGAGGTGGGTGATTATTTACCAAGTGAATATCAATTGGTTGATTTATATGGGGCCTCGCGTAATACCATTCGTAAGGCCTTGGATGAACTAACCGAGATGGGCTTTATCCAAAAAATTCAAGGCAAGGGATCGGTCGTCTTAGATTTTCAACGATACGCCTTTCCGATTTCCGGAATCACTAGTTTTAAAGAGTTGAATCGATCGATGGGGATGGCGGCGCATACCAAGGTCCTTAAACAGGAAACTTTAGATCAGCTTCCCCCTGCTTGGTCTGTTCCAGAAGCCAAGGTGGATAAGTGCGTTTATCTAGAACGGTTGCGGTTTGTCGATGGTGAACCCAGTGTTTACGATCTTGATTGTTTACTTAGTCCGCCGGTGGTTAATTTTCCGACATTGCATGATGATGATTCGGTTTATGAGATCTTGGAAAATCAAATGGGACTCCCAATTTCTTATGCGACTAAGGAAATTACCGTTGAAGCGGCCGATCAACGGATTGCTAACCAATTAAAGTTAGACCAGGCGCAATTAGCAGTGGTGGTCAAAAGTAAGGTTTATCTTGAAGATACGAGCTTGGTGCAACTGACGATTTCTTATCATCATCCTGACAAATTTCGTTTTATTGATTTTGCGCGTAGAAGAAAGTTATAGGTGATCAGATGACTAGACAAACAGACTTAGGTAAAAAAGTAATTTATCAACTCTATCCCAAATCATTTTATGATTCTAATGGGGATGGAATCGGTGATTTACGTGGGGTGATTCAAAAAATCGATTATTTAAAGCAACTTCACATTGATCAAATTTGGTTTAATCCTTTCTTTATTTCACCGCAACATGATAATGGCCATGATATTGCTGATTATTACCGGATTGATCCTAAATTTGGGACGATGGACGACTTTCGGGAGATGGTGAAAGTCTTAAAAGAAGCGCACATTGGGGTCATGTTGGATATGGTCTTAAATCATATTTCGACTGATCATGAATGGTTCCAACGGGCCCTAGCTTGGGATGCCAAATACCAAAAGTTCTTTTATTTACGTTCGCCCAAAGCGAATGGCGATTTACCGAATAATTGGGAATCTAAATTTGGCGGCCCTGCCTGGGCGCCCTTTGGAGATAGTGGTCAATATTATCTATGCCTTTATGACAAGACCCAAGCAGATTTAGATTGGCATAATCCCGAAGTTCGCCAGGAGTTAGAGAAAGTGGTCCGTTTCTGGATGCAAGAAGGGGTGGAAGGGCTTCGCTTCGATGTTATTAACGTGATTGGTAAAGATGAACAACTAGTCGATTCACCCAGTCCACGCCAATTAACAGTCGAAAAGGCCTTATATACTGATACGCCGGTGGTCCACCAATATCTCAAAGAATTAAATCAAAAGACTTTTGGAGCCGATGACCAGATTGTGACGGTCGGTGAAATGTCGTCATCAACGATAGAGAATTCGATTGAATATACGAACCCGTCGGAACATGAATTGGACATGGTCTTTACCTTCCATCATTTGAAAGTCGATTATCAAGACGGGAATAAGTGGACGGATATGCCTTTTGATTTCCAAAAATTAAAGCACTTATTAATCGACTGGCAGACTAAAATGGATCAAGGTCATGGTTGGAATGCTCTCTTTTGGAATAACCATGATCAACCATGGGCCCTCAGTCGATTTGGCGATAGTGGTCAATATCGGGAAAAGTCGGCCGAAATGTTAGCAGCCGCTATGCATTTATTACGGGGAACCCCATATATTTATATGGGTGAAGAAATTGGGTCCATTAATACTCCCTACCAATCGATTGATGAATATAATGATGTGGAAAGTATCAATGCTTACCATCAATTAATGGCGGAGGGGAAAAGTCCACAGGAAGCCCTACATTTGGTTTATTTAAAGTCCCGGGATAATTCAAGGGTTCCGTTGGCCTGGGATGATTCTCCTCAGGCGGGATTCACCACCGGAACCCCGTGGCTACAACCAAAGAATCAAGAGCGGATTAACGTGAAAGCGGAATTGGATCATGGAGAAATTTTTAATTTCTACCAAAGATTAATTCAGCTCCGGAAAAGCGAACCCCTGATTTCTGCCGGGCATTTCCGGGCGCATTTAGCTGACCATCCAGCAGTATTGGCTTATGAACGTTATCTTGATGATGATCAGCTCCTGGTCTTCAATAATTTTTATGGCGATGCAACAGAAGTTTTAGTACCAAGTGAATTTGTCGGAAAAGGGGGACAGGTTCTAATTGATAATTATGAAGCGGACCTCGCGCAACTACCGGGCCAAATTAAATTAAGGCCTTATGAAAGCTTAGCTTTTAAAATCTCACGATCATAATCTACTTAAGAGGCAGGTGAAGAAAACGGTTCTTCACCTGCCTTAAGTGTTAAAATGGACATAAATTCAGATTGGGGGTTATGGTATGCAAGAATTAACTAGTTTACGGTCACCATTGAAATTAGCTAACGGGGTGGAAATCCCTGGACTGGGTTATGGGACCTATAAATCGTCGAATGAAGAAGTTACGCAAGCCGTTATAGACGCCTTAGCAGCCGGCTATCGTCATATTGATACCGCTGCTTATTATGGCAATCAAAAGGGGATTGGTGAAGCCTTACGACAAACCGATCTTTCCCGAGAAGATATATTTATCACGAGTAAGGTATGGAATACTGACCGTGGTTATGATCAAACTATGGCTGCCTTTGAAAAGACAATTGCTGAATTAGGGGTGGACTATTTAGACCTATACTTAATTCATTGGCCAGCTAATCGGAAGCAATTTGGCGATCAAGCCCGCAAGCTCAATGCTGATACCTGGCGAGCTTTAGAAAATCTTTATCAGGCCGGCAGAGTGCGGGCAATTGGAGTTTCTAACTTTATGCCAAACCACCTTCTGGAATTAATGGCTGATAGTCGGATCAAGCCAATGGTAGATCAAATTGAATACCATCCAGGGTGGCCGCAAGAAGCCACACGACGGTTCTGTCAACGCCATGGAATTTTAGTTGAGGCTTGGCGTCCATTAGGTACCAAAGTGGCCTTAGAAAATCCGTTAATCCAAGAGATTGCGGATAAATATCAACATAGTCCGGCCCAAGTTTGTCTCCGCTGGAGCATTCAACAAGGTCTTTTACCATTACCAAAGTCGGTTAACCCAGAACGGATGAAAGCAAATGCGGATATTTTTGATTTTGAGCTCACCGAGGATGAAATGGACGTGATTAGTTCGATCCGTATTGTTAGTGCGAAAAATCAAATTCCAGATCAAGTGGACTTTTAAATTAAAGCCGATGGTCTTATAATATAGACCTTGGCAGGGGCGCCGATGAGGCACGAAAGGCTCTTAAACACCTAATTGAGGTGCTTAAGAGCCTTTTTACGTATTATAAATTATCTGTATCTAAATGATGATGGCTTTGCGCGACATACTTTTCGGTTCCATCAGCAACCGCTTGTTGATAATAGTGGCATTTATAATCAATCGTATCCATGGTTGCCTGAAGTTCATCCATTTGGTGCTGAACTTGGGTCTTTAATTCTTGAAACATGGCTAAGCGTAAGTCGAGCGTGGCATCACCTTGGTCACACCACTTCATGAATTGTTTGATATTTTTGATCGACATCCCGGCCCGTTTTAAGCATTCAATAATGTTGATGGCATTGATATTTTGTTCAGTGAATTGCCGCACTCCAGCCGCGTTTTTCTGTAAATTCAGAATCAAGCCCTCATGATCGTAGTAACGGAGGGTCGGGACGGAAAGGTTAAACATCGCCGCTACTTCACCGATGCTGTATGTTTCATTAGCAATTGTATCCATTATTTGCTCCTCAACCTAAAGTTAACTTTAGGTTAGTATAGCAGATTAACATGGAAAATTGTTAAGAATTTCTTAATTCATAAAGTTGCTGACCGCTTAAGTTAAAATTACCCAGTTAAAAATGCGGTAAGCTAGGTATTTACAAAAGTATCTATAATAAATATTTATCATATTTAGAATTATTGACAATTTTATTTATAAGAACTATTATGACCGTGAAATTAAAGAAAAGAGGCACTATCATGGGGATTGGACAAGCACGGTTAAATAACCCCTTTTTAAACAAGGGGACGGCCTTCACAATGGCGGAACGCCAGACATATGGTTTGATTGGTTTATTACCACCACGGGTTAAAACGATTGAAGAACAAGCGGCCGAAGTTTATGCACTTTATCAATCTAAGGATTCGCAAATCGAAAAACGTCATTTATTAATGGAAGTTTTCAATACGAATCGGACCCTATTTTTCTATTTAATGGAAATGCACATTAATGAGTTTATGCCCATTGTTTATGATCCGGTTATTGCGGAAGCGATTGAACAATATAATGAACGCTATCTGAAACCACAAGATGCCGTTTATTTAAACGTTGACCATCCTGAACTGATTGAATCAAGTTTAAAAAACGGGGCGAATGGTCGTGATATTCGCTTGATTGTCGTTTCTGATGCTCAAGGAATTCTAGGGATTGGTGATTGGGGAGTAAATGGTGTCGACATCTCGGTTGGTAAGTTGATGGTCTATACTGCTGCAGCCGGGATTGATCCAGCTCAAGTTTTACCAATTTCAATTGATGCGGGAACTGATAATGAACAGTTATTAAATGATCCAAATTACTTAGGACAACGCCACCACCGGATTAGTGGCTCAACTTATTTTGATTTTATTGATCAGTTTGTGACATCAGTTGAAAAGTTGTTCCCGAATTCGCTCCTGCATTTTGAAGATTTTGGTCGGGGTACGGCTGCCAAAATTCTGGATCAATATCAAGATCGAATCTTAACTTTTAATGACGATATTCAGGGCACCGGGATTATTGTGTTAGCAGGAGTTTTAGGGGCACTTAAAATCGCTAAGCAAGAATTAGTTGATCAAAAATTCCTGTCCTTTGGTGCCGGAACTGCTGGGACCGGAATTGCTAAGATGTTGTATCAAGAATTGTTAAGGCATGGACTCACTCCTGACGAAGCCAAGAAGCACTTTTATTTGGTGGATAAACAAGGCTTGCTCTTTGATGATACAGAGGGGCTAACCGACAAACAAAAGGCTTTCACCCGGCAACGGTCTGAATTTGATAATGATAGGGACTTAACTGATCTTAAAACCATTGTTCAGACCGTGCAACCAACGGTATTAATTGGAACGTCTACGGTTCATGATGCCTTTACTGAAGAGGTTATTAAAGCTATGGCTCAGCATTGTGAACGACCAATTATCTTCCCGATCTCCAACCCAACGAAAAAAATTGAAGCTAACCCAGTTGACCTTATCAAATGGACGCAGGGACAGGCCTTAGTGGCTGCTGGAATTCCCGTTGATGATTTCAATTATCAAGGGGTTAGCTATCACTTTGGTCAAGCAAACAATGCTTTGATCTATCCGGGTGTCGGAGTGGGAGCTCTGGCCGTTCAAGCGGAAAAAATTAATGATGAGATGCTAGCCGCCGCTGCCCATGCCCTTAGCAACTTGGTTGATTCCACCGAAAGTGGGGCGCCCGTCCTACCACCAGTATCACAACTTCGTCAATTTTCAAAAGTCGTGGCTACGGCCGTTGCTCAATCTGCTATTGATCAAGGGATTGCTGCGCCGCAATATCATGACGCTGCCCAAGCTGTAGCGGATTTTGTTTGGGAAGCTAAATATTAAGTTGAAAATTAATTGATGTGATTCAAAATTAACCGCATCAATTGCTCCCTTAATCTGATATTCATTAAAAGACTTATCAAAAAACGTCATTTTTGATAGAATATTAAAAAGTGATTAAGGAGAAGATTGTGTCTCAAGTTGAAATTCGACCAGTTAAATTAACGGAAATTAAGCAATTACAACACTTAATGCGGGTGGCTTATGTCCAAACTTACGTTGAAGATCATAATCACCTCGATGTTAATACCTATTTAAATCAAGATTATAGCTTAGATCAAATCCGCCAAGAGATGGCTAATCCCCAGTCGCAATATTATTTTTTAGTGGTTCATGATCGACTCGCTGGTTACCTCAAATTAAACATTGGTCAGGCGCAAACAGAGCCAGATTATCCGGATGCTTTGGAAATTCAGCGAATCTATATTCTGGAAGCCTTTCAAGGTCTTCATTTAGGGAGCCAATTGATGGAATTTGCTCACGAGCGCGCTCGTTTTCATGGGGCCAAACAGATCTGGTTAGGGGTTTGGGAGAAAAACTATGATGCAATGGAGTTTTATGCCAAATTCGGCTTCCATCAAGTCGGCTCGCATGACTTTATCCAAGGATCTGATGTGCAAACGGACTACATTTTGTTAAAAGAATTGGATTGAATAAGGGAATTTTCATCTCCATTAGATAAAACTAAGATTCTCATTGTACTTTAATTGTATCTTTGCTAAAATATTTATATCAATTTGAAAGGAAAATCAGTTATGACATTTAATGATCTCCAATTTAATACTACTTGGCAAAGCTGGCATTAGACGGGGTTGTTTCTGTTAGGTACGGATGCAACCACGGCGTCACATCCGTGCTGGCTGATTTTAAATTCTAAAAAGCCTGCACAATGATCCATAACTTGTGCGGGCTTGTTCTATCTTTGGGCATGTTCGTGATCACGAGCATGCCTTTTCTTTTATCCTGTAGAGCATAGAGGAGTAATAAAAATGACGAAATCAGATACCTTTAGACTATATGACCTCAAAGTCACCGTAGTTGGAAATGAGAACGAGTTTGTATGCGGTCATCATGCTGGTGATTATTTTCTAGTGCAAGGAGAAAATATTGTGTTTCCCGAGGAAAAACAATTTTCAATGTATTCACTGAGCGCCTTGTTACCACTTTTACCAGCTAAACAGCGGTCGCTCGATGACCATGATTGGATGTTTACCGATACATTGATTGCTTGTCCAGATCCCAACTGTAAAGCGCAATTTAAAATTGAACGAATGGGTGAGCGGACTCTTCATCATAGCGAAACAACGGTCGTTCCACTGCAGTAATTAAATTTAGGAGGAAATTATTATGAGCAATCCACAAAGTAAGATCCGGTTAGCCAATGGCTATAGCTTTAATCGTGTGATTAACGGATGTTGGCAATTATCGAGTGAGCATAATTTACAAGGACAAACTGATGTTGATGATGCGATTAAAGGTTTTCACGAATTAGTTGATCAGGGCTTTACCACTTTTGATTGTGCTGATATTTATACGGGGGTCGAAGAGATCCTAGGCCGTTTTGTGGATGAACTCAAAACGAGCGGTCACTATCAAGAAGAAGATCTTCAAATTCACACCAAATTTGTCCCAGATAAAAGTATGTTGACTAAAATTGATCGGAACTACGTTGAGCGGATCATTGACCGTTCATTAAAGCGGATGCATCGGGAGGCGATTGATCTGGTTCAATTCCACTGGTGGGATTTTAATGTGTACGGCATGATGGATACCGCTTTTGAACTCGTCCGCCTCCAGGAGAAAGGGAAAATTCGCAATATTGGCATGTGTAATATGGATACCGAAAGACTAAAACAAATGCAGGATGCGGGGATTAATGTGATTTCCAATCAAGCCCAGTATTCATTATTTGATCGGCGTCCTGAAAAGTCATTATTAAAATATAGTGCTGACCACAATATTTATACCTTTGCCTATGGTACTTTGGCTGGTGGTTTTTTAGCTGAACGCTATATCGGTAAGGAATATGACCATCCTGAAACGCGGTCTCAAGTTAAATATATGCAAATCATTGAAGATTCCCTAGGTTGGGATGGTTTACAAAAACTATTACCACTTTTAAAGGAAATTGCTGATGATCATCAGGTTTCGATTCCTAATGTGGTTGCTCAATATATTCTGAATCAACCGGGGGTCGGGGCAGTTATGATTGGGACGCGAAGTTCCCGACACGTAAAAGATAATTTGAGGACCTTGCAATTCCAGTTAACTGACGATGAGATGGAGGCAATTAAGGAATTGATTGATCAATACCCAACACCAACGGGTGAGTGTTACGAATTAGAACGAACCTCGCCACGCTATCAGGGGATCATTTTAACCGACCTAGACCACTAAAAGGGGGATGTTTATGCAAGATGAACCTACTTTAAAATTCCACGGCGGGATGTTCATGTCCCTGATACCAGTGGTAATTTATGCCCTAGTTTGTGCAACTTTATTTATCTATTTTAAGGCTTTTAATATGGAAGCCTTGGCCGCGGGCGGCCTGGTAGCCCTCCTAATTGGTGGACTAGCTTGCACTAGTTATCAAAAATTTTGGGAGGCGGCAATTAACGGAATTAGTTCGATTCCCTCCGTATCTGTCATTGTGATTTTATTAATGGTGGGGATGTTTAGTGCCCTCGTTAAATTATGTGGTTTGTCCAATGGCTTTGTATGGTTAGCTAACTATACTGGCATCCATGGGAGCCTCTTCGTTGCTTTTACCTTTGTAGCAACTTGTATTGTTTCAACCGCCACCGGGTCGTCTTTGGGGACTATGTTCATCGCTTTTCCCATTTTTTACTCGGCTGGGCTTGCTTTAGGTGCCAACCCGATGATGATGGCCGGGAGTATTGTTTCAGGTGGAATTTTTGGTGATAATCTAGCGCCAATTTCTGATACTACAATCGCTTCATCGTCAACTCAGCAATTTAATGATGGACATCCAGCAGATGTCGGAGGTGTCGTTGCCAGTCGAATCAAATATTCATTAGTTGCTGGGATCATTACGACCATAATTTTCGCGGCCTTTGGGGGAGTCGGACAAACATATCATGGTGGTGCACTATCAGGCACGGCTTCGCCAGTTACCCTAATTATGTTAATTCCGGTAGTAATTATGTTGATAGTTTCCCACCGAACTAAAAATATTTACGCGGGAATTTTAACGGGCCTGGTTTTAGGAACCGCTACGGGCTTATTGTTTCATTTGTTTAAATTTAAAGATGTGTTCGCCAATCATCCATCGTCAAATGAAGTAACAGGATTTTTAGTTACGGGGATTGATGATATGCTGCCTACCGTTGCCTTAGTCATTGCGGTATTCGGGATGGTAGGTGTATTAACGCAAGCCGGCATGTTGGATTATATTGCTGATCGGATTCTTAAAAGTAAATTAGGTCGTACGGCACGGGGAACCGAAATTATATCAATGATTGGGATTTCCTTAATTACCGCCATTTTTGGTGGGGTAACTAGTGCAGCCATTTTGACGGCGGGACCAATTATTAATAAGATTGGTCATGCCCGTCATATTCATCCATATCGGCGCGCTAATTTGTTGGATGGAACAGCTAATGGGATTGCCTCAATTATTCCATTTATGAGTGTGTTTGTATTTATCGGAGCTGCTTTAACCAAACTTTCCCCAATGGTTGTGGCTGCAGGGTGTATTTATCCGATGGTCCTATTTTTGACCTTCTTATTTGCGGTTATTAGCGGATGGGGTCGTCGAATGGAAAATGATACTAAGGTAAAGTAAAAACTGCTAGTAAGGAGATTCCTTGCTAGCAGTTTTTCGTTTGGGGATTTAAAGATCAATAGCAATTCAAAATCTGACTAACCGGATTATCAGGGCCAGCGGGCATCCCGGCGGCTAAATTATCAAAAATACCGGCGATCGCTGAAATACCAGCACAGCCACTTGTTAGGACTTCTGGCACTTTAGCGGGAGTAATCCCGCCAATTGCAACGACTGGGTGCTGACTAATTTGGACTAAATGTCCCAATTCTTTGACCCCTAAAGCTGGATCAGCATCCGCTTTTGATTTGGTCGGGTAGATCGGCCCACTGCCGATATAATCAACTTGGACTTGGTTAGCATGTTCAACTTGTGCTACCGTATTGCATGAATAGCCAATCATTAAATCATCCCCAGCTGCTTGGATAACTTCTTCGATGGGTTGATCCTTTTGACCGACATGGATCCCATCTGCGTTAATTTTTTGAGCTAACTCCAGATTATCGTCAACAAATAAAGGAACCTGGAATTGGCTACAGATGGTGCGCACTTGAAAGCCTAGCGCGTAAACGTCATATTCCACGAGGTCACTTTTTTCTCGGAATTGAAAAGCAGTGATCCCAGCTTGACAAGCCGTGGTGAGTTTCAAGAGAAACTTTGTTGGATCGTGATCCACGTCTTGGGAACCACCGATGAGGTAACAGTGGAGCATCTCAGGTTTAAATTGCATGGTGAAACCTCCTATAAAGCCCAGTGATTTAATGGCCCATGACCATGACCAACTTCAATTCCATCGCGAATCGTCGCGGTGACATAAGCCTTGCTGGTTCGAATCGCTGTTTCCAAGGGAACGCCCTTCGCCAATTCTGCGGTGATGCAAGCCGAAATGGTATCGCCAGTGCCGTGAGTCCGGATCGTATCAAAGCGCGGACTGGTCATCCAAAAGGATTCGTCATTGGCTAAGAGCACAAAATCTTGGGCTAGGCCCGATTGATCAAAGTGACCACCTTTGACTAAGACATTTTTAGCCCCGAGATCTTGGAGTTGATGCCCAACTGTTACCATTTCTTCCTTAGAGTCAACCTGCATTCCAGTCAGGCGTTCGGCTTCTGGCAAGTTAGGCGTAATCAAAGTTGCCAGGGGTAATAAGTGTTTTTTAACAGTTTCGATTGCATCGTCAGTTAGGAGGGGGGCACCGCCTTTAGCGATCATTACCGGGTCAACTATGACAGGACCAAAATCATACTTTTGTAAATTAGCCGCAACGCACTCCACGGTTGGAACATCGGCCAACATACCGGTTTTGCAGGCGCGAATCTGGAGATCATCATTTAAAGAGGCGAATTGGGCATCAATCATCGCGGGGGGCAGGGGCATGGAGTCCTGAACGCCTAGGGTATTTTGGGCAGTGATGGCGACTAGGACGGCCGTGGCAAAAACATGTCGCATTTGCATAGTCTTGAGATCCGCTTGCATTCCAGCCCCACCACCGCTATCGGAACCAGCGATTGATAAAGCTTGTGGGAATTCATTAACCATGATGAAGTTCCTCCTTTTCCCAGTGATTGATTTTATCATTAGATACTAAATATAGTTCATTGAGCAGCCCGTTAAACCATTGTCCTGGTAATTTATCGTTGACTTTTTGTCCGCAAAGGGCAAAGGTGAGGGCGGCTTGGTAGGCAGCTTCTAAATATTCATCGGTCGACGCAACGGTTAAAAAGGCGGCGACGAGGCTAGATAATAAGTCACCCGTGCCAACGTGGGTTGCAAAAGCTGGTGTCCCATAAGGAACCGATTTAACAGTTTTCCCATCACTGATGTAGTCAATTTCACCGGTCATGATGACGATCGTATGGTATTTTTGCGCACAGGTCTTCACAATCGTAGTGAGTTGTTCAAAATCAACTTCGTCACCCCCGGCATCAATCCCATGAGTGTCCCAGGCAACGCCAGCTAAAAAGGCAATTTCACCGACATTCCCCCGGATAGCAGAAAAATCATAGTCACGTAGCAAAGTATCAACTACCTGGCTTCGATAGGGACTGCTGGCGACGGCAACTGGATCTAAAACTAAGGGCTTGCCTTGTGAATTGGCTGCTTTACAAGTTAACTGACTTTGGCGAAATTGCTCCTGATTAATGGAACCCACATTGATGGTCACCCCTTGAGCAATGTTGACCATCGCTTCCGCTTCTTCAGGAGCACTAGGCATAATCGGTGAGACCCCGATGGCATTGAGACCGTTGGCCACATCGCCAGAGGTAATGGTATTGGCTACCGTCATTACGATCGGATTGGTAGCTTTCAGCTCTGTTATAAAATCCGTCATTGAACTTCCTCCTCTAATAAAAACAACTCAATTCCACGCGAGGGGAATTGAGTTGGGATTGGATAAAACTCGAACTGCACTTTTCCTTCGCAAGTGTTAACTTAACAGGTTCAAAGGGTTTGTAAGTTTGCTTACATCTCGACTTCGCAAAGAAGCACCCCTAGTACATATAATTTATTTTATTATACCGCGATGCTATTCTTTGGTAAAGAAGGCCTGGATAAAGGCATGATAAAAGGCAATCGCTTTTTGATAATCAGATACCGGCACATATTCATCAATCGCGTGCGAGGTTTCTGATCCTGGCCCAAAGTCAATAATGTCAAAATCACCCTGGGCATGAACAAATTCAGCGGCTTCATTAGCGCTAACTGCGCCGACGGGTTCGGAAATAAAACCAAAAAGGTCTTCATAGACCGTTTGCGCTAATTTCATTAAAGGAGAATCAGCCCGCCCGGGAACCGCTTCTTCTGGGAAGCTATATTCAAGTTTTAAGTCTGTCGTGGGGTCCTGGTTTAAATCTTCGATTAAGCCCTCAATTACATCATAAAACATCTGATTCGGGTAAATCGGAATCGTCCGAATATTACCCATTAAACTGGCATCTTCGGGGATGGTATTTACTTGTTCACCACCCTTAATGAGGGTAACGTTATGCACCACTTCGCCGAGGACGGGATCCACTTGATCGAACTGTTGCATGGCCGTTTGCATCCGCTGATAAAATAGTAATAGTTTATCAATGGCGTTAATGCCTAAATGAGGCCGGGCACTGTGAGCTGATTTACCTTTGGAAGTAACCCGATAATCGATCACTCCCTTAGCCGTATAAGTAATTTCATGGAAACCGGAGTTCGGTTCGGCAATAATTACTGCATCAGCCCCATCAAGCCAGCCGGCCTTTGTGACTTGGGCCGCGCCATATTCGCCGGTTTCTTCTCCAACCGTACCAATTAATTTGATTGTGCCGGTCACCGGTTGACCACTTTGCACAATTTCTAAAAGGGTTACAATAATCGCGGCCAGCCCGGATTTCATATCAGAGGCACCGCGCCCATACAGTTTCCCATTGCGGACTTCGGCTTGGAAAGGGTCACTCGTCCATTTTTTTAAATCGCCGGCTTTAACCGTATCCATATGCCCGGTTAAAACTAAAGTTGGCTGGCCATTGCCAACCGTAACCATAATATTATCCCGACCGGGAGCATAATTGAGACGATCGATCTGAACGTTCGAAAAAGGGGTGAAGAGCTGCTCAATATAATCAGCGACAGCGGCTTCATTTTGGTTTTCACTAGGAATCCCAATGATATCTTTTAAAATCTGTAATTGTTGCGTCGGTTTCAAGGGATCCTCCTATGGTTTCTCATCCGTTAGCTCGGCTAATTCTGGGAACATGTTAGCTAAATATTGCTCCGGTCCTTCTGGGAAGATAAATTTAATCGTTTTATCAAAGAATTCCAGATGATCACCCACGGAGAGTTCAAAGTGGCTATCATCTTCAAAAATAACGGTTACGCCCATTTCAATCGCAGCCCTGAGAAGTTGTTGAGTATTCTCGGGATATTGGTCCTTTAAAACCTCAATCGGGTGTTCATAGTGCCGGTTCATGCTGAAACGATCATTAGCAATCAAAAGACCGTAATTCAGGTAGTCTTCCGGACTAATTAATTTTTCCATGATCTGACCACTAATGGTCAAACTGGGATCTTCAACCCGCCGCCGGGTGAACAAAAGGGCGTCTTGATAAATTTTTGGCGCGTTAACTTCATCGGCGAAAGCTTCTATTTGGTCTAATAATTCACTCGCCCGATCCTTAACCCAGTCAAATTGTTCGGTTGGGTTCTGAAGGGCCACTTGGTTATTAAGCTCCACGGCTTCGACTAAGCGCGCATTCAATTCAGCCGGTTCTTCCAAGGTTAAGGTATAAGTCAGGTATAATTCTAAGAAATTAAGTGTATCGTTGCTAATTCCGGAACGGGAAAGAGGATCTAAGTCAAAAGCCCGAATTTCAATCCAGCGCGTCCCATTATTTTTGATATCGGCTAAGGTATCTGCCGGCGTCTTTAAGCGCACGGGGCCATAAAATTCATGATGGGAGAAGTAGGTGCCATCATCAACATATTGTTGAATCTGATTAATAAATTGGTCAAAGCTGCCATAAGCCACTTCTTCGTCAGGTAGATTAGCATAGCCGTATTTACTACTCCGGAAACTCCGCATTGGTCCTTGAATTTCTGCTGGCAGATCCGTTGGCCGATTGGTTAATAGTGGTGAACAGCCAAAGAGATAGGTGAATAACCAACGGTTGAGGACGAAGCCTTGCGCTAATTGGAAATAAATTTCATTCCGAAATTCAGTCATTGACGCATACTTTTCCTTAAAGCCATGGTGATAGAGACCATAAATTAATGAATCGTTCAAGCTATAACCTACGTGAACGCCCGTCATAATTTGGCGCACTGTCCCATATTTTTCTTGAAGGTAATCATGGTAATCGTCCATCCAATGACGGGTATTATTATGACCAGCGTATTCCAGATCAGCATCATTTAATTCGGGCAAAACACTCAAGGGCCAATAGCGTTCATCTTCGTGTAATTGATCATGAACAATTTGTTGGAGGATCTTAGTATTTTTGACTGCCGCCGTCGCTCCCAGGGTCGGAGCACTAGCAATTTCAGTCATGGTATCAGAAAAGTCAGTTTTCAAGTAGGGGTTGTGGCGGCGACTACGAAAGACTTGTGGATAAGGGTAGCGACTTAGTTGACCATCGGTTAAAATCCGGTGTTGTTCTAACTCAATCCCAAAGTTGCCTTCTAAAAGGAGGTCCATTAATTGTGGATTCTCATTTAAAATTTGTTTTACAGTTACCATTTATATCTCTCCATCACAATCGGATAAATCTGAGTATTATTATAGCAATGAATAGAAAGGAGCAAAAGTTTTATTTAACAAGCATTGACAGTATATATTAGAAATGTTTTAATGATTATACCATTTAGAAAAGAGCGGTGTTCATAATGAAAAACCAACTTAAGCGACAAAACTTATATTTTATTGGTGGTGCTTACTTTAACTAGCGCCTAGATCAACTGATCTAGGCGTCACGTCTAGACCGGGTATCGCCAGTTTTCATTATGGCATGCTGGTCACCTAATCAGCATGCGCAACCAATCGATAGTAAAGATGATCGTTGACCAGCTTGATTAGGATAATTTCTAGTCAGGCTGGCCTTTTTATTTACTTGTGAGGTGAAGAAGATGAATCCTTTAGAAGAATATCGGGAACAAATCGATGAAGTGGACGAACAATTAGTGGCCTTGATTGCTAAACGCTTTGAAGTGGCGGCTAAAATTGGTGAATATAAGAAAGCCCATCAATTACCAATCTTTAATCCTGCGCGAGAAGAAGAAGTTTTGCGTAAGGTAGCCCGGTGGAATACTAATGATTTCTATACGGAACAAATCCAACAGGTATATCAAACCTTAATGGATGAAGCTAAAAAGATTCAAGAATAGGAGATGACTATGCATTACATTACGGCTGGGGAATCACATGGTCCCCAATTAACAGCGATTATTGAAGGAATTCCAGCAGGCTTACATTTAGATGTTGATGAAATTAATGCGGCCTTAGCTTCCCGGCAAGGTGGGTATGGACGTGGAAACCGGCAACAGATCGAACACGATACGGTGGAAATTGTTGGTGGGGTCCGTCATCAAATCACGATGGGGGGCCCGTGGCACTAGTGGTTAGAAATCGAGACCATGGCAACTGGGGACAAATTATGGATCCGGTGGCGCCTGCTACGCCCGAAAATTCTGTCCGGCGGGTGGAAAAGCCTCGTCCGGGTCACGCTGATTTAGTCGGGGGGATGAAGTATCGTCATAAGGATTTACGCAATGTCTTGGAACGCTCTTCGGCTCGCGAAACCGCGATTCGCGTGGCTGTTGGAAATGTTTGCCAGCAACTCTTAAACCAACTAGGAGTTAAGTTAGTGGGCTATGTTAAACAGGTGGGGCCGGTCTCGGCCGCGGGCGATTTAACAACGGATGTGGATGCTATTCGCTCCGCAATTAGTCAAAATGACATGCGAGTGTTGGATCAAAGTAAAGTCGAAGAAATTCATGAATTGATTGATGAAACCAAGCGACAAGGCGATACCCTTGGTGGCTTGATCCGAGTGGTGGTGGAAGATTATCCAGCCGGAATTGTCTCCTACGTTTCTTATGATACAAAACTAGATGGCAAACTAGCGGGTGCTGTCATGAGTATGAACGCCATGAAAGGAGTTAGTATTGGAGATGGCTTTGACGCCGCTACGAGCTTTGGTAGCCAAGTGATGGACGCCATAGATTGGTCCCAAGACTCAGGCTGGACTCGCTTGTCCAACCATCTCGGTGGAATTGAAGGGGGGATGAGTAACGGGATGCCAATTGTGGTTAATGCAGCCATGAAGCCAATTCCGACCCTCTATCATCCGCTCCAAACGGTTGATGTGAACACCAAAAAAGTTGTTAAAGCCAATGTGGAACGCTCGGACACGACAGCCATTGCAGCGGCATCAGTTGTCATCGAAAATGTGGTGGCAATCGAATTAGCGAAGTCCTTACTCGAGACCTTTAACGCTAGCAATTTCCAGCGGTTACAAGCGGATGTCCAACGCTATCGCAATGAATTTAAGGAATATTAAATGACGGTAATTCACACTTTAGGTCCCCAACAAACGGATAGTAATCGGGCAGCCGAATATTTTGTCCAAAAGCATTCTGATCAGGATTGGACAATTAGCCTGCATGCTTCATTTAAACATATTTTAATGAATTTAAGTGATTATGCTGGCGATCAATTATTGATTCCGGCCGCCTTTCAGTCCAAGCAACTGCAATTAGCTTGGGGAGATGTTCATTATCTTTATTTACGCCAGTTGGCCTTAAAAGAGACCTTTATTTATGATCTCGATCCCTTGGTGCTACTGGAAAATACCCTAGTGGCCAATCAAGTAGGCTATACGCATGCGGCGACGGCACGGCTGTTAGAACAATATATTCCAGACGTGCAAGTCCAAACCGCCCCCAGTAAATATTTGGCCTATCAAGAATATCGGAAGAATGGCCAATATGCCTTAACTAATGAACAATTAATTACTTTAATGCCATATGAGCGTCAAATTGCGCGCATTGAGGTACCAATGGTCTGGTGCCGATACCAGATTAAGGAGGATGATTAGCTTTGAAAATTTTACCAACCGCCCCCCAAGGACTCCAGGGGACCTTGCAAGTTCCTGGAGATAAAAGTATTTCCCATCGGGCCCTGATGATTGGTTCAATTAGTGAAGGGGAAACCCAGATTGAAAATTTTTTGACCGGTGAAGATTGTTTATCAACCTTGCAAGCTTTTCGGGACTTAGGCGTCCAAATAGAGCAGACAGGAACTCAGGTAACCATTCATGGGGTGGGGTTAAGAGGCTTAAAAGCTGCTAGTCATCCCTTAGATATGGGAAACTCTGGGACCACCACCCGTTTAATGATGGGTCTGTTAGCTGGGCAACCCTTTGAGAGTCATTTAACAGGTGATGATTCCCTACAAAAACGGCCGATGAAACGGGTCGCGGAACCTTTAAGCCAATTTGGTGGTCGGATTGACTTAAGTCCGGCTGGAACGCTCCCAGCGACCGTCATTGGTCAGCCTTTACATGCAACCAATTACCAATTGAAAGTAGCAAGCGCTCAGGTCAAAAGTGCCTTGATCTTGGCGGCCTTGCAAGCGGATGGACCTTCAACGATTAAGGAATTATTACCAACGCGGAATCATACGGAAATAATGCTGCGTCAATTTGGAGCCGAGATAGAAACTGCGTCCGATGGTTTAACCATTACCGTTCAACCCCAGCCCAAATTACGGGGACAATCAGTAGTGGTACCTAGTGATATTTCATCCGCCGCTTTCTTCTTAGTGGCGGGGGCGATTACGCCAAATTCTACAATTACGCTCACAAATGTTAATTTAAACCCGACACGGACTGGAATCCTTCAAGTGCTCCAAAAGATGCAGGCTGATTTAAGAATCACGTCCAAACCATCTGACGGGGAGCCATTGGGTGATTTAACCATCAGAACAAGTGACTTAGCCCCAATTGAAATTGGGGCTGCAGACATTCCAGCTGTCATTGACGAATTACCATTGGTGGCACTGTTGGCGGCTCGAGCCCAGGGGCAAAGTGTCATTCGAGGCGCCGAAGAGCTCCGGGTGAAAGAAACTGATCGGATCGCCACCGTGGTTGCCGAGCTGCGGAAATTAGGGGTGACGGTCGAAGAATTGCCGGATGGGATGATTATTCAAGGACGTCCAGCCTGGGATATTCAGGATCACCAATTAGATTCTTACGGGGACCATCGTTTGGGAATGATGAATGCAATTGCGGCCTTAACGGCTGACGAACAGTTGACCTTAGCAAATGAAGCGGCGATTAAAGTCTCGTATCCTACTTTCTTTGCGGATTTAGATCATTTATTAGGGGGCCAGGCATGACGAAAGTATTAATTAAAGGTTTGGGCTTAATTGGCAGTTCCCTTGCGCGAGCCATTCGGTTACAGCACCCCGATGTGCAAATCCTAGGTGATGATCTAAATTCAGCGAGTCTTGATTATGCAATGCAAAACCAAGTAATTGACCAAGTGGTGGCTAATTGGGATCAAGTGGCGGAAATGGATGTCATTATCTTTGCCGGACCAGTTTCTCAAATTATTAAGGACATTCAAGACTTAAGTCACCAGTCCTTAAAAACTGGCGTCTTAATTACTGATGTTGGGTCCACCAAACAAACGGTCATGAAAGCTGCCCAGGCTTTTAAAGACCAAGCAGTCAATTTTATTGGCGGACACCCCATGGCAGGTTCGCACAAAACCGGAGTTTGGGCAGGACGGGCCAATCTCTTTGAGAATGCTTTTTATTTTCAGATTCCTTTAAACGCGGCCAGTGCACAACAATTAGACAAGTTACAGGATTTATTGGCAGCAACGAATGCAAAGTGGCTCCAAGTCACCGCACCGCAACACGATAAGATTGTGGCCCAGATAAGCCATGTTCCGCATGTGATCGCCTCAGCCTTAGTTAATCAAACCGAAAGGACTTTTCAAGGTGATCCCTTAGGCATGCGCCTAGCAGCCGGGGGCTTTAAGTCGATTACCCGAATTGCTTCGGCGGATCCAACCATGTGGAGTGCCATTTTACTGAATAATCCGACGATGATTAAGGAACAATTGCATCAATTTCAAGCTGAATTAACGACGGTTGAAACCTGGATCGATCAGGGCGATCAAGCTGCAATCTTTGACTTCTTTAAACAGGCCAAAGTTAGCCGCGATCAATTAGGCCCTGACAAAGTAGGCGCCGTTCCCGGACAATATGATTTATTTGTAAATATTGCCGATCAGGTGGGCGCCTTAGCTGATGTGACGCGTCGGGTGTCGCAAGCTGGTTTAAATTTAGTTAATTTGCATATTTTAGAAATTCGCGAAGAAATTGATGGCATCTTGCAATTAACTTTTAGTACCGCCAATGACAGAGAACAAGCACGCCAAGTCTTGCGTGACTACGAAATTATTACTAAAGGAGAATGAGGAATGAAAGTTGTATTAGTGGGCTTTATGGGTAGCGGAAAGACCACCGTGAGCCGTTTATTAGGGCAAAAGATGAATCTCCCGGTGACGGATTTAGATGATGTTATCGTGGAGCAAGCCGGGCCAATTCCAGTCATTTTTGAAACCAATGGAGAAACTTTCTTCCGTCAAATTGAACATGACCTCTTGCTGGAGTGTTTAAATCAAGAAGGAATCCTGGCAACCGGTGGGGGAACCCCGATTCGAGAAGATAACGTGGCCGCTTTAACTGATGATGATGCTTTAGTCGTCTTATTAAAAGCGAATCCAGAAACGACGGTGGCGCGGGTAGATAATGATCCTAATCGGCCGCTTTTAAAAGAAGACTTTAGTACTAAGCACGTGCAGGAAATGATTGATGCACGGGCTGAACATTACCAAAATGTTTGTGATATGCAAATCCAAACGGATGCTTACACTCCCGATGAAATTGCTGAAATGATTATCCGGGAAGTGGTCGATCGGGAGCGCGAAGTTGGTTAAGCTATTGATAGATACATTGCTTTTCCGTTTAAATTAAGCTATTCTACGAGTAGAAAAATTAACGAGGAGCAAATAACAATGCGAAAACCATTTGTGGCGGCCAACTGGAAGATGCATAAGAATGTGCAAGAATCCGTTGACTTTATTAATCAAATTAAAGGAAAACTACCATCGTTTGACCAACTGGAAGTGGGGATTGCGGGGACGACCTTAGCCCTGCATTCGATGGCTGTCGCTGCTAAAGATTCTGACGTGCAAATTATTGCCCAAAATGCCTTTAAGGAGTTTGAAGGGGCCTATACTGGTGAAATTAGCCCGAAAGCGTTGGCAGATTCGGGGGTCGATTATGTTTTGTTAGGTCATATTGAACGGCGGACTATGTTTAATGAATCGAACCAGATGGTTAACCAAAAGGTTATCGCAACCTTACAAGCTGGGATGACGCCGATTATTTGTACCGATGAGACGATGGTGCAGAAGGAACATGGGGGAAGTGTCCACTATGTCTTTGCCCAATTGATGAATGTCTTACACGATGTTTCCTTTGACCAAGTAAAAAACATTATCATTTCCTATGAACCGAGTTGGGCGGTCGGCGCGGGTCAACATGCTAACCCGATCTTAGCCGAAGAAGGATGTCGCCAAATTCGGCAAACCATTGCGGATTCATATTCTTATGAGGTTGCCGATAAGATTCGGATCTTGTATGGTGGCAGTGTTAATCCTGATAATATTGAGGAATTAATGCGCAAGCGTGATATTGATGGTGTTTTAATTGGCCGGGCCAGTTTGGATGCCGATAATTTCTTATCGATGGTTAATACCGTAAATAACCTAAATGCTAGTCCGAAAGTTAAAGATTAGAAAAAGAGGCCGGTGAAAATTC
>NZ_AICN01000023.1:0-22536 GCF_000247775.1 Limosilactobacillus gastricus PS3
CGGTTCGCTTTTTTAGTGGAATTGCATCCCACCATCAACTTCTAGGGTTTGTCCGGTAATGTAATCTGAATCTGGTCCAGCTAAGAAGGCAACTGCACTAGCCACTTCTTCTGGTTCGGAAAGTCGACCTAAGGCAATATCCTTAGCAAAGGTTTGCATTCCCCATTCATCACTCTTTCCAGCATTCTTACCAACTTGGTGAGCAATGTCATACATCATTGGGGTTTTAACAATCCCAGGTGCAAAGGCATTAACCGTGGTTCCTTCTTCTGCTAATTCCCGGGCCACAACTTGAGTAATCCCCCGAATGGCAAACTTGGAACTAGAATAAACGGTTAGGTTCGGGTTACCAACGACCCCGGCTTGGGAAGTCGCATTAATGATCTTGCCAGGGTGACCAAGCTTCTTAAAAGCAGCATGAGCAGCTTGGATCCCCCAAATCGTTCCACCAACGTTAATGCCGTAGACATAATCAAGATCATCTGGAGTAACTGTATCAATCGGGGTTGTTGGAGCAACCCCTGCATTGTTAACCATGACATTTAAATCACCATAGTGGTCAACCACTTGGTCAACGGCCGCGAATACTTCATCCCGCTTCGCAACGTCAGCTGTTACGGCAAAAGCCTCTCCGCCATTAGCTTCGATTTCTGCCACTACTTCGTTTAGCTTATCAGCATGGCGCGCCAAAACAGCCACCGCAAACCCATCTTTAGCTAATCGTTCAGCAATTGCCTTTCCAATCCCTTGACCAGCTCCCGTAACTAAAGCAACTTTCTTAGACATGATTTGTCCTCCGTTTGTGATTTATTTAACATTTACGGGTACTATTTTACCGAAATTCGCAAACGGTTACAAGTAATTTGTCTATCCTTTCACAAAAGAATTAGATCAAGCTTAGCATCAAGCCGATAATCTCACTAACTAAGATTAATAAGATAATTTGAATACTATTTAAAAAAGTGGTTGCTTTGTCAGGATCGTGGATAAATTCATTAATCTTCTTTTCTACGATTGGAAAGGTCAAGAAAACCACAATCGTAGAAAATGGTAAAACATGGCTTCCAATCCCAACGGCAATAGCCAGATAAGCCAGGTAGTAACAAATTCGCCACAACCGACAGCCATTAACCTGACCAATAAAAGTAATCAAGGTATGCCGCCCCATCCGTTGATCCTCTACAAGGTCGCTTATATTATTAGCTAACATAAGATTACTGATCACCAAAATCGTTGGCAAGGCCACTAGTAACATACGGCCTAAAAAGGCCCCATCAACGTGTACTGTTGTCGCAACATTAATGTAAGTCCCTAAAATCACAATATTGAATCCCATCGTGATTCCAGAAACGGGTTCGCCTAAAGGGGTCTTTAAAATTGGATAAGGCCCACCGGAATAGAAATATCCCACCAGAAAGCTAATGATCCCTATAATTAAAAGTAACACACCCGTTTGGTAAACCAGGGTTAGGCCAATGATCGCCGTAAAAATTACAAGACTGATAATCGTCAATTTGGCCACCCACAATGGGATTTGAAACCGTTGAATTACATTATTGTGGCTTCCTTCAATTTGTTGATCTTTATGGAAGCGATAGTAATCTGATAACTGGTTATGGGCATTTACAGCAAAATGAAAAGCCACACAGGCCACTAATAACCAAAATGACCCCCACCAATTAATTTGATGATAAGTTACCCCCGCATACAGAAAACCAATAATAAAGGGCAAGGCTGACACTACTACTGTCTTAGATTGCAGCAAGGCATTGATTTGCGAAAAACGACCAATTGAAACCATCGATAAATCCTCCCATAGGTAAAAATTGCCTTTTAAGTATACCGAAAAGGGCGACGTTAAAGAAGACATATGCTCCTCTATTTCTGGTGGATAGAAAAATCAAAATTTTTTAAAGAAAATGTTTTTCTAATTCTTTTATCGTAGGTTTGAAATTACCTAATAACTCTGTCTTTGATATCTTTGAATTATTTACAAGATTAAAAATTTGTCCTTTTTTAGAATGGCCAGGATTGTATTCAAGTATGTGTTCCATTTGAGGATTTTGAGAAACTAACTCTTTTAATAAGTTATCAATAGACTTATCTCTACTTAATTTATTTTTCAAGATTTCTGATAATTCATTATCATCTTTATCTTCAAAATAACTGTATTCTTTTATATCACTCCAAATTGTTGAGGATAGAAGATGTTCTACTTCTAAGTTAAATAGAATTCTATCTTTTCTCATTTGTTTCATATCATCAGTGAGGGACCAAAAATTAATATTTACTTTTCCTCTACGATTATTAATCTTTTTATCTCTAAAAAATTCTTTAATCTCCTGATAATATTTTCTTCCTTCGTCATCATCATCAAATATTGTGTATATCTTAGAATCATATTTTGCATAATACCAAGCTTTTACAAAATCAACTATTGCAGCACAACCACCTTCTCCATCCTTTGTATATATAACTAATTCCTGATTATCTAGTAAACTTGTTAATTCCTTTGAAAATTCTCTAATAGCCAACTCAAGATATTTTTTATCATATTTTCCTTCTACAAATATGGTATTTTTATCTGTGAGACTTTTGTTAATAATTTCGTTGATTCTATCTTTTTCCTCATTTAATTTTTCATTTGCCTCTTTTATATATGGCGCAACCAAAGGCATTAGTCCCATATTTTCTTTTATGTACTCATCTGTTTGACCAGTTTCATAATGTGTTGCCTCATCATTTCCTCTCGAAACATAGAAAACCTTATTACGATTGTCCTCACTATAAAGATAAAAAGCAGGTGAATGAGAACTAATGAACATTTGGATTTTTGAGGAATAATCAAAAAAATCTTTTGCCATTTCAAATTGTTTTTTTAACTCTAAACCATTTTCCGGTTCTTCATAAGCCCAAATTGTTGTTATCCTGCTCCCCCATTTCACCCTTGATTTTTGATCTTCATCGGCAATATATTTTAGGATGAAAGGAATGTGTCTAGCTTGAATTCCATCTCCTCTTTTTTCTAGATCAATACTCATTGATCTATCTTCTATAGAATTATCATCATAAGTAGTTATAAACTTGAGAGATACTAAAAATATCGCTTTAAATTTTTAGGAGCTTGCAATTCACTTTTTTAAACCAAGTTTTTCGAATGCATTATTACTGATCTCCTCGGTATACTCTTTTATAGTATTTGAGAAATTTCGTATTGAATCGTTTAATGAACCATTATCACCTTTTATTGCTTCATTAGAAGAAATGGATTCATATAAATCAGATAATATTCCTTGGTAGTAATCTCTACTTTTAACGGCAGGAACATATCTAAATTTTATCTTCCTTAAAGTTCCAGGAACCCTTGAGTTTGATCCATACGTTATATCTTTTCCTTTGTTAACATCAATAATTTTTTCTTCAAAATATCCATTTGTTCTCCATGATTTCTCCCAGCATACTTTTCTCACATTTCTATAGGACGGTGGGAGAATAAATGAAATTTTAATTTTAATTTCATGAGTTCCATGACTTTTCTTAGGAAAAAGATAAGAAAAATCCTCTTCAAAATTAAATCTCTTATGATAGTCAGTTTCACCATTAAAAAATAAATTTAACGACTTAAGCAAATTAGATTTTCCTACATCATTTAAACCAACGAAAATATTATAGGATCCCACCTTAATTTTTGCACTTCTGATAGAACGAAAATTTTTTATCTCTATTTCATCAATTAAAATCCCTTGATCTTCCATTGTAAATTATTTACCTACTTTATATAATTTTGATTCTCATTATAACTTAATTATTCAAATCAAATCATACAATACTTCAATTTTTTCGATTTTGAATGCAAATCGGGAAACAAAAAACACCTGCCAAAATGACAAGTGCTTTTGATGGATAAGATAATCGGTATCTTAACGCTTACTAAATTGAGCAGCCTTACGAGCCTTCTTAAGCCCTGGCTTACGACGTTCCTTCATCCGTGGGTCCCGAGTTAAAAGACCAGCCTTTTTCAAGACATCGCGGAAATCTGAATCGACAGCTAACAAGGCACGAGCAATCCCGTGACGAGTAGCACCGGCTTGACCAGAGAAACCACCACCACGAACGTTAACTAAAACATCGTATTGACCTTCAGTCTTCGTTGCTGCAAATGGTTGGTTTACAATGGCACGTAAGTTAGCAAACGGAATGTAATCTTCGATTGCACGGCCGTTCATAGTAATCTTACCAGAACCTGGTACCAAACGAACACATGCAGATGAATCCTTACGCCGTCCTGTACCGCTATATTGTACTTGTTGAGCCAATTTCGTCCCCTCCTTAAATTAAGTTCGTAATATCTAATACTTCTGGCTTTTGTGCTTCGTGCTTGTGATTTGCATCAGCGTACACGTGCAACTTCATCCCAGTCTTGCGACCAAGTGGGTTGTGAGGAAGCATCCCCTTGATAGTCTTTTCAACCATCCGTTCTGGGGCTAAAGCTAAGTATTCAGCAGCTGACCGCTTCTTCAAACCACCTGGGTGATTTGAGTGACGGTAGTACATCTTTTGACTTAACTTCTTACCAGTTAACTTAACTTGTGCAGCATTGATAACGATCACATTGTCACCAGTATCAACGTGTGGGGTAAAGGTTGGCTTGTTCTTACCACGTAAGATTGAGGCAACAACTGATGCTAAACGTCCCAATGGAACGTCAGTAGCATCAACAATGTACCATTTACGGTCAACTTCACCAGGTTTTGCCATGTATGTCGTTCTCACGATTAAGTTCCTCCAATATTTGTCTTTCTTTTACAATTAATTGTGTACCGAGTAATTAATGGAAAAGAAATACCAATTAGTAGTTTACTTGATATTTCAGCAATCGTCAATGTTTTTTGCTGGTGAATCCGCATAATTCACCCTAACGAGATATAGTCCCGTTGCTGGGGCTGTCATCCGCGCTGCTTGTCGGTCTTTCGCTGCTAAAACCCGCGGAATATCATCAACTGGACGTTGTCCATTCCCAATTTCTAATAATAAGGCCACCATAATCCGCACTTGATTATATAAAAAGCCATTCCCCTCAAATTCAAAAATGACTTCATGATTGATTTCATCACGTTTAACCAAGACATCGTCAATCCGCCGCACATTGCTTTGGGCTTGGCTACCGGAAGCTACAAAACTGGTAAAATCATGTTCACCTAACAGGTCTTGAGCTGCTCGTTGCATTTTCGCCAAATCCAGCGGATATTTATAATGTGCCGTGTAGAGCCGCTTAAAGGGATTGACAAATTCGCCTTGATCAACGCGATACCGATACCGTTTGCTATGGGTATCGTAACGCGCATGAAAATCATTTGGCACCCGCTCGGCCTTTTTTACTAGAATATCCAACGGCAAGATACTATTTAAGGCCTTCCGCATCGACTCATCCGGGATTAAATAAGGCATGTCAAAATGGGCCACTTGATTTAGGGCGTGAACCCCCGCATCCGTGCGTCCTGATCCAATAACATGTAAGGGCGGATCAGGGTTCTTGGCAATTTTATTCACGGCCGTTTTTAAGGTTTGTTCTACCGTTCGCTTATGGGGCTGGATTTGAAAACCAGAAAAGCCGGCTCCATCATAGGCAAAAGTAATTTTATAACGATACAAAGCGTACCTCCTATAACCAGATTCGTAATAGTCCTAAAGCAATGGTAACCACAAGCATTGCCACCATTGCCTGTGTGTCTTGCCGTTGCCATGCAATGACTCGATACTGACTACGTGCTTGATCTGGATTATATCCCCGTGCTTCCATCGCCGTGGCTAATTCATCGGCCCGTTTAAAAGAACTCACTAACAAAGGGACCATGATCGGTACTAATTGTTTGATTCGTTTAATTAAACTACCTTCATTAAAATTAACTCCTCGCGAACGTTGCGCATTCATGATCGTCGTCACTTCATTCATTAAAGTGGGAACAAACCGTAACGCAATCGACATCATCATGGTTAATTGATTAACAGGTACTTTCAAGGCCTGCAATGGTTTCATAAGGATCTCTAAGCCAGTCGCTAATTCCAAAGATTCGGTCGTCAAGGTTAAAACGGTCGATGCATTAATAATTAGGACAAACCGCATAATGATTACTAAGGCCTGTTTTAACCCGCCACTCGTAATAGCTAGGATTCCCCACTGCCAATAAACAGTTCCGCCAGAAGAAAAGAGGATCTGGATTGCAACCGTAAAGGTAATTAAACCGATTAAGACTTTAATCCCGTTCCAATACATTTTAAAGGAAATTTTGGTCATCACCATGGCAATGCCCAAAATGAAAGTTAACCATGCATAAGTCCAAAAATTTTTAGCGAAGAATACTAAGATCACAAACCAAAAACAAGCAATGATTTTTGCCCGTGGATCAAGTCGGTGTAACCAAGAATTGGTGGGAACATAGGAACCAAACAGAACTTTATTATTCATCTTGATCCCCCCACATTTGAATTATTTGATCAGCTAACTGAGCAGTTGTCAGCGGTAGACCATCCCAGGTTATCCCGCGTTGTCCTAAATTAGTGGCTAATTGAATTGCCTTAGGTAACCGTAAATGATTATCAGCTAACAAGTCCGGTTGTAAAAATAAATCCTGTGAACTGCCTTGGAAAGCCAATTGACCATGATTTAAAACCATGACCTCATCAGCTAATTGCGCCACAATTTCCATTTGGTGTGTCACGATTAAGATCGTTAAACCTTGAGCTTGTAAATCACGAACTAAGGTTAATAATTCAGCTTGTCCTTCGGGGTCTAACCCGACCGTTGGTTCATCAAGGATCAAAATCTCAGGATGCATTGCTAAGACCCCCGCAATGGCCACCCGCCGTTGCTGCCCACCCGACAATTCAAATGGTGAATGTTTCAACAATTCTAAGGGAAAGTTTAGTTGTTCGAGGGCCGCTTGTGCACGTTCTTGTGCCTCCTCATCTGACAAACCTTGGTTTAAAGGACCAAATTTGACGTCGTCAAGGACTGACTCCGCGAATAATTGTTTTTCTGGAAATTGAAAGACGTAGCCGACTAATCGTCGTAGTTTGCCTAATTCTTTAACCGGTGTTTCATTTGTAATTGTCAAATCGCCAAGTGTGATTGAACCAGCCGTGGGAAGAATTAACCCGTCAATTAATTGCATTAAGGTCGATTTCCCGCTCCCAGTATGCCCAATAATAGCCGTTGTCGCCCCTTGTTTGAAGGTCGTCGTAATCTTAGTAAGAGCCGGCTGAGCCATAACCGAGTTTGCTTGATAAATGTATGTTAAATCTTTGAATCTAATTGCTTCCATAGCCACATTTCCAATTGTTCACTAGTATTGACATCAGCCGGTGCTGAGATGCCAGCAGCATTCAAACGATCAAGTAAGCGCCGAACGAAAACCGGTTTAAGGTGATGGGAGGCCATCAATTGTTGATTCATAACCGTTTCTTGCGGTGTTCCTACCTTAATAATTTGACCTTTGTCCATTAATATTACCCGATCAGCTAATAACGCCTCTTCCAAATCATGGGTAATTGAGAGGACTGATAACTTACTTTCTCGGCGTAATTCTACGATTAAGTTCAAAATTTCAGCGCGACCTTCTGGATCTAACATACTGGTCGCCTCGTCTAAAATCAAAAGTTGCGGTGTCAAAGCCAGGATACCCGCGATAGCAACCCGTTGCTTTTGCCCACCTGATAGTTGTTCTGGTTGATGATTAGCAAAATCAACCATATCAACTCGCTTTAGGACCCTTTGGACCTTATCCTGCATGACAGGTCGGCTAAGCTGCCGATTTTCTAAACCAAAGGCAATATCATCGGCCACCGTTGCACCAACAAACTGGTTATCAGGATTCTGAAAAACAAAGCCAATCTTTTGATGAATTAAAGAAAGATTATCATTGTCTACAGGCAGTTGATCAATCCGAATGGTCCCCTGGTCAGGAGACAAAAGGCCATCAATCAGGCGTGCTAAAGTCGATTTTCCACTCCCATTATGACCAATAATGGCAACCCATTCATTTGCTTCAATTTCAAAGGATAGATCATGTAAAACCGGCTCATCATTATCCGGATAGGTAAAAGATAAATTACGGACTTCAACAAGTGACATCTGACACCTCCAAATTGATATCTAAACTATTGTACCAAAAAAAGAGGATAAAAAAAATCACTTACAACTGGGATGCGTCCGTAGACATTCGAGCTAGACTAAAAGATTTCTCTTCATCATCGTAACACTCTATATCACCAGTCATAGTGATTCTTTATTACGTATTTAATTATTAGTGATTAAACCAATTCTAAGATAACCATCTTAGCGCCATCACCACGACGAGGCATCGTCTTAAGGATCCGGGTGTAACCACCGTTCCGGTCAGCATACTTAGGAGCAAGGTCTTCAAAAAGACTTTGTAATGCTGATTGAACCTTGATGTCGTCGCCATCCTCTTTAACATCAGCAACAACATTTCGTACAAAAGCAGCCGCTTTCCGATGAGATGCTAAATCACCACGCTTAGCTAAAGTGATCATTTGATCCATGGTCTTACGAACTTCCTTAGCCCGAGGTTCAGTAGTTGTGATTGAACCATTAACAATCAAACTAGTAGTTAAATCACGTAATAAAGCTTTCCGTTGGGAACTAGTCCGACCTAATTTACGGTAACTCATTAGTTCTCCCTCCTTTTAATCTTTTTATCTTATATTAGTCTTCTTGACGGAATCCAACGCCAAGATCAGCTAACTTCAACTTGATTTCATCCAAGGACTTTTGACCAAGGTTCCGAACTTTCATCATGTCTAATTCGGTCCGTTCCGTTAAGTCTTTAACCGTTTGGATGTCAGCCCGCTTCAAACAGTTGTATGAACGTACTGATAAATCAAGTTCTTCGATTGTCTTATCAAGTACCTTTTCTTGATGCGTTTCTTCACGTTCTACCATCACTTGGGTAGTTTGGGCTTCTTCAGTTAAGTTAACAAACATTGCTAAATGATCATTTAAAATCTTAGCAGCTAAACTGATAGCGTCAGTTGGGGTTAAAGAACCATTAGTCCAAACGTCCAAAGTCAATTTATCGTAATCATTGCTTTGCCCAACCCGAGTGTTTTCAACAGTATAGTTAACACGATCAATTGGGGTATAAATTGAGTCAATTGGTAAAACACCGATTGCGCTCATATCCATGTTAGCCTTGTTATCATCAGCTGATGAATATCCACGACCCTTGTCAGCAGTCATCTTAATATGCAATTCTGCACCGTCAGCAACTGTTGCTAAGTGAAGGTCAGGGTTTAAGATAGAAACGTCACCATCGCCTTGAATATCAGCAGCGGTTACTTCAGCTGGACCCTTAACGTCGACTTCAAGATCCTTAGCGTCATCGCCATCAATTCTTAAAGCCACCTTCTTAAGGTTCAAAATGATTTGAGTAACATCTTCGGTTACTCCATCAACCGTACTAAATTCATGTAAAACACCATCAATTTGAATGCTAGTAATTGCCGCACCCGGTAATGAAGCTAACATCACTCGACGAAGTGAATTTCCCAATGTCGTTCCGTAACCACGTTCTAATGGTTCAACGACAAACTTACCGAAGTTGTCAGTTTCTTCGATTTTGTGAATGTTTGGTTTTTCGAATTCGATCATTCTACTCTGCTACCCCTTTCAAAACGTGAATCGCAATTGTAAAGGCACCTGCCCGATTAAAACATCGTGGTGCATCTTAAACACGACGACGCTTTGGAGGGCGAGAACCGTTATGTGGCACTGGAGTTACATCACGAATAGCCGTAACTTCAAGACCAGCAGCTTGAAGGGCACGAATTGCTGATTCACGACCGGAACCAGGACCCTTAACTTCAGCTTCAACAGTCTTCATCCCATGTTCCATTGCTTGCTTAGCCGCAGCTTCTGAAGCCATTTGAGCAGCAAATGGAGTTGACTTCCGACTACCCTTAAATCCAAGAACACCAGCTGAAGACCAAGCCACAGCATTTCCTTGAACATCAGTAATCATAATCAAGGTGTTGTTAAAAGTTGAGTGAATGTGTGCAACACCAGTTTCGACATTCTTCTTGACACGACGCTTACGTGTACCTTTTTTAGTTGCCATAAACTAATTTACCTCCTTCTTTAAAAATTGATTACTTCTTCTTACCTGCAATCGCAACAGCTTTACCCTTACGAGTCCGCGCGTTGTTCTTAGTGTGTTGTCCACGCACAGGTAATCCACGACGGTGACGCATCCCACGGTATGATCCAATTTCTTGGAGCCGCTTGATGTTCATTGAAACTTCCCGACGTAAGTCCCCTTCAACCTTTAATTGGTCAACTTGAACCCGAAGCTTATCTTCTTGATCAGGAGTAAGGTCACGAACACGAACGTCTTCTGATACGCCCGCAGCTGCACAAATCTTTTGGGCAGTCGTGTTACCAATTCCGTAGATGTATGTTAAACCGATTACGATTCGCTTGTCACGAGGTAAATCGACACCTGAAATCCGAGCCATTTAGACACCTCCTTTATTAATTATTTACCTTGGCGTTGCTTGTGTTTTGGGTTTTGGCAAATTACCATTACCCGACCACGCCGCTTAACAATTTTACAATTATCGCACATCTTTTTTACTGATGGTCGTACTTTCATCGTGAAAATCCTCCTAATGCTTGATCTATCTGTTTATTTAAACCGGAAGGTAATTCGACCTTTAGTCAAATCATAAGGAGACATTTCAACCCGCACCCGATCACCAGGCAAGATCTTGATATAGTGCATCCGGATCTTTCCTGAGACATGGGCCAAAATTTCTACCCCGTTCTCCAATTCAACTTTAAACATCGCATTCGGTAAAGTTTCAGTAACCTTACCTTCAACTTCAATAACATCGGCTTTTGCCACTGACAGTTCCTCCTTGAACGTTATAACAAAAAACGTAAAAACGGTGGAAGACACACTGATCCCCCACAAAACTAGATAAACCTTGAATAGTTTAACATAACCGCAAAAGGTTTACAACACCTAGTCCGTTAGGCTTGTTAGAACTTTTTTGACATCGGAATAAACTTTATCGATGTCTTGTTCACCATCGATATTATAAAGTACCCCTTGTTGTTCATAGAAGTCAATCAATGGCGTATTAAGCTTGATATTAACATCTAACCGATTCTTAACCGTTTCAGGTTTATCATCATCACGTTGATAAAAATCATGTTGACCACAAACATCACATGTACCTTCAACCTTAGGCATATTGTACAGACGATGGTAGGTTGTCCCACAATTCCGGCAAATGAAACGACCACTTAACCGTTCCACAAGGATATCAGGATTAACATGAATGTTAATCACAGCATCTAATTTCCGTCCTGAATCAGCTAACATTTGGTTCAAACTTTCGGCTTGCACCAAATTACGAGGAAAACCATCTAACATGAAACCTTTGGCCGTATCAGCTTCAGCTAATCGTTCCTTAACGATTCCATTCGTTACTTCATCTGGCACTAATTCACCTTTATCGATGAATTGCTTTGCCTGAATACCCATAGGCGTTTCGTTCTTAATTGCTGCACGGAAGATATCACCCGTCGAAATATGAGGAACATCAAATTCCTGAACAATTAATTGCGCTTGCGTCCCTTTTCCGGCACCAGGTAACCCCATCAAAACCAAATTCATAGTACTCATTGGAATTTCCTCCATTATTTATCCTCATGGATGAAACCAACGTATTCACGTTTAGTTGTCATCCCTTTTAATTGTCGAACAACGTCTAAGGCAATTTGGACAACGATTAGTAAACTCGTTCCTCCTAAACCAATTGATTCACTTAGACCAAACCACACGCTGGCCAATAACGGAATCAACGAGATTAATCCAAGGAAAAGAGAACCAACCGTGCTTAACCGCATCAAAAGCTTTGAAACAAAATCTTGCGTGCCACGTCCTGGCCGAACACCAGTGATGTAACTGCCTTGTTTTTGTAAATTCTCAGCTAATTTTTCCGGGTTAACTTGCACAAAGGCGTAGAAAAATGTAAATGCAACAATCAAAACAGTGTATAAGGTAATTCCAGGCCCAGACGAAAGGTTAAAAATACTGGTTAAAATTTGATACCAAGTATCCCCAGAATGTGCCTGCTGAAATGCCACTAGAATCGTTTGAGGAGTAGAAATAAATGCTCCAGCAAAGATAACTGGAATCACTCCTGAAACATTTATCTTTAAAGGAAGATAACTGTTAGCAGGAGCAGTGGTTGTGCGACGCGTATATTGAATTCGTAACCGCCGTTCAGCTTGTTGAACCCAAGTCACAAATTGAACAATAATCAATAATGCAATCACAACAACAGCAACAAATCCAATTCCTTCCCAAAGAGCGGAACCAGATTCACCTGCGATTTGATCGTTCCATAATTGAACAATCCCACCGGGAATTTGAGCTAAAATACCCGCGAAAATGATCATAGAAACTCCGTTACCTAACCCACGCTCAGTAATCATATCACCAAGCCAGGTCGCAAACATGGTCCCAGCCGTTAAAATCAGGCCGATGGTAATGTATGAAGTAACTCCCGGAGTTTCAACTAACTTAATTGAGCTTAACGCACTAAAACCGGCCGTAATTCCGATTGATTGAATAAAACCAAGAACAATGGTTAACCAACGCGTGGCTTGATTCAATTTTCGACGACCAACCTCACCTTGCTTACTCCATTCCACAAATTTAGGGACAATATCCATTTGGAGTAATTGCACCACGATTTGGGCCGTAATGTAAGGTGATACCCCCATGGCAAACAGGGAATAATTTGAAAGTCCCCCACCACTAAAGGTATTTAAAATTGATGCTAATCCAGAATTAGCAAGGGATTGCAATGCACCAGCATTGACGCCTGGAACAGTGATATATGATCCCAACCGGTAAACAAACAATACAAATAAAGTAAAGAAAATCTTACCGCGAATTTCTTTAACCTTAAATGCATCTTTGACGGTTGAAAACATTAGATCACCTCGGCTTGACCACCAGCAGCTTCAATCGCTTTAACAGCAGAATCAGAGAACTTGTTAGCTTTAACCGTTAACTTCTTTTCTAATTTACCGTTTGCTAAAACTTTGACACCACTCTTAACATTCTTGATCACACCATTAGCAACCAATACTTCTGGGGTAACTTCAGCCCCATCTTCGAATTGATTTAAAGTCGTTAAAGAAACTAATGCATAGTCCTTGTGACTCATGCTAGTAAATCCACGCTTTGGCTTTTGCCGGTAAAGAGGCATTTGGCCCCCTTCAAATCCAAGACGAGTCTTACCATGAGCCTTTTGACCCTTAGTACCACGTCCCGAAGTGAAACCATGACCAGATGATAAACCACGCCCCTTACGTAAACGCTTGAAACGTGAACCTTCTGAAGGCTTTAATTCGTTTAATTTCATTAGGTTGGCACCTCCTTATTCTAATATTTTATTACTTAACTTCTTCTACTGAAACTAAGTGAGCAACCTTGAAAATTGCTCCCCGGGTTGCAGCGTTATCTGGCAAGATATTGGAACTGTTAATCTTACCTAGACCTAAAGCCTGAATCGTCTTCCGTTGAGTTGGTTGGCGGTGGGCAACGCTGTGGATTAAAGTAACTTTAACTTTAGCCATAATTATGTCCTCCTATTTTGCCAAATGGTCAACTGAAACACCACGTAATTGTGATACTTCTTCAGCACTCTTCAATGCCTTAAGTCCTTCAAATGTAGCACGCACAACATTAATTGGTGTGTTGGAACCAAGACGCTTGGAAGTCACATCAGCAACCCCAGCAAGTTCCATGACGTTACGAACCGCACCTCCGGCAGTAACCCCAGTACCTTCAGCAGAAGGCTTAAGCATAATCTTTCCTCCACCGAATGTCCCAATGACTTCGTGAGGAATTGTCGTGCCAACCATTGGGACACTAATCAAGTTCTTTTGGGCAGCTGCTGAAGCCTTCCGAATTGCTTCAGGAACTTCTTGGGCCTTACCAGTCCCAAACCCAACGTGACCATTGTGGTCTCCGACTACAACAAGTGCAGCAAACCGTAAACGACGACCACCCTTAACAACCTTAGTAATCCGGTTAATTGAAACAACTTGATCTTCTAAATCCAATTTAGCTGGGTCGATATATGATTGTGTTGATGCCATTACTGGAAATTCTCCTTTCAATTAGAATTGCAGTCCGTTTTCACGAGCAGCTTCAGCTAAGGCTTGCACCCGACCATGGTAAAGGTAACCACCACGATCGAAAACAACCACGCTAATGTTCTTCTCAGCCGCACGCTTAGCAACTAAAGCACCAACGCTAGCAGCTTGTTCAGTCTTAGTGTTTCCACTAACTTCACTATCATGTGTTGAGGCACTTGCGAGCGTTACACCCTTTACGTCATCAATCACTTGAGCGTAAATGTTCTTGTTTGAACGGTAAACACTTAAACGTGGGCGCTCGGCAGTACCAGAGATCTTACCACGGACACGCTTATGGCGCCGTTGACGGATCTTGTTCTTATCTGGTTTAGAAATCACAACTGTCACCTCTTAAAATAATCTTTCTTCAATAAATTTAACTCGTAAGAATTAAAAATTACTTACCAGTCTTACCTTCCTTGCGGATAATGTGTTCATTTTCGTAACGAATACCCTTACCCTTGTATGGTTCAGGTGAACGTACGGCACGAACTTCAGCAGCGAAGTCACCAACATGTTCCTTGTTAATACCACTAATTTCAATGGTCGTGTTATCTGGAACAGCAACTTCAAGATCTTCTGGTTTTTCCATTTCAACAGGGTTTGAGTAACCAACTGTTAGAGTCAAAGTTGTTCCCTTAAATTGGGCCCGGTAACCAACACCAACCAACTTCATCGTCTTCTTGAAGCCCTTAGTAACCCCTTCAACCATGTTAGCGACATTCGCACGGGTAGCACCATGTAGGGCCCGAACAGTGTTAACGTCACTATCACGAGTGAAAGTAACCACATTTCCATCAATCTTCATCGTGATTAATGGAGAAATTTCACGAGTTAAAGTTCCTTTTGGTCCCTTAACCGTTACAACATTGCCGTCTTGAGAAATTTCAACACCTTCTGGTAAATCGATTTCTTTGTAACCAATACGACTCATGCGTACACCTCCTTCGTATTATATTTTACCAAACGTAAGCAATCACTTCGCCACCGACCTTTTGAGCCCGGGCTACCTTATCAGTTACAACCCCGTTAGAAGTTGAAACAATAGCAATACCCAAACCGTTTAAGACCTTTGGCACAGCGTCAGCTTTTACGTATGAACGAAGACCAGGCTTTGAAATCCGCTTAAGGCCAGTAATTACACGTTCGCCATCCTTACCGTACTTCAAGAATACGCGGATGATGCCTTGCTTGTTGTCTTCTACATATTCAACATCGCGAATGAAACCTTCATTTTTTAAGATTTCAGCAATGTCCTTCTTCATCTTTGATGCAGGTGCTTCTACTGATTCGTGGTGGGCCATGTTGGCGTTACGAATCCGTGTAAGAAAATCTGCAATTGGATCGCTCATAGACATCTATGTATTTCCTCCTTGTCGTGGATTTAGTTTACCAACTAGCCTTCTTCATACCAGGAATTTGTCCCTTGTGGGCCAAGTCACGTAAACAAAGCCGGCAAAGGTGGAACTTACGGTAAACTGAGTGCGGACGACCACAACGTTCACAACGCGTGTAAGCTTGGGTTGAGAACTTGGCCGGACGCTTGTTTTTAGCAATTAATGATTTTTTAGCCAATTGTGGAACCTCCTATTACTTAGCGAATGGCATACCTAATTGTGCCAACAATTTATGTGATTCTTCATCTGAATTAGCCGTTGTAACAATTACAACATCTAAACCACGAACCCGCTTAACATTATCATAATCAATTTCAGGGAAAATCAATTGTTCACGAATTCCAAGAGTGTAGTTACCACGACCATCAAAGGCCTTGTTGCTAACCCCGTGGAAATCACGAACCCGTGGTAATGAAACGTTGATCAATTTATCTAAGAAATCGTACATCCGATCACCACGAAGAGTAACTTTCGCACCAATTGCCATTCCTTCACGAAGACGGAAACCAGCGATTGACTTCTTAGCCTTAGTAATTAAAGGCTTTTGACCAGAAATCAAACCTAATTCTTCAACGGCTTCATCAAGGTTCTTTGAGTTGGTAGTTGCATCACCAACACCCATGTTTAAAACAACTTTTTCAATCTTAGGTGCGGCCATCACTGAAGAGTAGTTAAACTTTTCAATTAATGATGGGCGAACTTCGCTTTCGTACATAGCTTTTAAACGGTTTTCCATTAGTTATAATTCCTCCTTTCCCTAAAATTAATCAATTTGTTGACCGGACTTCTTAGCCACCCGGACTTTCTTACCATCAACTACTTGGTAGCCAACACGAGTTGGTTCGTTAGTTGAAGGATCAAGAAGCATAACGTTTGAAGCATTAATTGGAGCTTCTTGGTCGATAATCCCACCATTAGGATTTACATTGCTAGGCTTTTGGTGTTTCTTGACAACATTAACACCTTCGACGATAACCCGGTTTTCACTTGCAAGAGTCTTCTTAACAGTACCTTCTTGACCCTTGTCCTTACCGGCAATAACGCGAACTTTGTCACCTGTTTTTAAGAACATGTGTGCACCTCCTTATTATCGGTATTTTATAGAACTTCTGGGGCAAGTGAGATGATCTTCATGTAATCATCATCACGTAATTCACGGGCGATTGGTCCGAAAATCCGAGTACCCTTAGGACTCTTATCGTTGTTAATCAAAACGGCAGCGTTTTCGTCAAACTTAATGTATGAACCGTCAGCACGGTGTAAACCATGCTTAGTCCGTACGACAACAGCCTTAACAACGTCACCTTTTTTGACAACGCCACCTGGTGTTGCTTGTTTAACAGTAGCAACAATAACGTCACCAATATTACCAGTCTTAACACGGGAGCCACCCAGGATCTTAATTACTAAAAGTTCACGGGCACCAGAGTTATCTGCGACTTTTAACCGACTTTCTTGTTGAATCACGGTTAGTGTCCTCCTTCCATCAATATGTAAGAATTAGAATACGAATTTTAGATTTAAATTAAAGCACGATAGCCTTTTCAACGACTTTAACTAAACGGAAGCGCTTCTTAGCTGATAAAGGCCGCGTTTCCATGATTTGAACAGTGTCGCCAATATGTGCTTCGTTGTTTTCATCGTGTGCGTAGAACTTCTTTGAGTACTTAACACGCTTTCCGTAGATCGGTGCACTCTTGTAAGTATCAATCACAACCGTGATCGTCTTGTCCATCTTGTCAGAAACAACACGACCTTGGTACACCTTGCGTGCATTACGTTCGTCACTCATGCGTAATCCTCCTTTTCGTATTCGTTACTTGTTTAATTCTTGTTGGCGAAGAACAGTCTTAACCCGTGCAATGTCCTTCCGAACAGTCTTCAGGCTTGCAGTGTTTTCCAATTGCCCGGTTGCTAATTGGAAACGTAAGTTAAACAATTGTTCCTTCAGTTCCTTTTCCCGGTTTTGCAATTGATCAGTGGTTAATCCATTTAGTTCTTGTACGTAATCTTTAGTCTTCATTAGATTCTCCACCTACTTCCCGTTGTAAAATCTTAGTGCGAACTGGCAACTTGTTACCGGCAAGACGCAAAGCTTCACGTGCAACTTCTTCAGGAACACCTGCAACTTCAAACATTACCTTGCCACGCTTAACTGGTGCAACCCAACCTTCTGGAGCACCTTTACCATTACCCATCCGGACACCAACACCTTTGCTTGTGTACGAGTGGTGAGGGAAGATCTTGATCCAAACCTTACCACCACGCTTCATATGACGAGTCATCGCAATACGTGCGGCTTCGATTTGGCGGTTGCTAATCCAGTGTGAATCTAAGGCTTGTAAACCGAATTCACCAAAGTTAACTGTCTTGCCACCCTTGGCTTCACCACGCATGTGACCACGTTGAACCTTACGGTGTTTTACTCGCTTTGGTACTAGCATGTTTTCCTTCCCTCCTTATGCTTTGTTTTTCTTAGCTGGCAATACTTCTCCACGGTAGATCCAGGTCTTGATACCCAAAACCCCATAAGTCGTGTGGGCTTCATCCCATGAGTAATCAATGTCAGCACGTAATGTATGCAATGGAACAGTTCCGTCAGAGTATGATTCAACCCGTGACATATCAGCACCGTTCAAACGACCAGCAACTTGGATCTTGATACCCTTAGCACCAGCACGCATAGCACGTTGCATTGCTCCCCGCATTGCCCGACGAAAGGCAACCCGATTTTCAAGTTGTTGAGCAACACTTTCACCAACAAGGTGAGCTTCTAAATCAGGCTTCTTAATTTCCACAACATTAATGTGGACACGCTTGCCAGTAAGCGCGTTTAATTCTTTACGAAGTGCTTCAACTTCTGAACCACCCTTACCAATTACCATTCCTGGTTTGGCAGTGTGAATTGAAACGTTCACGCGGTTTGCAGCCCGTTCAATTTCAACAGTTGAGACAGATGCATCAGCAAGTCGCTTTTCAATGTATTCACGGATCCGAAGGTCTTCGTTTAAGTATGCAGCGTAGTCCTTATCAGCGTACCACTTAGCAGTCCAGTCACGAATGACACCAACACGGAAACCAGTTGGATTAACTTTTTGACCCACTATTCGTCCCTCCTACTTTTCAGTTACAACCACTGTAATATGACTAGTCCGCTTGTTAATTGGTGAAGCAGAACCCTTTGCCCGAGGACGGAAACGCTTTAGCGTTGGTCCTTCGTTAGCGTAACATTCACTTACAACCAATGAAGCTTGATCTAAATCAAAGTTGTTTTCAGCGTTTGCAACAGCAGATTTTAATACTTTTTCAACGTCTGAAGCAGCACCATTAGGAGTGAACTTCAGAATAGCAAATGCTTCAGCAACAGTCTTGTTCCGAATAGTATCTAATACTAATCGAACCTTCCATGATGATACACGTACCATCTTGGCAGTTGCCTTAGCTGAAGTAACGTTTTCAGCCATTTCTTAATTCCTCCTTACTTCTTACCAGTCTTCTTGTCGTCGCCGGCGTGACCGCGGAAAGTCCGTGTTGGTACGAATTCTCCTAATTTGTGGCCTACCATATCTTCTTGAACATAAACTGGTACGTGCTTACGACCATCATAAACAGCAAAAGTGTAACCAATAAAGCTAGGGAAGATGGTTGAACGACGTGACCAAGTCTTAATGACAGTCTTCTTTTCGTTATCGGCTTGAGCTTCAACCTTCTTTAATAGTGAAGCATCAGCGAAAGGTCCCTTTTTTAAACTACGACCCATCTGTGTACCTCCTCTCGGGTATTACTTTTTAATTTTTTAACGAGTATGTGGACCACGCTTACGACCACGAACAATAAATTTGTTTGAACGAGCCTTGTGTGAACGGGTCTTCTTACCAACAGTCTTCTTACCCCAAGGTGAAAGTGGTGACGGTAAACCAACTGGAGCCTTACCTTCCCCACCACCATGTGGGTGATCATTAGGGTTCATAACAGAACCACGAACATGTGGCCGTTGCCCAGTGTAACGCTTACGACCAGCCTTACCAATCTTAATTAGACCATGTTCGTCATTTCCGATTGCACCAACCGTAGCCCGGCAAGTTGCTAAAATCATCCGAACTTCACCAGATGATAGACGAACTAAGACATACTTTTCTTCCTTACCAAGTAATTGAGCTGAAGTACCAGCGGAACGAGTTAATTGGCCACCCTTTCCTGGCTTCAATTCAATGTTATGAATAACAGTACCAACTGGAATGTTCTTTAATGGCAATGCATTCCCAACCTTGATATCAGCTTCTGGGCCAGATTGAACTGTCATGCCAACCTTCAAGCCCTTTGGTGCTAGGATGTATGACTTTTGACCATCAGCGTAAACTAATAAGGCAATGTTAGCAGTCCGATTTGGATCATATTCAATTGCTTTAACAGTTGCAGGTACATCATCCTTAATCCGCTTAAAGTCGATAATCCGGTATTGACGCTTTGTCCCACCACCACGGTGGCGAACAGTCATCCGGCCAGAGTTATTACGACCAGCCTTGTGCTTTAATGGCGCCAATAATGTCTTTTCAGGAGTAGTCTTCGTAATTTCAGCGAAGTCATATCCGTTCATATTACGGCGTCCATTAGTGGTTCCTTTGTATTTGCGAATTCCCACGTTTTTATCCTCCTATCCTTTAGATTTTATTCGTTATCGTCACCGAATAACTTGATTTCATTTGAGTCTGCAGAAAGCGTAACAATAGCTTTACGACGACGCTTTGTGTAACCAACATAACGTCCTTGGCGCTTTTGCTTTCCTTTAACATTCATAATGTTAACCTTGACAACTTTAACACCGAAGATTTCTTCAACAGCATTTTTAACGTTAGTCTTAGTAGCACGTAAATCAACATCGAATGTGTAACGCTTGTTGTCCATCATTGAAGTTGATGCTTCAGTAATGACTGGACGTAAAATAATATCGCGAGCTTCCATTATGCGAGCACCTCCTCTACTTGAGAAAGAGCTGACTTCGTAACCACAATCTTTTGTGCGTCAACAACATTTAAGATGTTAACACCAGCAGGAGTAACCACCGTTAAGTTAGGTAAATTCCGACCGGAAAGTTGGGCATTCTTATCGTCGTCAGTCACAACAACTAAAGTCTTTTCAGTAACTTTTAAGTTGTTCATAACACCAGCAAATTCCTTAGTCTTTGGAGCGTCAAAATTAATTGAATCAACAACTACAAAGTTTTCAGCATTAACCTTTTGTGTCAAAGCTGACTTAATAGCTAATTGACGAACCTTACGGGGAAGTGCGTAGTTGTATGAACGAGGAGTTGGTCCGAATACAATACCACCACCACGGAATTGTGGTGCCCGGATTGATCCTTGACGAGCCCGACCAGTTCCCTTTTGACGCCATGGCTTCTTACCACCACCACGAACCGCGGAACGATTCTTTACGGCATGGGTGCCCTGACGCATTGATGCACGTTGACGTAAAATTGCTTCAAATTCAGCACTTTCGTTAACTTCAACAGCAAATACACTGTCGTTTAATTCAACGGTACCGTTTTGGCTTCCGTCTTGGTTGTATAATGCAACGCTAGTCATTTAAAACTTCCTCCTTCCTAATTATTTGTTTTTTTGTTTGCTAAGGCTCTTCTTAGTGTTAGCCTTTACAGAGTTCTTAATCGTCACGAATGACTTGTTAGCACCTGGAACATTTCCCTTAATTAAGAGAACATTGTTTTCAGTATCAACCCGAACGATCCGTAAATGTTGGACTGTCCGTGTATTATTACCCATCCGACCAGGTAATTTCTTACCTTTGAAGACATGGTTGATAATTGCTCCAAGTGAACCTGGGCGACGGTGGTAACGAGAACCGTGAGCCATTGGTCCACGACGTTGTCCGTCTTTATGAATGTTACCTTGGTAACCATGACCCTTAGTGATTCCTGTTACATCAACAGTTTCACCTTCTGTGAAGAGATCCGCTTTGATTTCGTCTCCAACTTTAATGTCGTCTCCTAATTCTGCGTCGCGGATTTCTGCGATGAAGCGCTTAGGAGTCGTATTTGCTTTTGTAGCATGACCTTGTTCGGCCTTGTTACTCAACACTTCACGCTTATCTGCAAAACCAAGTTGAACGGCTTCGTAACCATCATTTTCGACAGTCTTGATTTGCATTACGACGTTTGGCGTTACTTCAACTACAGTAACTGGAACCAATTCGCCGTTGTCAGTGAAGACTTGAGTCATGCCGACCTTTTTACCTAAGATTCCTTTGGTCATGAGTACACCTCCAATTTAATGATTTTTTATTTTGAATCAAAGATTCAAATTATAGTTTAATTTCGATATCGACACCACTTGGCAAGTCAAGCTTCATTAATGAGTCAACTGTCTTTGGCGTTGGATCAACGATGTCGATCAAACGCTTGTGAGTCCGGATTTCGAATTGTTCCCGTGACTTCTTGAACTTATGTGGTGACCGAATCACCGTGTATAAAGTCCGTTCAGTTGGTAACGGAATTGGGCCTGAAATTTGAGCACCAGTCCGCTTAGCGGTTTCAACAATCTTAGTTGCTGATTCATCTAATACGCGGTGTTCGTAAGCCTTTAAACGAATCCGAATTTTTTGGTTTGCCATTGTTTTCCCTCCTTCGTCAATTTTGAAAATATGACTGGCTCAGTGAAAATTACCGCCACATCCGTGGCAAAGCGGCCGGGTGTGTCGCAACCTTTCACTTCACTGCCTAGCACTTAGAAACCTTGATTTGCCGGGCTTTTCGACCCGTTTTCTTCCAAGCACTCTTTCTATAATACACGAACAACCCTTTAATATCAAGGTTTTCATCGACTTTCTTAAATTTAATTTCGATGAGAATTATTACGAAACTAAAAAAGAATGCCCAACACTTTG
>NZ_AICN01000022.1:0-4066 GCF_000247775.1 Limosilactobacillus gastricus PS3
ATTGACAGATACCATCCATAATGATTATTTGATTCCCTACCACACTTAAATTATAATTAATTTGTAAATTGTTTCACAATTAAGGAGGACCATATTATGGTTATTGGATTTGCATCACCTTCAACCTATATTCAAGGCAAAAACGTGATTTTAGATAGCGACAAATATTTACAAGCTTTTGGTAAACATCCACTATTACTTGCTGGATCTACCGCCTACCGCATTATTGGTCAAGACTTTGAAGAATATCTTCAAGCTCACGATTACACAGTAACTTACGCACCTTTCAATGGCGAATCATCCGACCAAGAAGTCGATCGCGTTGCCAAGATTGGCCATGACCATCAGGTTAGTGTTGTTTATGGACTTGGTGGTGGTAAAACCGTTGATACTGCCAAGGCTGTCGCTGATAAATTAGATTTACCAGTAGTAATCATCCCAACTTTAGCTTCTAATGATGCCCCATGTTCGCGATTATCGGTTATCTATACCGAAGATGGAAACTTTGACCATTATCTCTTTTACAAGAAAAATCCTGACCTGGTTCTCGTTGATACTCAAGTAATTGCTAACGGACCCGTTCGAATGTTAATTTCAGGAATTGCGGACGCCTTAGCAACTAATGTTGAAGCTGAAGCCGTGGCTCAAGCAAATGCGGATACAATGTTAGATCAAAAGCAGTCTTTAGTCGGTTCAGCAATTGGTCACCAATGTGAGGCTACTCTCTTTAATTACAGTCACGAAGCGATCGCGGCAGCTGAATCCCACGCAGTGACTAAGGCTTTAGAAAATATCATCGAAGCGAACACCTTAATGAGCGGACTAGGCTTTGAAAGTGGTGGTTTATCTGGTGCCCACTCCATTCATGATGGATTAACTACTTTAAGTCAAACTCACGAACTTACCCATGGGGAAAAAGTTGCATATGGGACCTTAACCCAACTAATGCTAGAAGGTGCCGATCAAGTCCGCTATGAAAAATATTATCGTTTTATCAAATCTTTAGGATTACCAACCACTTTAGCTGATTTGAATTTATCCAATGTAACAGATGAAGAACTACTAGAAGCTGGTAAGGCCGCTTGTTCTGAAAACGACACCATGGATCGGTTACCATTTGAAGTCACTCCTTCTGATGTGGTCGATGCATTGAAGGCTGTGGATGCTTATAGCAAAGCAAATGCTTAATCTATTTCCCGACAACCAGAATGCCTAACTAATCGTTGTAAGTCTTTAGCATTGAGTTCCTCCCCATATAAGAATTGATGGGCATCTTGAACCATTAATTCTAATTGGCGTTGATGCACCAATTGGGCTTGGTATTGACTGACATGGAATTCTTGCGGGGTCATGTGATTGGGCAAGTAATGTTGACTAACTTGATCATAGGTATTAACGGTCTGCATCAAATGCGCTACTTCATTGGCCCGCAAGCGGAGCCGTTTGGCCTTTTGGTAGTTTGCATCAATTATGTACTGATGATCACCAAAATCGAGCAGGGTTTGATCATGATAATTTCTAAGGCCTTTAATCAAATGCCCCGCATACAAGCAGAGCTGTGGTGATGATAAGCCACAAATAGGTACCAGCTGCTTAATCCCCAAATTTAAGCCAACTGTTAATGATTTTAAGTTACGTTGTTCTTTAATCACTGAACACGCTGCTCGCATCATCAGATCAACGGTCCAAAATTGCCGTCGTAATTGCTCTAAAATGACTAAAACCGATGATTTTAACCGCCAAACTTCATGCTCGGTTGTGATTAAAAAGCTTTCTTCCCCATTCCGTAACAGAATTAATATTTCATCGAACTGGACCGCCCGATTTAATGTTGGGTGGTCCTTTTGCATTAGGACCTTTATATTTTCCATGCTTTCTTCCTCCCTTGAGAATTAAAAATAATAGTTTTTGGCTAAAATTCGCTCCCAGATAGTTAAAAGTCCAGAAAACCGGGTTATTTAGGGCCGCGAACTATGATTTTATCAAAATTAATCGTTCTTTACGAGTATTAATTCGTAATAATTACTATTATCTTTAATATGACTCTTGGCCAGGAGAATATTAAAATTTTGAGGAATATTATTATGATAAATCGAACGATGCGAGATGGCTTTCTGCATTTAACCCTTCATCACAATGACCGCTTAATTAAAATCAGCTTACATAAGCTCCATATCCATCCTGATCATCGTCAATATGATGATCTCTATCAAGAAGGTTGCCTAGCCTATGCCAAAGCTTATGTTTCTTTTGACGGTGATCCGGAAACATATGCGGACTTGGATTGGTTTCAAGCCTATGCCTATCGGCGCATTTATTGGCGGCTGCTGGATTTGTTAAAGCATTCTTGGAACTATGTCCAGGCTCAGGAAATATCCGCTGATCAAAGCCAAGCGACCAATTTAGCCTTACAATCTCAAGCTGATCCCTCCGCCAGCCAGGCACTACAAAAAGCAGACCTGGAGCATGCTCTGCGTTATATCCGTGCACACAGTACGCCCCTCCAGAATCAGTACTTATCGTTAGTATTAGATTCTGATTTAACTAATGCGGAAATCGCACGAATTCTTGGAATTTCTCGGCAATCCGTCTATGAATTACGGCGACGAGTCCAAGAAGTTGTAAAGAGATACCTATAACAAAAGGATGTGACCAGAATTATTCCGGTCACATCCTTTTAGTCTTCCAGCGCCACTTGAGCAACTTGCCGTACTAGATCTAATTTTTGCCATTGAATTTCTTCAGAGATCAAATTACCCTCCGCCGTCGACGCAAAGCCACATTGGGTTGCCACGCATAGTTGGTCTTTAGAAACGAATTGGCGGGCTCGTTTTACCCGGTCCACCAAGGTCGTCAAGTCTTCTAATTCATTCGTCCGCGTATTAACCACACCCAAGACAACCTTTTGCCCTTGCAGCTTTTTCAGTAATTCAAAGTTACAATATTTTTCATCATCAAATTCCATAAAGAAGCCGCTATAAGGTAATTGAAAGATCGTATCGACGAGGTCATCATAGGTCGTATCATAAAACTTCTTCGACCGTAAATTACCTTGGCAGATGTGCAAAGTAATATCCATATCGGCCGGCTTGGCTGCCAGGATAGCTTGTGAGGTTTGGTAAAAGGTGTCACGGACCTCATCCACATCAAAACCCGCTGCCACAATTTTGGCTTTAAAGTTATCATCACATAAAGATACCCAGATCGGATCATCCAATTGCAGATATCGGCAACCCGCATCATAAAAGGATTTGATGGCATCTTGATAAACCTGAACAAAATCTTGGGCAAGCCGTTTAAAATCCTTGCCATAGTAATTAGCTTGATCAGTCGTAATGGTATCGATTAGCACCATATTGGGTCCTGGGATATCTAATTTAGTCATTACACCGTACTGATCGGCTTCTGCTTTAGCGAATTTAAAATGATCGATAAATGGGTGATTGGGGTTCCAACTGATCGGCCCTTCAATTGTCGTTGACCCCACTAGAGTATCCTCACCAAAGAGATTCATGGTATAAGTCGAAAGTTTCACCCCATTCAAAGCGCCCAGAAAGTCCGAATGATACCAGCCACGCCGAAACTCACCATCCGTCACCACGGGATAACCGTGGTCAACGAGTTGTTTGATCAATTGCCGAATTGACTCGTCCTCAATTGCTTTTAGTTGGTCTGCACTTAGCTCTCCTGCCCGCACTTGTTCGCGAGCTTCCTTTAACTTAGTTGGTCGTAAAAAGCTGCCAATAATATCATATTTAAACGGTGCTTGTCCCATCATATCCTCCTTACAAAAAGTCCCCGAGGAAGTACATTACTCCATCGGGGGCAAACAACAAATCTGACGATTAAAATCTTGTAATTATTTTCTAATCATAATATCAAGCAGTCGTTTAGATGTCAATTAGATCCGTAAATTATTTAATGATATGTCTTCTTCGAACAATTGTTCTTTAATATAATATTGAAGCAAGCTCGTTTAGAGCGGTGGTTGCCCCTGAAAGGAGTCCAATTATGGAACAAATTTTAGAAAGTCGACCATTTCATTATGAGCATTTTCGAAGCGCTC
>NZ_AICN01000021.1:0-90781 GCF_000247775.1 Limosilactobacillus gastricus PS3
GGAGCAATCCCCGTAATTAAATTCCCTAGCCCCATCATCATCCCAATCTTACTTTGTGGAACTTGTTCTAAAATAATGTTAAACATTAACGGCAAGGAAATCCCGGTCCCAATCCCTTGAATTGCCCGGCCGATTAATAACCAGACAAAATTACCAGCTAAGGCATCAATGATAATTCCTCCGATAAAAAGGCTAATCGCCGTCAAAAAGAGGGTCTTCGTCTTAATGGTGGCCTTAAAGTAAGCTGAAAGGGGCACAATAATCGCCACTAAAAGCAAGTAAATTGAAGTCATCCACTGGACCGTTCCGGTATCAACCTTAAAATCATTCATCAAGGTCGGGAAGGTGATGTTCATTGCTGTTTCGACGATCACCCCACAAAAGGATAAGAGTCCCGTTGCGACGACTGCTGCAATAACATGTCGATCAATTTTTTGTTGCATAACACACTCCTAAATTTCAGAATATACGAGTATAAAATGAAAAAAGAAGCCCTGTCAAGGACCTCTTCATTGAGAATTAAGACTGTTCTAAATAATGATATACTTGTTGCCCAGCAATCGCTCCGTCCCCAACGGCGGTGGCAATTTGGCGTAGGACTGTTTCACGAACATCCCCAATAGCAAAAATCCCCTCAACCGGAGTTGCCATCTTTTCATCAGTCTTGACCCAACCTTGTTCATCTAAGATTCCTAGATCTGCAAATGGTTGTGTCATCGGCGTATTACCAACATAGATAAAGACCCCATCCACGGCAAGTTCGCGATCAATATTGGTCAGGTTATCGTGGAGCTTAATGCCAGTCACTTTATTATCATCCCCGATAATTTCTGTGGGACTAGTATTAAAAACAAACTCCATCTTGTCATTTGCCTTCGCCCGGTCTTGCAACATTGGTTGTGCCCGTAATTGATCTCGCCGAACAATTACCGTTACTTGATCTGCGAATTGAGTCAGGTACATTCCCTCCTCTACCGCTGAATCACCACCACCAATCACGGCTAAATGCTTTCCCTTAAAGAAAGCTCCGTCACAAACCGCGCAATAAGAAACCCCTCGGCCCCCATATTCTTCTTCGCCAGGAATTCCTAAATGCTTTTGTTGCGTCCCTGTCGCAATTACTAAGGCACGGGCCGTAAAGGTTTCATCCATATCAGTCGTCACGTGTTTTAAGCCATCCTTATCCACCGTGACTTTGGTTACTGAACCATAGGCATAATTAGCCCCAAATTGGGTGGCCCCTTGATACATTTGTTCAGCTAATTCCGGTCCTTGAACAGTTTTGAAACCAGTATAATTCTCAATCGTCCCCGTATTGTTAAGGTTTCCCCCGTAAATCCCCCGATCCAACATTAAGACATCTAAATCTGCTCGGGAGGCATACATTGCCGTCGTCATTCCACCAGGACCGGCCCCGATCACGATGACATCATAATTGGTTTTTGTTGCTTCTACCATCTTTTTGCTCCTCGTTTTTTAATAATGATATCTTAATGGTTTTTGCTGAACTTGTCGAGCAAACCGACTTATCAATCCTAAAACAAATCCCGAAGGCTGGTTTTAACCTTCGGGATAGTTTTTAGGTTTATTTTTTGCTGGCTTTGCTGTCTTCTTTAACAAACTTAGCCCCTAATTCTTTAATGTATTCGCGTAATTCAGTTTTCGTTTCTGGATGATTCAAACCGTATTCAATGTTTGTTTCAATCCAGCCAAACTTATTACCCACGTCATAACGCTTTCCCTTGTATTCATGGGCAAAGACACGTTGGGTCTTATTTAAAGTATTAATGGCATCCGTTAATTGAATTTCGTCCCCTTTGCCCGGCTTTGTGTTTGCTAACACGTCAAAAATTTCGGGGGTAAAGACATAGCGTCCAATGATTGCTAGATCACTAGGAGCATCTTTAGGAGCCGGTTTTTCAACAAAGCTCGTAACATTGAACAAGCCTGGTTTAACTTCAGCACTTGGATTGATAACCCCATATTTGGCTGTGTCTTCATGAGGAACCCGCATTACAGCTAAGGTAGAAGCACCCGTTTCTTCGTAGGAATCAATTAATTCTTGCGTCAATGGCTTGCCATCATTATTAATGTTGTTTAAATCATCTCCCAACATTACAACAAATGGTTCGTCGCCAATAAATGCCCGCGCCGTCAAAACTGCATCGCCTAAGCCCCGCGGATGCGATTGACGAATAAAGTAGATGTTGATATCGGTAGTTTCTTCTACCAACTTAAGCATTTCATCCTTATGCTTTTCGCGTAGATTATCTTCCAATTCAGGGTTGGAATCAAAGTGATCTTCAATGGAGCGCTTGTTCTTTCCATCAACTACGACAATGTCTTCAATTCCTGACTTCCGCGCTTCTTCAACAATAAATTGAATGGTTGGCTTGTCGACAATTGGTAACATTTCCTTGGCTAAGGCTTTCGTCGCAGGTAAGAATCGCGTTCCCAACCCTGCAGCTGGAATAATCGCTTTGCGTACTTTTTTCATATTAGTCCTCCGTACAGTACGTACTTTGTTATTGCATTTTGAATGCGTTATCATTTTAACACATTTTATTCAACTTCTGAAGTTCCTTCTCGCGTCATTAAATCAGCTAAGACTTTTTGAATATCTTGACCATTATAAACGACCTCATAAATCGCTTCGGTAATTGGCATCTTCACCTGCCGTTTTTGGGCCAGCTCATGGGCCACCTTAACTGTCGAGAGTCCTTCAATCACCATTCCCATCTCGGCAACAACTCGGTCTAAGGGTTTGCCTTGACCTAATTGATACCCAGCTCGCCAATTTCGCGAATTTTTACTGGTAGCCGTAACTACTAAATCACCAACTCCGGATAAACCAATAAAGGTCATTGGATTAGCACCAAATGATACCCCTAACCGACGAATTTCCGCTAGTCCGCGAGTAATCAAAGCCGCCCGGGCATTATCATGATAACCAAGCCCGGTCAAGGCGCCCGAACCAATCGCGATCACATTTTTAAGCGCCGCACCAAATTCGGCACCGATCACGTCATCATTAGTATAAACTCGGAAATAATGATTCATAAACAGGCCTTGCACAAATTTTGCCGCTTGTTCATCGCTTGAAGCTGCCGTCACAGCGGTCATATCGTGGATGGAAACATCTTCGGCATGACTCGGCCCTGAAAGAACCACGATCCCTTGACGATTTGTGGCAGCAATTTCTTCTTGAATCATTTCCGATGGCCGCTTATATGAGCCCTGTTCCAATCCCTTGGTCGCATGAGCAATCACTGGACTAGCACCACTGGCGCTTAGCACCTGGGCTAAATGATGGGTCACTTCCCGTAACCCTTTCGTTGGGATCACAATCAAAACTAAACTAGCATCTTTAACTGCTGCGGTCATATCAGTAGTTGCTTCCAGCCCTACTTGGTAAGTCAAATTGGGTAAATAGCGATGATTTGTATGATCTTGATTCATCTCTTGAACCTGATCAGCATTCCGCGACCATAGTTTAACCTGGTGGCCATTCTCGACTAAGACATTAGCTAAAACGCTCCCCCACGAACCAGCACCTAAAACTGCTACTTTTTCTGTCATAATTTTTTCTCCTTGATTAGTAAATCTGAATACCATGGCAGGTCAAAATGACGTCGCCGATAGATAACAATTATCACTACCGCAATCAATATCACGACTGACAGCCACTGAGAAACCCTTAACTGCCCCAACATCAAGCTGTCCGTCCGCATCCCTTCAACTATCATCCGTACCAGTGCATACCAACCTAAATAACCACAAAGAACCTCTCCTTGTTTAAGCCAATGATGGCGATGCCGAATAATAAGAAGAATAACAAAGCCAAGTAGATCACCAACCGATTCGTATAGATAAGTCGGCACCCGGTAGGCCCCGCCGATGTACATTTGATTGATGATCCAGGTTGGCAAATGTAGAGCCATCAGATGGGCTTTCGTCGTCACCAGACCATAAGCTTCCTGATTCATAAAATTCCCCCAGCGACCAATGGCCTGGGCCAAAATAACACTCGGAGCTAACACATCTAAAAAGAGCCAGGCATTCAAATGACGATAGTGGCAAAAACAAAGAATGGTGATTAAGCCACCAATCAAGGCCCCATAAATTGCAATTCCGCCATCCCAAATAGCGATAATCTCGCTAAGATTATGCGAATAATATGACCATTGAAAAACCACATAATAAGTGCGAGCACAAATTACCGCAATCGGTAATGACCACAATAAGGCATCATAGAAATCATCTTCGGGGATTCCTAAACGGCGCCCCTCCCGAATCGATAACCACAAGGCTAGGATAACCGCACTCGCAATAATAATCCCATACCAATGGACCCTAAAAGGCCCCCATTGCAGAGCTATCGGATTAATAGCTCCATTAATTAATTCAATTTTCATGCGATCTAGTTACCTTTTGAGTTTTGCTTAATTAATTGGTGAAGGTTATTATCAAAGGTCGTCGTCGCATCATAGCCCATATTTTGAGCTCGGAAATTCATCGCTGCCGATTCAATAATGATCGCCAGGTTTCGTCCGCTTTTTACGGGGAGGGAAATTTGTGGCACCGCGATGTCTTGAATCGTCCGGGTATCTCCACGATGCCCTAAGCGATCAAACTTTTTATCAGGCGACCACGATTCTAGATGAATGATTAAATCAACTTCATCTTCATCCAATACTGCACCAGTCCCGAAAAGGGTCATCACATCAATGATCCCAATTCCTCGAATTTCCATCATGTGTTTTAGGATGGCTGGGGCTGATCCAACTAAATCCCGTTCATCACGTGCGTACACTTCTACTCGATCATCGGCTACCAACCGGTGACCCCGGCGGATTAATTCCAAGGCAGTTTCGCTCTTCCCAACTCCCGAATCACCCGTCAACATGACCCCAGTGCCGTTAATGTCAACCAATACCCCATGCACTGATTCCCGTGGCGTTAATTGACTCCAAAGATAAGCTGACATATTCCCAATGGCCCGCGATGAGGTCAAATGCGTCCCTAAAATTGGAATATTAGCCTTGGCCGCGGCGGCCTTCAGTTCTGGTAAGATCGGCAAATCGGAAGTAATCACAAAACAAGGAGTCTCCTCACAGCACATCCGCTCGCAATACTCAGCCAATTTTTCATGGTCGACCTCATCAGCAAAGGCATTTTCGGTAATCCCTAATAATTGAATCCGTTCGGCCGGATAATGGGTGAAATAACCAGCAAATGGTAATGCCGGCCGACAAATATTTCCAGTTACAATAGGACGATCAATATATTCAGCCCCTTGTAAAATTTTCAACCGAGCATTATTGATGAGCTCTTCGACGGTCACAGAAGTCTTACTATCAGTCATGATTTACTCCTTTTTATCTTCATCATCGGCATCTTTGACGTCTTGTTCTTCCACGTCATGCAATTCTTTCCGCTTAAAATTTAAGCTATTGAAATCAAATTCACGGATTTTTGGGATTTGATCGCGTAAATAGGACCACATATCTTGTTGCTGGGGATCAGCTGGCATGGTGACATACAAGACAATATAGATCACAATTCCCGGTAGGAAAGAAGTCAGCGCCGTCACGATTAAATATAAAACCCGTAAAACGTTGGCGTTCCAACCTAGATAATTAGCAAAACCTCCTAGGACGCCACCCAAGACTCGATTATCAGCCGAACGTGTTAATTGTTTTTGATTTCGTCGCTTTTTCATAGTGTCCTCCTTTAACCAAGTTTACTGGGGATTCTTCTGACTTAATTGCCATTTCAAAAAAGCATTAATAAAGGGATCCAAATCACCATCTAAAACCCCTTGGGTATCATGTGTTTCATAACCGGTCCGGGTATCTTTAACTAAAGAATATGGGTGCAAAACGTAAGAGCGAATCTGGGACCCCCAACCATTCTCCAGTTGTTCTCCCGCAATTTTAGCCCGCTCTGCAGCCTGCTTTTCTTGCTCTAATTCATATAACTTAGACTTTAACATCCGCATTGCCGTTTCCCGGTTCTGGAGTTGCGACCGCTCCGCTTGTGATGAAGTCACAATCCCTGTTGGTAAGTGGGTGATCCGGATTGCAGAATCCGTCTTGTTGATATGCTGTCCCCCTGCCCCGCTGGACCGGAAAGTATCCACCCGTAAATCAGCCGAGTTAATATCAATCTCGATGCTATCATCCATCTCGGGCATGACATCAATCGAAGCAAAAGAGGTATGCCGTCGATTGGCTGAATCAAACGGAGAAATCCGCACTAGCCGATGAACCCCTTTTTCTGGATGTAAGAATCCATATGCATTATGGCCCTTAATAATTAAAGTGACACTCTTGATACCCGCTTCTTCACCGGCTTCATAATTCGCGATTTCAACTTGATATTGATGTTGTTCCGCCCACCGAGTGTACATTCGCAACAGCATTTCACCCCAGTCTTGGGCTTCCGTCCCCCCAGCGCCTGGATGAATTTCTAAGATCGCATTATTCGCATCATAAGGACCATCTAAAAGTTGATTTAATTGGTACTTTTCCACCTCAGACGTGGTTCGCCTCAAATTGTTTTCCAACTCTTTTTCTAAGTCCGCATCCGCTTCTAGACTTAATAAATCTCTCAAATCAATCAGGTCATTCACCGCTGTTTGCAAGGATAAAAAGGTATCCCGACGACCTTTCAATTGATTTGTCTCATCAATCAATTTCTGGGCCTGCTGATTGTCATCCCAAAAACCTGGTACCGTCATCTGATTTTCATGTTCTGCAATCGTTTCGTTTAAGGCATCTAAGTCAAAGAGACCTCCCGAAGCTAGCTACCTCGTTTTGGAGCGCTTCTATTTGTTTATTAATATCACTGATTTCCATAAAAACCTCATTTAAAGAATAAAAGGGGAGCTGAAACCCTCCAGCCCCCACAAATTGTGTTTATCTTGTTACATTTTGCCGAATTTCCGACTTCATGAATAAGCGTGTTGCTTCATATTCAATATCCGTGATCATTTGTTCAAACATTTGGTAACCCGCCATTTGATATTCAACCAGAGGATTACGTTGACCATATCCCCGTAATCCAACGGATTGACGGAATTGATCCATCATATCAATATGATCAGTCCAATGGGAGTCGACTACCCGTAAGATGACGACTTTCTCGAATTCAAGCATTTGAGCAGCATCATAAAGTTGTTCCTTCTTTTCGTCGTATACTTCATTAGCTAAGGTCATAAGTTTTTCCACAATCTCCGTCGTGGATAGTCCTTCGAGATCAGCTACCTGAAGTTTCTCTGGCTTGGTGATCACTTCGCTAGCAAAATCAACAATCCGATTCAGATCCCAATCCTTTTGATCACCCAAGGTATGTTGGTCCACTGCTCGTTGGACCGTCCGTTCAACCATTGGCATTAAGACATTATCAAGGGATTCGCTTTCGGTAATCACTTGTTGACGTTCTTTGTAGATAATTTCCCGTTGTTCCCGCATGACGTCATCGTATTGTAAGACGTTCTTCCGAGAATCATAGTTATTACCTTCAACCCGTTTTTGGGCCGATTCAACCTGCCGCGTCAAGAACCGACTCTTAATTACAACATCTTCATCATCATCATCAACTTGAAGCCGTTGTAAAAAGGCTTTGATCCGGTCGCCACCGAACCGCTTCATAAGGTCATCTTCCAATGATAAGTAAAATTGTGATAAGCCCGGATCTCCTTGCCGACCCGACCGGCCTCGTAATTGATTATCAATTCGCCGTGATTCATGTCGTTCGGTCCCAATCACCGCTAAACCACCAAGTTCACGGACGCCGGGTCCTAATTTAATATCAGTCCCCCGACCAGCCATATTGGTAGCGATGGTCACGGCCCCAACTTGACCTGCGTTCTTAACGATTTCCGCTTCCTTAGCGTGGTTTTTGGCGTTCAAGACCACGTGCGGAATCTTCTTTTCATCCAACAGATGTGAAAGATATTCAGATGTTTCCACCGCAACCGTCCCAACCAGAATTGGTTGACCCTTGGTATGTAACTCATCAATTTTACGGACGACCGCATGGAATTTACTGGTTAAGGTTGGATAAAGTAAGTCCGGTTCATCAACCCGAGCAACGGGCATGTTCGTCGGAATCGAGATCGTATCCATATTATAAATTTCACGGAACTCTTCCATTTCTGTCCGTGCCGTCCCCGTCATTCCGGAAAGTTTACTGTACATCCGGAATAGGTTCTGGTAAGTGATGTTAGCCATCGTCTTGTTTTCTTCTTGAATTTCGACATGTTCCTTGGCTTCGATCGCTTGGTGCAACCCATCGGAGAACCGGCGACCTTCCATCACCCGTCCGGTAAAGGAATCAACGATCAAGACTTCACCGTCACGGACCACATAATCCTTATCTAACATCATGATGTAATTGGCCCGTAAAGCTTGGTCCAAGTGATGCGTTAAGGCTGTATTATCGGTGTCGTATAGGTTGTCCAGATTAAAATATTGTTCTGCCTTTTTAATTCCATCATCAGTTAAAGAAACGGTTTTGGACTCCAGATCAATTTTGTAGTCATCTTCTTCCGTCAACTTTTTCACAAATCGATCGGCTTGTTGATACAGCTTGGAAGTCCCCGTTCCTGGTCCAGAAATAATTAATGGGGTCCGTGCCTCATCAATAAGGATCGAATCCACCTCATCGACAATCGCAAAATTCAGCCCGCGTTGCACTTGATCTTCTTGGTAAACAGCCATGTTGTCCCGCAAATAATCAAATCCAATTTCGCTATTAGTTGAATAGAGAATATCAGCCGCATAGGCAGCCCGCTTTTCATCTGCCGTTCCTTCAGCCCCATTGACCCCAACAGATAGGCCTAGCCAATGATAGAGTTGCCCCATTTCTTCAGCATCCCGTTCCGAAAGATACTCATTAACGGTGATAACGTGCACACCCTTGCCGGCAAGAGCATTTAAATAAACTGGCATGGTGGCGGTTAGAGTCTTCCCTTCCCCCGTCTTCATTTCGGCGATATTCCCACCATGCAAGACAATTCCTCCCATGATTTGAACGTGGAATGGATATAAACCTAAAACCCGTTTTGCTCCTTCCCGAGCAACCGCAAAAGCTTCCGGTAAAATATCATCTAAAGTTTCCCCATTGGCCAAGCGTTCTTTAAATTCTGGAGTTTTGGCTTGTAATTCTTCGTCTTTTAGTGATGCCATTTGATCAGCATACTCTTCAACCTTCCGAGCTTGCCGAGCAATTCGCCGGAGTTCCCGTCGATCACTTTCGACCCATTTTCTTAAAATGTTAGCCATCTAAATCTTTTCCTCCAATTTAAATTGACCACCTATTGGGATTTTTACTAATAGCTGGTCTAATTGTTAAACATAATCTTTGTTATTCTACCATGATAGCGCCGTTAATGCGAATTATGACAACCTTTCACCCAAAATTTATTGACTTGCCGATAATTAGAAAAACCCCGGAGCAGATCACTACTCACGAGGTTCAATTCTGAATTTACTTTTGCGTACTTTCAATAAAGTAAATCAAAGTTTGCAATTCATTAGTTAAATCAATATTTTGGACTTGTACTTCCTTAGGGACTGACAGCCGAACTGGCGTAAAGTTCAAAATCCCTCTTACTCCGGTTTCTACTAGTTCATCCGTCACCTTTTGAGCTTGATCACCTGGCACCGTCAAAATCACGGCGTCAATTTGTTGCTCGCGCAATTGCTTTTGCATCTCAGTGACTGGGTACACCGGAATCCCGCTTTGAATGGTATTAGCTAATTCTGGTTTGGGATCAAAAGCACACGAGATCCGCAGATTAGTATTTTGATGGAAATTATAGTTCATCAAAGCCCGTCCAATATTACCAACCCCCACTAAGGCGATACTGGTCAATTGGTCTTGATTTAGGACTCGCTTAAAAAAATTAAGTAATTTTTCTACATCATATCCGTAACCACGTTTCCCAAGTTCCCCAAAATAAGAAAAATCACGCCGGATCGTAGCTGAATCGACTTGCACCGCTTCAGATAATTCGGTCGATGATACCCGTTTTTTGTTGGCATTTAATAAGATGTTTAAGTAGCGGTAGTATACTGGCAAGCGCTTGGCCGTAGCCCGAGGTATCTTACGATTTGGCATCTTTCTGTATTACTCCTAATTAATCATTTTTCTTTACCTGCTAATCATAACAAGTTTTCCAATGTTTGTGAAATGTTTTTCATTATTTTGCCAATATTTTACTAAATTTTGCGAGATATGCTACAATCAAATAGCTTATAAACCTTTCTATATCACAAAGGAACAATTATGTTATTATTACAAACCAATAATGTTGAGCGGCGCTTTGGAGCCGATACATTATTTCACAAGATCAACCTACAAATCAATGACCATGCCCGAATTGCCTTGGTTGGGCGAAATGGTGCCGGCAAAACTACCCTGCTCCGAATCATCGCCGGAATCACGACGCCCGATGAAGGTGAAGTTACCACTATACGGGATTTGACCATTGGTTATCTAGCCCAAGATCAAGGCTTAGATAGCCAAAATAGCATCTGGGCTGAAATGGATAGTGTTTTTGCCCCTCTTCATCAAATGGAAGCAGCCATTCATGATTTGGAAAGCCAATTAGCCACGATTGATCCTACCAGTGACGATTTTGCTAACATTACGGGCCAATATGATCAATTACAAACTAAATTTCAGAGTCAAGGTGGTTATGAAATTAATTCTAAAATCCGGGGCGTCTTGACCGGTTTTGGTTTTACTGAACAAATGTATGATCAACCGGTGACTGATCTTTCAGGTGGGCAAAAAACCAAATTGGCTTTAGCAAAAATCCTGTTAGAACGCCCTCAATTATTAATCTTGGATGAACCGACCAATCATCTTGATATGAATGTGCTAACCTGGTTAGAGAGTTATTTAAAGACTTATCGTGGGGCCCTCCTCATTGTGTCTCATGACCGCTATTTCTTAGACCGGGTAGTTAATGAGGTTTACGATCTCGATCAAAAAACGCTTCGCCACTACACCGGAAACTATAGTCAATTTGTTGATCATAAAGCCGACTGGTTGCAAAGTGAAATGAAACATTATGACCAGCAACAAAAAGAAATTGCCAAATTAGAGGACTTTGTTAATCGTAATCTGGTACGGGCATCAACCACCAAGCGAGCACAATCACGACGGAAACAATTGGAAAAAATGGAGCGCATGGAGCGGCCCACGACCGATGATCGATCCATTCATTTTCAATTTCATAGCGAACATGAGAGCGGAAATGAGGTCCTTGAAGTTGACCAACTATCTATCGGTTACCATGATCAAAAAATCGCCGGCCCCCTCTCTTTTACCGAACGAAAAGGACAACGGTTGGGGATTATTGGACCCAACGGAATCGGTAAATCGACCCTCTTAAAAACGATTTTAAATCTGCTCCCCCCCATTAGCGGGACGGTCAAACTTGGTGCCAACCTTGAAATTGGTTATTACGACCAAGAGCAACAACAGCTCCATCCCGAAAAAACTGTTTTAGATGAAGTTTGGGACGAGCATCCCGAAGTCGATGAAACCGAAATCCGAACCCTGCTGGGAAGCTTTTTATTTATCGGTGATGATGTCTATAAGCAGGTAAAGGACCTCAGCGGGGGACAAAAAGCCCGGTTAGAATTAACCAAACTTTCTTTCCAACCAATGAACTTCCTAGTGCTAGACGAACCGACGAACCACTTAGACATCGACAGTCGCGAAGTCTTAGAAACCGCCATTAACGAATTTACCGGCACGGTGTTATTTGTTTCACATGATCGATACTTTATTAATCAAGTTGCGACCCAGCTAGTAGCCATCCACCCTGATCATGCCACTAGTTATGAAGGAGACTATGATGATTATTTAGCTGCCCTTGACCAAAGTCATGATCAAGTAAGCGAAGAGACAACTAATGAGGTGGCCAAACCAAAGCAAGAATCTTATCAAGCTACTAAAGAAATTCAACGGGAGCGGCGGAAACTTCAACGAAAAGTGGATGAATATGAAGAGACGATGGAAAAACTTGATCAGCAAATTGCCAAGATTCAAGAAACCATGAATCAACCGGAAGTCGCTTCAGATATCGCAAAATTAACCGATCTCCAAAAGGAATTGGACCACTATCAAGCCCAAGCTGATGAAGCTGAATTAGCCTGGACTGAAACCGCGGAAGCTTTAGAATCTTTTGATCAGGATAACTAAAAATAAGCTGAGGAATCATTCCTTCAGCTTATTTTTAGTTACCATTTAACTTTAGTTACTTCTCCACTATCAAAACTTCGTAATTTTTGATCAGCAACCTTCAATACTAGGGCTCCTTGATCATCAATCCCGTCAACCAACCCGGTCACTTGTTCACTTCCACACACTAAAGTAACTTGGCGACCAATCAATAATTGACGCTGCCGATAAGCAGGTAAATAACATCCACTGCTATAAGTTGCATTTAAGTTACTAAAGCGATTCAAGAAATTCGCTAAAAACTGATTTCGATCAAAATCGACTACCTGCAAAGATGCCACTTGGTCGTGGAGTTCTGCGGGAAATTTGGTAGTTGATAAATTAATTCCAATCCCCACAATAATAGATCCCCACTGGGGATTATCAACATCCAAAACTGCTTCCGTTAAAATTCCCGCAATCTTTTGTTGCCCCAAGTAAAGATCATTAACCCACTTCACTTGAAGCCTTAATCCAGGAATTAACCTTTCTAATTCCTCACTTATTACCACCGCAACACTCGTTGTCAGTAAACCAGCTTTGGTAATCTGTTCAATTGGCTGATGGGGAATAACCACACTAAAATATAGGCCCGTTTGAGCTGGCGAATAGAATTTCCGTCCTAACCGTCCATGACCCGCTGTTTGATGATTTGCGACTACCGCGATGAATCGATCGTCAGATTCATTTGCAATGATTTCCTTTGCCCGATCTTGGGTCGAAGTAACTTCATCCCACACTTCCAACTTCCACATGTCTGACGATCCCATTTGGCGTTGAATCAATTGTTGGCTTAAATGCCTGGTCCCCACAAACCGGTATCCCTTGGCATGATCAACCGCGATCTGATAACCACTGGCTTTTAATTGTTGAATGGCCTTAGATACGCCTGCTCGGGTTACTCCCAACTGACTTGCTAACTCGTTACCATTTAGCCAACTTTGATGATCAATTAAAGCTGCTAAAATTTCATCCTTTAACATCGCAATCTCCTAATCAATTACCTTGGATTTTCGCAAACGCCGAGCAATTATGACCGACAGACAAACCTTAATCGTATCACCTGGTAAATAAATCATCATCGCCCCTAAAGTAAAGGATAAGGAAAAGTGCATCCACCATGACAATAAAAGGCCACCAACCAAATCAACTAGTACAGCTCCCGTTAACCAAACAATGATTAATTCAGACCACCAATACTGACGCAAAAAATTAATTCTCAGTAGCCATCCCATGATAAATGGGGCGATCATCCACATAATCAAATAACATCCTGAGGGTGATAATAAGACCTGCAAGCCACCATGACCACCCGAAAGGATAGGTAACCCAAGAGCTACCATCCCCAGAAAAGTGATCATAGTCCCAGTTCCCCACCAAGGTCCTAAAATTTCCCCTGCCAACATCATCCCTAAGTTCTGAAGGACAATTGTGACGGGAATAATCGCTAAAGGAATCCCCGGAAAAAAACCAAAAATGATCGTTAAAGCTAAAATAACTGATGCCTGGGTCAAATGACGTAAATTCTGATGATTTAAATTCATAAACACTCCTCGTCAACTAGTTTTATATTTTAGTTGACCATACTTGAAAATAAAGTCTTCCCTCAGTAACTTTCAGGAAGATTAGTAGTTATTAAATTAAATGGACACCCTTATCAACGTATATCACGTCACCAACTACCCCAGTTGATAAATCACTCATTAAGAAAGCACAGGTTCCCCCTACTTCTTCTTGAGTGGCATCCTTCCCATCAACTGTTCGTTCTTGCGACATCCGCAATAAGTCTTTGTGTCCTTGAACCCCGGTAACCGCTAAAGTCTTGATTGCTCCTGCCGAGATCGCATTCACGCGTACGCCATACTTACCCATATCGCGAGCTAAGTACCGTACATTCGCTTCTAGAGCGGCCTTAGCAACTCCCATTACATTATAATTAGGAATTGCTCGTTCTGCGCCAAAGTAACTCATTGCTACAATACTGGCCGGATCATTTAAAATCTTACGACCATTTCGCGCAACCGCAATTAAAGAATATGCGGATACATCTTGAGCTAAATTATATCCTTCTTCCGTTACATCCATGATTTCGCCACCCAAATCTTCTTGGTTAGCAAAAGCAATCGAATGGACGATCCCATCAACCTTACCAAACCGGTCTAAAATTGTATTAAAAGCCGTTTGAATGCTAGCTTCATCGGATGCATCACATTGAATCAAACGGTTATCATCATCAACTAACTTTTTAATACTCTTTAAGGTCCGATCACGATTATAGGTATAGATAAGCTCCGCACCTTGTTCTGCCATCACTTTGGCACACCCCCAAGCGATTGAACGCTTGTTGGCGACTCCCATAATGACAATCTTTTTATTTTCTAAAATGCCTGACATAGCTTCTTCCTTTTAAAATTTTCGATAACGTTGGTGACGTTGACTAAGTAATTCTTCGGGGGTTAACTCTTGTAACTTCGGTAATTCCCGTTTGAGAACAGCTTCAATCTGTGCCGTCGTGACTTGATGATCAGTTGATTCTGGAATGACACCTTCAATAACCTGTTTTTTCAAAAGGGCTTCTGGAGTCATTTGCATCACTTCAGCTGCTTCATCCGCGCGACTGCTATCTTTCCATAAGATTGAAGCAAAACCTTCAGGAGATAAAATTGAGTAAGTACTATTGGCAAGCATCCAAACCTGGTCACCACAGGCCAATGCGAGCGCCCCACCACTCCCCCCTTCACCATAAATGATGGTGATGATGGGCGTTGGGATTTGGCTAATTGCTAAGAGATTTTCTGCAATGGCTTGGCCTTGACCATTTTCCTCAGCGGAACGTCCCGGATAGGCCCCGGCAGTGTTAACCAGCATCACTACGGGACGATGAAACTTACCCGCTTGTTCGGTTAATCGTAAGGCTTTGCGATATCCACCAGGTTCAGGACTACCAAAATGTTTAGCCACTCGCTCAGCAATACTCCTCCCACGATCCGTCGTAATGACCGTAATTGGTTGACCATTAAAGGTCGCTAAACCACCAACAATCGCCGGATCATCACTTCCTCGCCGATCACCATGAAGTTCCATGAAATCCGGAAATAGTTGTTGAATAATTTCCACACCAGTGATTTTTGATTCACTGCGGGAGGCTTTGACAATTTCAGCTGCTGTTAACTGACTCATGCTAATGACCTCCATTCTGCAACAACCATTCTATGGTCGCTTTTTCATCCTGACGTTTGACAATTTGGTCAATAAAACCGTGATCCAAAACATTTTCAGCCTCTTGTAAATTGGCTGGAATCTTTTCATGCATGGTCTGCTCAATCACCCGGCGGCCGGCAAAGCCAACCATCGCGTGTGGTTCAGCTAAAATAATATCCCCTAGCATGGCAAAACTAGCGGTAACCCCACCAGTCGTCGGATCAGTCAAAACCACAATATATAATAAACCAGCTTCGCTGTGTCGAGCAATCGCACTGGAAACTTTCGCCATTTGCATTAAGGAGGTGATCCCTTCTTGCATTCGTGCTCCTCCCGATGCCGTGAACAGTACCACTGGCAATCGGTCTTGCGTTGCATCTTCAAACAAGCGGGTAATCTTTTCACCAGTTACCGAACCCAAAGATCCCATAATGAAGGTTGGATCCATAATACCAAGATTAAAACTGGTTTGATTGATTACCGCTCGTCCAGTCGCAACCGAGTCATTCAACCCGGTTTGCTGCTGGGCTCGTTGGATTTTGTCTAAATATCCCGGAAAATCCAAGGGGTCAGCCGTTTGCAAATCCGTATCCATGGGTTGAAAATCGTCCACCAGCCACTTTAAACGATCCTGAGCCGAGATCCGAAAGCCATAATCACATTTCGGGCAGGTCACGTATTGGTCTAATTGTTTCATAAAAAGGGCAGTCTGACATTTCGGACATTTCTGCCACAAACCATCAGGAACTTTTTGATTAGCAGCTGGGTCAGCTTTGATGTGGTGTTCGCTTAAAGTGTTACTTTTACGATACAGTTTCACTACGAACCTCTCCCTTCCAACGTGGTAAAAATTCTTGTTCAAGATAATTAGTTGTAAAGGTGCCGGCAATAAATTCCGGATCGTTTAGAATTGCAAGGTGAAATTTTTGATTAGTGGTAATTCCCATTATTACCATTTCATTAATTAACCGCTTTAACTTTTCAATGGCTTCCGTTCGATCGTTGCCTAAAGCAATGACCTTGGCAATCATTGAATCATAAAAAGGGGTTACAACGGAACCTGGATACAAGGCCGTATCAATCCGCATTCCCAGATTACCAACTGGTAAGTAAAGATAGGAAACCTCACCTGTCGATGGCATAAAATTCTTTTGCGGATCTTCAGCATTGATCCGACATTCGATCGCATGCCCATTCAATTGAATATCGGCTTGGCTAAATGGCAATGGTTCCCCTGCGGCAACCGTAACCTGAGCCTTCACAATATCAATTCCCGTTACCATTTCGGTAACTGTATGTTCCACCTGAATCCGAGTATTCATTTCCATAAAGTAAAAATGATGATCTTGGTCCATCAAGAACTCTAAGGTTCCCGTATTCCGATAGTCAATCGTTTCAATCGCGCGCAGGGCAATTTCACCTAATTCTTGACGCTGTTCTTCAGTAATCAGCGGGCAAGGACTTTCTTCAATTACCTTCTGCTTATTCCGTTGTAGTGAACAATCTCGTTCTGGAAAGTAAACGGCATTATTGAAATCATCACGAAAAACTTGAACCTCAATATGCTTCACGTTTTCCATAATTTTTTCTAGATACATCCGGTCATCATTAAAGGACACCCGTGCTTCACTTTGGGCTTCATTAAAGGAGCGCGCTAATTCTTGGGCCGATTCAATCCGTCGAATCCCTTTTCCACCACCACCGGAAGCGGCTTTCAATAAAACGGGATAACCGATTTGATCCGCAACTTGTTTAGCCTCTTCCGCGGTCTGGACATAACCATCACTCCCGGGAATTACTGGGACATGACCCTTGATCATTTGTTCCCGTGCATGTTCCTTATTACCCATTTGATCAATGGTTTCTGGACGTGGCCCAATGAACTTGATTCCGAGGTCTTCACACATTTCCGCAAATTCAGCGTTTTCTGAAAGAAAGCCGAATCCGGGATGAATTGCTTCGGCACCTGTACCAATCGCAGCTGCCAAAATATTATTCATATTTAAGTATGAATCCTGTGGACGTTGGGTGCCGACACAAACAGCTTGATCGGCTAATTGAACGTGTAAACTATCCCGATCAGCAGTTGAGTAAATCGCTACCGACTTAATCCCCAATTCCCGTAAAGACCGAATAATTCGAACCGCAATCTCCCCACGATTAGCTACTAGTACCTTTGAAAACATCTTTGTCTCCTATCCAATGAAAAAGGTTAGTTCAGCTGTACATGCTTTTTTGCCATCAACCCAGGCAATTCCTTTCCCTGAACCAATGTTGCGTTTAACTTTATCTAAAGTTACTTCTAACTTCATCACATCACCAGGTCGGACAACCTTGCGGAATTGGGCAGACTTGATCCCACCAAAGTAAGCTGTTTTCCCCTTAAATTCCGGTTGTGAGAGTAAAGCAACCGCCCCAGTTTGAGCTAGTGATTCGACAATTAGAGCTCCTGGTAAGACTGGATTTTGCGGAAAATGTCCATTAAAGACATTTTCATTAATCGTGACATTCCGCGTTGCTACCGCGCGTTGACCAGGTTCTAATTCTTCCACCCGATCAATTAATAGCATTGGGTAACGGTGTGGCAAAATCTTTTGAATAGCTGTTGAATCTAATAATGGTTCTGACATTTTAGCCCTCCGTAACTGTGAAGAGTGGTTGCTCAACTTCCACTAAGTCACCATTTTGAACATTAATTTCGCTAATGGTTCCCGCAACTTCACTCTTAATTTCAGTCATCATTTTCATGGCTTCCACAATACATACAACATCGCCAACTTTAACTTGACTACCAACTTCAACATAAGCTGGAGTATCCGGCTTTGGTTGTAGATAAACTGTTCCAACTAAAGGCGATTTAATTAATTGACCAGCTGATTTCACAGGTTCAGCTGGGGTTTCTTCAGCACCTTTTGTTGACGGAGCTGAAACAGCTGGACTAGTTGTTGACGGTTCTACAGACCGAATTGACTGTTCATTTTTGCTTAAATAAAGATGAAAATCACCATCTGCTAAATCCATTTCGCGCGTGGTCGATTTTTCAAAAGCCGTCATTAATTTTTGAATATCTTTAAATTCCATCTTAATCACTCCACTTCCGGAAGGCTAAAACGGCATTGTGACCACCAAACCCTAAAGAATTGCTCAAGGCATATTCCGCCTTTGGTTGGTCTTGATTATCTTTTGTTACCAAATTAACTTGGCATTCCGGATCTTGTTCAAAGCAGCCAACATTGGCTGGTAACTTCCCTTGTAATAAGCCAGCTACCGTTGCGACGGCTTCAACTGCTCCGGCCCCACCAAGTAAATGACCGGTCATTCCCTTGGTACTACTTACCAGCACGTGATTATCTTCACCAAATACCCGGTTGATGGACTTGGATTCACCACTATCATTGGCATGGGTCGCCGTACCGTGTGCATTAATATAATCAACTTGATCCGGCGTAATCCCCGCTTCTTTAATGGCTTGTTGCATGGCCCGAGCGGCACCTTTTCCAGACGGATCTGGTGAAGTGATATGGTAAGCATCACCGGTTGATCCATAACCAACCACTTCGCCAAGAATCTTGGCTCCTCGTGCTTGGGCATGTTCAAGACTTTCTAATACCAGAGCGGCCCCACCTTCACCTAAAACGAAACCATTCCGGTCTTTATCAAATGGTAATGAAGCGTGTTTTGGATCTTCATTTGTTGAAAGGGCGGTTAAAGCAGCAAATCCAGCAATTCCAATTTCATTAACTGCTGCTTCAGAACCACCAGCAATCATTACTTCCGCCCGGCCTTCTTTAACTTGCCGATAAGCATCACCAATGGCATTCGTGGCCGTCGCACAAGCTGTCACAACCGAACTAACCATATTTTGTGCATTAAAGCGAATCGAAATGTTACCAGCAGCCATATTAGAAATCGCCATTGGTACGAAAAATGGTGAAACCCGCCGTGGGCCCTTTTCATGCATCTTAATAATTTGTTCTTCGATGGTTGTTAAACCACCGATCCCCGAGCCAAAGATGACTCCCATGTCTTCTGGATTAGTGTTTTCTTCATTAATCCCGGCCATATCAATCGCTTCTTGAGAAACTTGGACTGCATATTGAGAATATAAATCCATTCGCCGGGCTTCTTTTTTGCCAACCACTTGTGCTGGATCAAAATCATCGATCTGACCAGCAACCGTAATGCCAGTTTCACTTGCATCAAACTTGGTAATCTTCTTAATTCCAACTTTACCAGCTAAAGTATTATCGACAAAAGCTTGGTAGCCATTCCCGTTTGCGGCAATCGCTCCCATCCCTGTAATCACTACTCGAGTCATTTGGACCTCCTAAATAGTCATTCCACCATCAACCACGATCACTTGTCCTGTGACATAGTCATTTTGTGCCAAGAACAGTGCTGCTTGGGCCACTTCTTCAGGGTTACCCAACCGTTTTAATGGAATCTGGTTTAATAGTTGTTCTTTAACCTTATCTGACAAAACTGCCGTCATATCACTTTCAATCATTCCCGGTGCAATCGCGTTACAACGGATCCCACGCATTGCCCCTTCTTGAGCCACGGTCTTCGTCAGGCCAATAATGCCACCTTTACTAGCAGCATAGTTAGCTTGACCGGCATTCCCATGTAGGCCAACAACACTAGCTAAATTAACGATACTCCCTGAACGTTGTTTGTTCATTTTCTTCAAAATAGCTTGCGTTAACATAAATGGCCCTCGCAAGTTGACGTTAATAACTTGATCAAAGTCATCTAACTTCATCCCAATCATTAACTTATCGCGAGTGATCCCGGCGTTGTTAACTAATACGTCCACATGACCATAGGCATCCCAAGCAGTTTGGGCAAAATCCTTAATGGTATCTGGATCAGCAACATCCGCTTGTAAGAAAGTATATTCAGTATTTAAAGCCGTTAGTTCATCCGTCAATTCACTCGGTAGCTCATGACGGGCGTTCAGGATTACTTTACTGCCAGCTTTAGCAAAAGCTAAGGCCGTAGCAGCACCAATTCCTCGCGAACTTCCGGTGATTAAGACTACTTTATCCTTGAGTTCCATTTTGGATCTCCTTTACAAATTCTTGATAATCAGCCAAAGTTTCAATATGATAACGAGTTAATCCTCGATCAACTTGCTTGGCAAATTGTGACAAGGTCTTACCTGGTCCGATTTCCAAAGTGGCATCGACCCCTTGGTGATCAATCATATATTGCAGATCTTCACCAAAATGAGTTGGAACTGCCAATTGGCACTCCATGACTGCTTTAATTTCATCAGCATGGAGAGGTTGAACCGTCGTATTACTAATCATCGGGACAACCGGTTCCTTAAAATCAACACTTTGTAACCGGTCATGCATTTTAGCTCGCGCCCCATTAAAGAGCGGCGTATGAAAGGCCCCGTTGACCTTCAAAATTACTGCTTTTTTGGCGTAACCATTGGCCGTAATTTGATCCACCGCCACTTGTAAATTTGGTAGAGTCCCACCTAAAACCACTTGAGATGGTGAATTATAGTTAGCGACGTATACCGGTTGACCGTTCTTTTGGCTTGCTTCACAAATCGCTAACACCTCTGGTAAATTAGGCTTTACAATCGCTGCCATTGTACTGGTGACTGCATCAGCATCAGCTTGCATGTATTTCGCCCGATCAGCTAATAAACTAATGCCAGACGACAGGTCAATTGCCTGACTCGCGATCAAGGCGGCATATTCACCTAAAGATAGACCGGCCATGGCTGCAATTGGCAATTCGGGTACATCCCGCTGCAACATTCGATAAATTCCGTAGCTAAAGGTAACAAGCGCTGGTTGAACATTGATTGTTTGGTCCAGCTCACCATTTTCACCACGAAGAATCGTTTCAATATCAAGGCCACTAGCTTCACTAGCCGTTTTTACAGTTTTTAGAAAAGGAGGATCGGCCAAAAGGTCAATCCCCATTCCCGGCTTCTGTGAGCCCTGGCCACTAAACAGAATCCCTAAACGCATTTAATTAAGCCTGTTCGTCCATTTGCTTCTTAACGAAGTCAACTACATCACCAATCGTTTGTACGTTTTCATCAACATCAAGTTGAATATCAAACTTGTCTTCCAATTCGTTCATGATTTCAAAAACATCTAGACTATCTGCATCTAAGTCTTCTTTGATCTTTGCGTCTAAAGTAACTTGATCTTCATCAAGATCTAATTCTTCAACAACAACTTCCTTAACACTGGCAAAAATTTCTTCTTTAGTCATTATAATATCCTCACTTTTTATATCTTTAATACTTAATAATCATGGTTCCAACGGTTAAGCCACCCCCGAAACCACTCAGGGCAATAATATCCCCGCGTTTTACAATCCCCTGATCAACACATTCAGATAAAAGGATTGGTTCACTGGCCGCTGAGGTATTTCCATATTCATTAATATTGATAGGAAATTTCTCTTGTGACACGTGGAGACGTTTAGCAACCGACCTTATAATTCTAGCATTAGCTTGATGTAAGATAAAGTGGTCAATTGCATCAACATCAATTGACGCTTGATCAGCGGCCGCAATTATTGATTTGGGTACTTGATGTGTCGCAAAGCGATAGACGCCGTGCCCATCCATATAAAAGGGCTTTAGATCAGTGACTGGTCCTGGAAATTGATTGGCAACCTTGGTATAACCAGCCGATAAAGCATCATGCTGATCACCAAAGGTTTGCCAATTCTGGCCTAATACTATAGAAGTAGCGGTCGCGTCTTTTTCTAAAAGCACGCCACCTGCGCCATCACCAAACAAAACAGCCGTCGTCCGATCTTGCCAATCAATAATCTTAGACAAGACTTCAGCACCAATGACCATCGCCCGATTAACGGTCGGCATTTGTAAAAGTTGCTTAGCTACCATCATGGCATACATAAAACCAGAGCAAGCCGCTGATATATCAAAGGCAACGGCATGGCTGGCACCCAATTCACCTTGTACGATGGCCGCCGTAGCAGGCGTATAAGCATCTGGAGACATGGTGGCAACAATAATCAAATCAACTTGATCAGGCTGGTATCCACTCTTGGCGAGCAGCCTTTCTCCAACTTTTATCGCTAGATCTGAAGTGTTTTCACCCTCACTAATGTGGCGCTGGCGAATTCCTGTCCGCTCCGTAATCCATTCATCAGAAGTGTCCATAATCTGTGATAAGTCGTCATTGGTAACTATTTTGGACGGAGCATATCGTGCCGTCTCAATAATTTTGATTGCTTCCACGAAGATGGGTTCCTCTTACTATCTTAGGTTTACATTTAAAAAATCTTCTAAGTTCGCCAAACTCTTCTTGATCACCCCTAATTGATCGTCGTCAACATCCTTTAAGAAACTATTGGCTAAACGATCATGAAAGGCCCGTTGCGTTCGATATATTAACCGACCCTTCTTCGTCAAAGTGATCCGAATTACCCGTCGATCATGCTGATCAGACAACCGCTGTGCATAACCCTTTCGACATAAACGGTCGATTGTTGCCGTAGCCGTTCCCGGTGCAACATGCAAACGTTCCGCGAGAACCGAGGCCGTCGGCTGGTCATACATCGTAATTGCATCGATTGCATGTAACTCTTTTAAGGTCAAATCATTGAATCGACTTTTCCTTAATTCTTGCTCCTCGATCCAAGTAATTGCGGTATTAACACGCGTCAAAGCTTGGGCGATTTCTCGATAATCATCATTCTTCATGTGCGTCCCTTTCCTTTGGAGCTAAATAACACTCTAGAATGATGGCCTCGTTAGATTTTTTCTTCACGATCAGCCACGATAAAGGTTAATTCTGCACTGCAAACTTTCTTATCGTTGACTGTCGCCACTGCATCCACAATTCCCATCCGAGAACGGGTTTTTAGCATCTTAATGTGTAGCTTCATCACATCACCTGGCTTAACCATACCTCGGAACTTGGCGTTCTTGACGGCTCCTAAATAGGCCGTCTTTTTGTAAAATGATGGTGATTTTAATATTAAAATCGAGGCCGCTTGGGCTAAGGTTTCAATAATTAAAACTCCAGGCATTACTGGATTTCCGGGAAAGTGTCCGCGAAAGAATGATTCATTAATGGTTACATTTTTCGTGGCCACAATATTTTGATCCGGCTCCATCTCATCAACATAATCGATATAACAGATTGGAAATCGGTTAGGAATTAAATCCATGATTTCCTGAGCTGTCATGATTGCCAATTGTGTCACCTACCTTGCATTTATTTCGAATATCAAAAGATTCGACTATCAAATTATATTTAATAACAACGTAAAAGTCAAACTAATTCTCACCACAGCAGAAATCAAAATTGGTTTGCGATAAATTTTACTTCCCGTTTCATTAATTCATAGAGTTCATCAAAGCTTTCTTGGCAACCGTGTTCTACCCATTCTTTTAAAGTCGCATAGGCAATATAAGTGAGCAAGGTTGTTAAATATGACAAATCTTTATTCGAAAGTTGAATCTGAAGTAAATCCATGATCAACTTTTCGTTCGATCGAGTGGCCGTAACTAACAGTTCACGCCGATCACTCTTGATAATCGCTGTAGTTAAGGCTGGATTTTCAGTTGCAATTTGTAGTAATAGTCTTGCAAAACTCACCGGTTCATATGAATTGTCAGCATAATTTCGAATTGATTGCTGGAATAATTGATCATATTGATACATTAAAACATCGTCTAAAGTATCGAAATGACGATAAAAAGTCGTGCGAGCAATACCTTTAATCTTGCATACTTCTGAAATACTAATATCTGAATAATCTTTCTTTTTGAGAACCATCGCTAGCCCTTCTGAAATCAGCTGAGCCGATTGGATACTTCGTTGATCTTCTTTGATATGATACATCTTTAACCTCATTTGTATCTTTAGTTCCCTAGCCATTGTATCACGAGCTGATATACATTAAGATCAAAATACAAAATTCAGATATCATTTTAGGAGGTTATGATGTCACAAATTAAAAATTGGTTGACGCTTGAAGATGATTATTTACCATCAATGCGTACAGTATCCTGGATTGCATTTAGTTTACTCATTGTCTCGACCCCATTTTTTGCTTTCACAAGTGGAATTGGTCAATACTTACGAGAATATCTTGGTTTAATCTGGCATTTATCGATGTTCTTCTTCATTAATAAATTACCAGTACCGGATTGGGGTAAAAAGGCTGGGACCTATTGGATTATCTTAGATGTTTTAAGTGGTCTCTTATATTTAAATAATTTTTATGGAATCAGCGGCAATCTTAGTCTAGGGATTGCCACAGTCAGTCTCACCCTGCCTAATACCGTACGATACGCCGCTCATATTTTTGAAGGAATCTGGATGATTTCTTCATCCCTCACTACTAAAAACCGCGTTATTCAAGTTTGCGGAATTTTGACAGGTATCTTAATTGCTGGCTATAGCTTAGTATGTCCTTTCGCCCCCAGCTGGCTACTAGCACTTAATTCACCCTTTATGTATGTTTGGTTTATTTGGATCGTCCGAGGAAAATACTAAATTAATTTTATAATCCTAAAATATCATTGGTGCTGATTGTCCTTTAATCCTTTTAACATAAGAGATTGTCAACTTTGATTTACTAACGCTAATAAAATTTAATTGTCGGCTTCACTGCACCAAACTAATTAACCTCACACCCAAAAAACGGATCCCAAAATTAGGATCCGTTTTTTATCATTATCAATAATTAGCACTTTTATAGCGATAAGCCAGGTTGAGCATTTAAAGACCAATCCGCCCGATCACCATATTGGTAACCAATATGCGCAGCCGCCCCAATCATCGCCGCATTGTCGCCACATAGTTTCAAAGGGGCCTTGAGTAAGTCAACTTCAGGATGAAATTTTACTAGGTCCTTTTCCAAACGAGACCTCAATCCTCGATTAGCAGCAACTCCGCCGGCTAAAATCAGTTGTTTAACCGGATATTGATCTAGCGCCTTGATAGTCTTTTCAACTAAAACATCCACCACGCTCGCCTGAAATGATGCAGCTAAATCATTATCATCTAGTTGTTTTCCTCGTTGTTGAGCATTGTGTACCGTATTTATAAACGCACTTTTTAGTCCTGAAAAAGAAAAGTCTAAATTATCTTCTTTTTCCATGGCTCGAGGAAAATGAAAGGTATCAGTCCCTTGTAAGGCCATTTCATCAACCCGTTTCCCGGCTGGGTACGCAATCCCCATCACTCGTCCAATCTTATCATAGGCTTCGCCGGCGGCATCATCTCGGGTCTCACCAATAATTTGGTATTCGTGTGGTGCTGCCATGTAAACTAGCTCCGTATGGCCGCCAGAAACCAATAGTCCCATTTGTGGATAGGAAAATTCGTGTTCAAACCGTGCCGCATATAAATGACCAGCCATATGATTTACTGGCACTAATGGCAAATGATGAGCCCAAGCCACCGCTTTAGCAGCGGTTACTCCAATCAATAATGATCCAACTAAGCCCGGCCCATAGGTAACTGCCACCGCCGTTAAATCGTCATAGGTTACTTGGGCCTCCAACAAAGCATCATTAATACATGCCGTAATTTGTTCGATATGATGACGGCTGGCCACTTCAGGTACCACGCCCCCAAAACGCTGATGACTAGCAATTTGCGTTGCGACGATGTTGCTTAAAATTTTATGCCCATTTTCCACTACGGCCACGCTGGTTTCATCGCAACTGGATTCGAAGGCTAAAATTAATTCTTGTTTTGCCATCCTTTTCCTCCCTTCACCGGCAAGCTAATTACCATTTCTAAGGCATCATCCCCATCATCTCGATAGTAGTGATGTCGCACGCGCAACAATTCAAAATTTAATCGTTCATACAAGCGTTGAGCTCCAGGATTATGCTGTTTCACTTCTAAAGAAACTGTTAACATTCCCTGTGTTTGAGCAACTTCCAGTAAGTGTTGAATGACTTTGGTGCCAATTCCTTGCCCTTGAAAGTTTGGCATAATCCCCAGGTTAGTAATATGCGCATCTAATTGACGGCGATTAAATGACATTCCCGCGTACCCAACCGTTTGTTGATTAACCATGATGGCTAAATATAAGCGCTCTCGATGATATAACTCATTTAAAAAGCCCACACGTCCCCACGGTGAAGCCTGATAAATTTGCCGCTCAATAATTTCGAAAGCATCAGCATCCTTAGCATTAGCTTGGCGAAATGCTACTTGATTCTGGGCAACCTGCTCTTCAACCGTTCCAAAACTAATTGGTTCAGAAGCGTCAAATCGCTTGTGCAGCCAATCTTTAAACCCGTTGAACATAATCGTGATCCATTCCCTCTGGGTGGGTTTGCAACCAATTCATTTCCGCTTCGGTCCGCCGTGAATATCTTGGAACCACCGTATTGACATCCGCTACTGACGCCTTACCATCACCTAACAATGCCAGTTGATAAGCTGACGGTAAAGCACTAACGTCAGTCATTAACCGGATTCCTTGCGGTAAATCAGTTAACAGTGGCGCCAATTTAGCTGTTACTTCACCGACTAAGACAACTGAATCAGCGCACTTTGATAATTGGCTGATTAAGTCGGCCATTTCAAGATGCTGATCAGATTGTATATTTAGTAAGGAGCCATTTTGCCATTGGTATTGACCAGCGAAAACCGTCCCCCGACGCGCATCAAAAAAGGGAACAATGATTTCGTTCGTCAACGGTGGAATATTCGCTGCCAACACTTGCAAACTCGAGACAGTAACCAAGTTAATTCCTAGCGTGTCCGCTAAAACCTTGGCGGTAGTAACCGCGATTCGAATCCCAGTATAAGATCCTGGACCACTGGCAACGACAATCTGATCCAAATCCTCAGGAGTCCACTTAACTATTTCCATCAATCGATCAATCGTCGGTAAAACATAAACACTATGATTTTTAACCATTTTTAATGTCGTCGTCGCCATTAAATTACGATTTTCAACTAAAGCGATTGCCATCGGCTGGTTAGATGTATCAATGGCCAGTATTTTCATTGTTTCTATCCTTTCAATTAATAATCTGTACAATCTTAACATATTAGCCGGTAGTCTGTTAACTTCAAGGCAAGGATAAAAAAATCACACTATGGAATCCCATAATGCGATTTAAAAAATTAAATTTAATTCCGATCGTCGTAACCCTTAGGATGAGTTGAGTGCCATTGCCATGCCGTCGCAATAATATCGTGCACATCATCATATTTTGGTTGCCAGTTTAATACTTCCCGAGCCTTATCACTAGCGGCTACTAATGAATCTGGATCGCCGGGACGACGAGGCGCAATCTTTGCCGGAATCTCTTGCCCAGTAACTTCACGGGCAGCTTCAAGCATTTCCTTATTGGAGAAACCAGTTGATGACCCTAGGTTAAAGGCATTGCTTGGATTACCAGCTTCCAGATACTTCAAGGCTAGGATATGAGCATCCGCCAAATCCATCACATGAACATAATCGCGGACGTTGGTACCATCTGGGGTGTTGTAGTCATCACCAAAGATACTCAACTCAGCTCGTTTCCCTTGTGCCACTTGCATAATAATCGGTACTAAGTGAGTTTCTGGACCGTGATCTTCACCAATCGTACCATCCGCAGCTGCTCCCGCCACGTTAAAGTAGCGAAGGGCGACAAACTTAATGCCATAGGCTTCATCAGCCCAAGCCATCATTTTTTCCATCATTAATTTTGATAAACCATATGGATTGATTGGTTGTTGTGGATCGGTTTCCTTAATCGGCATCGTTTCTGGAATCCCATAAGTTGCTGCCGTTGATGAAAAGACAATGTATTTAACTTTAAAGTCTCGCATGGCTTCCAGTAAAGTAATCATCCCACCAGTATTGTTATCAAAATACTTTAAGGGCTCTTGCATTGATTCAGGAACAATCGAAAAAGCTGCGAAATGAACCACGGCCGTAATGTCTTCGTTCACAAAAATCCGATCTAAAAAGGCCCGGTCACGAATGTCACCATAATAAAACTTAGCCTTAGGATTAATAGCCTTTTTATGACCAGTCGAAAGATTATCGGCCACCACGACCTCTTCGCCTGATTCAACTAATTGTTTCACCATGTGGGATCCGATATAGCCGGCTCCCCCAGCAACTAAAATGGACATCTGTTCATCCTCCAATACATAATTGATTCATCTACGAGTTTATCACAAAACCGCTTTCATGCTCTTAAAATTTCATTTTTCAAGCGGAATCCAATAATTTTCGCCCTTCGCACTAATTTCCCCATCTACTTCAATTAAATGTTGCGTCATTAAGCGCCCATCTTCCAATGGGGTAGGGATACTAACGGAACTGGTGATAATCTCATCCATCCGGACCTCTTTAGCAAAAGTAATTCGCATGGCAACTAAATGGTGATGACTTAAAAATTCTCCGCCCAAGGGATCTAACATCCAATCAAAATAATGGGCGTTATTAACATGACCATTCATATCAATATCAAAATATCGGACCCGGTAGGTCTGTTGATTCCACTCCGGTGACCGTTCAAAATCACCTGGTTGAGGAAGGCGTGGTAAGCGACGGACTGGATCCATATCAAAAAGATCAATTACGGCTTGGGGAATCGTCATTATCTTACGCTTAACCAAGTCCATGAAGACAAAGGTACCCTTAAATTCAGCATAAATTTGATCATCAGGCCCCTTAACATAGAAATCTCGAATAATAAAAAATTTATTATAAGACTCAACCCGTGTGCCGATCCTTAATTCTTCTTCTTTGTGAGCGGTATGCACGCTTAAATTACCGGCATAATTGATAATAACCCAACCACCACCAAATTGATTAACGGTGGCTAACCCCACCCCATTTACTTGATTGTCGGCTTCAGCGGCTAATACAGCCAAATTAATCAGGGTGCTTAAGGTGGGATGGCCAGCGGGATCACATTCATAATAATTTAATTGATGTTTAATTTCATAAAATTCCACAATATCAGCTCCTAAAGGTTATGAAATTCTCGATAAAGCGCTTGTCGATTGAGGCCGCGTTTTTTAGCTACTAATTTAATAGCGGTGTTCACTTTCTCGCCTTGATCAATTAAGTGCTTAATCTGATCAATTGGATTCTCAGTTATCTCTGAACTCTTATCATCATCCCCAGGATGTCCTGCTAATAAAATTACAAATTCACCACGTACCTGGTCGGTTTGGGCCCAGGCTAAGACTTCTGCTAAACTACCCCGAATAAATTCTTCGTATCGCTTGGTAAGTTCTCGTGCTAATACCACTGGACGCTCAGGACCAATAACCGTCACCATATTTTGTAAAGTTTTAGCTAGACGATGTGGCGCCTCATAAAAAATGATCGTTTCCTGACGCTCTTTCAGCGCTGCCAAACTCTCTTGTTGAAGTGATGTCTTCCGTTCTAAAAAACCATAAAAATAAAATGGTTGCGGAACTAATCCTGAAGCAATTAATGCTGTTAAACCTGCATTGGCTCCCGGTAATGGGATTACCGGAATATTCGCTTGAACGCACGCCGCCACCAGTTCTTTCCCTGGATCAGAAATTGATGGCATCCCTGCATCACTACATTGAGCAATTGATTCACCCTGGGTTAGTCGTTCTAACAACTGCGGGATCCGTTGTTCGGTATTATGTTCATGAAAACTAATCATCGGCGTATCAATTTCAAAGTGATTTAATAATTGTCGGGTATGACGAGTGTCTTCGGCAGCAATTAAATCCACCTCACGAAGGACTTTAATCGCGCGAAAAGTCATATCATCCAAATTACCAATCGGGGTTGGGACTAAAAATAATCGTCCATTTATTGATTCTTGAAAGCTTGAAACTGCTTGCATGATTATCACTTGCCTCGCTGTTCATTGAAGATGACATCTAAACAAAAGGTACATGACTCATCATCTTCTAGTCGCTTTCCATAATATTCGTTACAAACATGGAAGCCTTCTTGATATAGCTTTTGCAAATTTTTTCGCGAATCCGATAGCCCTTCATCAGCTTTTACATTTTGTTGGGCCAACATTTCACGTAAATGATTATTTTCAATTGTGAGTTCCGCATTTTCTTTTAAAACGGAATTCATTTGCTCTTGGAGAATTTCCATATTTTCTACCAGAGCTTTTGTTTGTTGGGTGATCATATTTAATCGATCATATAAATTCCCTTTATCCACCCGTTCTGTCATTCTAAGCTCCTCTATGGTATCCGCCTAATCGTGTAAAGCATTGTAACACAAACTGTTCTAAGATATTTTGAAAATTGATATTTTGATCTAGTTGGTGCCGCAGTCCTAGGGTTCGTTCACTAATGAATAAAATTTGCTCTGAACTCAAGCGACTAACCACCTCACTTAATGGTTGATACCATTGTTGAAAGTGAATTAAGTTAGTTGCCACCCCTTGTTTAATAAAAAGCAGATCACGAACCACCAGCATGATCAGATCAAAAATTACTTGTTGATGTGCTCGATCAATTGCCAGAGGCATCCACTTGGTTTGCACTTCAACAAAAGCTAGCCAATCTTCACCGGCCAACTTCTGCACCCAAGGGACCAATAATTTAACCACTTGACCTAACCAGTCATTCTCCAGTAGCGACTGAGCTTGATCAACTGACTTGGTTAAGCCCCAAATAACCGGTTGCAAATAATCTGGAATCTGAGCTTGAGTCATTAACTCCCGACCGACTTCATCGCTGACCGGTTGCAATTCGATTATCTGGGTCCGTGATTGAATGGTGGGTAAAATCGCATTTTTATTCGTCGTTAATAAAAAGATATAGATATCAGTACCCGGTTCTTCAATAAATTTCAACAGACTATTCGCTGCGTTAACGGTCATTTTCTCAGCATCCTCAATGATGAACACTTTCTGGCGACCTTCGACTGAACTTTTTGAAAATTCATCTTTTAAGTGTCGAATCTGGTCAACCTTAATTTGTCTACCATCTGGGCCTGCTACCACCACATCAGGATGATTATTAGACAAAATCCGCTGGCATTCATCACAGGTCAAATCCGGTTGCGAATTGACTGGCGATAAACAAAAAAGCCGCAAAGCGACCCATTGTGCCAACAATTTCTTTCCGGATCCACTTGGCCCCACAAGTAGGTAGGCATGCACTAACTCGTTGTGATCTATTAAGCCTTGCAGACGCTTTACTAGCTGGGGTTGCCGATCATTAGCTGTCAACAAACTTTCCGTCATTTTGACTCCTACTTAAAATTGTTCAAATTGTTCGACTGGGAGTACAAATACCGTCGCTCCACCAACCTGGACATTCACTGGCATGGTCGAACGCCCCAAATCGGTGGCAGCTGGTGAAGAAACAAATTGGTCACGGGATTGTGCGTGCTCCCGAATTATTTCCATCACCATCGGAATTTGGGGATCAACTACCCCAATTAAAAAGGTCACATTTCCTTCACTCAAAAAACCGCCGACACTGGCAAGTCGGGTTGAACGAAATCCCGCTTCAATCAGGGCTGATTGTAAATGATTACTGTCCTTTTTTTGCACAATTGCAATTACCATTTTCATGATTAAGCATCCTCATTTTTTAGTTCTGGCCATCGTTCTGCCATTTGGTGCCAAACATCCTTAACGACTGCTGTTAGCTCTTGGCTTGCATCAACAACGACGATCCGTTGGGGATCACGCTGGGCTTGCTTTAAAAAGCCTTGGCGAACTCGCTGATGAAAAGTTAAGGTTTCTTCATCTAGCCGGTTAATTTGGTCCGTACGGTGTTGCGTAATCCGTTGGAGTCCTTCTTCAATTGGTAAGTCAAGGACAATTGTCAAATCGGGCAGGCAATCACCGATCGCTGCTTGATTTAGCTCCCAAATCTGATCGAAACCAAGTTGACGGCCTTGTCCTTGATAGGAAACCGAACTATCCACAAAACGATCGCACAAGACGATTTGGTCGGCCTTAAGCGCTGGCTTAATCTTTTCCACAACATGCTGACGTCGTGATGCAGCGAATAAAAAGGCTTCCGTCCAGCCGTCCATGTCCACCGATTTGGCGGATAATAAAAGATCACGAATTGCTTCCCCAATGGGAGTTCCCCCAGGCTCTCGGGTCAAAACCACTTGATTAGCCAAATTTAAGTCAGCTAACCGGTCAACTATCGCTTTAATGACACTCGTTTTTCCGGCCCCATCAGGTCCCTCAAAAGAGATAAACTTCCCTGTCATGGACTACTCCTCTTACATTTCAATCCGTCCTTGGACGGCCCTAAATAGCGTTAATTCATCAGTATAATCAATATCAGCCCCGGCTGATAAACCATGAGCCAGCCGCGTGACTTTGATTCCTGCCGGTTTTAATAACTTAGCTAAATATTGGGCCGTCGTTTCCCCATCCATGGAAGCATTCGTTGCAATAATCACCTCTTGTACTTCAGGATGTTGTTTTAAACGGTCAATCAAGCTAGGAATATTAATATCCATTGGACCCGTGCCTTCACTAGGCGAAATGGTCCCGTTTAAAACATGGTACAGTCCATGATATTCATTCATCCGTTCCATTGCCATAATGTCTCGGGCGCGTTCCACCACCAAAATTTGGCTTTGATCTCGAGTTGGATCTTTGCAAATGGGACAGGGATCATCTTCCGTGATATTGCCACAAATGGTGCAAAAATGTAGATCTTGTTTTACTGCTTGTAAAGCGAGCGCAAAATCTTTCACATCGTCATCGGCCATCCCCAAAGTATAAAAAGCTAAGCGAGTTGCGGATTTTTCACCAATTCCTGGTAATTTCATATAACTGTCGATTAACTTAGCAATTGGTTCTGGATACTGCATCCGACTTAACTCCTACATTCCTAACCCACGCGTGTACTTACCCATCTTACTTTGGGTCGCTTGATCTACCTTCTCTAACCCATCATTAATGGCCGTTAAAACCATGTCCTGAAGCATATCGACATCATCGGGATCCACCACGGCTGGTTTAATTTGTAAATCAGTTAACTTCTTATCACCCGTAAAGGTAGCCACGACCATTTCATCAGGGGCCTTGCCCACAAAGGTTTGTTCGGCTAATTCTTGTTGTTCAGCCATCATTTGTTTTTGCATCTTTTGTGCTTGCTTCATCATCTGTTGCATATTCATTCCACGCATCATTATTGTTTACCTTCTTTTCTTGTTAATCATCTTGCACATTAATATTCTCTTGACCAAATAATTGTGCTGCTTGTTCAACTACTGGATCGGTCGCCGGTTTGTCTGCTGAATCAGCTGACTTTTGATAAAAGCCATGGTTAGCCAGATAATCATGACGAATTTCAGGCCACTTGGCTTTAGGAACAAAAGCCACTTTTCGTTCATTTCCCGTTAACCGCTGTAAACTGGCTTCCATATTAGCTCCCAAAGTACTCTCGGAGGCTTGTTGGAACAAAAATTGGTTATCAAAAGCTACAACCACTCCAGAAGGACTGGCCGCTACTGGTTCTGAAATATGGATTAAGGACCGTTGAGCCGGTTCTAACATATTCAACATATCTCCCCAAAGTTCTTGGAGACTATCTAAATCCTTCCGAGTGGCTTGACCCAGGATCTCATGAATGGGCGCTAAATTAAAGTGTTTCGCTGATTTCTTTGGTTTTGGCCGATGCGGTTCTTTGGCTGGTGCAGGATTAGTAGATACTCGTTGCAACTGCATTTGCAGTTGCTCAACTTGCTTTTGTAACTGTGCAAGCCGCGGATCTTCTTTAGCTGGCTGCGGATTAGCTTCCACTAGTTTAGTCTGACTTAAACGAACCGTTAAAACCTCTAAGTAGACATCGGGATGTGTCGTAAATCGCATTTCATCTTGAATTTGATTAATGACATCAATCATTTGGTAAAGCTGATCAGCCGAAGCATTTTGACTCATCTGGTCAAAGTCATCAGCCGTCAGTCCCGTCGTTGCCGGATCGATCAAATCTGGTGATTCTTGATAGAGTAGCACATCTCGTAATAAAGAAATTAAATCCTCTGTAAACCGTTGTCCATCCTTACCAGCAGCTAAAATCTCGGTCATAGTGGTAAGAGATTGAGCACTTTCGTGATTCGTTACTTGCAAGTAATATTGCATCAGTAACTTACGTGTAATGCTGCCCGTCACTAACAAGGCATTATCCACATCAACATGGTTATTCCCATAAGAGATCACTTGATCTAAAATACTCAGGGCATCCCGCATTCCACCTTCAGCAGCATTAGCAATCACCCAGAGCGCTTGTTCATCATAAGTGATCCCTTTTTGTTCCAGAATATATTGCATTCGTTTAAAAGCATCTTGCGAAGAAATCCGTCGAAAATCAAACCGTTGCACCCGCGAAATAATCGTCAGCGGTATTTTATGCGGTTCCGTTGTAGCTAAGATAAAAATGACGTTAGCTGGTGGTTCTTCCAATGTTTTTAATAAGGCATTAAAGGCCCCAGTTGAAAGCATATGCACTTCATCAATGATGTAAACTTTATAATCCGCTTCCGTTGGTGCATATTTAGCCTTATCCCGAATATCACGAATTTCCTCAACCCCATTATTAGAAGCCGCATCAATTTCAATGACATCGTTTAATTGATTCTTCGTGATTGCTTGGCAGGTCTCACATTCGTTACATGGTTCCCCATCAACTTTATGATGGCAGTTAACTGCTTTGGCGAAAATTTTAGCGGCCGAAGTCTTTCCCGTCCCCCGCGGCCCAGCGAACAAGTAGGCATGGCTAATCTGATTCGTAATAATTGAATTTTTTAAGGTTTTCGTGACCACTTCTTGACCCACAACGTCCATGAATCGTTGCGGCCGCCAAACCCGATACAAAGCCTGATAGCTCACAGTTTGTTCTCCCTCATTTTCAATTTACTAATCTCCATTATACCGACCTTTAATTAAATAAGAAAGGAGATCGAAAAATTCCGATCTCCTATTATTAACTATCTAACATAAAGCACAAGAAACATCAAACTTAGTGCTGCTTCCTTCCAGACCTGACACGATTCGTAAGCGTCTCCTTGCTTTATGACCTTTCGGCATTAACTATCTTACACTATCCTCACTAAAAAAACTAGTTATCTATTCGGCTTTTGTTTCAATATTTTTTTACGACGACGAATTGCTCGAAAAAAATCTTTCAGTAATTGTTGACAGGGCGCTTCCATAATTCCTGCATGAACTTCAACCTGGTGATTTAAACGTTGATCATTCATCAGTTGGTATAAGCTATGAACTGCTCCCGCTTTCGGATCAGCCGCTCCGTAATAGACGCGGGGAATTCGGGCATTAATAATGGCTCCACTGCACATGATACATGGCTCTAGGGTCACGTATAATTCGCAATTTTCTAACCGCCAACTTCGTAAAGCTTGATTAGCTTCATTAATGGCCAAAATCTCTGCATGATAGGTTACATCTTGGTAACGTTCTCGCATATTATGACCTCGTCCAATAATTTGACCGTCATGAACAATCACGGCCCCGATTGGCACTTCATTCATTAACGCTGCATCTCGAGCCTCTTTAAGGGCTTCTTTCATATAAAAAGTAATCTCACGTTCCGTTGCCAAAATAACACTCCGTTAATTTTTACCTCATTCATTTTTGAAGCTAACTTCACTTAGTTTTATCATTTTAACATAACCCCAAAGTCATTTCTTGTTGGTCAGATCTCGTAGCCGGCAAAGAATGAAAGCCTTCTCTCTAACCCTATATCTAGTAACCAGAAATACAAAAACACAAGATATTGTGTTTTTCTACTTGATTTATACTTAAAAACGACTATACTAATATCATCAACTAAACGGAGAACGACTCGAGGGGGTATTACCAATGGTAACTGTATTTTCAAAGAACAATTGTATTCAATGCAAGATGACAAAGAAGTTTTTAGAACAACATAACGTGGCTTTTGTTGAACACAACATTGACGAACAACCGGAATTCGTTGACGAACTAAAGGCTAACGGATTCATGGCAACACCAGTTGTTCAATTACCTGACGGAAATGCCTTTTCTGGTTTCCGTCCTGACATGTTACGTGGTTTAGCATAATCACTTCAATTAAATCGGTTATTGCTTAACCGAATATCGCATACACCGTTGAACGAATGATTATTTATATTTCATTTAAACTTCAACGGTCCTTGCGGGGGCGAGAGGACGAACTAAATTCCATAAAATTTAGTTCTATCTCGCTCCTTTATTTTGCCCAATTTACGAAGAAAGAGGTATTTCACATGGCATTATCTGACCTAGATATGACACAAGTTAAGTATTTTGATCTTAACAATGAGATCAATATTCCTAAAAATGGTCAAATTCAATTAGAAAAGGATCACGAAGCATTAATTGATTTTATTGAAACTAACGTAAAACCAAATACCAAACAATTTGCTTCAGTCGCTGAACGCTTGGATTGGCTAATTGATAATGACTATATTGAAGCGGGCTTTATTCGGGAGTATCCAATCGAATTTATTGAAAAGCTATATGATTACTTGAAAGCACAAGATTTCCATTTCAAGTCTTTTATGGCCGCTTATAAGTTCTATGCCCAATATGCTTTACGGACCAACGATAAAGAATACTACCTAGAAAACTATATCGATCGGGTCGCCATGAATGCCCTCTTTCTAGCAAATGGTAATCAAGCGTTAGCTCAAGACCTCGCCGATGAATTAATTCATCAACGCTACCAACCTGCTACCCCAACCTTCCTAAATGCTGGTCGGAAGCGACGGGGAGAATTTGTATCTTGTTTTGAAATTCAAGCAACAGATGATATGAATTCAATTGGGCGGACAGTTAACTCCGCTCTGCAATTATCCAAAATCGGTGGAGGGGTTGGAATTAGTTTGAACAATCTTCGTGAAGCAGGGGCACCGATCAAGAAGATTAAAGGCGCTGCTAGTGGAGTAGTTCCAGTGATGAAATTATTAGAAGATAGTTTCACCTACTCCAACCAACTTGGCCAACGCCAAGGTGCTGGGGTTGTTTACTTAAGCGTCTTCCATCCTGATATCATCGCCTTCTTAGCGGCTAAAAAAGAAAACGCCGATGAAAAAATTCGAATCAAGACTCTCTCGCTCGGTATTACAGTTCCTGACAAATTTTACGAACTAGTCGAAAATGATGAGGAAATGTTCTTATTCAGCCCTTATGATGTTGAACGCGTCTATAGCGTCCCATTCTCTTATGTCGACATTACCGCTGAATACGATAACATGGTCGCTAATGACGAAATCACTAAATATAAGATCAACGCGCGGGATCTGGAGGACGAAATTAGTAAACTCCAACAAGAATCTGGTTATCCTTATATCGTTAATATTGATATGGAAAACCGGGAGAACCCCATTGATGGCAAGATCATTATGAGTAATCTTTGTTCCGAAATTGCCCAAGTTCAGTCTCCTTCAATCATCAATAACGATCAATCCTTTGCTAAACTCGGAACTGATGTGAGCTGTAACCTAGGTTCCACCAATGTGGCCAACTTAATGGAAACTCCAGATTTTGGTCGTTCTGTCCGGGCAATGACTTATGGACTTACCCGGATTAGTGATTCTGAATCCCTTGATATTGTCCCATCAATCCAAAAAGGGAATGATGAATTACACGCCATCGGCCTTGGTGCCATGGGGTTACACGGTTACCTTGCTAAAAACCATATTCAATACGGCAGTCCCGTGGCCATTGAATTCACCAGCGTTTACTTTATGCTCTTGAATTACTGGACCTTAGTGGCCTCTCACGAGATCGCTAAAGAACGGCAAACGGCCTTTTATAATTTTGAAAAGAGCACCTATGCAGACGGCTCATACTTCGACAAATATGTTACCAAGGACTGGGGTCCTCAATCCGAAGCGGTTAAGAACCTCTTCAACGGGATTTTTATTCCTGGAATTGAAGATTGGCAAGCTTTAAAAGCTGACATTATGAAAGACGGCATCTACAATGCCTACCGGTTGGCAGTCGCCCCTAACGGCTCGACTTCTTACATTGGTGATTCAACCTCAAGTTTACATCCGATTATTAACCGGATTGAAGAACGTCAAGAAAAAATGATTGGGAAGATCTATTACCCAGCCCCATACTTAAACAATGACACCATCAAATACTACAAGTCAGCTTATGACACTGATATGCGTTCGGTCATTGATACTTACGCGGCGGCGCAACAACATGTTGATCAAGCCTTATCAATGACCCTCTTCATGCGCTCCTCCATTCCTGAAGGTCTCTATGAATGGAAGAATGGTCGAACTGATAAAATGACGACACGGGATCTAAACATCCTACGTCACTATGCTTACCAAAGTGGCATTAAGTCCATTTACTACATTCGGACCTTCACCGATGATGAGGATGAAATTGGGGCAAACCAATGCGAAAGCTGTGTCATTTAGTGTATACTATTCCTAATCTAATCAATAATTGAAGGAGAATTATCATGAGTTTAACTCACTACGATGCAATCAATTGGAACCAGGTTTCCGACATGATTGATAAAGCAACTTGGGAAAAACTAACCGAACAATTCTGGTTAGATACCCGGATCCCGGTTTCAAATGACTTGGACGATTGGCGCCAATTAGACGATGATCACAAATGGGTGGTCGGTCACGTCTTTGGTGGGTTGACCCTGTTGGATACCTTACAATCCGAAGAAGGTTTGAAGGCTTTAAAAGAAAACGTTCAAACTCAGCATGAAACTGCCGTTTTAAATAACATACAATTCATGGAATCAGTTCATGCAAAAAGTTATTCCACGATCTTTTCTACGTTAAACACTCCGGATGAGATTGATGAAATCTTTGAATGGTCCGATAGTCAAGAATTCTTGCAAAATAAGGCCATTAAGATCGGGAATCTATATCTAGATGCTAATACGGATCCTCTGAAGAAAAAGGTCGCCAACGTCTTCTTAGAAACTTTCTTATTCTACTCTGGATTCTACACCCCACTTTACTATTTGGGACACAACCAATTAAATAACGTTGCCGAAATCATCAAGTTAATCTTACGAGATGAATCTGTTCACGGAACATACATTGGTTATAAATTCCAAGTTGGGATGCGCCAATTGAGCGAAAAGCAACAACAAGACATGAAAGACTGGCTCTACAACTTCTTATATGACCTGTATGATAACGAAGAAAAATACACCCATATGTTGTACGACCAAGTTGGCTGGACTGAAGAAGTTTTAACCTTCATCCGCTACAATGCTAATAAAGCCTTGATGAATTTGGGTCAAGATCCGCTCTTCCCAGATACTTCATCTGATGTTAACCCAATCGTAATGAACGGGATCTCAACAACCACTTCTAACCATGACTTCTTTAGTCAAGTCGGGAATGGTTATCGTTTAGGTGAAGTCGAAGCCATGAATGATGATGATTATCATGTGGCACGACCAAACAGCGACAAAGATCTAAATGATAAAGAATAAAGTAAAGCACCTGCCAAAATTTGGCGGGTGCTTTTTACTTTACTTGTAATTGATAAGAATTAGACCCTAAATCAAAATCACCAATGACCTGTTGGTGGTCATTAAAACGCACCACCTGAATTCGATCAGGATCAACGACAACAAATTTGATTTTACCAGCGGTTAATAAGGCTCCATAGCGATGCCGAAATGCAATCAATTTCTTAATCTGTTGCGCTAAATGCCTTCCCTTCGCGTCTGGTTGCCAATTCATTGGCTTTCGACAATCGGGATCATTATTACCAGCTATCCCAATTTCGGTTCCATAATAAAGTGATGGCATCCCTGGCTGCAGGATCAAAAAGCTATCGCTAATTCAACCAGGCGATAATTACCAGTAGCCATGGTCATTAAACGCGCGGTGTCATGTGAATCTAACGTATTGAACATCAACATATTGGTTTGGTCGCGATACAGCATTAATTGGCGACTCAAGCCAGCGCTTAACTGGTTTAAGCTTAGCTGGCGTTTAATAATCCCATCAATAATCAAACCAGTATATGGATAGTTCATCACCCCAGAGAATTGATCACCATTTAACCAGGCTTGAGCTCGATGCCAAATCTCCCCTAAGATATAAAAATCAGGTTTGAGAGCCAACATACGCTGGTGAAAAGCGCGCCAAAAATGGTGATCAATCTCATTTGCTACGTCAAGACGCCAAGCATCAATATCGTATTCTTTGACCCAATAGGTGGCGATGGATAACAAATAAGCTTGCACCTCAGGATTAGTCGTATTTAGTTTCGGCATCTGTGGATTGTTGGCAAAGGTCTCATAAGAAATCGCCGGTGAATACTCAGGGTTGCTAGTAGCCTGATAGGTAACCGGAAACTCATGAATATGAAACCAATCTGCATAGGTGGATTGCTGTCCATACCGGATGACGTCTTGCCACTGAGGAGAATTGATTCCCAGATGGTTAAAAACGGCATCTAGCATCACCCGCATCCCACGTTGATGGGCAGCCTGCACTAGTTCCCCGAATAATTGATTCGTCCCAAAATGAGGATCAATTTGGAAATAATCGATCGTGTCATATTTATGATTAGACGGCGCTAAAAAGAGCGGGTTAAAATACAAACCAGTTACCCCTAAATTCGCTAGATCATCCAGATGGTCGATAATTCCTTGCAGATCACCACCATAATAAGCCGTGCGGGACGGATGATCCTGAGGATTCCAAGATTTTGTTCCCGCTGGATCATTGGTTGGATCACCATTAGCAAACCGTTCTGGGAAAATCTGATACCAAACGGTCCCAGCTACCCAGCTTGGTACATGAATCGCATCAATTTCATGTCCGTAAGGCAAACGGAAATAACTATTCGCATTATCCAACGAAGCATCGTGATCAACAGGCCAGAAGCCTTGGTCATTGTAATAATATGCCTCGTCGTCATTATCAACCAAAACAAAGGCATAGGCCAAGCGTTTGGTCGGCAACTGAACTTCTAGCTCCCAGTAATCATAATATTGATCTTGTAAGATCTTATCCATCGGCTGCGGATGCTGATAAAAAGGATCTAAATTTTCAGAAATCAACGAATATGGATCACCATAAATTAAGGCTACTTTTTTTAGATCATCTCGCTTGGCCTTAAGCCGAATTTGAAAAACATCATTTTTTAAATAGGCCATTTCACTATCTGGACGATGGATAACGGCGGCGAATTCCATTTAGTTTTACCTACCTTATGCTTGTGCTAGTGGCGTTAAATGCCAGATGTCTTGAGCATACAATTGGACCGTGTGATCAGCATCAAAGCGCTCGGCATGGGCAATATTGATTAGGCTCCGTTTAGCCCAGGCCTCTTGATCCTGCCAAGCCGTTTCCACGCGGGATTGGGCCTGTAAATAGCTTTCTAGGTCAGCTAACACAAAGAAGGGTTCATTAGCTTGAACAAAAGAATCGTAGAGGGCTTTCCCTTCGACCTGACAAGCTGGGATGGTTCCATCAATTAACATATCAACCACTGACTTAACCACTGGTGATTGATTATATACCTGTTGTGGATCATAAGAATGATCCGCATAGGCTTGATTAACCTGATCCTTATTCAGGCCAAAAATGAAGATATTATCATCACCCACTGCTTCGGCAATTTCAACATTGGCCCCATCCATCGTTGCGATGGTCAAAGCTCCGTTAGCCATTAATTTCATGTTGCTGGTCCCACTAGCTTCCTTGGTAGTGGTCGAGATTTGTTCTGACAGATCAGCTGCCGGAATGATTTGTTCAGCTAAGGTTACCCCATAGTTTTCTAGAAAAACTACTTTCAACCGATCATTAATATCTGGATCATGATTGATTAACTTAGCCACTTCATTAATAACCTTAATGACTTGTTTAGCGTACACATAACTAGGGGCCGCCTTGGCACCAAAGATTACCACCCGTTTAGGATGATCAATCCCATTCTTTAAATCTCGATATAATGCCAGCACATGTAAAAGCTTCAAGGTTTGGCGTTTATAAGCATGGAGCCGCTTCACCTGAACATCAAAAATGGCCTGAGGATCAACTTCCAAACCAGTTTGCTGCTTGATGAGTTGAGCTAATTTTTGCTTATTAGCTAACTTAATCTTGGCCAACTGATTTAAGACCTTCGGATCATCCGCCTCCTTAGTCAGTTTTAGTAATTGTGCCGAATCATTACGCCACTGGCTCCCTAATTGTTCATCAAGTAAATGACTTAATTGCGGGTTTGCTAGTTGCAACCAGCGCCGTAAAGTAATCCCGTTAGTCTTATTATTAAAGCGATCTGGATACAAGTTATAAAAGTCATTCAAGACCGTAGTTTTCAACAATTGCGTATGTAATTCGGCCACCCCATTAATCGAATGCGAACCAATAATCGCTAGGTGGGCCATATGAACTTGGTTTCCACTAATAATTCGTGTCCGATCAATTATCTGGCCATCTACTCGCCCTTGCAAACTTTCGACATACCGCCGATCAATTTCCGTGATAATGTCCATCAACCGTGGTAGTAATTGCCGAAACATATTGACGTCCCATTTTTCCAAGGCTTCAGCCATGATGGTGTGATTGGTATAACTCATTACTTGTTGGGTAATCTGCCAAGCCCGTTCCCAATCAACCCGATAGTCGTCCACCAAAAGACGCATTAATTCCGCCACACACATTGCTGGATGCGTATCGTTGATATGAATCGCCACTTCATCTGGTAGCTGGTCCCAAGCATCGGTACCGTTGTTCTTGACAAAATAACGAAGGATGCTTTGAATTCCCGCCGAAACGAAGAAATATTCTTGCTTTAAACGCAACAAACGCCCGTCATAAGTCGAATCATTGGGATACAGGACTGAGGTCAAATCTTCAATCGTCCGCCGGTCTTGAATCGTTCGATAGTCAATCTCATCTTCTGAAGGAATCTCAGCATTCCATAAACGCATTGTATTCGTTACATGATTATGATATCCCACCACGGCAATGTCATATGGTACCGCCAGAACCACTTGATCGCCTTCATATTCGGGGGTTAACCAACCATCCTGTTCAATCATGGTATAGTGGCCACCAAAATGAACCAATGCTGCTTTCCCCTTTCGGCGCACTAACCAGGGACTATCGGACTTAGTCCAGTCATTTGGCATCTCCACTTGGTAGCCATCCACAGACTTTTGTTTAAATAGACCGTATTTGTAGTAAATACCGTTCCCGTTAGCAGCGTAACCTTCCGAAGCCAAGGAATCCATGAAACAAGAGGCTAATCGACCTAAGCCCCCATTACCAAGTGCTAAATCTGGTTCTGCTAAGGCTACTTGATCTAAATCAAGCTTTAAATCGTGTAAAGCTTCCCGAGCTTGATCAAGCCAGCCCAGATTTAATAAGTTACTTCTTAAAAGGGTCCCTGGAAGGAACTCAATGGAAAAATAATAAACCTGCTTTGTCTGTTGGCGATTATCTTCGGTTCGAGTCCGTCGCCAATTTTCGGAATAACCGTGACGGACTACTGCCGACAGGGCTTCGAACAGTTCGTAATCGGTCGCTTCATCAATCGCCACGGAAAAATGTGTATCTAGCTCATCTAAAAATGCCTGTTTAAACTCATCTTTTGTCATCATCAGACCCCTAACCTATTAACTCACCATACATCCATTGATACTTACTTGCGGAATCTTTCCACGAGAAGTCACTCTTCATGGCTGTATGCATCATCTTTTGCCAAACTTGCGGTTTAGCATAAACATCTAACATTTGTTTGATCTTATCTACCATTACATATCCCTGATAATCACGGAAACCAAAGCCAGTTCCTTCATTAGTTTCTGGATTATAGGCCCAGACGGTATCAGCCAGCCCGCCAATTTGATGCACAATTGGTAACGTGCCATAGCGTAAAGCAATTAGTTGTGATAAGCCACACGGTTCAAAGGCTGATGGCATTAAGAAAGCATCACACCCGGCGTAAATTCGTTGGGCTAACTGCGGATCAAATGCTAACATTAAACGAAACTTATCTGGGTGCCGGCTCGCAATTTCTTTAAACCGATCTTCGAAGAACTGATCCCCATTACCCAATAAAACCACCTGAACGTTAAATTGGAGAATATTATCTAATTCTTCGACTAATAATTGACAGCCCTTTTGCGCCGTAAGCCGGCTAACTAACCCAATCATTGGCACGCGAGCTTTAATTGGTAAATTGAGTTCTTTCTGTAGGGCCGACTTATCTTTTTTCTTGCCCGCCAGTTTTTTGACGGAATAATGAACTGGAATATCTGGATCGGTTTGGGGATTGAACTTTTGATTATCAATTCCATTTAAGATCCCCGTTACCTTCCAAGCTACTGAACGCAGGACGCTATCTAACCCATAACCAAATTCTGAAGTCTTGATTTCTTCTGCATATGTTGGACTGACGGTCGTCACCCGATCTGCATATAAGATCCCTGTCTTCATCCAATTAACATCATTATCTTGCCGCACAGTCCCATTATCGTACCAGTCATAGCCTAACCCGAATAATTCAGGTAAAACGTTTGCATCATATTGACCCTGAAATTGAATATTATGAATCGTAAAGACCGTTTTAATTTGAGCATAAGCGCCTACAAAGCCCCATTTCTCACGTAGTAAGAAGGGGATAAAGGCCGTATGGTAATCATTACAGTGTAAGATATTAGGAATAAAATCAAAGCGCTCCATAAACATAATGACGGCTTGTTGGAAGAAGGCAAACCGTTCACCATCATCATAATATCCATAAACGACGGGACGATCAAAGTAGTATTGATTATCAACAAAAAAGTAGCGAACGCCCCGATCCTGATATTCAAAAATCCCACAATATTGATTCCGCCAACCAACTTCGACGTAGAAGTTACCAAGATAGGTAAATTTTTCTTGGTATGTTTGAGGAATGTCCCGATACATTGGCAAGATCACCCCTACTTCATCACCATCTTTAGCTAATTGATTCGGGAGGGCTCCTAAAACATCTCCTAAGCCCCCAGTTTTAATAAATGGAGCACATTCAGCTCCGCTAAATAAAACTCTCACGTTTTTAGCTCCCTTCAATTACATCTTGGGTCACCACTTGATCCTTACGAATAACCACTGGCCGTTCAGGGGTCCCCTTAATCACCACGCTAGGTTCCACCACAACGTTTTTGTCAATAATGGCATAAGAAATTTGGGCACCCCGTTTGATCACCGCATTCGAGATGACAATCGAATGATCAATTTGGGTATCTTCTTCAATTTTAACCCGTCGCGAGACCACGACATGATCTAAATGCCCTGCCACCTTACAACCAGTGGAAACTAGTGATTGACTGACTTGCGAAGTCTTAGTATAGAAATTTCCAACCTCGTTTTTGATCCGGGTAATGACCTTTTGACTCCCATTCAATAAAGAATCATAATGGGTCTTTTCCAGCATATCCATATTGGCTTTAAAGTATGACTTAACATCATGGATGTTTTGCATATAACCGGTATATTCATAAGCACTACTATGTTCATGAGTCATTAACCGGGCCAACCCTTCCGTCGCGTCAGGTACTATCCCACTCATCTGGGCGCGATCTAAAACATCCACAAACCAATCCGCATCCGCAATATAAACATTCATAGATAAGTTATACTGTTCTTGTTCACTCATTTCGCGAATTCGATGATTTCCGACGACCTTATTTTCTTCATCAAATAAGAAGAGTTGATCATCCGGAGCGATCTGCCAACGATCAACCTGTTTGAACACACCCGTAACCTTATTTCCAGAAACCTGGTGAAACTTTAAGATCGCTTTGAGGTCAACATTAGCTAACATTTTATTCCCGATATAAACTACATAGGCTGAACCAGAATTTCGAATAAAGTTAATAATCCGATCAAAATACCGCACCCCTTCATACTTCTTCCGGAGCATTTCTTGGGCAAAATTGATTTCCAAATAGCTCCCAATCGTATCTAATCCCCACTCCTTTCCACCACCAAGGTGGTCAAGATATGATTGAATCTTATCTTGGTTCACCATCATAAAAATCTCGCGGATATTTGCGTTTACAATACTACTTAATGGGAAATCCATCAATCGATATTTACCAGCGAAATAAAGGGTAGATAAGGAACGGAAACTAGTGATTGGTTGTAGTTCGTTATATTCATACACATTATCAAAAACGGCGCACATACTATTCGTTTTCATTTGGAATGACCCCCACTCGTTCATTATTTCCAATTACCGCAACCTCTTCTTGCCCATCAATCACCTTATTGCGACCAATTTCAGCATTTTCCCCAATAATGGCATGATTAATAACGGCCCCTTCACCAATGATTGCCCCTGGCATAATAACTGAATCCGTAATTTTGGCGCCCTTTTTCACGTTGGCGTTCACTGACAAAATACTATGCTCAACTTCTCCATCTACATAACAGCCATCAACGACCATCGAATCCTTCACTGTCGCATTTCCTGTAATTAATTGGGGAGCCGCGATGGTGTCCTTGGAATAAATCCGCCATGAACGATCGTATAAGTTCAATTCGTTATTGGGATCAAGTAGCTCCATATTGGCACTCCAAAGGGAGTCGATTGTCCCTACATCACGCCAGTAACCGCTGAATTAGTATGCAAAAACGCGTTCATCACTTTGTAGATAGAAGGGAATCACGTTTTTCCCGAAATCCAGCATTTGATTGTCGGTTGAAAATGCAGTCGTTAAGACATCACGAAGTCGCTGCCAATCAAAAATATAAATCCCCATGGAAGCATGATTACTTTTTGGTTGCGCAGGCTTTTCTTCAAAATCAATGATCCGGTTACTTACGTCGGTATTCATGATTCCATAACGTGAGGCATCTTCCTTAGGTACATCCATCACGGCAACCGTTAAGGTGGCGTTATTATCAATATGTTGCTGAATCATTTCATCATAATCCATCTTGTAAATATGATCGCCCGACAAAATCAAAAGGTATTTCGCCCCTTGTCGATCAATAAAATCGATATTTTGATAGATGGAATGGGCCGTTCCTTCGAACCACCGACTGCCACGATTGTCGGTATATGGTTGAAGAATATTAATACTTGAATCCAGGCCATCAAGTCCCCAACTGGACCCGTTTCCAATGTGACTATTTAGTTTCAGCGGAATATATTGAGTAATCACGCCAATATTGTCAATGCCAGAGTTCACACAATTACTAATGGTAAAGTCAATAATGCGATACCGTCCTCCAAACGGCACCCCAGGTTTGGCTTGGTTTTGGGTTAAGCTCCCCAGCCGCGTACCTTTCCCGCCGGCTAGAATCATTGCTAAAACATCTGATGCCATCGTTCTAATCCTCCTTCATTTCTTCTTATGCCGATGTGGCTTAATCGTCACCTTAGTTGGTTTTAAGATTAACGCTCCAAAAGCCGGTACATTCGTTTCCAGTTGATAATCAAATTGTTTAAATGGTCGTGCAACAGTCTGACTTTCCGGATTATCAGTTTTCCAAGTCCCACCATATGCTTTTAAAGCCGAATTAAAGACTTCTTGATAAGTCCCGGCATATGGGACCCCGATTGTGAAATGATCACGTTCCACCGGAGTAAAATTCAAAATCACTACCACAAAATCATGGCGGGTCTTTCCCTGTCGAATAAACGATAAGACCGACTCATCACGGTTATCAGCGTCGATCACTACTAAACTAGCTTCTTCTTGTTCTAACTCCCACAGAGCCCTTTCTTGAAGATAAAAATGATTTAGGGAGCGATCAAAAGCTAACATTTGATCATTCAGCGGATCTGTTTGATTACTCCACTCTAAACCTTCATTGAAACGCCATTCCAAATACTGACCATACTCGCCACCCATGAATAGTAATTTTTTCCCTGGATAAGTCATTTGCATGGTTAATAATAATCGTAGTTGGTCGAACTGTTGATGCCGATCGCCCCACATCTTATTCATCAGGCTCCGTTTCCCGTGCACCACCTCATCATGTGATAATGGCAGAATAAAATTCTCACTCATTCGATACATGAAGGAGAAGGTTGCTTGATTAAAATTATCTTTTCGGAAATAGGGATCCATACCATAAAAATCCAGTTGATCATTCATCCATCCCATATTCCATTTATAATCAAAGCCCAGGCCACCGTCTTCAATGCGCCCCGTAATTTTCACTTGAGACGAGCTTTCTTCAGCAATCATTAATACTTCAGGATGCATCCATTTAATCGTTCGATTTAAAGTATGTAAAAAGGCAATCCCTTCAAGATTCCGATTGCCACCATATTGATCTGGCTCCCATTCACCTGGTCCCCGATCGTAATCGCGATATAGCATGTTGGAAACCGCATCGACCCGTAATCCATCCACGTGATAGTTTTCAATCCAGAACAGTGCACTTGATAATAAGAAGGACACTACTTCGGGCTTCCCTAAGTCAAAATTCAAGGCACCCCAACCACGGTTATCCGCGCGCCATTTTTCTTGATATTCATAAGTCGGGGTCCCGTCATAATAGGCTAAGGCATCGGCATTGATGCAAAAGTGTCCTGGTACCCAATCGATTAAGACCCCAATATTAGCCTGGTGACAAGCATCTACAAACTCTTGGAAGTCTGCCATCTCACCATAAGCATGCGCCAAGGCAAAATATCCCGTCACTTGATACCCCCACGAAGCATCCAGTGGGTGCTCTGTTAAGGGCATAAATTCAATGTAATTAAAGCCTTGTTCTTTAACATAGGGAATCAATTCGGCCGTCAAATCTTTAAATTGATATAGCGAACCGTCGGCATGTTGTTTCCAAGAAGCCGGATGGACTTCGTAAATATTCATGGGACGTGAGAAGTTATTCGATCGTTTGTTCCGTCCCTTCCAAAGTCCATCATGCCACTTCCTGGTTGGCATTTCTGTTACCATTGCCGCCGTCCCTGGTCGCGCTTCATAGCGCAGGGCCATAGGATCAATTTTCATAACTTCCTTGCCATTGGGCTCTTGTACTAAAAACTTATATAATTGACCCGTTTGTACCCGGCCAATTGTAATTGACCAAATTCCGTAATCATCCTTGACCATGGGATGCGTCTTTTGCCAATCGTTAAAGTCACCAACTGCCCAGACTTGCTTAGCATGCGGTGCCCAGACACGAAATACAAAACCATCATCGGTCCGATGACACCCCATAAAATCTTGTAGATGGTACTCCTCGCCCTTGGTAAAATATGCTAATCGTTCTTTCAATTTCTCCATCAGTTCCCCACCACCTATTCTTAGCTAAAATATTATATAAAATTAATTAAATAACTTATTGTAACCGTTTCAAGCGTTATTCAAGAATATCTGTTATCCTTAATATAACGGATTTGGAACCGTTTCCTGAGAAGTTTGTTATTTTCTACTTATATTATATAATAATTCTTTAATAATTAAGTCGAAAAGCCCAAACTATTTTAGAATTTAAGACAAAACTGGTAAAAAATCCGATTACTAGTAACATTATCTTTCAAATTAAAAGAGAGACGAGAATTACACATGAAAGCTTATTATAATTCTTGGGATGAAAATTTTAAGCAACCCTTTGGGGCCGTTAAAATAAATCAAACGATTACCTGGCGAATTATTGTTGATGATCCTAAAGTCCAAGTTTATCTGCAACTAGCTCGCGTTGGTGACCAAGAGGTAGCTAATCCCATGCAACAACATGACGGATCAACCTGGGAATACCAGTTATCATTAATCAAACCCGGTCTGTATTATTATTATTTTGAGATCCATCATCAGGGAAAAACGATTTGGGCCGGGCGTAATGACTTGGGGCAAATTGCGCTCACGGATGACTATGACCAACTACAAAAATTCCAATTAACTTGCTACCAGTTTGAAAATCCAACTCCTGATTGGTATCGCCACGGCATAGCCTATCAGATTTTCCCCGACCGTTTCTTTAATGGACATCCGCATAAAGAAATTACTGGGCGCAAACCAAACAGCTTCTTATACGCCACTGAACAGGACCAGCCCTACTATATTAAAAATAGTGATGGTGAAATTGTTCGTTGGGACTTTTACGGTGGCAACATAGCTGGTATCCAGGCAAAGATCCCCTATCTAAAATCACTGGGCGTAACCATTCTTTATCTAAACCCGATTTTTGCCGCAACCAGTAATCATCGTTATGACACCAACGACTTTTTTACTATCGACCCAATGTTAGGTAGTGAAGCAGAGTTTAAGGAATTGGTAACCAGCCTTCATCAAAATGGAATTCACTTAATTCTTGATGGCGTCTTTAACCACGTGGGGGAAGATAGCATCTATTTCAACGCTCACCAACTCTATGGACCGAATACTGGTGCTAGTCAAAACCAACACAGCCCCTATTATTCTTGGTTTAAATTCACGCATTATCCAGATAAATATGCATCCTGGTGGGGGGTCAGCAATCTTCCTGAAGTTAACAAGGCGGACCCGAGCTATCAAGATTTCATTTATGGTAATCAAGGGGTTTTACACAAATGGGATCAACTGGGAGTTGATGGTTGGCGACTAGACGTCGCGGATGAATTACCAATGGACTTTTTACGGCAATTACGACACCGAGAAAGGATTGAAGGTAATCAAGTTCTAATCGGTGAGGTTTGGGAAGACGCCTCTAATAAATATGTGGGCAATGAGCTCCGGACTTATCCAAACGGCGACAACCTATCTGGAACCATGAATTATCCGGTCCGGAGTTTTATTACTAATTACCTTTGTCAGCCTGATGCGACCAAAACCATGACTGATTACCTGGCTTTGATCGAAAATTACCCGCGCGAATTCATGGAAAATTGTCTGAATAACATTGGGACTCACGATACCATTCGCATTAAAACCGCGCTGAATAATGACGAACAATTAGTCCAAATCGCATTTGCCATGCTCTTCATGTTACCAGGCGTACCTTGCCTTTATTACGGTGATGAAGCAGGTCTAGTGGGAGCAAAAGATCCTGATAATCGGCGATTTTTCCCCTGGGATCAGATTAATCAGACGATACAAGCAACTGTTAAGTGCTGGATCAAACGCCGCCAGCTAGATGTGCTTTTGGTTACCGGTGACATTGGCCTAGCTTATGACAAGCAAGGCCATCTAATAATCATCCGTTATCAAGATCACCAGGCCGACCTACTATTAATTAACCCATTGGAGTGTTCGTGGACGGTTGATCCCCATCAATTAACCTACCTCCATCTCCCAGCAACCATTTGCGACCAATTGGGCCATTTTTTTAATGGAAAAACAAGTCGCCGAAAAACAAAGTCAATTTATAAAACTATAAAAAATTAGGCGAGTGAAGACTGCATTGCTTCACCCGCCTAATTTTGTGCAAAATAAAAAAGCCATCAAATGATGACTTTTGGTAATTTGATCGTGACTACTTAAGGGTAACAGTAGCACCAACTTCTTCAAGCTTAGCCTTGATGTCGTTAGCTTCGTCTTCCTTAACGTCTTCCTTAACAGCTGCAGGGGCACCATCAACGATTGCCTTTGCATCCTTAAGGCCAAGACCAGTAATGTCTTTAACGACCTTGATAACCTTAACCTTAGCAGCACCTGCTTCAGTTAATTCAACCGTGAAGCTGTCCTTAGCAGCAGCTTCACCACCAGCAGCACCAGCAACTGCAACTGGAGCAGCAGCTGAAACGTCAAATTCTTCTTCAATTGCCTTAACAAGATCGTTAAGATCTGAGATTGATGCTTCCTTTAATGAAGCGATGATAGCATCCTTATCAAAAGCCATGTTAGATTCCTCCATTGTTTGTTATATAGCTATTTGTAAAATTGAATTGGTAAACGATTCGCTTATGCAGCTTCTTCTTCGGCTTTGTCGGCCACAGCCTTGACGGCCCGAGCGATCTTGCGCATTGGGTCTGACAAGGCAGAAGCAAGCATTGAAAGCAAGTCTTCACGACCTGGCATCGTAGCGTATTCGTTGATTTCATCAAGTGTCTTGATGGACTTTTCAATGAACCCACCCTTAACTTCAAGGGCTTCATGTTCATCGGCAAACTTCTTCAAGATCTTAGCAGGTGCAATCGCATCTTCATCTGAAGAAACGATAGCCGTAGGTCCAACAAAGACATCGTTTAAGCCTTCGTAATCAGTGCCTTCAACGGCCCGTTGCAAGATCTTGTTCTTGATAACTTGCATCTTAACACCTGATTCACGCAATGTCTTCCGTAAAGTAGTCACTTCTTCAACTGTTAACCCACGGTAATCAACAACTAATGCAGTTTCCGCATTAGTTAACATTTCCTTAGCCGCTTCAACTGCAGCGGCTTTCTTAGCGATAGTTGCTTCACTCATTTGATTTCACCTCCCTATTATTTATTTGATCGGATTATTGAAAAATCCCTATGACTGAAAGACATAGAGAAGAACGGTTCGTTTCTTCCTCGGCAGGTAAAATTAAGGCAAAGCCACCTGAGTCTTAGGTCGAGTCATATTTAATCAACTTTCATATTCTACCAAATTTTATCAGGGATGCCAAGGTTTTTATTGCAAAAGCCTTGGCTAAGCAATTTTTAATTTGTTAAAATGGATCCAATTACTGTTAAGGAGCAAATCTATGAGTGGACTTGGAACCCTAATTAATGCTGGAGCCATTATTGCTGGTGGCCTACTAGGCTATCTTTTCCAACGCTTATTAATTCCACGAATCCAACAAACCGTTTTACAAGCGATTGGTTTAGCCGTCATCTTTATTGGCATTTCGGGGAGCCTCGCCTATATGTTAAAAATCAATCAACATCAACTAGTTACCCAGGGTAGTATTATGGTAACCATTTCCTTAGCCCTTGGCGCAGCTATCGGCGAAGCTCTAAAGATCGAAACTGGGTTTGAAAAATTGGGTCACTGGCTACAAAAGATCAGCCATAATGAAGGTGATTCTAAGTTTATCGAAGGATTCATTACGGCTACTTTAACGACTTGCGTTGGGGCCATGGGAATTCTTGGCGCCTTCCAAGATGGTATCAACCACGATTATACTACTCTAATTGCCAAAGCAGTGATTGATGGCGTATTTATAGCGATTATGGCCGCTGGTTTTGGGGTTGGACCCATCTTTTGTGCTGTCCCCCTCTTCATCTATCAAGAAGCTATTACCTATCTTGCTGTTCTCATTCGTCCCTTGCTAACTAGCACCATGATTAACGGGATTTCTTTAGTTGGTTCGATGCTTATTGCCTGCATTGGGCTCAACATTATGTTTAATTTAAAGATTAAAGTTGGTAACTTCTTACCATCGCTTCTGATCGTTGTCATTTATATTGCAATTTGGGGCTTTTAGCTAGTATTAGCATCCCGATAATGCTAAGATATATTCAATACTAATCCGTTAGCCAGCTTTGTTTGGTTAACGGATTTTAATTTGGAGGATTTTAAATGCAAACATCAGATCAATCTACTCTTAAAAGGTCATTAGGTTTAACCTCCGCCCTGTCGATCGTAGTGGGGACCATTATTGGATCCGGAATCTTTTTCAAGCAAGGTTCCGTCTTAGATAGCGCTGGTTCCTCAACCATGGCTATCATAGCGTGGATCTTTGGCGGAATTATCACCCTAACTGCCGGCTTAACAATTGCTGAAATCGGGGCGCAAATGCCAGATACTGGAGGACTTTACGTTTACATTGAAAACATTTATGGTCGAATTCTTGGCTTCTTATCCGGTTGGATGCAAATTATCGTTTATGGACCCGCAATTATCGCTTCGGTCGCTGGTTTTATGAGCATCCTAATGGTTAATTTCTTTGGCCTCAGTAATTTCTGGCGAATCCCCTTGGCGGTAATCACGATCGTTGCCATTGGCTTAATGAACCTATTGGAAAATAAAGTTGGAGCCGCCTTTTCCGTTATTACAACGATTGGCAAAATGCTCCCTATAGCCGTCATTATCATTGTCGGTCTATTTTGGGGCAATCATAATGCCCTGGGGCAGACCATTTCAGGAATCCACCAATCAACCGGCAATTTTGGGGTTGCGGTTTTGGCTACCCTTTTTGGCTATGATGGTTGGATTCTCATTGCCAGCCTAGGGGGTGAAATTAAACGTCCCCAAAAATTACTTCCCTTAGCCATTATTTGGGGAATCATTATCGTCTTAATCATTTATACCTTGATTACAATTGCGGTTTTTCGTTTTCTACCTGCTAGTCAAATTCACCAACTTGGCGAAAACACGGTTGCTTATATCGCTAATACTGTTTTTGGTGAGATTGGTGGAAAGTTACTTTCGGCTGGAATTATTATCTCAATGATGGGGACCATTAATGGTAAAATTCTTACTTTCCCCCGGATTGTCTATGCAATGGCACGACGCCAGGATATCCCCTTTTCTAGGCCACTCTCGTATTTGACCCCTAAAGGAAAATCCCCAGTAGTGGCAACTACTTTCATCATTATTCTCGCAACCATCATGATGATCTTCTTTGATCCCGATCATTTATCAGATTTATGTGTCTTTACTGTTTATTGCTTCTATACCTTAGCTTTCTTTGGGATTTTTATTTTACGGCGCCGCAACCATTTTCGACCCTTCTCTACCCCGCTTTATCCATGGATTCCGTTAATCTCTATCTTCGGCGGACTCTTCGTGATCGTCAGCGAAATTTTAAATGACCCTCAAGGGGTGGTTTTATTTCTAGGAATTGTTATCGTCGGTCTACCAATCTTTTATTTGGTTAAGCGTTATTATCGCCAGCAATGATAAGAAAACATTATGGCGCAATCTATAACTTCAATTACAAGTATGTTTAAAGAATAAGGATGGTAAGAAACGCCAATAGGTTTTCTTACCATCCTTTATTTTTGTCCATTAGTATATTTTTGACTAAACGCTTTTTGCACTTTAGCAGGCGCATGGTTATATGTATAAGATTTAACATAGGAACCGCGAATCATCAACCGCCGAGATCCATCATCATTACAAGTAATTAAGGTGATGATCCTTTCGGCCGTATTGTTAACAACTTCCACTTGGGTCGCGTCGATAAATTTACGTTCATAGATTCGATATTCATAAACCCGATCTAAATCCGTAATGTAAATCTTTTGTCCCACCTTAGCATGATAGTATAGCGGGGAAAAAAGGATCTTACTTCCATTAGCCATATTATGACCGGCTAGCGCATAATTACCTTTGCCCATTTGTTGATCCGCCCGCATGGTTCCCGCTGCCAGCGCTAAAGTAGTATTATCCACCCCTTTGGCAATTGGAATCGTCATTTTGATGTCAGGAATGGTAATGACCCCAATCACCTTTACCGATTCTTTATTTGCTCGGGCCTTCGCAACCGTTTGTAAATTTAGATCCTGCACATTACTAAAATCATAACTAGCCTTTTTCTTGGTGTTTGCCTTTATTGATTGCCGCGTAACCGTCGGATGATAAGAATCAACCAAATAATCTTTAACCTGTTGATTAAAAATTAATAATAAACTTACGATTGCTAACATCAAGACTAATAGCCAATAAAGCCATTTCTTAATTTTCATCTTGATCCTCCCTCAACACAAAAGGCCATTCCAACGGAATGGCCTTTTTGATATCGAAGTATGATTACTTGAGACCGTACTTCTTGTTGAACTTGTCGACTGCCCCATCGACTTGAGTAAACTTTTGCTTACCAGTGTAGAATGGGTGTGAGTCAGAAGTGATTTCAACCCGGATCAATGGGTATTCGTTACCGTCTTCCCACTTAACTGTTTCCTTAGAAGTAGCGGTTGATCCTGAAATAAATTGCTTACCAGTTGCTGAATCTTCAAAAACAACATAGTGGTAATCTGGATGAATTCCTTGTTTCATAATTAATATCTCCTTTGGCCATGAATCATTGCCTGAAACATAGTGATTTAACCTTAGTAATATATCATATTTAGTGGGCTTGTTGCAAGTCTAATCTTCGTCCTCGATTGCAACATCCGCGTTTAAACGGTTCAACTTCCACACAATCCGATCATAGCCTCGCAAAATATGATCCGCATTATGAATCGTCGTCGTCCCTTCAGCCATTAAACCAGCAATCATCAGAGATGCTCCTGCTCGGATTTCCGCAGCTTTCACATCTGCTCCCCGTAATTGTTGGGACTGACGAACCAAAATACTGCCATCTTGGGCACTGATATCCATCCCCATCTTTTGCAATTCTGGGATATGCTTTACCCGCTTTGGATAGATCGTATCAACGACCCGACTTTCCCCGGCCGCCCTTGACATCAAAGGGGTTAAGGGTTGTTGTAAATCTGTGGCAAAACCTGGATAAGGCATGGTTTTAACAATGGTCGGCTTCAAATCATGGACTGTTGGTACGTAAATCCGATCAATCCCAATTTGTAAATCGACTCCCATATCAATCATCTTACTGGTGTAGGCCTCAATGTGTTCTGGAATCACATTATTGATCATAACCCCATCACCCATCGCCGCTGCTAAAGAAAGATACGTCCCCGTTTCAATCCGATCAGCAATGATGGTATGGGTATTCATTGACTGCATGGTCTGTACTCCGGTAATCCGGATGACATCGGTCCCAGCACCCCGAATTTGCGCCCCCATGTTATTTAAAAAGGTAGCCAAATCAATGATTTCTGGTTCCCGAGCAGCGTTTTCAATCACCGTCGTGCCCTCAGCACGGACGGCGGCTAAGATGGCGTTAATTGTTGCGCCCACGGAAACCATATCCATGAAAATCCGCGCTCCATGCAAGCCTTGTGGAGCTGCCAAATGGACCGTGCCATTATCTTCGCTGACCGTGGCCCCCAAAGCCATAAAAGCTTTTAAATGTTGGTCGATCGGGCGTGGCCCAATATTATCACCACCAGGGAAAGTTACCGTTGCCCGGTGGAAACGTCCTAATAAGGCCCCCATAAAATAATACGAGGCCCGCAAACTCTTAATCGCCTTACTTGGCAATTCGGCTTCAATGATTTGCGTCGGATCGACATCTAAGACCCCATGTGTAAAGGATGACTTCACATTCATCGATTCCAAAATGATCATGAGGTTATGAACGTCCAGAATATCTGGAACCGTATCAAATTGAACCGGCGTATCGGCTAAGATCGCTGCTGGGATCAAAGCAACCGTACTGTTTTTAGCCCCACCAATGGTGACTTCACCAGCTAGCCGGTTTCCTCCTTTGATAATCATTTTTTTCATGATTGAAAGTCCTCATTTCTACGTAAGTCAGGGGGAACACCCCAAACTAATTAATCAGCTAATAACAATAATAAATAAAAAGCAAGGGAAAAACAAGTCGGTTAATTAAATATTAATAAATCACCTGATTAAGCCCGAGCTGCGGCCTTCACAAAAGCAGCAAACAAGCCTTCTGGATGATTAGGCCGGGATAAAAATTCTGGGTGATATTGCGCTGCTACAAAGAAACGATTTTGTGGAATTTCAACCACTTCCACTAGATTACGTTCAGGGTTAATCCCCGAAATCACTAATCCATGATCTTCTAATTCTTGCCGGAAGTCATTGTTAAATTCATAACGATGCCGGTGCCGTTCGCTAATGGTAGTTTGATTATCATAAGCTGCAGCAGCAATCTTTCCCGGTACCAATTGACAAGTATAAGCTCCCAAACGTTGGGTACCACCCATATCTTCGACTGATTCTTGATCCGACATCAAATCAATTACATTGTGGGCTGTATTAGGATCAAATTCGGTTGAATTAGCATCTTGGTAGCCCAAGACATCGCGAGCATATTCAATTACCGCCGTTTGCATTCCCAAACAAATTCCTAAGTATGGCACATCATTTTCACGAGCATACTTAATGGCAGTAATCATTCCTTCTACCCCACGGTTGCCAAAGCCACCGGGTACTAGGATCCCGTCGTATGATCCGAGAACTTCTTTAACGTTGTCAGAATTAATATGTTCCGCATTAAAGTGATCAATCTTAACCTTCGCATTAACTGGGAAACCAGCATGCCGGAGCGATTCATTCACTGAAATATAAGCATCTTGTAAGTCAGTGTATTTACCGACCATGGCAATCTTAACTTCCTTGGTTAATCCATGCTTAATGTGGTCAACCATTTCTTGCCAAGCTTGCATATCAGCTGCTGGAACATTTAAACCAAAGTGATCAACCACTAATTGATCCATCTTTTGTGCTTGTAGCATCAATGGAACTTCATATAAGACGGAGGCATCCATGGATTCAATCACTGCTTCAGGAGCCACATCACAGAAATCGGCGATTTTAGCCCGCATTTCATCAGTAATGTGTTCTTCAGTCCGTACCACCAGGATATTTGGCTGAATCCCGAGTCCCCGTAATTCACGAACACTGTGTTGGGTTGGCTTCGTCTTCATTTCTCCCGCCGCCCGTAAATAAGGAATTAAGGTGGTGTGAATATATAAGACATTTTCACTTCCTTTTTCCTTCTTCATTTGACGAATGGCTTCCATAAATGGTTGCGATTCAATATCACCAACTGTTCCCCCGATTTCCGTAATTACGACTTCGGCGTCGGTACTTTCCCCAGCCCGTTGAATTTTGTCCTTAATCATATTGGTGATATGAGGAATAACTTGGACAGTCCGACCAAGGTAGTCACCACGCCGTTCCTTACGTAAAACCTCTGAATAAATTTTCCCGGTCGTCACGTTGGAATAGCGGTTAAGGTTATTGTCAATAAACCGTTCATAGTGGCCTAAATCGAGATCTGTTTCGGTTCCATCATCCGTCACGAAAACTTCCCCGTGTTGATAAGGACTCATGGTACCTGGATCAACGTTAATGTATGGATCAAATTTTTGAATTGCAATCTTCAAGCCACGATTCTTTAATAACCGTCCTAGTGAAGCCGCAACAATCCCTTTACCTAATGACGAAACCACACCACCGGTAACAAAAATATACTTGGTCATTCTAGTTCTCCTTTATTTGGCTGGGGCGCCTGCGCTAATAAAATAAGAAAGCTCCCTATTTCTAAGAAACAGGGAGCTTTCATTAACCGTACAAAATGTCCCAATGATTTGGGAGCCCAAATAAAATAATACAAAGGGCACTTCTAATAGTCAAGTCGATTAATTAATTTTCTTCGTCGTCTTCTAGTTCATCGTCACTAAATTCCGACAATTGATCTTCGATGTTGGTATCCTCATCGTCATCTTCGTCCGGATTATCATCATCATAATCGTCGTCGTAATCATCATCATCAACGTCATCATCATCCAGATCTTCATCTTCTGGATCATCATTGTCGTAGTCGATTACGTCATCATCGTCGTCTGAACCAGCCAAAAAGGCGTTAACCTTACGCCGTTTTTTCTTTGGACGATCTTCTTCATCGTCGGTTTCCCCAACCGTCGCTTCATCAATTGAATCGTATGGATACCATGCACGCAATCCCCAAGTATTATCACCAAGTGAGATAAAACTCCCGTCTACGTTTAGGTCCGTGTAAAATTGTGAGAGTCGTTCACGAATTTCCTCGTCGCTCTTATCGAGGTATTGTTGAATCTCATTTGTTAAGTCTGCAAAGGCCATTGCTTCTCCATTGAAAGACAAAATGGCGTGTGCGACTTCAATCATTGAAAGTTCTGACTTGTCTTGACCGTCAAAAACATGTAATTCCAATTGGTGCACATCCCTTCAAAAAGTTTACTCTTTATCTTACGATATTACGCCTTAAATTGCAATTTAATCTGATAGTTACCAAGTAACTGTCCTTGGTTCAAAAGCTGATATTTAATCCTTACTTCGCCTTGACCACGCAACCAATCAATTGTAACCTTCAAATCCTGAGTCCGGACCGTTAAATCAATCACGCCATAAACCGTTGGATATTTGCTGATGGTTGTTTGATGCTGATCAAAAACCAGCGTGGATCTTAATTGCCCATGACGACTTAAGATCACTTGATCTTGATCAAATCGGAATTGAATTGGGGTTTCCAGTTCATTTTGTCTTTCAACATAACGTAAATAGCGTTTTTGGTTGCCCATTTGTACTAATTGGCCAGGTTCTTGAAAGGCAAATTCTTCTTGCTGGTCTCCTTGCCGAATCAAAGTCGAAACTTCCACCGTCACCGCTTGTTGTAGCACCATTTTATTTCCCCTTTATAATTGATTTCGTTTTCAATTAATTATCCGTTATAATATAGCATGTTTAGACTTTTAATGGAGGTGCGTATGTCATTTCAAGATGAAAATTTGCAAAAAGAAAAAGTCTTTCGTGACCCCATCCACGGCACCATTATCGTTGATAATCAAATTATTCTCGATTTGATTAATACCCCAGAATTACAGCGTTTACGCCGTATTAAACAACTGGGAACGACTTCGCTAATCTTTCACGGGGCTGAACATTCGCGTTTTGGTCATAGTCTGGGCGCATACGAAATTGCTCGCCGGATGTGTAATCACTTTCAACGGAATTACCCCCAGCTAACTCCAGGGGATGGCCGCTGGGATGATCAGGAACGATCGGTTACGCTTTGTGCTGCCCTTTTACATGATCTAGGACATGGGCCATACTCACACACTTTTGAACATATTTTTAATACGAACCATGAAACGATTACCCGTCAGATTATAACCCAGGATACTAACGTAAATCGAATCTTACGCCGGGTTAGTGATCAATTTCCCGAACAAGTTGCAAGTGTCATTGACCACACCTATCCTAATCCCCAAGTCGTTCAAATGATTTCTAGTCAAGTGGACGTCGATCGCATGGATTACCTCCAACGTGATGCCTATTATACGGGGACCAACTATGGCTTAGTCGATTTAGATCGAGTTTTGCAGGTAATGCGACCGATTAAAGATGGGATTGCCTTTGATATTTCGGGAATGCATGCCATTGAAGACTACATTATTAGTCGCTTGCAAATGTATTTACAAGTTTATTTCCACCCCGTGACCCGGTCCCTTGAGGTTATCTTAGATCATCTCTTGATGCGGGTTAAACACCTATATGAGGATCGCCCTAGTCTATCAGAATTTACTCCGGACCTCTTAATGCCGTTCTTTAATCAAGAACCTCAACTCGATGATTATCTGGCGCTTGATGATGGCGTCTTAACGACTTACTTCCAACACTGGACCCATGCTCATGATGATATCTTAGCGGATTTGGCGAATCGCTTTTTAAACCGAGTTCCATTAAAATCCGTTATTTATGATCAATCAACCGCCAATCTAATTCCCCAATTGCAAGATTTAATTACCAAGGCGGGCTTCAACAGTAAATACTACACCGATACTAATTCAAGTTATAAATTACCTTACGACACTTATAATCCTAAAGAAGCTAACCCCCAATCTCAAATTGAACTTTTACAACCTAACGGGGAATTGATTGAACTGTCCAGCGTGAGCACGCTCGTCCACAGTGTTAGCGGCCACGCCCAAGGAGATGAACGATTCTTCTTTCCAAAAGAAATGCTGGGTGAAACGGATCAAACCGAGCTGTTTGCCCCAATTTACCAAGAATTCCAATCACACATTCAAAACCATACTATTATCAAACATTAAAGGAGTTTATTTATTATGGCTATTAAATTAGTTGCGATCGACATTGACGGAACTTTAATTACTGATCAATTAACCATCACCCCAGCAACCAAAGAAGCAATTCAACAGGCTACTAAGCAAGGAGTGAAAGTGGTCCTTTGTACCGGGCGTCCGATGACGGGCGTATCAAGTTACTTGGATCAATTAGAATTAAACGGCCTATCAGATGAATATGTGATTAGCTTTAATGGAGGGTTAGCTCAAAACACTGCTGGAGATCAATTAGCCAAATTTGTCATCCCATTCGACGATATGATCGATTTAGGTTCATTTGCGCTCAAGCACGCCCTCCACATGGTCGTCGAAACCTCTCACCATATCCATTCGATTAATCGGCAAATTAGTCCTTTCTCAACGAATGAATCCAACTTGGTTTCCTTACCATTACAATATTCATCATTAGATGCTTTAGCTGATTGTCGCCAAGACTTAACGATCAGCAAATTAATGTTTACTGATGATGCTCATTTAATTGACCAAGCGATTGAAGATTTACCCGAAGAACTTACTAGCCGATTCAACATTGTCCGAAGCGAACCCTACTACCTAGAGTTCGTCAACCCTAAGGCCAGCAAAGGAGCCGCTTTAAAATTATTAGGCGAAGAATTGGGTATTCAAGCTGACGAAATGATGGCCCTGGGAAATGCTCAAAACGACGAATCAATGATCGAATTTGCCGGCTTAGGTGTAGCGATGGAAAACTCCATCCCAAGTACCTTGGCAATTGCCGATGCCGTAACGGCAAGTAATAATCATGATGGAGTTGCTAAAGCCATTGAAAAATATGTCCTTTAAGAACAATTCAAAAGTATAAGAGGCAGGAGGAGAAACCAATTTTCGTTTCTCCTCCTGCCTCATTTATGTTAAGCGTTTATTATCATTACGACCACTTTTAGCTTAGCTAATTTGGGTCACGACACCAGTATCAGCATTGTAATCGTAGATCCCAATTAGATTGGCGACAGTATTATCAGCATTACTCTGCCGAACTTCAAATCGATATACGTCGCCATTTTGACTTACTGGAATGATCCCATAACCTTGTTGACCAAAGCCCATTTTGCTAGCAAATTGGCTAATGACACTTTCACTAGTCGAATTAGCTGCCGCAGCATTGGCAACACTAGAACTAGCCGAATTAGTGCTGCTTGTTTCACTAACCGAACTAGCACTATTTGTCGAACTTTCGCTTGAACTAGTAGCTTTGGTAATCTTCGCCCGCAAGGCTTGGAAAGCAGCTTCCATCTTCGTATTACCAGATTTAGCTGCTGACAAGTTGGTTAAAGCTTGGTCATAGTTTCCTTCGTCGTAAGCTGACTTTGCTGAAATGTAATTTTGTAAATCGCTCGCCAAATTTTTGGTCTTCGTCGAGGTACTTCCTGAATCATTTAAAGTATCAAGCGCTGCCTGATATTTACCAGCGGCAATTTGTTTTGTTGCCTTATCATAAGCACTGGTGTGAGTAACACTTGAATTTGAAGTGTTCGACTCACTAGAAGCCGACTTATTGGTACCACAAGCGGCCAAGGTAACTGCTGCTAATAGGGCTGCCGTCCCAACCAAGCCCTTTTTAATCCCGTTTGATTTCATTAGTTAACTTTCCTCCTTAACGTCGGAATCGAACTTATTTTACAGATTATTAATAATTCTAACATACGCAACAAATAAACCACAAGTTCGCCGTTTATTAGCAAACTTGTGGTTTGTTTAGTCTTGACTAGTTTCAGTAAACCGATTATGGAAGAGTGGACTCACCGCCCGATTTTCATTAATTCGCTTGATGGCGGAAGCAATTAATGGAGCTACCGAAACTTGCACAATCTTATCAATTTGTTTTTCCTTCGGTAATTTAATTGAATCCGTCACTACAACCTGCTTAATTGGCGAGTTTTCCAAGCGTTCAATAGCCGGACCGGAAAGAACGGCATGCGTGCATGAAACATATACTTCTTTAGCCCCAGCATCCATCAATGCTTGAGCACCTAAAGTAATGGTTCCAGCCGTATCGATCATATCATCAAGCATGATACATTTCTTTCCCTTAACATCCCCAATGATGTTCATAATTTGAGCAATATTCGCCTTGGGACGCCGCTTATCAATAATTGCAATTGGCGATTTCAAGAATTCGGCTAAAGCTCGCGCCCGGGTGACCCCGCCATGATCTGGCGAAACAACAACCGCTTCTTCAGCAATACCATTTTGAATGAAGTAGTCAGCTAATAAGGGCGCCCCCATTAAATGATCAACCGGAATATCAAAGAATCCTTGGATTTGAGCAGCGTGCAAATCAAGGGCGAGCACGCGAGATACCCCTGAATTTTGTAACATATTAGCAACTAATTTAGCCGTGATCGGTTCCCGCGAACGCGCTTTCCGATCTTGCCGTGCATATCCATAATATGGAATGACCACATTAATTGTTCGGGCACTTGCCCGGCGAAGCGCATCAACCAAAATCAATAACTCCATTAGGTTATCGTTAACTGGAGCAGAGGTTGATTGGATGATATAAACATTATCGCCCCGTACACTTTCTTCGATATTGATTTGAATTTCGCCATCGCTAAACCGATTAACGGAGAGTTGGCCTAAATCAAGTCCAACATTTTCTGCAACTTTCTCTGCTAAAGATCGATTAGAACTTAAAGCAAAGATCTTTAACTTTGTATCAAAGTAACGGTTGGTCATGGTATCCTCCAAGATTTGAGACATCTATTACAACTCTTTATCTTATTGATTTTTTCCCTAAAAATCAAGGTCCGAAACCGTTTACCAAGGAAGCTTTTTGGCATAATTAGCTTTATTCGTTTGCCGTTGACGAGCAATGGCTAAATCGTACTGTGCCGTGTCATCCGTAATTGTTGATCCGGCCGCAATAAAGGAATCAGCAGCAATATTGACTGGCGCCACTAAATTACTGTTACTGCCAATAAAGACATGATCACCGACATTAGTGTGGGCTTTATTAGCTCCGTCGTAGTTAACAAAAATAACCCCACTTCCAATATTAATGTTCTTACCCAATGTGGCGTCGCCCACATAGGATAAATGCCCCATCTTAGTACCTTCACCTAAGTAGGCGTTCTTCACTTCACAGAAATTCCCCACATGAACATCTTTCCCTAGTTCAGCCCCTTTACGAAGGTGGCTATTTGGTCCGATATCGCTACCGGTATGCATTTCTGCCTTTTCCAGGGTTGATGAAATCACCTTAACTTCATCGTGTAATACAGAATCTTCAATCCGCGAGTGAGCACCGATAAAGCAATCCGATCCAATCCGACTTTCGCCCTTAATCACCACGCCACCTTCAATGACCGTATCATTGCCAATTTTGACATCTGCATCAATGTAGGTGGTGTCTGGGTCGATCAAAGAAACGCCATCTTTCATTAACTTAGTGTTAATCCGTTCTTGCATGATACGCCGCGCTTTAGCCAAGGCAACCAGATCATTAACCCCCATCGACTCTTCAAAGTCATCCATTTGATAAGCCGTCACGACCTCGTTTTGTGACTTTAAAATACCGATCACATCCGTTAAATAATATTCTCCTTGGGCATTATCATTAGTCAATTTTTTAAGGGCCGCAAAAAGTTTTTGATTATCAAAACAGTAAACCCCGGTGTTAATCTCGTGAATATCTTGTTCTTCGGATGTCGCATCTTTTTGTTCCACAATCCGTTCCACAATCCCCACTTCATTCCGGACGATCCGTCCATAGCCGGTGGGATCGGGCGCCTTAGACGTCAAAATCGTCACGGCCGCATGTCGTTGTTCATGGTAGTCAAAGAGGCGATCAAAAGTCGCGGCCGTAAACAAGGGAGTATCCCCACTAACAACGAGGGTCTCTCCTTCACTTTGGCCGAGTAAACTCTCGGTTTGCATTACGGCATGACCAGTTCCTAATTGCTGCTTTTGTAAAGCATAGGCCACTTGGTCACCTAAGGTATGTTTAACATCATCGGCCCCAAAACCGACCACCGTCACAATCTTATTTATCCCAGCCAATTGTAATTGACTTAAGACATGTTCTACCATACTCTTTCCACAAACTTCATGTAACACCTTGTGGAGCTTTGACTTCATCCGCGTTCCCTTGCCCGCAGCAAGGATAATTGCATTTCGAGTTGTCATCTTTAACTTGCTTCTTTCTACTTAATTAAATACCGTTGCTAAATAATTACCAGGTTTGGCACTAAATTGGTTATCAGAACTATCAACCTTAATCAGGGAGGTGCATTCACCAATTAAGCGTTCCCCTTCAAACTGCCCTTCTGCAAAAACATTCATCCCCACCAAATGAGCGCCAAATTCATCGATCAGAGACTTCATCCCATTAAGGGTACCACCACCCTTTAAAAAGTCGTCAACCACAACCACGTTGGCCCCTTCTTTTAGGGTCCGCCGTGATAATTCCATTTTCTTGATTCGTTGAGATGAACCAGATACATAGTTAACGCTAACGGTTGAGCCCTCAGTAATGTGCGAACTATTCCGAACGATAACAAATGGGCGATTTAGATACATGGCCACACTTTGAGCTAATGGGATTCCCTTGGTCTCAATCGTCATAACCACATCCACGTCTTGCGCTTCGTATTGGGTCGCGATCAAGCGCCCGACTTCTCGTAAAACTTCTGGATCACCTAATAAATCTGAAAGGTAAACATACCCTCCTGGTAAAAGCCGGCTCTCGTCATCAACCTTTTCAACCAATTGGTCGATCACCATCTTGGCATTATCAGCACTATACATCGGCGTTAACCGCGCTCCCCCACTGGCTCCTGGTAAAGTTTCCAATTTACCAACGCCCCAATCTTGGAGTGTTTTCCGAATGATCCCCAAATCTTCGCTAATGGATGACTTCGCTGATCCATACCGTTCACCAAAGAACTTCAATGACACTAATTCGCGGGGATGTTCCAACAAATAACGTGTCATATCGACTAACCGATTACTCCGTCTAATTTTCATATTTTTACCTCATTACAATGTCGTTAACAAATTAGATGCATCAATTGTAACACGAATGTTCGCCTTTTACCTCCTAAAAGAATAAATTACAGCAAAAAAGGACGCCTTTTTCGGCATCCTTCACTAATTGACTTGATAATGACGATATATCAAGGCCGATAAATAGATCAAAACCTCAATCACCGCAATAAAGAAAGAAACGGGCCAGTTCGTAATGTAACCCAAGTAAAGCCCGAGCCAGGTTCCTAATAAGGAAAAGAGAATAGCTAAGCCAATCATTTTCGCAACCCCAGTCGTATAGTATTTGGCACTGGCCGCTGGGAGGGTTAGCAAAATAAAAATCAAGAGCGAACCAACGATCTGCGCTGTCACGCTTACGCTAACCGCCAAAATTAACAAAAATAAGATTGAAATCACCGTTTCGTTAATGGCACTAACCTTAGCACCGTCACGGTCAAAGGAAGTAAATTTCAAGCGCCGATACATAAGGAAAACTGCCGCCAAAATCAAGATCGTCAACCACAGTAACTGCCAAACCTCGGTAATACTAATTCCAACAACACTGCCGAACAGAATACTAGTGGCTGAACTAGCCGTCTGGCTACTTAACGAAAGAAACAAAATCCCTAAACCAATAAAAAGAGCTGACACGGCACTAATCACCGCTTCCCGACGAGATTCTTTCAGGCTTAGCTGGCCAACCAACACGGAACTCAAGACGGTAAATAAAATCATCCCATTTAAAGATGACCAGCCGGCAAAGACCGCAAAGGAACCACCTGCAAAGCCAATTTCAGAGAGGGTATGGGTCATAAAAGACATTTGACGAGCAACGACAAAAACCCCAATAACACCACTGAGGATGGCAATTAATGTGCTGGCCACAAAAGCGTGACGCATAAAACTTAAAGCAAACATTTATTTCCCTCCTAAGTGTTGTGACAATTGGTCAATCGTCCCATTTCGGTAGCAACCTGGTTCCATATGCAAAAAATGTGTCCCAAATTGTTGCGCCAACTCCCAATCATGAGTGACAAAGATCACGGTTAGACCGGACTGTTGAAATTTTTGAACTAATGACAATAATTCAATTTTACTGTCTGGGTCCAGACTCGCAGTGGATTCATCAAGGATCAACAGATTCGGATCACTGAGGAGGCTTTGAGCTAAATAGGTCCGTTGCTTTTCGCCCCCTGAGGCTAATCCGAGTGGTTGATCAGCAATTGACGAAAGATTTGTTGCTTTAATGATCCGATCAACTTGTTGACGTTCAACTGCTGTCAGCCATGGCATCATTTTCATTGGTAAATTTAAGGCAATAAAATCTCGAATCGATAAGGGATATTCATTATCTAAATTCCGAAATTGCGGTACATAACCAATTTTAACCTTTGGATCACGGGCAATTTGGCCCGCATGGGGGGTTAACTGCTTGAGTAAAGCCCGGACTAAAGTTGTTTTACCAACTCCATTTTCGCCGACCACCACTAAAAATTCACCTTGCTGAATCGATAAATTCAGGTCGGTAACAACCGGTTTATTGCCATAGCCTAATGACAAATGTTGAATATCTATGAATGCGATGATGATTCACTTCCTTGGATTTTAATTAATTGTTTATACTGGTCCGTCATCCATTCGACATATGACTTTCCATTTGGTTCCGTTTCGGTAACATTTAGAACTGGCACATTATTTTCCTGAGCTAATTTCACTAAGTTCTTAACTGTCTTGTCGCTTTCTTGACTGTTATTAACAAAGAAAGCAATCTTATGTTGAGTAATGTCATCTCGAATTTGTTGAATATCTTGTGGGGATGGGTCATTATCATCTTCCACCGCTTTTTCGAAATGCTTGTTGTTAACTTCGTAGCCTAGATTATTCAAAGCGTAGTCAAAAACCGGTTCACTTACATCAACCAATTTTTGATCGCCAACATTCTGCTTAGCGGTTTGAATCACTGCGTCTAGCTTCGTAAGCTTGGCTTGGTAGGCCTTAGCATTCTTATAATAATCAGCCTTATGTTCTGGATCAAGTTTACTAAATTGCTTGGCAAGCTGGATGGCCAACTTGTTCATGGTCGCCGGTTGGTACCAAACGTGTTCATTATCGCCATTCTTTTTATCAGCCACTTGGGTCCCGACATTAATCACTTTTTGTGAACTATCGGCAGCTTTGGTTAACTTAGTTAGCCAACTATCATACCCCAGCCCATTCACAATCACAACATTTGCTTTAGCTACTTTTTGAGCTTCTTTTGTTGATGGTTGGAAATCATGAGGATCCACTGCCTCATTATCAATAAATGAAGTAACTTGACCATGGTCTCCAGCAACCGCTTTAGCCACCTCACCATAAAAATTCAAACTAGTGACCACCCGAATGGGCTTTTGACTTGTCTTATTAGGCGTCCAATTCGTAACCATTAAACCAAAGACACCTAATAAAACCACCACTAATAAACCGATTTTCCAATATTTTTTGATCATACTACAATCCCCTAATTGCTTATTTTTTATTTAATAGTAATAGTTACCATTTGAACTAAAGTATGATACTTGATAGTTACCGATAAAGCAAGTGGAATTTTTTATTAGCCATAAATAATGAGCTGGGAAGATTTTTTCTTCACCAGCCCCTTATAATAAGACAACTTGATAGACCTCATGACAAAAACCTTTTAATCCATTATAAATCCGTTTAGCTCGGGATTCCGCATGGCAAATGGCAAAAACCGTTGGTCCAGTTCCACTCATCTGTGAAACATCGGCCCCCAGCGATAACATTTTCTGCTTAAGTTTATTGATTTCTGGATATTCCTGACAGGTCACCGTTTCGAGACAATTTCCCATATATTGACAAGCCTGCGCCCAATTATGTCCTTGGATCGTTGTCACTAACTGATTAGTTGGAACATGTTGAATCGTTTCATAATTAATTTGTCGTAGGATCGTTGGGGTTGAAACACTAACTTTAGGTTTCGCAATCACGACCCAATAATGAGGAAAATTAGGGAGTGGAGTGACTTGTTCTCCATGCCCCGTTACATGCGCAGTATGTCCATAAACGCAATATGGGACATCCGAATCGATCGACAAGGCTAATTTAGCTAGTTCAGCTAAAGACAAGTCTAAATGCCAAGCCTGATTCAAAGCCCGTAAAACTGCGGCGGCGTCCGATGATCCACCACCCAAACCCGCGGCGACTGGAATATTTTTTTGAATCCGAATTGTCACCCCATCGCTTTGATGAAAACGGGATTTTAAAATATGAGCAGCTTGATAGGCCAAATTCCGCTGATCATTGGGTAAAAAGCCACTATCTGTGTAAACCTTAATGGTCTGTGGACTAGGGTGGGTTTCAACAGTAACATAATCGGCTAAATCAACCGAATTCATCACCATATTCCATTGGGGTAACCCGTCGAAATATCGCATGGGGGTATCCAAAGCTAAATTAATCTTAGCTGGAGCTTTTTCCGTAATTATCATCAATGGCCTCCTTCCCACAAAAATTTTGCTTGTCAATCATTATACTAAGGTCCCCAGCATCCTTTCAACTAATGCCATCCTCAATTCTTTTGATCACACTCGTAATTACGGTTAAAAAGCGCGCCCCACGAGTCTAACTACGAACTCACGTCGGTCCGTTTCGTACCAACACTCGTTCTAGGTTAGCCCTATGGGGCGTCTGATTGCTTTTTCCCAGCTTCAATTAATTTAGGTCACCAGACCATTTGCTGATGTAAAGCGTTGGTCAAGCGAATATAATCGTTCAAGGTTAACTGTTCTGGTCGTGTTTGCGGATCAATTCGAACTTCTGCTAAGGCATTGGTAACTAAATCAAGCTTAGCTCGATCATTAGACATTAATGATTTCAAATTATTCCAAAGACTCTTGCGCCGATGGGCAAAGCACCCTCGAATCAAACCAAAAAGACGTTTATCATCAAAGGGCAACTCTGGTATTTCGTTTTGGCGGGGCGTTAAAACCACAATTGCTGAGTCCACATTGGGAGCTGGAACAAAGGACCGTCGCGACACATTAAAAGCTACCTTTGCTTGCATTTGATACTCAATTGCTAAGGTCAAGGAACCGTAGGCTTTGGTCCCTGGCTTGGCGGTTAAACGTTCTGCTACTTCCTTTTGCATCATTACACAAATTGTATCCCAGTTGACTTCACTGGCCAACAGGTTCATTAAGATGGGACTGGTAATGTAATACGGGAGATTGGCAACAACTTTAATCGGTTGCTGAGGATTAGTAAACTCTGTTTGAATCAATTCTGGGAGATTAGCTTTTAAGATATCTTGGTGTATAACCTTCACATTATTGTAAGGAGCTAAGACATCATCAAGAACGGGTAACAAATCACCGTCAATTTCTAAAGCCACTACTTGATGTGCCGCTTTGACCAAAACTTCAGTTAATGCCCCAATTCCAGGACCAATCTCAATCACATTGTCACCCTGTGTGATGTGAGCAGATTGAACAATCCCGTTTAACACGTTCAAGTCGGTCAAAAAATTTTGCCCAAAGCCTTTCTTGGCATGAATCCCGTGTTTTTCTAAAATCTCACGCGTCCGCCGGTAATTACCAATTGCGGTTGTTTTTTTCATCTGATGATCCTTTCTGATCAATTTGTTGAATGGCCGATCTTAGTTCCTCAGCCGTAATCTGAAACATCTGTAGACGACGCAGTAACTGTTTACCATTAACGTAGCCGATCCCTAATATTTCACCCAATTGAAGCCGGCGTTGCTTGGCTTGGGGATGAGCAATTAAATGGGCTTGCATTAGATCTGTCTGGTTAATTGTGGGCGGCAACTTATCTAGACCATGACTACCATGCGCTGCTTGGATCGCTTGCCGAATCGCTTGTGGACTAGCATGCTCTACCCCTAAACTCCCACTATGATTTTTAGGCACTCCCGCCTGACGGCTAATAAAAGCGTGCTTGGCTTCTGGAATTTTTTGACTAATCATCTTCCGAATCCGCTCTCCATTAAAGTCGGGATCTGTTAATACAATTAGGCCACGTTTAGCTTGCAAAACTCCTAAGCGCTTTAAATCATCTAACGACAAAGCAGACCCGTTCGTTTCGAACGTGTCTGCATTTAAGGCTTCATGGACTCGCTTGGTATCATCGCGACCTTCAACCACAATGATTTCCTTAATCTTATCCATTTTAATCTCTTTTCTTAAATAACTGCCGGGCATTTGCCGTTGTAATTTTAGCTAACTCACCCGGTTCAACTTGCCTTAGCTGAGCTATTTTTTCGACTACAAAAGCTGTAAAGGCCGGCTCATTTTGCTTTCCTCGATAGGGCATGGGGGTTAAGTAAGGAGCATCCGTCTCCACTAATAAGCGGTCTGCTGGCACATATTGAGCACTAGTTTGAACCTCGTGGGCGGAATTAAATGTAACCACTCCACTAAAGGATAAATACATCCCTAAATCTAAAAACTTCTTCGCCCAATCGACATCCCCACTAAAACTATGCATTACGCCCCCGATTGACGATATATCAATCATTTTTAAGATGTCATACAATTCCGACAGAGCTTCACGACAATGAATAACAATCGGCAAATGGAATTGTTGGGCTAATGAAATCTGATCAAGTAACATCTGCTTTTGCAGTTCATGATGATCTTGATCCCAGTAATAGTCCAAACCAATTTCACCCACGGCCACTACTGCAGGATCGGCTAACTGGTTTGCCAACTGATCCAAGGTCGCCGCCTGATAATCACTAAACTCCTCTGGATGCCAGCCAATTACGGCGTGTAATTGATGGTATCGATGTGCCAACTCTAAGGCCCGCTGATTAAGGAGCTGATTTGATCCCACAATATTCATCTCCGTAACTTGATAATGTTGGGCCCGGGCCAAAAAAGCCGGCACATCATCAAAAAACGGTTCATCATTTAAATGGGTATGGGAATCATAAATTTCCATGACTATTCAACCCCAGCACCGGGTACCATCACGTCAGTATCAGGTAGGGTAACGAGCTCTACCTCCCCATCATGCTCAGCCGACAGTAGCATGCCTTGGCTGAGTTCACCGCGCATTTTGCGTGGCTTCAGGTTAGCAACGATTACGACCTTTTTGCCCACCAAAATCTCTGGTTGTGGATACCATTGGGCAATCCCTGATAAAATTTGCCGACCTTCAGCCGTCCCGTCGTCTAATTGGAACTTCAATAATTTGTCGGCTCCTTCTACATGATCCACTGCTTTAATCTGGGCCACCTTTAATTCCACCTTATCAAAGGCGTCAATCCGGATAGACTTCTTTCCAGTTGATTCCGCTTCTTGCGCCTGTTGTTTGGCCTCTTCCATCGCTTTACGACCTTTTTGTTTGGTATTAGCCGTCATCTGGCTCTTAATGAATTTTACTTCTGCTGGCACATCCAAACGAGGGAAGATTGGCGTCCCTTTGGCAGCTACTTGAGCTGTGGCAGGAAAGTCATCAAAGGATAGGTCATTTAAGGTTAACGTTGTTTCTGCTAAACCTAATTGACTCAAGATTTCTCGCGGTGCATTTGGCATCACTGGTTGGATCAAGGCGGCAATGACCCGTAATGATTTCGCCAGGTTCGTCATCACATCGGAAAGTACCGCTGCTTTAGATTCATCCTTGGCCAAAACCCAAGGTTCTGTTTCGTCAATGTACTTATTAGCCCGAGAAACAAACTTCCACACTTCAGCTAAGGCATCCGCAAAGTGCGTATCAGCCATTAAAGTCCGATAATTAGCTAACACTTCTTCAAAAGTTGCTTTTAAATCAGCATCAAAATCAGTAGTAGCATCATTAGTTGCTACTAGTTGACCACCTTGATATTTATTAACCATGGCAACAGTCCGGTTTAATAAATTCCCAAGGTCATTAGCTAAATCATAGTTAACTTTGTCCACAAAATCTTCGGGGCTAAAAATCCCGTCGTTACCAAACGGCATGGCCCGCAAGAGGTAGTAGCGTGTCGCATCTAAACCGTATCGTTCAATTAGGGTTTCTGGGTAAATCACATTTCCTTTGGACTTACTCATTTTTCCATCTTTCATGGTCAGCCAACCATGACCGATAACATGCTTTGGCAATGGTAAGCCTAAGGCATGTAACATGATTGGCCAATAGATGGTGTGGAAACGCACGATTTCTTTACCAACCATATGCACATCAGCTGGCCAATACTTTTGGTAGAGACTATCATCATCAGATCCATACCCCAAGGCCGTAATATAGTTCGATAAAGCATCAATCCACACATAAACCACGTGTTTTGGATCATTCGGCACTTTAACTCCCCAATTAAAGGATGTCCGTGTAACCGCCAGATCTTCTAACCCTGGTTTTAAGAAGTTGTTGATCATTTCATTCATCCGTGAGCTCGGTTGAATAAAATCAGGATGGGCTTGGTAATAATCCATTAACCAATCAGCGTACTTGCTCATCTTGAAGAAATAAGATTCTTCCTTCACCAATTCTACTTCATGACCAGACGGTGCTTTCCCACCAATCACTTGGCCTTGGTCATCCCGATAAACTTCAGCTAATTGACTTTCAGTAAAGTATTCTTCATCATCAACCGAATACCAACCAATGTATTCACCTTTATAAATGTCCCCTTGGTCTAGTAATTGTTGGAAGATCTTTTGTACCGCTGCTTCATGATAATCATCGGTCGTCCGAATAAACTTATCATTGGTAATTTCCAGTTTCTTCCATAATTCTTTAATCCCAGCAGCCATTTGATCAACATAAGCTTGTGGATCAAGGCCTAATTTTTCAGCCTTTTGTTCAATTTTAAGACCATGTTCGTCCGTTCCCGTTAAGAAGAAGACATCATATCCACTCATCCGCCGAAAGCGAGCTTCAGCATCACAAGCAACCGTCGTGTATGAATTTCCGATGTGTAGCTTACCAGATGGATAGTAAATCGGTGTGGTAATGTAATAAGTTGGTTTATTTTCAGCCATATGAGGCCCCTCTTTCATCAAATTTATTTTAGTATCTAGTATAAGCAAAAAACGGGTGCATCGCAATGCTAACCCGTTCTTCAGTAACTATTGTCTTTTCATTTGGCGCGCTAAACTAAAAGTAATTAGAAAAGCAATCACCAAAAAGACGTTCACAAGCCAATATGGATATAGGGAATTAACATCTAATAACCACCCCGATAAAAGAGGGCCAAAGACATTTCCCACACTAGTAAGGGAAGTATTCACTCCATTCAACAGACCTTGATTATCCCGACCTAACTTGGTCATTAGAGTAGTAATGGCAGGACGTACTAAATCGAAGCCTTCAAATACCAATAAGGTCGCAAAGACCACCAGCCAATAATGATGCAAGTAAATCACCATCACGGTTCCAATAATAGCCACGAAATAAGTTAGGCGAATCAAGCCCACTTCTTTAAGTTTATCCACCAGCCATTCAAATAGGAAAACTTGTAGAATCAATGACAAAATCCCATTTAATGTTAAGACAGTCGCAATCTGATTGAGATCAAAGCCGTGGACTTGATTAACATATAGACTATAAATACTTTCAAAACCAGCTAGTCCAAAGGCCGCAATCAAAATCATGACACATAACATCATCAGCGCTGGGGACATAATTTGCTTTAATTGTTCCCAAGAACTTGCCGATCGATATTCTTCGGCCATTTGGGCATGTGCCTTCAGATCGTGTTCATCATCCTTTGGTAACCAAATTACGGTCACCAGAATACTAATCACCCCTAAAATCCCCGCAATCCAAAAAGGAAATTTGTAAGAAATATTGGCTAAAATCCCTCCCAGACCAGGGCCAAGAATTAAGCCGCCGCTAAAGGCTGCTGATAGCCAACCAATTACCTTCGCCCGTTGCTGTTCGGTCGTAATATCTGCCGCTAACGCCATCGAAGCCGGTGTGAACATGGCAGCCGATAAACCATCAATCATCCGCGAGAAGTCAAACCAAAATAAATTTTGTCCCATGGCGAAAATAAATTCACCCACGGTAAACATAACTAGCCCCCAAACCATCATGGGCTTTCGTCCCCAACGGTCTGACAAACGACCAGCAATTGGGGATGCCGCAAATTGCACTAAGGCAAACAAAGCCGACATCATCCCCATGTCAAAAGCGGTTAAATGATACTCCTTTCGAATATAGGGCTCAACCGGAAAAATCAAACTCATTCCTAAGAAAATCAAAAACTGACTAATCAACATAATGTATATGGTCCGCTTGGTTTTTTGTGTCATTAGCGAATCCCCCTTTCTTTATTCCATAAAAAAAGCGGTTCAGAATTTCTGCCCCGTTTTTATACAACCAGCCTAGTCTATCATACTAAGCATTAATCTTCAATTCTTTAAAATACTGACTAGCATCAACCGTAACCATTTCAAAATCAATTGGGAGTTGTAGAGGCTCCTGATTAACGGCAATCACCTTGGCTTGCGAATTTACATAATCTAATAATCCCGCAAAAGGATATACCCGCATGGACGTCCCCACAATCACCACTAGATCAGCTTGTTGTATCGCCGCAACTGATTTTTGTACATTCTGGCTGTCAATTGGTTCATCATACAAGACAATATTAGGGCGAATCTCACCGCCATCACTTGAATGGATTCGACTAGTCTGGTAGTCTGCCAAGCTAACTTTTTGGTGACATTTAACACAATATAAATCGTAGAGATTTCCATGAAAGTCAATTAAATGTTTGGTCCCTGCTAATTCATAGAGATTATCAATGTTTTGCGTAATGACTGTTGCCCGGTCTTGTTGGGTCAGTGCGGCTTGTTTTTGATGTATCACATTTGGTTTGGCATCTGGAAAGTAAAGGTTTTGTTGACAATAATCGTAAAAACCAGCTGGATCAGTAGCAAAATACTGATGGCTCAAATAGTACTCAGCCCGTTGATTTTGTCGATATAAGCCATTGGCCGAACGAAAATCCGGAATCCCGGAAGCCGTGGAAACACCGGCCCCGGTTAAAAAGACAATTGCTTTTGCTTCATCATATAAAGCTTGATGTGGGTTTGCCATTCGATCACTTCCTTACAATATACGGAATCCCGTGTTGATCTAAAAATTCTTGAACTGGTTGAGCATATAGACTCACAAATTCAGCGGCAGTATCTCCTTGGGGAGCATCAATGACAAATGAGTTTTGGCGATCATTCCGCCTTAACCCAACATAAGCTCTTTTGCCACTCTCCCGATTTTGCATATCTGAATGAAAAATCTCAAAAACTTGTTTTACCGATAATCGCAATTGCCGTTCCGAGAGCACCGGTGAAACGGTAGTAAATTCCGTATTATGCAATGGTGGTAATTGCCAAGCACGCATTTGTTCATCAAACAACTTGAATAATCGTACAATGACCCGCCGCATCGCATAAGGAGAGTCAACAGCTTTATCAAAGGCCTGCGCATACAGAGCTTGGGCCGTCTTTAAGGCCAAAGGGTAACGTTGATTCAAATCAGCTTGCACCTGATCCAGGTGATCACCATAAAAAACTAAGGCATCTAATAAGGTTAACAAGCGTAAAGTCCGCTCATTATCTACTTGGTCGCCTTCGTCCGACAAGGTGGCGTGAATTCCTGCTAAGTACTCTGCTTCAATTTGCGGAGTGATTAAATCGTGGCGCCGTTGTTCATCTACGACCACCGTATGCATGGCAACATTATATAGATCCGTCGCCATAATCATCATTTGTTCATCCAACTCATCTTCACCTAGTGATAATTGGAAAAAGATTTGTGGAAAACCTTGCAAAAGCATTAATAAATGTAACAATTCATGCGAGGCCGTGTAGTCTGGTTCCGTAAGGTCCGTTAAAGTAATCATTAAGCCGCCTGGAAGAACTTTTTGCTGGGCTTGATCATGACGAACATAACCTACTTGGTCACCTTCAAAATCCAAGAACACTGTCCCGGTAGGATAAAGCTGATTCACTTGATCTAGTAACTCGTTAGTTGCTGCTTTTAATGGTACTTTCTTCCCGGCCATTTACTTTTCACCTCGTAATTCTTTTAATAACTTGGTCGCCACTTGCGTATCAACACGCGGACTAGCAATTAAGGCTTGCACCAGCTTGGCGATCTCCTCTTCTTTAGCCCCGACACTAATTGCCAGTGATCGGTATTGAAGTTTCATATGCCCTGCTTGAATCCCCGTGGAACCCAGTGCCCGTAGTGCGGCCAAATTTTGTGCTAAGCCAACACTAGCGATTACCCCTGCTAATTCTTCCGCGGTTTGGATGTGACTGATTTGATAATTAATTTGCGACTGGGGCAATAGCTTGATCGAGCCACCCACTACTCCGACTGGCATGGGCAAGGTCAACTGACCAACTAAGTAATCCCCATCCAGATGCCATTGGCTCAACCCGCGATAGTGACCATCGCGACTGGCATAGGCGTGTGCTCCACTCTCAATTGCCCGCCAATCATTACCGCTGGCAATCACTGCCGCATCAATTCCATTCATAATGCCCTTATTGTGGGTGGCCGCTCGATATGGATCCACTTGAGCTAACTGGCTAAGTTGCACTATTTTTTCCGCAACCTGGCGACCGTCTTGATCAATGGTCCCTAAATCACGGACGTGAACCTTACCGGTAACGGTTTGTAAACTATCGACTGCATAATTACTCAAGATGGCTGTTAAGACTTGATAGCCCTGCTCTTGAAACCATTGACTCACGGCTTCTGCCATCGTGTTGACACTGTTGGCTCCCATAGCTTGGCTGACATCAATGACCAAATCGACACTGATAAAGGGTTCAATCCGGCGAACGCGCAATTCGATGGCTCCGGCACCCCGTTTTTGTAAGGACGGGTGGGCTTGATTAGCCACTTGTAAGATCGTCGCTTGATGATCAAAGATCCATTGCCGACATTGGTCAAAATTTTCGACTTGCTCTAAAACCACTTGACCAATTACCTTCCGACCCCCTGGATATGCCATAAAGCCACCATTTTTGGCAATTCGTTGGGCTCCATTACTAGCCGCGGCAACGACGGAAGGTTCTTCCACCACCATCGGTAGGGCATAATTTTGCCCGTTTACTACTAAGCCCACGGCCAGGCCTTCCGGCAAATGATAATCAGTCAGATAATTTTCAATTAACTGACTACTTAAGGAATCTGATTGCGAAAAAAGAAGCTGACATTGTTCTGCTGTCAGCCCCAAGTGTTCCTGTAATAATTGACATCGTTGCGCGATGGAGCGTTTATAAAAACCTTGATACCACTCTTTAGTCATCTTGTTTCCCTCGTTGTTGAATATATTCGGTAATAATTCCTTCACGGACACCACTTTCCGAAAAAATCACACGGCCGTCACTATTCCGTTGCAACAAACAAATTAAGGGTAATAAGCCCCCCACAATAATATCAGCTCGGTCATACTCCAATCCTGGTAAACGTTTTCGTTGTGCCAGATTCCGGCTTAGCATATCCCGAAAAATTGAATACACAGCTCCGGACGACATCCGATAACCATGAATTGAATGGGGACGCTGTTTGCGCCGGACTTGTGACATCCGTGCTAGGGTTCGATTGGCCCCACCCAACAATACGATCGGGACGCGATTGGCATATCGCAACCAAGGAACTTTATTAAAACGATTGGTAACCAGCGTTTCGGCCCGAAAAAGATCGTTAGCCCGGACATAGCCACCTAATTGAAATTGTTCCGATAAATTAACGGCGCCAAATGGTAAAGAAATCATATCCCGAGCCTTTTTATGTTGCACTAGAACTAACTCTGAACTAGCGCCCCCCACATCCAAGATCAGACAATGATCCATTTTTAAGGTTCGTTCAACTCCCAAGTAATCATAATAAGCTTCTTGCTTGCCCGTGAGGACTTGAAGGGTCAACCCGACTTCATTTTGAACCCGGTCCAAAAACTCCTGTTGATTAACGGCTTGCCGGACCGCGGCCGTTGAAATACAACGTACACTAAGTTGGGAATAGGATCGATAAATCCGCTTAAACCGTTTTAAAGCCGCAATGGTTCGATCCATGGCTGGTTTTTGGAGGCGTTTTTCCGCGCCCATCCCTTCAGATAGTCGGGTATTTTCCTTCACTCGTTTCACTTCTCGGAAGTTCCCATTCGCATCGATTTGTGTAATTGCCATTCGGGTCGAATTAGAGCCCAAATCCACAATTGCCAGATTTTCCACGCTCGGTTCACCTCCTTATTTTAATTTTTTGTCAAAAAATGTTTCCTTATAATCTTACCATTTTCGAAGCTAACAAGCATTATCTTCCCGCAGGTTTTCATTCTTTTTCGTTTTTCCTGGTCCGTGATAGAATATGATAATTAATCAAGCTAGGAGGACCGGTCATGACAGATGCAGAGCGCCAAATCGAGCAGTCACGTGTAGATCAAGTCATCAAGGAAATTCAATTACAAATTAATGCCACCCGCACCGAATTAGCCAAGGCCCATGCTGAAACTCGCGCCGTTGAAGAGAATTATGGAGCTAACGCTTCGATCAACCGCTATGAAATTGATGATATTGCCGAATCACGTTCCGCAATTGAACAACAACGCCAATTGGTGGCCCGGGCGACGGAAAACGAAGCAATTTTGCAACACCAATTGACCACCTTAGAACAGCTTGCCAAACAACCTTACTTTGGGAGAATTGATATCTTAGATCCCGGTGAGCGTGAACCAGAATCTTTATATATTGGCACTGCCTCTTTAATGGACCATACGAAAAGCGAATTCTTAATTTATGACTGGCGGGCCCCCATTTCCGGGATTTATTATAACGGAACGCTCGGCGAGGTTAGCTATCAGACACCAGCTGGTTTACAAAATACCAAACTGGTTAAAAAACGACAATTTACCATTATTGATGGTCAAATCACCAATATGTTCGACACCAATGAAACAGTTGGCGATGAAATGCTGCAAGCGGTCTTGGGTGAACAGGATAATCAAGCCATGCGTAATATTGTCGCCACCATCCAACACGATCAAAATACCATTATTCGAGATACTGAGAGTGATTTACTAGTGGTTCAAGGGGTCGCCGGCAGTGGCAAAACCTCCACCATTCTCCAACGGGTTGCTTTCCTGCTTTATCATGCCCGGAACCAATTAAACGCCGATCAAATGGTCTTATTTTCGCCTAATCAGCTTTTTAGCCACTATATTTCCCAGGTCTTACCAAGTTTAGGTGAACGGAATTTGCGTCAAGTCACCCTCCATAATTTTTTGCAGCGTCGCTTCGAAGGCTTACAAGTAGAATCACTTTTTGAGCGGTATGAAGAACGACAATTAGACCGATCACATCAAGCCAGTGATGATTTCTTTGAATCCCCTGCCAGTATGGCCGCTGTCCAAGACTATTTAGCCTTAATCCGCCAGCACCAGCGATCCTTACAGTTTATCGACGTGACTTTTAATGGACGACCCTTCTTTTCTCAAAAGCATTTTCAACACATCTGGGACCAAATCGACCCCCAATTAAAGTTACAAGATCAACTGGTGAAGTTAAAAAACCACTTCATCCGCTTACTGAAACAGCGTATCACCAAAATAGCCCAAAGTGATTGGTTAACTAAGGAACTCGACACGCTTAATCGTCAACAAATTCAGCGCTTATTGGGCTCTAAATCGATTGATGATTTTGAAGATACGGCCGCTTATGATCGATATCTCGCTCGTCAATTAGCAAAGCAACGTTTACGAATTGTTTATGATGCCCTCTACAATAATTTAATGATCGATTTTCCCAATCAATATACGGACTTTTTACAATGGATTGACCTACCAGTGGCAATCGATCGACAGGCACTGATCCAATCCTTCCAACATCAATTAGAATTTCATCATTTTCCCTTATCACATACCGCCCCATACTTATATTTACGTGATTTACTGACTGGTCGGGGACAAAACCGCAACTTCCAATATGTCTTTATTGATGAAATGCAAGACTACCCCCTGAGTTTATTAATCTATTTCAAACACACCTTCCCAAAGGCCCAATTTACGGTAATTGGTGATAGTGAGCAGGCCCTCTTCCGGCCTCTAGAAGCACCCCAAGTTCTTTTAAAGCGAGTTAGCAAATCTTTACAGGCCCAACATTCAACCCTGGTTAATCTGCAGCAGAGTTATCGCTCAACCTATGAGATCACCAAATTAGCAACCTCATTGTTACCGGATGGAGATCAAATCACCGCTTTTAGTCGCCACGGTACCCAGCCCCAAGTGATTATTCGCCACGATTCAACTGCTTGGCAAACTGCCCTCATCAAAAGCGCCCAACGGTTACAAAATGACTATCAAACCGTCGCCATCTTAAGTCAGGATGACCTACAAGCCCAGGCACTTTACCACCTGCTTCATCCGCACTTTGGCCAGCTTAGTCACCTGACCGAGCATGATTTAAGTTTAAAAACCGGGATCATCATCTTGCCAATTTATTTGGCTAAAGGTCTCGAATTTGACGCCGTGATCATCCCCGATATTAGCCAGGACCATTTTACCCGGCAACAAACCGGTCAATTGTACACCATGATGACTCGGGCCATGCATGAATTATTCATGTTATCTTTGGGACCCATCACGACTTTAATCACCGACAGCCAACACCTCCAAATTGATCAACAAATTTCTTTCAAGACAAAGTAAGGTTTCCTCCTGTGTTTATCCTCCATTACTATCAGGATATGTCTTGCTTCTGAATTAGTTTAGAACTATTATAAACACGCAGAAAGCAATTTACCGATTTGGAGGTATAGATTATGGAAAACCAAAAAGTTGTTATTGTTGGTGCATCACATGGTGGACATGAATCTGCCATTGAGATTTTAGATAAGTATGATCACGTTGATGTGGTCATTTATGAAGCCGGTGACTTTGTCTCCTTCATGTCTTGTGGAATGCAGTTATTCCTCGAAGATAAGGTGACGGCGCAAGATGACGTCCGTAACTTCGCGCCAGCGGATATTGAAAGTCGGGGCGGTCATGTTTTTAATCAAGCTGAAGTAACGGCTATTAATGCCGACCAGAAAACGGTGACGGTTCACTTTAAAGCAACCGATAGTGACCAAACCGTCCCTTATGATAAGTTAATCCTATCGTCTGGAGTCACCCCAATGACCTTACCAGTCCCTGGCGCTGACCTAGATAACATTTATTTAATGCGTGGTTACGATTGGGCTACTAAGATCAAAGCGGCTTTAACTGACGACCGCTTCCACAAAATCACTGTCGTGGGTGCCGGTTATATTGGGGTCGAAGCGGCTGATGTTTTATCATCCTATGGCCATAATAAAGAAGTGACCCTCCTGGATCGGAATGACCATATTCTGGAACGTTACTTAAATACAGAAAATATTGCCATCTTAACCAACGAGTTTGAAAAGCACGGCGTTAAGATCAAGACAGGTCTCAATATTGAAAGCTTTGTTGGTGAAAATGGCCAGGTTACTGCCATTCAAACGGATCAAGAAACCATCCCAACGGACTTAGTCATTGTTTCTGCCGGAGTTAAACCGAATACCCAATGGCTCAAGGGAACAATTAATCTCGATCGACACGGCTTCATCCAAACCGATGCTTACTTACGAACTAATCTACCTGACGTTTACGCCATCGGTGATGCGATCCTTCCGCTCTCGATCCCAGCTAATAAACCTCTGCCAATTGCTTTAGCGACAACGGCACGTCGAGAAGCTCAGTATGTTGTTAACCATCTCTTTGAAGCTAAACCAACTCATCCATTTAAAGGCGTTGTTGGTTCATCAGCTCTTTCCGTGTATGATTACCATTTTGCGACCGCCGGTTTAAACGAAATGACTGCTCGTGAAAGTCATATTGATTTTGCAACTAGCTTTTATGAAGACCGGCAACGACCAGCCTACATTCCGAAAAATGATAATCCTCGGGTCTATGTCAGCTTAACTTACAACCCATTAACTCATCAATTATTGGGTGGTTCCGTATTATCCACAGCTGATCTAACCGCCCAAGGGAATGTTTTATCCCTAGCCATTGCTCAAAAATTAACCTTAGAAGATCTGGCTTGTGCCGACTTCTTCTTCCAACCTGGATTTGACCGGCAATGGAGTTTACTTAACCTCGCAGCGCAACATGCATTAGGGAATGCCCCATTCTAAAAAAATAAAACTCTCGCTTAACCGGCATTATAGCCACCGTTAAACGAGAGTTTATTTTTTAGGCTGTTTTCATGCGCTTAATGGCATGTTTCAAAATAAATGGTGCCAAAATCGTCGCTAAAACAATTACCGTAATGATGTCCGAATAATATGATTCCGATAATAAATGAGCCTCATAACCAATCTGAGCAGTGATCAGGGCCATTTCACCACGGGCAATCATCCCACTACCAATTACATAAGAACTATCCAAGGGGAAGCCCATCATCTTTGCGCCACCACCCGAGCCGAGCAGTTTCGTCAAACATGCCAAGACGGTCATCACCAGAATGAAGACGATTGAATCCCAGAAATGGTCCAACCGCATACTCAAACCAACGTTTACAAAGAAAATCGGAATGAACATAGCATAACCAATCGGAATAAAGCTCCGGTTAACAGTTTCTTTCTTATGGGTATTAGCAATGGCGATGCCGGCAAAGAAAGCCCCAACGGCCCCGCTCAAGCTGACTGATTCGGCTGCTGCCGCCATCCCCAAACAAATGACCATTGCCATCACTGAATTAGCGGCAATCGGTAACATTTTAGAACTCAAATGCATCAAGTATGGAGCTAACCACCGAATCAATAGGTAAGACCCACCAAAAAAGGCAACTTGCAGTAATAACACTAAGCCCAGATTAGTTGACCCATGACCTGAAACATGACTTCCCTGACTGTTCATCATTGAAATCATAATACTTAAGAGCATGACGCCCCCGATGTCATCAGCAACCGCAGCGCCAAGGATCGTGGCTCCTTCTTTTGTATCCATTTTCCGATATTCACGCAGGACTGCGACCGAAATACTGACCGAAGTTGCAGAGAAGACGACCCCAATAAAGAAAGCTTCAAAAACAGGAATCCCAAACCCATACGCGGCCACTCCCATGACCAGAATTGGTAAGAGCATCCCCCCTAAAGCCACCATTAAAGCCGGTTTTAAATATTTTTTTAGTAGAGATAGGTCACTTTCAAGACCGGCAATGAACATTAAAACAATTACCCCAATTTCTTGGAATTGCTCGATCATTTCGGATTGTTGTAACCAACCTAGCATGGCCGGACCAGCTACGACCCCGACTAAAATTTGCCCGATCACATCGGGAATGCCCACCCGGCTAAAAAGTTGTGAAACAATTAAAGTGACTAATAAAATTAAAGCTAAGGTGCCAATAAATGACATCAATTTCTCCTTTCATTTCCTGTGGTCATATTATCATATCAAACTTTATTACTCCGTGGTATCTAAATCGCTGGTTTTAATGAAAACCCCATCTGCCGTCGTTTTACCCGTTCGCTTGGCAATTTCTTGATAGGCGGCATTTAAAGCGGCCTGATGATCTACTCCCACCAACCGACAAAAGATAAGGAGCGCAATTTGTAGATCCCCAATACTGTCGATTAGTTTGTCCCTTTGCTCTTTATTAAAGGCGCCTGACAATTCACCAAGTTCTTCAGCCATCTTCATAAATTCAACCCGGGGATCCGCTTGATCAATCCCGCGCTCTTTGGCCCAATCATAAATTTTGGGAATTAGTTCTTCATACCCCATTATTATTCTTCTTTCTTAGCTAATATTTGCTGTAGTATCTTGACCATCGCATCAACATCGTGGGTCGCCACCACATGCTCCGCTAGTGGACTAGCCTGATCTTCAAAAGCAACGATCGGCACCTGATGATGACGGAAATTTTCGATTACATCTTCAGATTTATTGCCGTTATTAATATCTAAATAAACATCAGCCGTTTGGGCCCACACATCCACTAAAATTGGCGGACACATCTCTAATAAAGTTACATTATCATACCGGCGAATTGCTTTGAGTAATGGATGAACCCTCGTATAAGCCGCCACCACAAAGTCACAGTCGGGCATCGCTTGCACTAGGGCATCAAAATCTTCCAGACTATATGAATTGGTTAAGGTAAAGAAAGTTGGACGCTGGTTACTTGGCAATGAGCTAGAAATTTGGAAATGATTTTGCCATTTGCTACTAATGGCTGACCATTCCATCATCCGATAATCCCACCATAAATCCTTCGTCCGGATTGAGGTATTTAATTGCCAGGCTTATGAATATTGACATAGTGTAAAATTTTTGGCAATGGATTAATTGATACCTGCGCATAATCACCTAGGTCTTGGACTAAAGTGAACCAGTCCAGTCCAATCATAAAATTATAGGTTTTATCGAGCACCACAAAATCACCGGCTAGCATTTCATTTAACATTTGCTGGTCGCCAAAGGTAATTTGATCCGCATGTTCGTTCATATAGGCAAAGATCCGCGCTTCAAAATTGCTGGACTTCCACTGGTCAATATCGACGACTAACAATCCAGAATTAAATTCATCGGCAATCACACCATGATCACCCGTAACATTCTGGGCAGCCGCTAACAGCTTTCCCTGTAAATCCAGAGTAAACAATTCACTAATATCCGCTGTCACTATCGCATCGACGTCAATATAAACAGCCCGAGATTCGGCCACAAACTGTCCCATCAACAACCTACCATAGGCAATGGTACTAATATTGGCGGGAGTATGATATTGTTGCAGCTGTTCAGTACTGATCCGACAATCAATTAATTGACCGCCAAAGGGCTTGATCATCTGGCGCACGCGTTTAAACCATTCTGGCGGGAGGGTTTCGTTAATTAAATATACCTTGGCATCAGCCACATTGGCCATAATCGACTTCATCGTGGTTTCAACTTGATCTAAATAGCGCTCATCAGCGCAAAGTACAAAAGCGTGGGTCATTTTTCTTTTCCTTATACTAACTGTGATAATTGCTGCCAATCGGCTTCGACGGTTGGCATTAACTGACGACGATATAAAACGGCGGCCGGGTGGTACATGGGAACAATCTGATAGCTAGCTTGGCTCCATTGATATTGGCCAGTTGCTGAATTAAATTCTAGAACTGGGTGTTGAATTAACTGGCCGTGCACCGCTGAGATCACTTCATCTGGTCCTAATAAACGGTGCAAAGCCGTATTCCCCACCGGAATAATGACATCCGGTTGGACTTGGTGTAATTCCCAATCAAACAAGGGCGCATAAATCCGGACCTCTTTATTCGAAGGCGTCCGGTTCGGATATTTAGTCACTATCTTCCCCGTCCGCCGGTCCTTAACCTGTTTGACCGAATACGGACGACTCCGCACCACACTCGTGATATAAACATCTTCTCGTTTATAACCAGCTAAGTTTAAAAAGCGCATTAACTCTTTACCTGAAGCCCCATGAAAAGGAATGTGACTCTCAATTTCTTCTCGTCCTGGAGCTTCACCAACGATCATAAGATGGGGATGCAAAGGACCCGCGCCCTCTAGAAAATCTTCTAATTTAAGATCAACCGTCTGGGCTTTGATTGCTTCAACTAATTCGGATGGATAATGCATAATTATTCTTTTTGCCCCTGTAGGCTCTCAATCACATGTGAAGGAATAGCGATCGCACAAGCGGTCAATAAAACGGAATACATAGCTGCTGGAGGATAAACCGTCAAACTAAGGACTAATCCCACTAGTTTAATTAAAAGATCTAAACTTAACCAGTGCTGACGGAATCGTGATTTCGCTCGTTCTTGCGGATTCTCGATGACTAAAGTACGACTTAATAACAAATTAAAAACTGTTGTTAAGACAACCACTACCCCATACAACACCTGGGCAACTGAATTATTAAAGTGATCGCTAACTAATTTAGTGGTATATGGGAATAACGACGCCCAAAAAAGGACAATCAAATTCATCCATAAGGTGGACGTTTTGATCATTTTGACATGTTGCCATTCATTATGTAACCCAACCCAAAGCGTCCCTAGCCAAAAAAAGCTTAAGGCGTAAGCTAAGTAACTTTCATGTAGAGCCCAGATCCCGGACCAGGTCATTTGTTCCGGTTCATTTAACTCCAAAACTAAAATTGTCATCACGATGGCTAAGATTGCATCGGTAAAGGCCATTGTTCGTTCTTTTGACATAATTGTCCTCCCTAAAATCTTAATATTTATCTTACCAAATCTTTCGAGATAGTGTGAAGATCCAAGGATGAAAAAATCAGCCGATTCATTAATAAAACCCCAAGGAAACAAGTCCTTTGGGGTTTTATTAATGAGTTTTAAGCTAGATTAAGCTCTGACTTGGCATACAAAACTGCCTGGCCGGCTAATTTCACCACATCGCCTTGATCTTCACAATATAAAACGCCACTCCGCGCTGAAGCTTGATAAGCAATTAGGTTGTGTTTGCCTAATTGTTGAGCCCAGTAAGGGACAATATGACAATGACCGCTCCCGCAAACGGGATCTTCTGGAACTGATAATTTAGGCGCAAAGGAACGGGAAACACAATCAAATTCACTCCCTTTAGCCGTCGCATGCTGCAAGAGTCCCGGTAATTGAGCTAATTTAGCTTGATCTGGTTCCATATCTCTGACTATTTGCTCATCATCAAAGATACACAAAAGATCTCGCCCTAAGAAGGCAGCTTGCGGCTCCGCGCCAAGGGCCGCCGTCATGGTCGGAGTGACTGCAATCGGCTTTAATTCAAAGGATGGGAAGGTCATTTCATAGCGATCTGCCACCTTCGTGACCACCAAATCACCACTTTGACTTGTCGTAAAAGTAATTTGATCTCCCAAATCAGGATTTTGCATAAAAATCACAAAAGCGGTTGCAAGGGTCGCATGCCCACATAGGTCAATCTCACCGCCTGGGGTGAACCACCTCAACAAGTAATGATCAGGACTCTTTTGAATTGTAAAAGCCGTTTCGGAAAAGCGATTCTCCATCGCAATCTTTTTCATTAGCTCCTCACTGGGCCATTTATCAACGAAACAAACGGCAGCGGGGTTGCCCTTAAATAATTCATCCGTGAAGGCATCAACTACATACATATCCATTTAGTTTCCCTCCGCTTCTTGAACTAATCGCTTTAAGAGATTATCAATGTGCACGTGCATCACATCAACTTTTTCCACCGGTAAGGTTATCTTCTCAAATAGCAAAGGCAATTCAGTGCACCCTAGAATGACGGCATCATAACCAACTTGATCTTGCCAAGCTTGACATAACTGGGCAAATTCGTGTTGCGTACTTGCTTTCACGACCCCAAATTCTAATTCATCTGAAATTCGTCGATGAATGAATTGTTGCTGATCTTCTGTCGGTTTTATAACTTCGATCCCAGCACTTTCTAGTTTTTGACTGACAAATGTTTCATGCATAGTTGGATAAGTCCCTAGTAAGAGCACTTGCTTACGACCCCGTTGATTTAGATAATCAACTGTCGTGTCGACCATTGATACCAATGGAATCGAAAGCCGCTCCTGAACTTGATCAAACACTACGTGAGGAGTGATCCCGGTTAATGCCGCAAAGGTTGCTCCACCTTGTGCTAAGTTTTCAAAACCTTGAACCAGATAATTGGTTAAACCGGTATAATTTTGAGCTTGGGCAAAAGCCAAAACCTGAAAAACGTCTAAACTCTCGATCATAACCGGTGGAAAAGCATCTTGATGCAATGCCTGCGCATAGCGACTAGTTAGTTGCTGATAATAGATCAAGGTTGATTCTGGTCCCGTCCCACCAATAAGGCCTAGCTTGGTCATCGGTAAATTCCTCGTTTTAATGATTATGATAGCATGAAAATAATGATAAATTAGATTTTTTAATTAAAATCCAATTTATGATTACCTGAACGTCTCAAGAAAGTTTTTAGCCAGGTCCAAAAAACACCACCCCCTCATCAGGAGTGGTGTTTCAATAATTAATACTTAAAGTATGGATTTCATTTCCCTTCCGCATGACGGACCAGGTTCTGTTGATAGCGACCGAGCAGTACAATCACCCCGAGAATCAAGGCCAGAAAACCACTGACGGTAAAGACATTCATCCCCATACCAGATAAGAGTGACGTTAAGGGGTTAACGACGAAGGGACTAACAACTCCACCGACCGAATAAACCGCCACAAAGATTCCGAGCGCCATTGACATCGTGCTCTTATTAACTGAGATCGATAATAGGTAAGGGAATTGTCCCATGGCGATACTCATGGCCGCACCGACAAAGAAACTACCAATAAAGGCAAACAAGAGGGTGTGTACATAACCAATCAGCAAGTAAGAGAGTCCATAAACGAGGTAGGCAATGAAAATCGTCGAGTTCTTAAAGCGTTTCCCAATAACTCCCACGATCAATCCACACAACATCCCGCCAATTAAAGAAATGGTAGATGTCAAGGCTGCTTGGGCGGTGGATCCCATATGTTGTTCCGTAATGAATAAGGAAATATTGTTATTCAAAACATTATTCAAAAGCATCACGCCAAAGCCCCAACCAGCGGAATACCAAACATACTTGTTTAATTGAATACCGCCATCGTCAGCTTCATTGTCATCATGATCAGAGACATCCTTTGGGTGCATTGGAACTAACAGCAAGACCACTAGCAAAACTAAGAATGAGAATAAGTAAATCCAATAATTGTTGACCCAAGAACTTTGCGCGGCCAATTGTCCCCCACCCATGATGAAGACGATTCCACCAATATTCGTGAAGGTAGTGGTTAAGCCCATTGTTGATTGCCGTTCCGCTTTAGGCAACATTTGCGAAATCAACACTT
>NZ_AICN01000020.1:0-13890 GCF_000247775.1 Limosilactobacillus gastricus PS3
AGACTGGGAAGAGTTCTTCGTCCAGCCTCTTTTTCTTTCTAAGACATTAACTAGTCAGCTAACTTTGTTGATCAGTAAAAAATACCTGATATACTATAATTAATAATTTACAAGGAGTAGCTTATGGATAACTTAACGGCAATATTGACAGCGATTAAGAAGTACAATCGGATCATCATTCATCGTCACCAACGTCCTGATCCGGATGCAATTGGTTCCCAAACAGGTCTAGCTGAAATTTTACGATCTTCATTTCCCCACAAAGAAATCTATATGGTTGGTAAAGATATTCCTAGTTTTGATTGGATTGGATCGATGGACGAAATCGACGGGGATGAATATCATAACGCCTTAGTGATTGTGATTGATACCGCTAATACCCCACGGATTGATGATCGTCGGTATAACAATGGGGACTTTTTAATTAAGATTGATCACCATCCCAATGATGAACCATATGGGGATTTGATGTGGGTACAACCAGACGCATCATCTTGTTCGGAATTAGTTTATGACTTTTATAACCAGTTCGCCGATCAACTAACCCTTCCTGAGTCAGCAGCACATGCCCTTTATGCTGGAATTGTGGGTGATACGGGCCGGTTCTTGTATCCAGCAACAACGTCACATACCTTAGCAGTGGCAGGGGCTTTGATGGAACATGGGGCACAAGCCGCCAAAATCAGTCAACGTGAAAATGAAATCACTTTTGAAATGGCCCGATTATCCGCTTATGTTTATAATCATTTGTCCATTAATGCCCATGGGGTGGGTCAAGTGAAATTATCAAATGAAGTGCTAAAAGATTATGGTTTAACGGAGGCCACAACCTCGGCAGTAGTCCCATTACCCGGCCAAATTCATACGGTTTTAGCTTGGGCGATCTTTGTGCAGCAAGAAGATGGTGAGTATCGAGCACGCTTACGTTCCAAAGGTCCAGCCATTAATGAGGTGGCTAAGCAACATCGCGGTGGTGGGCATCCACTCGCGAGTGGGGCTAAAGCGGCTGATGACGCTGAATGTGAGCAAATCATCGCAGATTTAGATCAAGTCTGTCGACAATACTTAGAGAAAGAGAAATAATATGGCAGGAAATTTTAAAGATTATCACTTTCCAACTTTTGTGAATCAGGCGATTCAAGATCTTAAATTCGAAACGCCTACTCCCGTGCAGCAAAAAGTGATTCCACAAATTTTAAAGGGCAAGAGTGTGGTTGGACAGTCTCAAACAGGTAGTGGTAAAACCCATGCCTTTTTGTTGCCAATCATGGCCAAATTAAAGGCCGATGTTCAACAGGTTCAAGTTGTGATTACGACGCCAAGTCGGGAGTTAGCTTACCAAATTTATCAAGCCGCCAAGCAGATTAATCAGTTCAATCCGCATCCCTTTACAATTCATAATTATGTTGGTGGGACAGATAAGGAACACCAGATTGATCAGTTAGGTCGTAAACAACCGCAAATAGTGATTGGGACGCCGGGACGGATTCTAGATCTAGTTAAATCTCAAGCCTTGGATATTCATTTAGCCAATCAATTTGTGATTGATGAGGCCGACATGACCTTAGACATGGGCTTTTTAAATCAAGTCGATCAAATTGCAGCTTATTTCCCAGAAAACCTCCAAATGATGGTCTTTTCTGCGACAATTCCACAAGGCTTACGTCCATTCTTAAAGAAATACATGGGTAATCCCGAAATTGAAGAAATTCCGACCGAAACGGTCATCAACCCGAATGTTGAAAACTGGTTGATGTCAACGAAAGGTCGGGATAAAAACGACCTGTTGTATCAATTATTAACCATGGGTAACCCATACTTAGCATTGGTATTTGCGAATACTCGAGAACGGGCCGAAGAAATTAATCGCTATCTAACTGATCAAGGCTTAAAAGTAGCGTTGATTCATGGGGGATTGGAACCGCGAACGCGCAAGCGGGTGATGCGTCAAATTTATAACTTGGACTATCAATATGTTGTGGCAACTGATTTAGCAGCTCGTGGAATTGATATTGAAGGGGTGTCCCTAGTCATCAATGATGATATTCCGAGTGATTTGGAATATTTTGTCCATCGCGTAGGTCGGACGGGGCGTGCCAAGATGCAAGGAACAGCCATTACTTTGTATGCGCCGGCCGAAGATGACTTAATTAGTAAATTAGAAGAACGCGGAATTAAATTCATTCCCAAAGTCATTAAAGATGGGCAGATCATCACCACTTATGACCGGAACCGTCGGCGAGACTTCCGGCATAAGCAAAAGGAATTAGATCCAACGATTAAGGGGTACGTTAAGAAACAAAAACGGAAGGTTAAACCAGGTTACAAACGGAAGATTAAACGGCGAATCAAGCAAGATGAATTACAAAAACGACGGTTAGAACAACGGCATGAGTTCCTCAAGGGGAAACGGCAACGTCAACGCCAACATCGGGCTGAACGACAAAATCAACGGAATGGTCGTTGATTTTATAGTTGGCGCTCGTTATAATGATACTGTTTAAGACATAATCCATAACTGGAAGCTACAGAAACGTTTTGGCTGCTGGAAAAAACGGCAAAGGTTAAGGATTGCTCCTTAAATTATTAAATAAATATCAAAGTTCCGGTTAGGGACATTAAGAGGTAAACGAAATTCCATCGTTGCAAGCAGAGTGGTACCGCGTCATAGGGCGTCTCTGATCGCAATGATGGTTTTTTGTTAGAAGGAGATTTTATGAAAGAGCTAAAAAAATTAAATAGTGCCCAGATTCGGCGCATGTATTTGGACTTCTTTAAAGCCAAAGGGCATACAGAAATGCCGAGCCAATCTTTAGTGCCAGTTGATGATCCAACCTTATTATGGATTAACTCTGGGGTTGCCACGATGAAAAAATATTTTGATGGCGAGGTTGTGCCAGATAATCCACGGATGACCAGTTCACAAAAGAGTATTCGGACGAATGATATCGAGAATGTTGGTAAGACGGCTCGGCATCACACTATGTTTGAAATGTTAGGGAACTTTTCAGTTGGTGATTATTTTAAAGAAAAGGCCATTCCTTGGGCTTGGGAATTGTTAACTAGTGATGAATGGTATGGCCTTGATCCGGAAAAACTTTATATTACGTATTACCCAAAGGATGATGTGGCTAAAGAAGTCTGGCTAAAGACAGGGGTGGCTCCAGATCATCTGCTGCCCAATCAAGATAACTTCTGGGATATTGGGCAAGGTCCTTCTGGTCCTGATACGGAAATCTTCTATGATCGTGGGCAAAAAATGAACAACCTCCCAGAAGATGATCCCGAAAGCTACCCAGGTGGGGAAAACGAACGGTATTTGGAAATTTGGAACATTGTGTTTTCTCAATTTAACCATACCCCCGAAGATACCTATGAACCATTGCCTAATAAGAACATTGATACGGGAATGGGCTTAGAACGGGTTGTTTCAATTTTTGAAAATGCTCCCACAAACTTTGAAACTGATCTGTTCTTGCCAATCATTAAACAAACCGAAACCTTTAGTGACGAAAAGCAATACGGTCAAGATAAGACGGATGATATTCAGTTTAAGATTATTGCTGACCATATCCGGGCCATTACTTTTGCGATCAATGATGGTGCCTTACCTTCAAATGTTGGTCGCGGGTACGTGATTCGTCGGTTAATTCGGCGGGCGGTCGTTGCGGGGAAGAAGCTTAATATTGATGAGCCATTCTTAGCACAATTGGTGCCAACGGTTGGCGAAATCATGAAAGATTACTATCCCGACGTCCTTAAAAATGCTGAATATGTCGCATCAGTGGTTAAATCAGAAGAAGATCGCTTTAGCTCTACTTTGAATGGTGGTTTGAACCTATTAAACGAAGTGATTGCCGAGGCCAAAGCTGATCAAACGAATTCAATCGATGGGAGAACGGCCTTTAAGTTATATGATACTTATGGTTTCCCGTTTGAATTGACCCGGGAATATGCCGAAGATGAAGGCCTCGTGGTCGATGAAGATGGTTTTCAGGCTGCTATGACAGAACAACAAAACCGGGCGCGAAATGCCCGTGATGTTGATAATGGGATGGGAGTACAAAACGACTTATGGACCGACTTTAAAGAGGCTAGTCAGTATGTTGGTTATACCGATCTAATCGTAAAGGATGCGAAAGTTCTAGCCATGGCTTTAGAAGGTCAACGGGTTGATACAGCCCAAGCAGGTCAAACAGTCGAGGTAATTTTTGACCAAACCCCATTTTATGCTGAAATGGGTGGCCAGGTTGCTGATACCGGGGACGTGATCGATAATTATGGTCAGACTGTTGGTCGCGTGGTGGATGTCCAACATGCACCTAATCAGCAGAATTTACATCGAATTGAATTAACGGCCAATCTAAAAGTTGGGACTCGTTACCAGCTGGTTGTTGATCAAAAACGCCACCAAAAGATTGAGAAAAACCATACGGCAACACACTTGTTAGATCAGGCTTTACGGAATGTTTTAGGAGGTCATACCCAACAAGCGGGTTCTTTGGTTGAACAACACTATCTACGCTTTGATTTTAATCATTTTGGTCAGGTAACGGCTGATGACTTACAAAAAGTTGAAGATATGGTTAATGAACAAATCTGGCGGGAAATCCCAGTTACTACAGTGGAAACTGATTTAGAATCAGCTAAGGAGATGGGGGCAATCGCCCTCTTTAGCGACAAGTATGGTGATCGAGTACGCGTGGTTAAGATTGGTGATTTTAACACTGAATTCTGTGGTGGGGATCACGTTAAAAATACGAATGAATTGGGGCTCTTTAAGATTGTTTCCGAAGCCGGAGTAGGTGCTGGGGTACGACGAATCGAAGCAGTTACAGCTAGTGATGCCTTCCAATTCATGCAAGAACGGGTTACTTTACTCAATTCGGTTGCTGACCAGTTGAAAGTTGCGCAATTAAAGGAACTGCCACATCGGATTGAAGATTTACAGAATGAATTAAAGCAAGTTCAACGTGCAAATGAACAATTAGAAGCCAAATTAGCATCGCAACAAGCGGGAGCGGCCTTTGATCAAGTGCAAACAACGAACCAAGGGACTTTGATTGCAGCAGAGTTAAATGTGGCTGGAATGGACCAGCTTCGGCAATTAGCTGATCAATGGCGGCAAAAACAGCAGTCAGATTTCTTAGTTTTGGCAACTGCAGTTGATGATAAAGTTAATTTACTAGTAGCGGTTAGTGATGAAAAGAGCCATCAAGTGAAAGCAGGAGATTTAATTAAAGCCATTGCTCCAGCGATAAAGGGTGGTGGTGGTGGACGCCCCACCTTGGCTCAAGCCGGTGGAAAGAATCCCGCAGGAATTAGTAAGGCTTTACAAGAGGCTGCTGATTACTTGAATCAATAGAAATAGAAGCTGGGAAAAAGCAATAAAGCGCCCCATCGGGCTAACCAAGAACGAATGTTGGTTCAAACGGACCGACGTGAGTTCGTAGTTAGACTCGTGGGGCGTGCTTTTTGACCGTAATGACGAGTGTGATCAAAAGGAAAGAGTGTGGGAAGAAATGTCAATTAGTGTTTCTTCCCACACTCTTATTACTTCTTTTTATCAGTTTCCTTTAGGAATTGATGGTTACGTAGAGGGCATTAATATATTCATGCTTGCTAGTTTCATACCAATTAACCCCATTGGTATCAGTTAATTGGCGTAACAGAGTGATCTCGGTTCCATGAGTAAGTTGATAGAGTTCTTTACCGTAAACATAGTCATAGCAAGGAACTTGGTGATCAGGGATGAAATCAATGTGGGCAGAAGCCTGATTCAAAGACAAGATTTGCATTTGATCATCAAAATCAGTTTCGGTAGTTGGTTCTACATGATCGGTATATGGATTATCATCCAAGAGTTGCATTGATTCCGGATCAAATTCAAGCCATCGCTCTGCTGTTACTTGATACCAATGATGACGATCAGTGGTAATGACTTTACGAAAACACTCAAAAATAATATCATCAGGTAATTGATTATCAATCGGCAGCCCTTGTGGCCGATCATAAAGTTGGATTGGTTTCGAGGCAATCAGATAGTTAGTGGCAGCTTCATTGGATTGCCAATTAGCATTTCGATAGTACAGATAAATTTGGCGTGCCTGATCATCGAATTGCCCCTCGAGATTATCGCTAGCGGACATAAATTGATGACGAGGGAAGCGGGGAATCTCAATATGATAGGATTCACCATAGTAGCCTTGTAAAAGTTTCGGCGGTTGGATGTTGTAGGCTTCATCTTGATTACGGTAATAAACCCAAATTGGATTTCCGGTTCTTAATTTATCAGTCATATGTTTCCTCCCAAGTAAGCTACTAATAATTATAGCGGTTTTTGTAGTCTAAAGGAATATGGGATATAATTAATTTGTTATATAATTTCAATCTAGGATTGATGATTACGAGGAGTTAACAATGAAACAACGAGAGCAGATTCGCCGATTAACAGTTCGCACCCTGTTAATCGTTTTAGTGGTGTTACAGGACCTCATCCCGATGTTTGGGAACATTCCCTTGGGACCATTATCGATTACAACTTTACCGGTGACCGTCGCCGTGGTCGCCGTCGTCTTAGGCCCTAAGGAAGGAACGATAGTGGGCTTTGTGTGGGGGATATTAACTTGGGTGCGGGCCTTTGTATACCCTAGCAGTGCACTGGCACCGTTGATTTTTACCAACCCTTTGATTTCGGTTGTACCACGGATGCTGATTGGTCTCTTTGCCGGCTATACTTTTAAATGGCTGGTTAAAGTAGCTCCCAAAGCTTTGAGTGCAGGTGTAGCTGGCTTGATTGCTGCGGTTACTAATACCGTTTTGGTATTAGGGGGGATATACCTATTCGCTAATACCCCAGCCGTGGCTGCTGGTTACCATGTTGGTAGTGGTCATTTAGCGCAAGCTCTGATGGTGATTGTGACTACCAATGGAGTGACGGAAGCAATTACAACCGCTATTTTAACCCCCTTAATTGCGTTGCCAGTGATGGTAGCTGTTAAAAGAAATAGATAAGCAAAAAAATAGCGCGACAGGTAAAATTTTACCTGTCGCGCTGTTTCAATTTAATGTTTTTATGATTCGACTGTTGTTTCAGACTGATCTTGTGTGGCCGTAGCTGTGGTAGGTTCACTAGCGGCTTTAATGACGATAGCATCATCGATCAATTCAGCTTCAAGATTATGTTTTTCATCATGATCAAGCACATAATCAGCTAACTTATCTTCAATTTGTTCTTGGATGACCCGCCGTAATGGTCGAGCTCCCATCTTTGGATCAAAGTCGAGTTCAACTAATTTACCTTCGACGGCTTTAGAGACGTGAACATGTAAATCACGATCAGCTAACATTTGATTCATATCGGTAATCATTAGTTGAACAATTTGACCAAGATCTTCTTCAGTTAAGGCATTGAATTCAACGATGTCGTCAAAGCGATTCAAAAACTCTGGCTTGAAGTAATTAGTTAACTTATCAAGAACAGATTTATTGTTATTAGTTGAACCAAAGCCCACGCTAGCAACCATGTCGCCGGTTCCAGCATTACTTGTCATAATAATAATGGTGTCCTTAAATGAAACTGTCCGACCTTGGGAATCAGTTAGCCGTCCATCATCTAAAATTTGTAAGAACATGTGCATTACATCAGGGTGGGCCTTTTCAACTTCATCCAAGAGAATAAGACTGTATGGGTGACGCCGCACTTGTTCAGTTAATTGACCTGCTTCTTCGTAACCGACATAACCAGGAGCAGCACCAATTAACTTCGATGTTGACGTTTTGTCCATATATTCACTCATGTCAAAGCGAATCATAGCATCAGTTGAACCAAATAAGAGTTTAGCTAATTGCTTAGCTGTTTCAGTCTTCCCAACCCCAGTTGGCCCAACAAAGAGAAAACTGCCAATTGGGCGGCCAGATTTATTTAAGCCAATACGGTTTCGACGGATGGCACGCGCAATTTTATCGACGGCTTCTTGTTGTCCAATAACATGAGCACCCAATTGCTTGTCAAGATCACGAAGCTGGTTAGCCTCTTGCTTTTGCATATCACCGACAGGAATATTGGTCATTTGTTCAACGATCTTTTGCATGTCTTGTTCGGTGACTACGGCAGCTTCTTCCGTATGATTTTCTTCGGCGTCCTTCTTCGCTTTTTCTAGTTTTTGAACTTGATCCCGATAAAAGGCTGCTTTTTCATAATCTTGATTTTCGGCAGCCTGTTGCTTATGAGCTTCAGCGATATGAATTTGATTTTCGATGGTTCGTGGATCGACAGTCTTTAAAGTCAAATTCTTTCGTGATCCGGCCTCATCGAGCAAGTCAATGGCCTTATCAGGCAAGAAGCGGTCTTGGATATAACGATCTGATAATTTGGCTGCGGCAGTAATGGCATCATCCGTGTACTTGACATGGTGATAATCTTGATATCGTGGCTTGATCCCATTTAAAATTTGAATGGTTTCTTCAACACTCGGTTGCGCAACTTCAACTGGTTGGAAGCGCCGGGCTAAGGCTGCATCTTTTTCAATTTGCCGGTATTCATTTAGGGTCGTTGCTCCAATTAATTGGAATTCACCACGAGCTAAGGCGGGTTTCAAGACGTTTCCAGCGTCCATCCCACCTTCAGCATTTCCAGCACCCATGATTTCGTGAATTTCGTCAATGAACAGGATAATATCATCGTTCTTCGAAACTTCTTGAATCAATTGTTGCATTCGTTGTTCAAATTGGCCCCGAATTCCGGTCCCTTGAACTAGGGAAACGACATCTAAACGAATAATTTCTTTATTAGCCAGTTTTTCAGGTACTTGACCGGAAACAATTGATTCGGCTAATCCTTCAACGACCGAAGTTTTACCAACCCCAGCTTCACCAATTAAGACGGGGTTATTCTTAGTTCGGCGATTTAAGATCTCAACAACGCGGGCGATTTCTTTATCACGGCCGATGACGGGATCAATTTTTCCTTGCCGGGCAAGGTCAGTCATGTTGATTCCATATTGACCCAAGAGCCCTTTGCCTTTTCGACCGCCACCGCTGGTTTGGCGTTGGCGGTTATCTTGATCACTATTTAAGTTGGCATTTTGATTAGCGGTCATGTTATTCATTGCCCGCATAAAATCGTCGAGGTTTTCAAATCCGTTGTTTGACATTCCAGATCCTCCATTCATCATATTCATTTGCATATTTTGGAATTGTTGATAACAAGATTGACATAAGTCAAACTGCACTCGCTCACCATTAATGTTCATTTGTAGGTGAATCGAAGCAGGGTTCTCATGACAGTTTTGACAAAGCATGATTAACTCCTTTCATAAAAGGTGTTTGACCTTTCCTGACTATTGTTGGTGTATATTATACTAACTTCCAATTTGAAAGCAAGCGGTTTGCACCAAAAATTAGCACTTTTCATCTGTGAGTGCTAATAAGGTGTATAATAAGTTTAGGAAAGTTAGAGTAAGAAGGTGAAGTAATGGATTATCAATCAAAATTGGACCAATTATGGGATCAAAAGATTGATCAATTAGAAGTTAAACCAGATGAATTCATGAATTTTCAAGAAGTCTTTCGTAATTATAGTCATCGTTCGCAAATTCGTGGTGAAGCCCAGCGGGGAGGGACGATCCTGTATAAATTAGTTCAAGATGAATAAAAAATAATTGTATTTAGCGCTTTCATTTGATATTATGAATATAACTTTAGTGGCGGCAGTCACTGACTTAAGGAGATAGATTATTATGGAAAAACGCGATTTTCATGTTACTGCTGAAACGGGAATCCATGCACGTCCAGCAACAATTTTAGTTCAAACAGCTTCAAAGTTTAGCTCAGACATTAACTTAGTTTACAATGAAAAGAGTGTTAACTTGAAGTCCATCATGGGTGTTATGTCCCTTGGTGTTGGTCAAGGTGCTGATGTTACCATCACTGCTGAAGGTGATGATGAAGCAGATGCAATGAAAGCAATTGAAGAAACAATGGCTAGTGAAAATTTGGCTGAATAAATTTCTTCTTGTTTTGGGTCGGGAGTTATCCCGATCTTTTTTATTTTTCTTAAGATTCTAGTGCTAAATTGCTTGCTTTGGGATCCTTTAGTATAATGTTACTGTTTGTGAGTAGGATAAAAGGAGATGCAATTTTGCGAATTGGGATTTTCACAGATACATATTTTCCACAAGTCAGCGGGGTGGCCACTTCAATTAAGACTTTACGTGATGAACTAATTAAGCAAGGACATCATGTTTATATTTTTACGACCACTGATCCTCATGCCGATAAAGTTGCGGATCGTTATCATGGGATCTTTCGTTTTCCGAGCGTTCCGTTTGTATCCTTTCCAGAACGGCGAATTGCTTTTAGTGGATGGGTAAAAGTCCTGATGATCGCACGGCGCCTTCATTTGGATTTAATTCATAATCAAACCGAGTTTTCACTGGGAATTATGGGGAAAATGGTGGCCCGAGAATTACGAATTCCATGTTTACATACCTACCACACCATGTACGAAGACTACTTACATTATGTAGCAAATGGGCGTTTAATCAAACCACGCGATGTGGCAACGGCAAGCCGGGCTTATCTTAAGCATATGACAGGAATTGTTGCCCCTAGTGACCGAGTTTTAGAAACTTTAGAATCTTATCAAGTCAAAGTGCCCATCCGAGTGATTCCAACGGGAATTAATCTGTCGGTTTTTCAGCATCCTGATACACCGGAACAGATTACTGCCTTACGTCAACGTTATGGTTTCACGAATGAGACTCCGGTAATGTTGTCATTAAGTCGATTAGCCTTTGAGAAAAATATTACGGGATTGATCGATTCAATGCCCGACATATTAGATCAAAATCCACAGGCCCAATTACTAATTGTTGGGGATGGACCGGCTCGGATGTCTTTAGAACGTCAAGTGAAGGCCATGCATCTAACAAATAATATTCAATTTACGGGACAAGTTAATAATGATGATGTTCATCATTATTATCAAATGGCCGATGTCTTTGTGTCCGCTTCTGATTCGGAGTCACAAGGCTTAACTTATGATGAGGCTTTAGCGTCTGATTTACCAATTGTTGTGATGCAAAGTGAGTATACTGATGAACTCATTGATGATCGGGCAATTGGGATCAGTTATCAAAAAAAGGCGGATCTCGTTCAAGGGGTTCTGTACTACCTTGCCCGTGGGAAAAATGCTAGTGATATTCAAAAACGACGGGCTAAATTGGATTCAATCTCGGCCGAAGTTTTTGGTCAACGGATTGTTGAATTTTATGATGAATGTATAATGCGTAATCATAATCAACAGTTAGAGCGTAAACAGCGCTTTTTGATGAGGAAGCGACATGATTAAGATTACAATGTATTCTCAAGCAGATTCGGTTGCTGGACAAGGGGTCGGCAGCGCCTATATCGAGTTAATGGGCTTATTAAAAGATCGATTTAAGGATCAATTTGATATTCACGTTAATCAGTATGGGGAAAGTGACATCAGCCACTATCACACTATTAATCCAACCTATTTTCTATCAACTTTTAGTAAAAAACGAGGGCGAAAAATTGGTTATGTCCATTTTTTGCCGGAAACTCTTGAAGGCAGTATTAAACTCCCCAAAGTGTTTCGGAAAATATTCTATTGGTATGTCATTGCCTTTTATCGGCGAATGGATGAATTGGTCGTGGTTAATCCTTCTTTTATTGATAAATTAGTTGCATATCAAATTCCGCGCGATCGAATCACCTACATTCCTAATTTTGTTGATGATCAACATTTCTATCCGATGAACGCAGACGATCGATTAGCTTTACGTCAGAAATATCATCTTAAGTCAAACCAATTCATTGTGATGGGAAGTGGCCAGATCCAGGAGCGCAAAGGGGTGTTTGATTTTATTCAATTAGCAAAGGATAACCCACAAGTTCAATTTATTTGGGCCGGTGGTTTTTCCTTTGGGCGGATTACGGATGGGTATCAAGAATTAAAAAAAGTTGTTGATAATCCACCGGCGAATTTATGGTTTCCGGGGATAGTTTCGCGATCTGAAATTAATGAATTGTTGAATCTGGCTGATCTATTTTTATTACCTTCTTATAATGAATTGTTCCCGATGTCAGTTTTAGAAGCGTTTAGTACGGGAACAGCAGTGATGTTACGCGATCTAGATTTGTATCACGATATAATGGACGGTTATTATTTACCAAGTCATGATGAAAAGGACATGAATTTAAAATTGCAGCAATTAATTCATGATCCAACTAAATTAAAGGAACTCCAGCAAGTGGCATTAACGGCGTCACAACGGTATTCTAAAGACCATTTAGCAGGAATTTGGCAAGACTTTTATATAGACCAGGCGCACAAGGGGGGGCACTAATGAATCGAAAAAATTGGTTAGCGCTGATCCTAATGTTGGTCGTCGGAGTTGGGATTTTTGCTTTTTCACTTCGTAATACTGATTTACACCAATTGTTAATTGATTTATTAGCCTTAAATTGGGGTTGGTTTGCCATTGCGATTGTGTGTATTGGACTTTACCTTGGACTTGAAGGAGTAGTCGTAAAGCTTTTTATGAAGGATAGTTATCCAAGCTTTTCATGGAAAGATGCGATGCGAATGCCATTGATTGAGCAACTTTTTAACGGAATCACCCCATTTTCTAGTGGTGGTCAACCTGCTCAGATCATCGCGATGCTACAAAGTGGCGTGGATGGTGGACGAGCAAGCTCGGTGCTTTTAATGAAGTTTGTTGTTTTCCAAGCAATGATTGTGATTAACTTTATTGTGAGTTTAATCATGGGCTTTCACCTCATTTCAACCAAGTTGCAAGGGTTAACACTTTTTGTTGTAATTGGCTTCATTATTCACTTTGCAGTCATCGTCGGTTTATTAATGATCATGTACTGGTATCAAATGACTAAACGATTAACTAATTGGGTCATTAAACCACTACGCCTATTTATGAAGCCAGAACGTTATGCGTCAATTGCAGTGACTTTGAACGAAAAAATTGATACTTTCTATAAGGAAAGTGTCAAGATGAAAAAGCAATACCGAAAACTAGCGAAGGTGTCGGTAGTAACCCTTCTTCAATTATTTTTCTATTATGCGATCCCTTATTTTATTCTTAGAGCTTTAGGCGTTAGTGGGCTAAATTTTTGGATGATTTTAAGCCTGCATGTAATCATTTTTATGGTGACGTCGGTTTTCCCAATTCCAGGGGGAACTGGTGGGGCCGAATATGGCTTCGTAGTTCTTTTTGCCGGCTATGTCCAATCGAATAGTAAATTAGTATTAGCGATGCTGCTTTGGCGCATATTGACTTATTATGTAGGTTTATTTGCAGGGATGTTTGCATTGGTAATAAAACCAGATAAAGTGAGCGAGATCGATTAGTGATAAGCTAATCGATTTTTTGAAAGGAAATGATATGGAAAAAACTGAGCTTCAAATCATTATCGAACGCTTATTAGCCATGAAGGCTGATCGTCATTTAGGACAACAGGTTCGGCGGTTTGATCAATATGGTATTCCGGTTTGTCAGGTAACATATCTATCGGCAAGTGATCTTTATGTCGTAGAACGGTTTAATTCAGCTGTTTCAACAGAGTTTGATCAGATCGATTTAGCCGCAATTGAGATCTATGAGTCAATTAGTGAATTCAAAAGTATTTTTTGAAAAATGGTTGACGATTAAAGATGTGACTGGTATATTATAAAAGTTGCTTATGACAAACAGGGTGTTAAATATTATTAAGATAAAATAAGGTTTGACAGGTTGGTTAGTAAGTGATATATTATAAAAGTTGCTTTTAGCAGTCAGCACAAAAAGAAATTTAAAACTTCTTGACGATATTATCGCTGAGTGTTATAGTGATAAAGCTGTTAAAAAA
>NZ_AICN01000019.1:0-4548 GCF_000247775.1 Limosilactobacillus gastricus PS3
AATACCAGTTGTGTGATTGCCAGAAGGCCTTGGCAGCCACCCACTGATCCATACCGACTCGCCACATAATTATCGGCCACTCGTTCTTGGTTTTCTGGTGACAAATCACCACCAAGATATGAAATCAATAATTGGTAACGACCATAACAAGAACCATTCCGGGCCGTGTAGGAACCACCAGATTCACGTTGCGCAATCCATTCCTTAGCCGCTTCTTCTTCTGCAGACTTTGAGGAAAGAACCCCATCAGCGTTTGCAGTGTAATTAGTACCATTAACGTTAACCGTCGTGTTCTTGGCTAAAGCACCATCTGAACCAAAGTAGTAGTTGTTACCCCAGTTTGAGTAAAGTCGATTAGTATACCGAACCCCGTCTTCACCAAAGTAATAAATATTACCCCAGTTAGTGTAGAATTGGTTAGTGTAGCGAACTCCACCTTCACCAAAGTAGTAGAGATTTCCCCAGTTACTGTAGAATTGGTTAGTGTAGCGAACCCCACCTTCACCAAAGTAATAGAGATTGCCCCAGTTACTGTAGAATTGATCAGTATAACGGGCCCCATCTTCACCGAAGTAGTAGGTGTTGCCCCAGTTACTGTAGAATTGATCCTTGTACATCAATCCATCATCACCAAAGTAGAAGACTTGGCCACTATCGTTAGTATAAAAAGCATCAACTTGCTTTTCGCCATTAACATAGTAGTAAGTACCCGCATCTTCAGTAACGATCCCATTCTGCACTGATGCAGATGAAGCTACGGCGCTTGAATCTGCAGTCGACGCACTAGTTGCGCTGGAAGCAGAAGTTAAAGTTGATGCATCGGTAGCAGTCGAAGCAACTGATGAAGAAGCTGTACTATTTGATGATGCCTCACTAGTTGCTGAACTAGCTGTCGTTACCGCGGCAGTCGTTGCATTATCAGTGTTAGTAGTCGTTGTATCAGCATTAGCAGTTACATTGGCAAAAGTTAAACCAAGAGCAACAGCTGTCACTGAAAGGGCAACTGTCTTCCATTGTTTCCCGCTTTTATATAACTTATAGTGCTTTTTATTATCCATAGATTAAGAAAATTCCTTCCCTGACAAAATGTCTTTGAATATTATTTTTCTTTCAATGTTTAATACTTTATCACAATTTCATCCCAAATCCGCTAAGTCAAAGGGAATGTTAATCAAAGGTAATGCTTTGATAACTTTTGTCACCTCAATGTAACATTTGATGGCAATCCTAGTACCAGCCATTGGCTTCCCAGAAGGCTTTGGCAGCGACCCAGGAACCATACCGATTGGTAACGTATGCATCGGCCACTTTTTCTTGATTTTCGGCTGACAAATCACCATTTAGGTATGACAAAGATAATTGGTAACGACCATAGTATTGACCGTTTTGGGCAGTATAAGACCCACTAGATTCCTTTTGGGCAATCCATTCCTTAGCGGCTGCTTCTTCATCAGAAGTTGTGCTCGAACTAGTATCAGTTGTTGTACTCGTAGTATCAGTCGTCGTTTCGGAAGCAGTACCTTCCGTCGTTTCTGAATCATCAATTACTAAACTATTAGTATCTTCATTTTGGTCATTAACCGCACTACCTGAAGAAAGTGGTGCAGAATAAGACGATGCTGAATCACTCATTTCAACTTCACTACTGGAACTAACAGCATCCGCACTTTCACCAGTTGCTGACAAACTTACAGCTGAAGATTGATCTGAGTCACTAGAAATATTTTCAGCACTGGAATCTTCACTCGCTGATGAAGGTGCCGAAACGCTAGCAGCTTGGGCTTGATCCGCACTGGCTGCACTACTTACTTGGGTATCACTAACCGCAGCGGAATTAGTGGCGTCATCGTTTTTGGCAGAACTAGGCGTCGATGAACTAACCGTTTCATCAGTAGTAGTTGTTGCGCTAGGACTAGCAGTGCTGTAGGCGGAACTTTGGTCAGCAGGCACCCCAGTCGTGGTACTTGCTGACGAATCGCTTTCGGCCACCTTCACAACTAATTGTTGACCAACAAAAATCAAATCTTTGTTAGCGATATTGTTGTCACTAGCTAGTTGATCAACATAGGACAATGATTGACCAAAATTAACCGCGATCCCGGATAAGGTATCCCCTGATTGAACAGTATAAGTCGTATCAGCATTAGCACTAACGGTTGATGCCAAAGTTCCTAATGATACGGCACCAGCGACAGCAGCAGTTACTTTAACAGTTTGATTTAATTTCATTGATTCTTCCTCGGTTTCAAATTAATGTATATTACCTTATCAAGCTTGCATTACAAGCTAATCACGACCATGTTGCAACTTTGTAACATTATGTTATCAGGTCGTTAAAAATCCCCCAAAGTTAGCGCCAATGGCTCAACTTTGGGGGATTATTCAATTAAATAATCAGAAGAGATCCGATTCGCTTTGCGCTTCGGCTATATAGTCTTCATTCCGTCTTAATAAATCAATCCGGTTTTCTAATGTTTCCTGAACGTAATTTCCAATTAAAACTTTAAATGGTAATAAATCGCCGGTCGAGCGAGCGTGACCTAAGGCATCCATATATGCTTGACGAGCCTTGGCATCTGGTTGAATGTTAATGACCGGATAACCAGCTTCCGTTAATGCTAGATTCATAACCAAGCGAGCAGTACGGCCATTCCCATCAGCAAAGGGATGAATGGCGACTAATCGTTCGTGTAGTTCCGCAGCGTACTCGACTGGATGTAATTGATCGCTAGCTGTATGCACCCATTCAATCAAAGCATGCATTCGCGGTTGAATATCAAATGGTGAAACGTATGGTTGATATTCACTTCCATACGGCCAAGCTTCCACCACTCGATAAGCTCCTGCCGTGTGAGGATCACTATTTTTGATCATCGCTAAGCGGTTTAAATCCCGAATGATCCGTTCACTTAGCGGAGTATGCTTACTAACCAGCTCGGACATGTAATCATAAGCAGCTGCCAAATCAACAGCTTCCATCGCCTCTTTTAATGACATCCCATGGACAGTCATCCCAGTATTTAAAATTGACGCCGTTTCATTCATCGAAAGGGTACTGCCTTCAATGGCATTTGAAGACCAGACATGTTCAAGCCGAATCTGTTGTTCTAGTAACTTTACTTGCGCCTGATCCAAAGGCCGAAACTGATCTATTTCATCCTTTAACTGGGTAATATTATTTAATAATTTTTGATAATCAGTCACCAGAATACCTCCTAATCTAACTTCAGATAAGCATCATTAGTTAACTGGTGAATTTTCGGCATCTCCTGCATTAACTTGATAATCCCTTGAGCTTCTAAGTGACTCATCTGCTGATCCAATCGATAACGTGTGGTTCCTAGTACCTTTGCGAGATCCTGATCCGTACTCGCATTTAGTGAATAGCCAAAGACAGCTTGTTGATATAAATACCTAACAATTCCGCGCATTCCAACTACTATATTTCGTTGACGGTCACTATAACCAACGGGTAACGGTAATAAATCATCTAACATTTGATCTGCATGCTTTAAACGATTGATTCCAGTTGATAATTGTTCTAACGCTTTTTCCTGACCAGTCAGAATAATTTCCATGATTCGAATGATGAACAAGGTGGCATCACCATGGTTAATGGGATTTCCCATTTCCGTAAACGACTTGTAATAGCGATTCTTATCATCCGCAATTGCCGAGGAAAAATTAATCGCCGTAAGTGCATCGAGGTAATGCACTAAGTAGGCACAGATTATATAACGTCCAGTTCGTCCATTGCCATCGTAAAAAGGATGGATATATTCATAGAAATAGTGGCTAATAATCACTTTCGGCAAAGTAGCGAAATCATTCGAGTTCATAAAGGCTAACAAACTTTCTAAATCATTAATGATTTCTGTTTCATTATTATCACCTGCATGGATTTGACGATCCCCATCATAAATTGCTTCAGCAACTTTCCAAGATACCTTACCATTTGGTAGTGCACCGGATTCTACATTACCGACTAATTCATACCACAGCTTACGAAAATCTGTAATTTTGCAAATTAACTCTGTATGACCTTGAACAATTCTCAAATAATGAATTACTTTTCTCTAAAACGAATTTGCCCTGATGAATGATGAATAAGCACTATCAAAGCGGAATTAAGTTCTTTGTTAGAGCTTCTGATTCCTACAATATCATTGCTGTTCTGAATTTATTCAAAAGACAAACCGCTAATCAAACGAGCGTTGTATATCAGAAATGATAGTTTCAGAAGAACTATAGTTCTCTAATAATTATCCCATTTTCAAACAGGATATCTTTAATTCCTTTATATATATCTAATTCAAACTGCTGAAACATCTCGCGATTATATTTAATATATCTTGTAATTATCTTGTTCGTTCTATTTAAGTCACTATTAAACCATTTTTTAAACTTTCTCGTTTTTTTGTTTTCGAAATCTGCTTCTAGATCCTTAATCGATACAGGCAAATCAAACAAATTTAAGGTCTGTTTAAACCTTTCTATAGGTTCATCCATTTCCTTAAAGAAAGGATGATCGGGGTTTAAACTTAAAAT
>NZ_AICN01000018.1:0-6753 GCF_000247775.1 Limosilactobacillus gastricus PS3
ATACTTAATCAGCTGCTAAAGCATCAATTGGGTTTAATGCCGCAGCATGACGAGCTGGTAACCAAGCTGCCAATAATGAAATAATAATGGCAATGATAAAGACTAAAATGACGTGGTTAAAGCCAATTTGAATGAAGTTATACTTCGCGATGTTGGCCAGTAAGGCATTCGCGCCCACTTCCGCCAGAAAGGCAACAATCGTTGCAATTACGGCTGAGAAGATCCCAATAATTAAAGATTCAGCAATGAACATCCGTCGAATATCACGCTTACTTTCACCTAAAGCACGTAGAATCCCAATTTCCTTGGTCCGATCAGCTACCGACATGTACATCGTAACAATGATCATCAAAGCCGAAACTAATAATGAAATTGCTGCAATCCCAGCTAAAATGTTAGTGATCAGATCAATATAAGTTTGAATGGTAGAGATCATGCTTGAAACTGATGTGGCGGTAAAGACCCGTTGACCATTGGTTTTAATCCGATTAATCTCTTTTACCACAGTCTTCGACGAATTCATCGAATCAGCCTTAACCGCCAAAGCTGTAGCAGCTGGTTTCACGCCAGCATCCCGCATTGCTTGCGTCAAGGTCGTGGCATTTACATAGCTAGCCGAGTTTTGGCTGCTAGAAATCCCTGAGACTTTGGCTTTAAAACTGACCGTAACCGTGTTACCTGACTGATCCTGAGCTTGATAGGATAAAGTAACGGTTTTTCCGATTAAACTTTTCGCCTTGGATTTCGTTAAATTCTTGGCAACTGAAGATTTATCTAAGACTACTTCACCCACCCCTGGTTTCGAGCCGTTTTTAATTGTGCCATTGGAGTTGGAAGAAGTCCAACTACTTAATGACTGAGCCGTCGCTTGTTTTCCGTTATAGGCTACCGTGACCGACGTTGCTGAGTAGAGTTTTTGAACCGACGAAACATGCGCTAATTTCTTAATCTTATTAATATCAGAGTTTTTGAAATTCGTCTTACCGGTTCCAGCTGCCATTTGCGCATAGGCTTGTTGTTGGGAGGCACCAGTACCACCAGAGGAGCTACTTCCTTTTTGATACTGAGTAACAACCACCGCTTTCGGGTTAACTAAGTCTGTGACTTGCTTATTCACATATCCATTGACCCCAGTTCCTAAACCGCTAAAGAGCATCACAGCAAACAGACCAATGGCCGTCCCGATTACGATTAGTAAATTCCGCCCGAAGTGGAACTTAAAGTGTTTGTAAGCCGTTCGCATTGACACGGCAAAAGACAATTCTTTAGAGGTCAAGCGATGATTAGCATCATCAACCGGATAGGCCGGTCGAATCCGCTCATCACCATCGATTTGCCCTTCTGCCAAATGAACAATTCGCGTTCCAGCATCCGCCACGTGTTGGGAGTGAGTCACCGCAATGACCAATCGACCTTCGGCAGCAATTTCATCCAAGATTTTTAATACATCTTCGGTATTTTCGGCATCCAATGCCCCGGTCGGTTCATCGGCAATGATCACCTTGGGATCACTTGATAAGGCCCGGGCAATTGCAACCCGTTGTTTTTGTCCTCCCGATAGTTGGTTGGGATACTTCTTGGCATGTTCAGCTAAGCCCACGCGCTCCAACAAATCTAAAGCCCGTTGTTCCCGCTCTTGATTAGACAAGGTAGTCATATCCAATGACAGTTTGACATTTTCTAAAACTGTTAAGTGATTAATCAAGTTATAGGCCTGATAGATATAACCAATTTCATCCCGGCGATATTCATCCATCCGCTTCTCTTGGCTATGGTCTAAGGCATTTCCATTAACAATGACTTGACCCTCAAATTCTCGGTCCAAGCCCCCGATAATGTTCATTAAGGTGGATTTCCCACCACCAGATTCACCGAGAATTGAAACAAATTCACCGAGTTCGAATTCTAGATTAATCCCTTTTAAAACGGGGAATTCTTCTTTCCCGAGATAGTATGACTTTCGAATATCTTTTAATTCTAAATATGCCATAAATAATCCTCCATATATTTCTATACTTGCTAATTTTACTGAAAGCCGCTCATTTGTCAATTAAGTTTAACATTTTTTGACGATGTTAAACTTTTTGCTATAATGAAGGCATCATCTTATACAGGAGGTTCTTATGAAACGTGCAGAAAAAAAGCCCGTAATCGTCAGCTGATATTAACTACGACTACGGAGATGATTTATCAAGTTGGCGTCGCCAAGACTAATCTTCGGCAAATTAGTAAATTATCTGGTCTTTCAGTCGTAACAATTTATAAGTACTTCACTGATAAAACCGACTTAATTAATGCCACCATTAGCCAAATGATCGAGGAGCGTTTTGAGCAAGCCGAGTCCCTGATTAGGACCCAAGACTTACCTTTTATTGAACGGATTGAAAAAATCCCAGGTCCTGATAAATTAAATCAAGAGCTGCCTGAAGAAATCGTCCAAGAATTGATTAAGACGATTGCTGATTCGCCCCTTTTATTAAAAACTCTACAAGAGCGGATCAAAAATTTCTTCCAAATTATTATTATTGAGGGGCGGAAATCAAACTATATTCAAACAACTGCTAGCGATCAGGCCATTATAGATTTGTTCACCCTGTTAATTTTCCGCGATAATACTGGTAAAGCCCAACCTGATCCCCAACGGGCCGCTGATATTATTCAAATTATTTTATATGGTTTAACTAATCCTGGTCAGCAATTAACCTTCCATCACTAAAAAATGAGGCTGGAGAATTTTTCTCCGCCTCATTACTTAATTAGAATAGGAATGATCAGCTCAAGCATCGCGATCAAATTATTGAGAAAGTGCAAGCCAATCGATATCTTCAATTGGCCGGTGGCCCGATAAACAAAGGCCAGGACTCCCCCCATAAAGAAATAAATTAAATAACTGACAATCGTGGTACTACTATGTTCAAGCGTAAAAATAAGTCCTGATAACAAGATTGGTGGCCAAAAAGAACTAGCCTTAAAGAAAAAGTTCATCAATACCCCACGAAAGATCAATTCCTCCGCCAAGGGGCTTAAAAAGATTCCTGAAAGCGCCGTGATAACTAGTAAGACTGGGCTCGATTGGGCTAAAGACTGAATGGTATCATTATTGGATGTCGTCGTCTGATGATATAAGAGCTGGTTTAAAGTCGACAACGCTCCAACGCCCGACAACAAAACCAGATAACTAATTAAGATCCACCCAATTTGACTACCCCAACTTTTCGTCCGAACTGGCCACCGACGATATCTTTTAAACAGCTGATAGGCCCACAGAATAATGACAAAAAACAAAATTGTATAGGCCATGACGCCAAAAGTCACGATCCAGGGCATCCAGTGATAATTGAGATTGTGTAATCCCGATCCGATCATTAGTTCAATCACTGGTGGTAACTGGATCACTAAAGCCAGGGCTATCATGATCAAAATTCGTTGACTTAAACTTAACTGTTTGTTGCTACTATTCATGAGCCGCTCCCTTCATGAAAAACTTCTTCAAAGATGGCCTTGGTTTGAGCTGCTTGATAGCCATGTACCCGGAGATAATCAACTTTAGCAATTAAAATTTCATATTCCCATAAGGAAGATAAATCATGAGAATTATAGTAGTGCAAGGTTAAATTGATGGCTGACAAATCAGTCAGATAGCCTTGAAAATCATCACTGCCCTTATATTGATCAGTCCCCAGAACCACAGCTTGGTGCTGCTGATAAGCTTCTTCTAATAAGGTTCTCAAAATGTTTACCTGCTTAAAGGAATGCTGACGCAGATATTCCTGCAAATGCCAAATATCAAAGTAACCATGATTTTGGGCCACCTTTGCTTTCGTCGAAACCGTTAATAAATAATCGGTTTGTTCACGCACTTGATGAATACTGGTTAATCGGATCGCCGTTAAACCATTTATCTTCCCATCCCAATCAAGCCCTAACAATAGAACAAATAACTCGTCGATGGCGACAACAAACCCAACATCAAACATATCATCATCATTAAAGTTATAAACTTCAACGAGCGTCCCCTGTTGTTGATTAATTACTAATGTTTGCCTTATTGCTGATAAATCCATCCTGATCTCCTTCATATGATAGTTACCATCTTACCTGAAGATGATCAGTTTGACTAGTCGTCTAAAACCAGAAGCGGCGAATGAGGCCAATCACTCCCACTGATCCCATCCCTCCCAGCATGGGCCATTGCCAGTTCCAAGAAGTCTTCGAGGGAGATGAACTGGCTTTTTCATGTCCATTGGTTGTCATCGTGGCTGGATAACGATTGGCAGTCGATGATTGCTGATCATGATCGTATTTATCCAAGTGATAGGAACGAATCAATTGATCTAATTTTTGATGATAATGTGGATCGGTAGCATATACTCCAGTCAAGGATTTGATCGCAGACTGATAGTTTTTACTATGCGAGCGATGAACATTTTGGTAAATAGGCTGGTCCATCACCATGGCGTAATCAATTAGGGCCGCTTCCACATTGGGATAATGTTTAAATTGCCCATTAATAACTTGATTAGCTCCGTCAAGATGCTCATTAGTCGGCATCATGACGGAATTCCCCTGAAAATCGCCTTTCACCCCAAATAAGTTATGGCTTTGGCGCGCCAATTTACTTTGGCACCAATTACTTTCTAAAATTGCTTGCGCCATCATAATCGATGGATATAAATCATATCGGTTCCCAATCGGGACTGCATTTCGAGATAATGTTTTTATGAATTCTGCTTGCTCATGACTAAGCGGTGCTTTTAATCGTGGATAAACTTCTGTATCATCGCTCTCTTGCACTTCTGAAGAACTACTAGTGGTTATATCTTCACTCGGGATAATATCATTTGCTGATGAAGCTGGTATTGGCGAAGGAGCTTCAATTACCTGAGGTACTGATTCAACTTGAGTGGGCTCGGTTTGGGCCGGCTGAATGTCATTAAGGGTTGGTTCCTTAACTTGCGGATGCTCTTCTTGCCAGTCTTTAGCTAATTGGCGTCCTCGTTCATACCATTGCCGAGCCCTTTCATCATGATAATCGCGTTTGCGATCATGTAAATAATCATCAATTCCCTCGTAAAACCAAGTTAATTGATCCTGCTGTTGAGTACTGCTCGACTGATCGCTAAACGGTATTGATGAAGCAGGCACATTCTTACTGGCATGAACCGGTTTAGCATTCAGGCTGCCAACAAGTATTCCCATAATCATTAATCCATAAAATTGTTTCATTTGATCTTCCTCCTAGGAAAATATACGAAAAATTTTATAGAAAAAGAAAAATGACTCTTGGAATTTTCCAAAAGTCATTTTTGAGCTTAATAAATCACAACTGGTTCGTTTTGTTCCATATCAGCGTAAGCCGTTCCGGCATCGTAGGTATGCATGTTAACACAGCCGTGCGAACCACCAGTTAAGTAGGCCGTGCTTGACCAATCGGTCCGCCAACTAGCATCGTGGAAACCACACCCACTTTGGGTAAATGGTGCCCAGTAGCTAACTGGGGAGGCATAACTTGAACCATTATCGTTTTGACCACGTAAGGTGGTATTTTGTTGCTTGTACATAATGTAGTAAACACCCTTCGGCGTAGCATTACTACCATCTTCGGTCCCAGTAACTACATCCGCGTCAAAGACTAGTTTCCCATCTTTGTACCACCAAGCATGTTGAGCGGAGATCGAAACTTCGACATAAGTATCACCAATTCCATCGTTGGCTGTGACGCCATAACCAGTCCCATTTTCGTTATAGCCAATTCCATAAATAAAGTCTTTAGCATCCAGCGTCATCGACTTATTGCTACTAAAGGCGCTCACAATGGCACTCGCCGCAGCATCGGGATCAATCTTCCAGCCATAAGTTCCAGAATTACTGGTCGTAATTGTACTACCAGAATGGGTCTTAAACTTAAAGGACTTACCTAAAGTGGCGTACTTACTATTGATTTGCGCAATCTTCTTCTTGATTGCCGTAGTATCAATATTGTATTGACCATTAGCATAAGTAGCACTGGTGATTAAATTCTTAGCGGATAATTTTACCGTCGTGTTGTTAACCTTAAAGTCAACCGTCTTATTCTGTAAAGCTTCAAGCTTCCGTTTTTCTTTAGCCACGGTCTGGCTATCAGCCTTGACCGGTGTTTTCACAATCTTGGTTAGCTTAACTGATTTACTATACTTTTGGTCGTTGAATTCTTGGAGCATCTTCTCGACATCCAAGCCATTCCCCGATTTCGCCTTAGTGACGGAAATTTTACCATTCTTCAACACCGCTTGGGCATCTACAGCAATCGTCTTATCAGCATTGTAGGCATTGATGGCCGTCGTCGCTGCCGCCTTCATCGCAGTTTGTTGGGAGGTATCAGTTGCTGATCCCTTAACCGTTAAGTTGCTAGTCTTACTAGACGGGAAGAAGGTCTTTTGCTTTTTTAAAGCTGCTGTAAACTTGCTCTTATCCTTTGCAGTGATTCCAGAACTCGTTTCCGTCCCATCATAGATTTTTTGACCATTGAAGTAGACATCATTGGAAAGTTTGGTCTTCTTAACCTTTTCATAAGCCTGTTGACTCGTTAGTCCACCCACGTTAACCCCATTGATTGAAGTATTCTTGTTAAAGTAGGTATTTTGGTGATGATTAATCCCAGCTAAAACGGCTGCGACAACCACAACCGCCCCAACTACCGAACTAACAATTTTTGTTTGTTTTTCCATTTTGTTACTCCTCAGTATTTGTACTAGCTAATCTTACCACCAAAAA
>NZ_AICN01000017.1:0-29211 GCF_000247775.1 Limosilactobacillus gastricus PS3
ACCAAGCCTAACTTCTTAATAAATTAATCTTCGGCAACAAATGGTAATAAGCCCATGATCCGTGCCCGCTTAATGGCGATCGTCAAACGACGTTGGTTCTTAGCACTCGTACCCGTTACTCGACGTGGTAAAATCTTACCCCGTTCTGAGATAAACCGACGTAATAATTCAGTATCTTTGTAATCAATGTATTCAATGTGGTTAGCAGCGATGTAGTCAACTTTCCGACGACGACGCATACCTCCACGACGTTGTTGTGGCATGAAATTAACCTCCTTTATCGAATCTAGTGATTAGAATGGAACATCACTTAATGAATTTTGATCATCATCTTTATCATTTGCTTGATCATTCTTCAAAGCCGTTTGATCATTAATGTCAATGGCATCACTGGCTGATCCTTCATTGGATGAATTAGCAAATGGTAAACTATCCGTATCAATTGGGGTCGTGTTCTCACCAAAGAGTCCTTGACCACCAAACGGATTATCATTAGCGTTTCCATTATCTTGAGGAGTTGCACCAAAGTTATTGGCTGGTCCACCAAAAGCTGCTTGGCCTTGGTTGGCATTAAAACCATTATTAGCACCGTTATTGTAGTAACCACCATTGTTATATTGGTTATTGCCAGCTTGGTTGTCCCGTGCTGAACGAGGTTCCAATAAAGCAAAGTTTTCCACGGTTACTTCAGTCCGGTAAATTCGTTGACCTTGTTGGTTTTGGTAATTACTGGTCGTGATCCGACCATCAATCCCAACTAGCGCCCCTTTATGAGTGAAGTTCACAAAGTTTTCAGCAGACTTCCGCCAAATGACACAATTGATAAAATCAGCTTCACGTTCCCCAGTTTGTTGGTTCCTAAATTGCCGATCAACTGCAATTGAGAACCGTGCCACTGCCGTTCCGCTATTTGTGTACCGCAACTCTGGATCCCGAGTTAAACGTCCAGTTAGGACTGCACGATTTAGCATGGGTATTCACACTCCTCTCTATTATTTAGTTAAGCAATTAGCGCTTAACAATCATGTGACGTAGGATATCGTCGTTGATCTTTGATAAACGATCAAATTCGTTTAATGGTTCATCCGTGTCAGTCGTGATGTTTACGATATGATAAGTACCTTCAGTGTACTTTTCAATTGGGTAAGCAAACCGACGCGTGTCCCAATCAGTTGAATCAACAACTGTTGCACCATTGTCTGAAAGAATCTTGTCAAAGTTAGCTACTAAAGCACTCTTAGCTGATTCCTCAATATCAGGACGAATGATGTAAGTAATTTCATATGTACGTGTTTCCATGTATATTACACCTCCTTATGGACTCAGGCCCCCGCTCATTGGTAGGAGCAAGGAGAGCAGACGTTATTACGTATACTCACAGAATAGAATATTATCATAAAATGACCAAAATAACAAGAAATAACTTATAAAAGATCCTAAGTTGCGGCTTATTATTACATACGCAAAACTTAGGATCTTAATTCATTATTCTTCAGTTTGTGGACTAATTTCTTCAGTCTCATTGGTGGTTTGATCTGCAGTTGATTCGTCCGTGGTTGGCTCTTTATCAACCTTGGCCATCGTTGCCACCACCGAATCATCATTCATTTTAATTAAATGAACTCCGATTGCGGATCGCCCAGTAACCGATACGCTTTCGACGCTAAAGCGAATAATTACCCCTTTGTTGGTAGCTAACATCAAATCTTCATCGCCTTGGACAGTGGTTAAACCAACTAATGGTCCATTCTTTTCGGTAATGTTTACAGTTTTGATTCCTTTACCACCCCGACCCTTAATTGGATATTCAGTGGCGGGGGTTTGTTTCCCGTAACCTTGCTCACTAATTACTAACACGTTACTATCTGGGCTTAATTGGGCTGCCCCAATCACATAGTCACCTTCACGAAGGCGAACTCCCCGAACTCCCGCTGCCGAACGTCCCATTTCTCGAACCGCTGAAGCTTTGAAGCTGACCGAGTATCCTAGTCGGGTTCCCAAGATCATTGCTTGATCTTGGTCAATAATTTCAACATGAATTAATTCGTCACCTTCATGTAAATTAATTGCTTTGAGACCATTGCTCCGGATGTTTTTGAACTCATTAACTGAGGTCCGCTTAACAGTTCCTTCCTTCGTCACAAAGAAGAGATCACGATCATCATCGTCAGTCTGTGTTTCATGTGAAACATTAATTACTGCGCTGATCTGTTCATCGCCGTTAATGCCTAACAAATTGATAATCGGAATTCCTTGAGCTGATCGACCATATTCTGGAATCTCATAGCCTTTCATAGCGAAGACCTTACCGGAATTAGTAAAGAATAAGAGACTATCATGCGTGGAGCTGGAAATTAAGTGCTCAATAAAGTCGTCATTATGAACCCCCATTCCCTTAACTCCTCGACCACCACGATTTTGTGATTTGAATTCATCAACTGGTAATCGTTTAACGTAACCACTATGGGTTAAAGTTACGATGATTTCTTCTTCTTCAATCAGATCTTCATCTTCAATACTATTCAAATCACCAACTTGTAATTCCGTCCGTCGTTCATCGCCAAATTTAGCTTGAATTTCCAGTAATTCGTCATAAATAATCTTTTGGATTCGTTCCCGGTGAGCGAGGATGTCTTTATAATCAGCGATCGCGGCCACTAATTTATTATATTCATCCTCGATCTTTTCGCGCTCTAAACCAGTTAAACGGACCAACCGCAAGTCAAGAATTGCTTGAGCTTGACGATCTGACAAACCAAAATTATTTATTAATTGTTGCTTGGCAATGTCACTAGTTTGCGAACTCCGAATGATATTGATAATTTCATCAATATGATCAAGCGCAATTCGTAATCCTTCAACGATATGCTCCCGATTTTGGGCCTTCTTTAAATCAAATTCCGTCCGTCGCTTAATTACAATTTCTTGGTGTTGCAAGTAGTTTGTTAGGATTTCTTTGAGACTTAAAATCTTAGGAGCCCCATCAACAATCGCTAACATATTGAAGTTGAAAGTCGTTTGCATCAACGTCATCTTGTATAAATTATTCAAAATGACTTCGGCACTGGCATCTCGACGAACGTCAACCACAATCCGCATCCCTTCACGGTCAGTTTCATCGTTTACATCCGTAATGCCTTCAATTTCTTTTTCTCGTGCCAATTCCGCAATTCGTTCAATCAACTTGGCTTTATTAACCATATAAGGAATTTCATGGACCACAATCCGTTGCTTGCCATTCTTCAATTCCTCAATTTCGGTTTTAGTGCGCACCACAATGGATCCTTGACCTGTTTCGTAGGCTTTCCGAATTCCAGACTTACCCATGACCACTGCTCCGGTAGGGAAATCAGGCCCTGGTAAGACCTTCATTAAGTCTTCAGTCGTGGCCTCAGGATTATCCATCAGTAAATGAATGGCACTGATTACCTCTCCCAAATTATGAGTTGGAATATTCGTTGCCATCCCCACGGCAATCCCTGTTGCTCCATTTACTAACAGATTCGGAATCCGGGATGGTAACACTTGTGGCTCTTTTTCCGTTCCATCATAGTTATCTTGAAAATCAACGGTATCCTTGTTGATATCCCGTAACATTTCAACGGCAATCTTACTCATTTTGGCTTCAGTATACCGCATGGCGGCAGCCCCATCCCCATCCACGGAGCCGAAGTTACCATGACCGTCAACTAACATGTACCGGTAGGAAAAGTCTTGCGCCATCCGGACCAGACCTTCATAAATTGATGAATCCCCATGGGGGTGGTATTTCCCCATCACGTCACCAACAATCCGGGCTGACTTTTTATATGGCTTATCAGGGGTGACCCCTAATTCATTCATACCGTATAAAATCCGCCGTTGAACTGGTTTTAAACCATCCCGTACGTCGGGTAGGGCCCGCGAAACAATAACACTCATCGCGTAATCCAAGAAAGAATTCCGCATTTGGCTGGTCAAATTAACGTCGGTAATTCGACCTGGTAGTTCTTGATCTGCCACTATTAACCCTCCTCAACCTGACTATAAGTCAAGGTTTTCCACAAATTTTGCATTAGCTTCAATAAATTCTCGTCGCGGACCAACCTTGGTTCCCATTAACATTTGGAAAATCTCGTCAGCTTGCTTGGCGTCATCTAACTGGACCCGTAACAATCGCCGATTCTCTGGGTCCATGGTGGTTTTCCAAAGTTGTTCCGCATCCATTTCACCTAACCCCTTGTACCGTTGGATAACCGGTTTCGGACTCGGTTGAAGGGAATTAACCACCTGCTCTAATTCTTCGTCCGTATCAATATATTGGACAAATTTACCTTGGCGCACCTGATATAGAGGTGGTTGAGCGATGTAAACATAACCAGCTTCAAGCATTGGTCGCATAAAGCGATAAATCAAGGTTAGCAACAAGGTCCGAATGTGCGCCCCATCGACATCGGCATCCGTCATAATAATTAATTTATGATAATTAACCTTGTCAATATTAAATTCGTCCCCAAATCCAGTCCCCAGTGCCGTAAATAAGGAACGAATTTCATCATTTGCTAAAATCCGGTTCAAGGTTGCCTTTTCCACATTTAAGATTTTTCCCCGAATTGGTAAAATCGCTTGGGTTAACCGTGACCGACCCTGTTTAGCTGACCCACCAGCCGAATCCCCTTCGACAATAAATAATTCGGAAATAGCAGGATCCTTGGAGGTATTATCAGCTAGCTTACCAGGTAAATTGCTGATTTCTAGGCCGCTCTTTTTCCGTGTAACTTCACGGGCGCGTTTCGCAGCTTCACGGGCTTTCGAAGCCAACAACCCTTTTTCCACGATTTTATGTGCCACTTCTGGGTTTTCCATCATGAAACGGTTCATCGTTTCGCTGAAGATCCGGTCAGTGGCTGTCCGGGCATCAGAATTACTTAACTTCGTCTTAGTTTGACCTTCGAATTGGGGATTCGGGTGTTTAATCGAGATCACGGCCGTTAGACCTTCCCGAACATCATCACCAGAAAGGGTCGTATTCCCTTTAATCTGATCACTTTTATGACCATAGTCATTAATCACCCGGGTTAAAGCCGTCTTAAATCCAGTTTCATGACTCCCACCTTCGTAGGTATGGATGTTATTAGTAAAAGTTAATAAATTACTTCGATAATCATCTGAATATTGTAATGAAACTTCTACCGCAATTCCTTTATATTCCCCTTCGACGTAAATTGGTGGATCAAAGAGAACTTCATGCCCTTGATTTAAAAATTCAACATAATGCCGAATCCCACCTTCATAGTGGAATTCATCTTTAGTTGGTTCATCCGGGCGCTTATCAGTAATCGTAATCTTCAGGCCCTTATTTAAGAAGGCTAATTCCCGAATCCGTTCTGTTAAGGTTTTAATATTATAAATTGTTGTTTCCCGGAAAATTTCTGGATCCGGCGTAAAGTGAACGATGGTTCCGTGTTCAGTCAATGGTCGTTGATCATCAATTACTTTCATAGCCGTTTTAACATGACCATGATCAAAATCCATATAATATTCTTTACCTTCTCGAATGACCCGTACGTCTAATTCAGTTGATAAGGCATTGACCACCGAGGCCCCCACCCCGTGCAATCCACCAGAAACTTTATATCCGCCACCGCCAAATTTCCCACCGGCGTGTAAAATCGTAAAGACCGTTTCTAGGGCAGGCTTGCCAGTTTTAGCTTGAATATCGACGGGAATCCCCCGACCATTATCAGTTACTGTAATGCTATTGTCAGGTTCGACAACGACATTAATTTCATTTGCAAAACCCGCAAGCGCTTCATCAATCCCATTATCAACAATTTCCCAAACTAAGTGGTGCAATCCCTGAGCGGTTGTTGATCCAATGTACATTCCCGGACGCTTTCGAACCGCTTCCAATCCTTCTAAGACTTGGATTTGACTAGCATCGTATTCTCTTGCTTTTTCCGCTTTCGTTTCATTAATTTCACTCACGATTTTACTCCTTACTTACTTGCCCATGACTAATTCGAAAAATCGATGGATCTTGAATTAATTGTTTCGCCACCCCATCCAAACTAGTGGTCGTTAAAAAAGTCTGAACCTTGTCTTGAATGGCCGTTAGTAGATGGGTTTGCCGATTGTCATCAAGTTCCGATAATACATCATCTAATAGCAACAAAGGATATTCTCCGGTCTGTGCTTTCATTAGCTCAATTTCAGCTAGTTTAACTGAAAGAGCAGTTGTTCGTTGCTGACCTTGGGATCCAAATTTTTGCACATTTTGATCATTGACCAAAAATTGCAAATCATCACGTTGGGGACCCACTAAAGTCGTTCCCAACATTTGCTCTCTGGCCTGACTTTTTTCTAACAAAGTTTTTAGCTGACTTTGAATTTCCTCAACTGTTGTTTGGTCGTTCACCGTAACTTGAGTAACATACTTTAAAGTTAAGGTCTCTTTTTGCCTTGAAATATGTTGATGTAGTTCTTGAGCCCAGGTTTCTAATTGTTGAATTAATTGATAACGCGTATGAATAATTTGAGCTCCTGATGCTATCAGCTGATCTGACATTACCCCTAACAAGACCGAATCTAATTTGCCGGCCTGCTCAACCTGTTTTAAATATTGATTACGTTGCTTTAACTGACGATGATACTGACTGATATTGTATAAATAACGGCTACTCATTTGGCCAAATTCTATATCCATAAAGCGCCGACGTAATTGTGGTGAGCCCTTCACTAATTCTAGATCCTCGGGGGCGAAAAGGACTACATTTAAATTACCAATGTAAGAAGATAATCGTTGTTGGAATAAATGGTTTACCTTTACGCGTTTTCCCGTCGCATTGATCTGAATTTCCAATGGTAATTTCCCGGGAAATCTTTCCACATTTCCTTTGAGCATCGCGGTTTTTGCTTGCCATTGGATTAATTCCCGATCATGATTTGTCCGGTGGCTCCTCGCCAAAGCTAAAACATGAATGGCCTCTAAAAGATTAGTTTTTCCTTGGGCATTCTCCCCAATAAAAATGTTAACCCCAGGATTAAACTGGATCTCCAGGTCTTCATAATTCCGGTAATGGCGTAACTGGAGATCGAGTAACTTCATTACCTAAACTAAACCACCAATCACAACTTCTTCAAGATCCCCGATTCGAACTTGATCACCAGGATAAAGTTTTCGACCGCGACGTTGATCTTGTTCTTGATTTACCCAAACGGGGGTTTCTTGCAAAAACCATTTAGCCGCCCCGCCCGTTGGGATGATGCCCTCTTCCTTCAATAATTGACCTAAGGTAATGAATTCCCGGTCAATGTTGATTGTTTTTACCTGATCCACGTTCTTCACCTACTTTAATTAATACATTTCTATTATAGCCTTTTTTAAGGTTAAAAACAACGAACGGCCTTCTCATATGTCTTTTAAGCATTCTTAACTTAATTGAATGAAAAATGACTTTTTGATATTAAAATGGCTTAAATGCCCTCTAAAATCAAAAATAAGCTTTCCGTCAATCAAAAAAGCCCCTCAATCGAGGAGCTTAAAGCAGCTGGATTAGTAAGTCCGTACTGGCGTAATTAATTGAACAAAATTATCATGATCATCGGCCGGTACTAAAGTAAATGGACGCAGTGCCGATGTAAAGGACATTAAAATTTTAGCAGAGCCAAAGGACTTCAAAGCATCGCGCATGTAATCAGGGTTAAAAGAAATTTCCAGATCATTCCCTGCCATTAATTCTGCATTGATTGCTTCTTCCACGTTCCCAACATCCGCTGAGTTACCACTAATCTTAGCAACCGACAGGCTTGGATTAATAGTCAACTTAACCACATTATTACGACTTTGATGGGATAACAAGGAAGCCCGTTCAATGGAAGCTAAAAAGCTATCTGCTGCTAATTCAATGGTTGTCTCCGAGGATGTCGGAATCAACCGACTTGTTTCTGGATAGTTACCTTCTAACAAACGAGAATAGAATTTCGTTTGTCCAAAGGTAAATAAGATTTGGTTATCCGTGAAGTTCATTGTGACATCACCATCAACTTCATTCACCATCCGTGACAGTTCAGTCAAACTATTTCCTGGAATAACTACATCATATTGTTGACCTTCACTTGTTGGCACAGCCACATTTCGTTGGGCCAATCGATGGCTATCCGTTGCAACCGCCGTTAACTGGCCATTAGCTAAAGTAAAGTGAATCCCCGTTAAAATTGGTCGACTTTCTTGCTTTGAAACGGCAATCCGGGTTTGTTCAATCACTTCTCGTAAGATATCGGGTGCAATCATGACCTGACTGGTACCATCAACTTCTGGTAAATGGGGGAAATTATTTGCATCCTGACCATTGACCGTGAATTCTGCCGTCCCTGAAGTAATGACTGCTTGAAAACCATCATTAATGGCAATTGATACTTCTTGATCAGGTAATTTTTTAATAATTTCAATAAAGAATCGAGCTGGTAACACAATTGCACCTGGTTCGCTAACTACTAACGCATATTCACCATCAGTTTGATTGATTGTGGTTTCAATGGAAATATCTGCATTGCTTCCCGTTAAAATGATTTGATCGTTTTCAACCACTAATTTTAATCCTGTCAAAATTGGAATGGTTGTTTTGGAAGAAACGGCTCGTAAAACATTGTTTAAGGCATTAATAAAAGCTAATCGATTAATTGTAAATTTCATAATTATCTCTCCGTGGTGCTTTATATATAAATATAAAATAAAAATAGCAGTAGTAGTAGGGCCTGTGTAAGTTGTGGAAAAGTCGTTACTAGTTGATTAAACAGAGTTTAGATGCTTGTGGATAAATTGTGGATAAATTGTGGATAACTTAAAAAGGATGCCAAAGTTTTCCACAGTCTATACTTGTAATTCATCTCGTAAATTCTTGAGATCTTTTTCTAATCCAGAATCAGATGAGATATTTTTCTCGATTTTGTCAATTGCGTGTAGGACGGTAGTATGATCTTTACCGCCAAATTCCTTTCCAATCTTAGGAAGCGAGCTATCAGTTAATTCCCTTGATAGGTACATTGCGATCTGCCGAGGAACGACAATGTTTTGCGAACGTTTCTTACCAGTAATATCACTTTGATTAATGTTAAAGTAAGCCGCAACCTTTTTTTGAATCAGATCAATTGATAAGGTTGTTTCGGTAGCAAAGCCTAGTCCCTGAAGAGCTTCCGCAGCAATTTGAGGGGTAAGAGGTTGCTTTTGTAATTCAGCAAAAACACGTACCCGCATTAAGGCGCCTTCTAATTCCCGGACATTCGTATTTACTTTTGATGCAATGTAGTTTAATACCTCGTTTGGAGCTTGGATGTGTTCTTCTTCGGCCTTACTTTGCAAAATGGCAATTCGCGTTTCAAGTTCTGGTGAAGTAATTTCTACTGGAACTCCCCAAACGAAACGAGAAACGAGCCGTTCGGTTAAATTCGGGATTTGTTTGGGATTTTGATCGGCGGTTAAGACAATTTGCTTATTATTATCATGCAATACATTAAAGGTATTGAAGAATTCTAATTGGGTCTCTCCCTTAGATGCAAAGAACTGGACATCATCAACTAATAAAGCATCTAAATTCCGATATTCTTGGCGAAATTGTTCTTGGCTTCGATTTTTAATGGAATTAACGTAGTCATTTACGAAGGTTTCGCTAGTAACGTATTTAATCCGCGCATTAGGATTATGGGTCAACATATTATTAGCAATAGCTTGCATTAAGTGCGTTTTACCTAAGCCAACTCCCCCATAAATTAGGAGTGGGTTGTAGAGACCCCCCGGTTGTTCCGAAGCCGCGAAAGCCGAAGCATAAGCCATCTGGTTACTTCGTCCTTCGATAAAGTTTTCGAAGGTATATTCGGGATTTAACGGGGTTTCATATGACGTTTGTGCCGTAGGGGCAACCGTTGGAACTGGTTGTGAGATCCCATTCGCTAATATGAAAATTGGTTCAATTGGTTGACCGGTTTGGCTATATAGCAACTGGCGGACCTTATTAATCAGGTTATCCTGCCAAAAATCGAGGTGATTTTCGGTTGGCAATTGAATCGTAAGTCGATTATTAACGAGTGAAACAGCTTTTGCCGGAGCAATTAAGTTAGTGTAAGTCACTTCTGCAGTAGACTCACGCAAAGCATTTTGGATCGCTTCCCAGAGAGAATCGAGCTCAGTCAAAATGTTTCCTCCTCAAAGATAAGATTTCAGTGATTAAGTTTATCATTAGTTAAAAAAGTTTTCCACAGGATGAAGCAAGAAAGTATATTTTTTCCACCACGCTGTGTGGAAATTGTCCACATGGGTGTGAAAAAGTGGAAAAAATTAGGCCTTTTCATAGTTATCCACAAGGTAAGTGGGGAAATCCACAGGCCCAAAAGCTTGGTAAATTAGTATTTTTAAAAGTTATCCCCAAAACTGTGGAAAACCTTACCCACTGATCGTGGAAAACCGGAAAAATCGTGAAAACTGCTGTGGAAAAGTGAAAAAGCGGAAGTAGTTTTGCACAACGCTGTGTATTATTTTGTGGATAAATAATTTTTACCTAGAGTGAATCTTTAGAAAATCTGGTTTTATCCCGTTAAAAAGTGTGCTATACTTTCTAAGTATGTTTAAAGAGATTGTCTTTTTAGACCATGAAATAAAAAATTAGCTGCTGAGGAGGTGCAAAATATGAAGCGCACATTTCAACCAAAGAAGCGTCACCGTGCACGTGTTCACGGTTTCCGTTCACGGATGAGCACAAGTAACGGCCGTAAAGTTTTGGCGCGTCGTCGTCAAAAGGGTCGTAAGGTATTATCTGCATAAGATATTATCGTTAATAATTGTTAAAGGGGCAGGGCAACCGTCTACTGCATTTGTTGTAGTTGTCGTTGCTCGCCTCTTTTTTGTTTTTGCAAAGCTGGGAATGGAGATTAGGCCATGCGGAAATCATATCGCGTCAAAAAGGAACAAGAATTTCAACAAGTGTTTGAACAACATCAATCAGTTGCCAATCATAAGTTTGTGATTTATCAAATTGCCAAGCCCAATCAACCCCATTTCCGTGTTGGAATCTCGGTTGGGAAAAAAATTGGTAACGCCGTTCAACGTGGTTGGGTTAAACGACGGATTCGCCAAACCTTATTAGAAGTGAAACCACAAATCAAGGCGGAAGTTGATTTTCTGGTGATTGCTCGTCCGGCGGCCCAGGGAATGTCAATGGCCGAAACCAAAAGGAACCTAGTCCATGCCTTAAAATTGGCTCATTTATTAACGGAAGAAGATTAAAAAGCGAGGAAAATCGATTGAAAAAGCAACACAAGAAATTAGCTAGTATTTTTAGTGTCTTAGGCCTAACGGTTTTATTGGCCGCTTGTTCAAATAAGCCCATTACGAGTCATAGTACGGGAATTTGGGACCATTACATTGTATATAATTGTTCGCAATTTATTATTTGGCTCTCAAAGATCTTTGGTGGTTATGGAATGGGGATCATTATCTTCACGATTTTGATTCGGATCATCATTTTGCCATTGATGTATTACCAATCAAAATCAATGGTTAAAACCCAGGAATTAGCACCGAAACTAAAAGAATTACAAAAGAAGTACTCATCGCGGGATCGCGAAACGATGCAAAAACTTCAAGCTGAACAGCAAAAGCTGTATCGTGAGGCGGGGGTTAATCCATTTGCGTCCATGTTACCATTGTTAGTTCAATTACCAGTTATGTGGGCTTTGTATCAAGCTATTTGGCGGACTAACGTTTTGAAAACTGGATCTTTCTTATGGTTGCAGTTAGGAAAAACGGATCCCTACTTTGTTTTGCCGGTCTTAGCGGCGGTCTTTACTTTTATTAGTTCGTGGTTGTCAATGGCTTCAATGCCCGAAAAAAATTCGATGACAACGTCGATGACTTACATTATGCCGATCTTTATCTTCATTATGGCCTTACAATTCTCGGCAGCCATTACCCTTTACTGGGTTGTTTCCAATGCCTTTCAAGTAGTTCAGGTCTTGTTAGTGCAAAATCCATTTAAGATTCGGCGGGAACGGGAAGCCAAACAAAAAGCGGAACGTGATCATCAACGGAAGATAGAAAAAGCTAAACGAAAGGCATACCAAAGTAAACGGAAATAATTGACATTCGATTTAATTATTTTTAAAATATGACTGTTTAAAAGTGAATATTCGTTAGAGTAGTGAAAGTGCTTTGATCATTCCGATAATACGGGTGGCTTTGCGCTTTTTTTATTGAAACGAGAAAGGAAACAAGTATGGTAAAAACGGATCAAGATACAATTGCGGCAATTTCAACCCCTGTTGGAGAAGGCGGAATTTCCATTATTCGGGTTAGTGGTGATGATGCCTTACCAGTGGTTCAAAAACTATTTCGGGGGAAGGATTTAGCCAAGGTAGCAACACATACCATTAATTATGGTCATATCGTGGACCCAAGTAATCAACAAGAGGTTGATGAAGTTATGGTTTCAGTGATGCGAGCACCGAGAACTTATACGCGTGAGGATGTAATTGAGATTAACTGTCATGGCGGACTATTAGCCACGAATCGAATTTTGCAGTTAGTCTTATCCTATGGTGCTCGCTTAGCGGATCCGGGTGAATTTACCCAGCGGGCCTTTATCAATGGTCGCTTGGATCTTTCCCAAGCTGAAGCTGTCATGGATTTAATTCGGGCGAAAACAGATCGGTCTATGGATGTGGCCTTGCATCAATTGGATGGTGATTTATCACGCTTGGTCCGTCAATTACGACAAGATATTTTAGATGTCTTAGCCCAAGTGGAAGTCAATATTGATTATCCAGAATATGATGCTGTTGAAGAGATGACCTCCCAAATGTTGCGAGAAAAGGCGACGATGGTTAAGGAGCGGGTTAGTGGACTTTTAAAAACCGCTCAACAAGGAAAAGTGTTGCGGGATGGATTAGCCACCGCCATTATTGGCCGGCCCAATGTTGGTAAATCAAGCCTTTTAAATGCTCTTTTACATGAAGACAAAGCAATTGTTACGAACGTGGCTGGAACCACGCGAGATGTTATCGAGGAGTACGTCAATGTTGAAGGGGTACCCTTAAAGTTAATTGATACGGCCGGCATTCGGCATACTGATGACCAGGTGGAAAAAATAGGGGTTGAACGGAGTCGGCAAGCGATTACTACGGCCGATTTGATTCTTTTGTTAATTGATCAATCACGACCTTTATCGGAAGAAGATCGGGAATTAATTACCGCCACTGAACAAACTCCACGGATGGTGATCTTAAATAAGACGGATTTACCAAGTGTGATTGAATTAAATGATTTAAAAACCTTAGTTAATGGGGACCCGATTATTCAGACTTCGATTTTGGAACAGTCAGGAATGCAAGAGTTGGGTCAAGCAATCAGTCACCGCTTCTTTAACGAGGGTATCGAAAATCGGCAAAATCAAGTGATGGTAACCAATGCCCGTCATATTGGATTATTAAAACAAGTCGAAAGTGCACTAACGGAGGTTCTATCCGGCTTGGATGCTGGTTTACCGGTCGACTTAGTCCAAATCGATATGACGACCGCATGGAATTTATTAGGTGAAATTACTGGCGATTCTTATCAAGATGAATTATTAACGGAATTATTTAGTCAATTCTGTTTAGGGAAATAATGGAGAAGAAAATGGAAGCAAAAGTCATTCAATATCAGGGGCCATCTTATGATGTGATTGTTGTTGGGGCCGGTCATGCGGGGAGTGAAGCCGCTTTAGCCGCTGCCCGGATGGGCCAAAAGACCCTATTAATTACGATTAGTTTGGAAATGGTAGCCTTTATGCCATGTAACCCATCTTTAGGGGGACCAGCCAAAGGCGTTGTTGTCCGCGAAATTGATGCCTTGGGTGGCGAAATGGGGCACAACATCGATAAAACCTATATTCAAATGCGGATGCTAAATACCGGGAAAGGGCCAGCAGTTCGGGCCTTGCGGGCTCAGGCTGATAAACATGCTTACCATCGGCAAATGAAGTGGACGATTGAACAAGAACCGAATTTAACCTTACGACAAGGCTTAGTTGATGAATTAATTGTTGAAGATGGCGTGGTTAAAGGAGTCGTAACGAATACCGGGGCCCGTTATTTAGCCAAGGCTGTGGTTTTGACGGTAGGAACGGCTGCGCGCGGAAAGATCATCATTGGGGAATTGCAGTACGAATCTGGTCCTAACAATTCAAAACCGGCAATGAAATTAACGGCCTCACTTAAGGAGTTAGGTTTTGATATTCAACGGTTTAAGACCGGAACCCCGCCACGAGTGAACGGGAACACGATTGATTATCAAGTGACCGAAGAACAACCGGGTAATCCAGAACCGCACCACTTTTCGTTTGATACACCGGATACTGCCTACTTACCGTTGAAAGATCAAATTTCAAGTTGGTTAACTTATACCAACCCCACGACCCATCAAATCTTGCGAGATAATCTAGATCGGGCGCCCTTATTCTCTGGTTTGATTGAAGGGGTCGGGCCACGCTATTGTCCATCTATTGAAGACAAGATTGTTCGGTTTGCTGACAAAGATCGTCACCAAGTCTTTTTGGAACCAGAAGGTCGAGATACCGACGAATTCTATTTGGATGGCCTATCAACTTCGATGCCAGAAGAAATCCAACAAAAGATGATTCATTCGATTAAGGGCTTAGAAACAGCGGAAATGATGCGGCCGGGATATGCAATTGAGTACGATGTCGTGGCGCCGTATCAACTTCATCCAACGCTGGAAACAAAACTAATTGAAGGGTTATATACAGCAGGGCAGACTAATGGGACGTCGGGTTATGAGGAAGCGGCCGGACAAGGATTAATTGCTGGAATTAATGCGGCCTTGAAAATTCAAGGTAAGGAACCCCTAGTTTTAAAACGATCGGAATCTTATATTGGGGTCATGATTGATGATTTAGTAACAAAGGGGACCAAGGAACCTTATCGACTTTTGACAAGTCGGGCTGAATATCGCTTATTGATCCGACACGATAATGCTGATTTAAGGTTGATGAAATATGGATATCGGATTGGTTTAGTTTCTGATGAGCGGTTTGCCCATTTGAAAGCTAAGCAAACTCATATTCAAGATGAAATTAATCGCCTTAACAATTACCGAATTAAACCGGGTCAAGCAGTTGATGCCTTTATTAAAGCTAATGGTGATAATCCATTAAAAGATGCCATTGTGGCTGCCGATTTTTTGAAGCGACCATATGTTGACTATCAGACCTTGCAACAGTTTGTTCCGGCTTTAGAGCAGCCACTTAGTCGCCACGAGCAAGAACAAGTGGAGATTCAAATTAAATATGATGGTTACATCAAAAAAGAAGAAGCCCGCATTGAACGGATGAAGCGGATGGAAGAAAAGCGGATTCCTGCGACGATTGACTATAACCAAATTGAAGGCTTAGCGACTGAAGGCCGCCAAAAGTTAGCTAAGATTCGTCCAGAAACTTTAGCTCAAGCTTCGCGGATTAGTGGGGTTAATCCGGCTGATTTAGCTATTTTAAGTGTCTACTTACGGCAAGGAAAATTAAAGTAAAATCATTCTTTAAGAATAACTAATCAATCTGTACAATTGAGTGCAAAATGGTATGATTGGATAGAGTAAATTAACGTCAAGCGACGATTACGGGAGAAGAAAAGTGAAGACACAAGTTGATTTTCAACCCGTTTTACTAGGAACGGACTTTAACTGTTACGGAATGGCCCGCTCCTTTTATCACGAATACGGGATTAAGAGTATTGCTTTTGGGGTTATGCATATGGCACCAACACGCTACACGAAACTAGTTGATGTGCGTGTGGTAGAAGGATTTAATAGTAATCCCGTCTTTATGGAAACTTTGACGGCCTTTGCTAAGACGATGGATCCAAATAAAAAGTATTTATTATTGTCATGTGGGGATGGCTATACGGAATTAATTTCAGAACACTTAACGGAATTAAAGCAATGGTTTGTTTGTCCCTATGTTGATAATGAGCTTTTTAAACGTTTAGGTAGCAAAGAGACCTTCTATGCGGCCGCTGAAGAATATGGGCTACCATATCCAAAAACGAAATTAATTTCCCGGGAAATGGTTGAGCGTGGTGAAAAGATTGAATTACCATTTGATTTCCCAGTGGCCTTAAAACCTTCAGATAGTATCGCCTGGCTAGACGTTGATTTTGAGGGACGTAAGAAGGCCTTCATTTTAGATTCTCGGCAACAATTTGATGAACTATTACCCAAAATTTATCAAGCTGGTTATACCGGGAAGATGATTTGCCAAGACTTTATTCCTGGTGATGATTCTAATATGCGCGTAGTGAATGCATATGTGGATTCTGATCATCATGTGCGGATGATTTCCTTAGGTCATCCCCTCTTGGAAGACCCATCGCCAGCGGCCGTGGGAAATTATATGGTAATCTTACCCGAAAAAAATGATCAGATTTATCAAACCATTCAAAAGTTTTTAGAAGAGATCAAGTATGTTGGTTTTGCTGATTTTGATTTGAAGTATGACCGTCGGGATGATACTTACAAGGTCTTTGAAATTAATCTTCGTCAGGGACGGAGTAGTTTTTATTGTACCCTTAATGGTTATAATTTAGCGAAGTATGTCGTAGAAGACGTCATTTATCACCAACCCTTCACGGAAACTGAATATGCGGATGGCGATCAATTATGGTTGGGGGTACCTAAAAAGATCTTCTATCAATATGCTAAAGAAAGTGAATATAAGGATCGAGCAGTGAAATTATTAAAGGCAGGTAAATATGGCACGACGGCCTTTGATAAAGACGATACCTTGAAGCAACGGATGCTGATGCATTATGCTTTCTATTTAATGCCAGGAAATTACAAAAAATATTTTGTGCAACGATAAGATCAGGAGAAGAAAAACATGTGTGGATTTGTTTCCTTTGTGAATGACGAAGCTCCGCAATTAAAAGATAATGAAATTCAAACGATGATGAAACGGATTGTTCATCGCGGACCAGATGATGCCAACCATTATGTTGATGAACATGTGGCCCTTGGTTTTCGTCGGTTGAGTTTTATTGACGTCAAAAGTGGTCGGCAACCAATTTTTAATGAGGATGAATCGAAAGCCATCATTTTTAATGGGGAAATTTATAATTTTAAGTCGCTTCGTGAAAAATTGGTTGAAGCTGGACACATTTTTCGAACCCATGCCGATACGGAAGTAATTTTACATGGGTATGAAGAATGGGGAGCAGATATCGCCAAAAAATTGCGGGGAATGTTTGCCTTCATTATTTGGGATCGGCAAACTAATACCATGTTTGGGGCGCGGGATCATTTTGGCATTAAGCCGCTTTATTATGCTCAAATGAACGGAACATTCTTTGTAGGGTCTGAAATTAAGGCCTTTTTAGATCATCCTTCCTTTAAGATGGAGTTGAATAAAGCAGCGCTTAAACCGTACTTGACCTTCCAATACCCAGCGACGCGGGAAACCTTTTTTAAGCGCGTCTTTAAATTACCAGAAGGGCATTACTTCCACTACCAAGATGGCAAGTTTGAAATGGCGCAATACTGGGATGTTGACTTTGATCCCGAAGAGGAATCATTCGGCGAAGCGGTTGATAAGATTGAAGCAGCCGTGGATGAATCGGTTAAGGCGCACTCATTTGCGGATGAGGGGATTAAAGTCGGCTCTTTCCTATCAGCGGGAGTTGATTCAAGTTATGTCACGGCGATGATGAAGCCTGATAATACCTTCTCAATCGGCTTTGATAGTGGGTATGATGAAACTAAGCAAGCGCGTGAATTAGCAGCAAAATTAGGGTTAAAGAATACTGATAAGACCCTAACGAATGAAGAAGCCTTCAATGCTTTTCCGAAGATTCAATACTATTTAGATGAACCCGATTCAAATCCGTCCGTAGTTCCCTTATACTTTTTAACTAAATTGGCGAAGGATAATGGCTACAAGGCCATGCTATCTGGCGAGGGAGCTGATGAACTGTTTGCCGGATATACGGACTATGGTTTTAATACTAAGTCTAAGGCGATCCGGTGGTTTGCCGATCAATTAAAGAAATTGCCGCAAAAGCAACGGCATAGTTTAAGTAAGGCCCTTAAGAAATCACCTAACTTCCCAGGGCGCTTACATTTGTACCACGCTCTTGCTCCGGCGAATGAGGACTTTATCGGTCAAGCCTATATTTTCTCGCCTGCTGAAGCAGCAGACTTACTGCAAGAAGATTATAATTGTGGGCCGACGATCGCTGAGATTATGGATCCACTGTATGATAAAGTGGCTTCTAAGGATATTGATGAAGTTGCTAAGAAGCAATACATGGATGTTCACCAATGGATGCCAGGTGATATCTTATTAAAGGCTGATAAGATGAGTATGGCAAATTCCTTGGAGCTGCGGGTTCCATTATTGGATCGAAAAGTAATGGATGTGGCCCGGACGACGCCAAGTAAATATCTCTTTAACTATAAGGGGACGAAATGGGCCTTTAGAATGGCCGCTAATCGGCACTTACCAGAAGAATGGGCAACGCGTCCTAAAATGGGCTTCCCTGTTCCAATTCGGGAATGGTTGCATCAAGAAAAGTACTACAAAGAAGTTCGGGCAATGTTTGCTGAAGATTTTGTGAACGAGTTCTTTGATCAAGCTAAGTTATTGCAATTAGCTGATGATAACTTTGCTGGGAAGATTGATGGGCGCCGAAAGTTATGGACCATTTATACTTTCTTGGTTTGGTATAAACTATACTTTATTGATCATTATCAACCGGATGAATCAGTAATTGATCAAGCTCAACAAGTGGGGTAAAGACATGCTGTCGTTACAAGGAGCCATTGACCTATTAAAGGCTCACCAATTGTTTGAAGAAGTCATTATCAATCAGCAACGTCATTATGACTTATCAGACTCACTTAAGGATCAACCAATTAACCAATTGACTTATGATTCTCGTCAGGTAGAAGCACAAGCACTATTTATTTGCAAAGGACTTCACTTTAATACGCAGTATTTGATCGATGCTATCCATAAAGGTGCAGTTGCTATTCTGTCGGGTCAAGAACAAGTTGAAATCGTTAAAGCTCAACAGTTAAGGGCGCTCCAAATTGTCGTTAATGATGTTCAAAAGGCGATGGCCGTTTTAGCACGGGGCTTTTATGGAAACCCTGATGAGCAATTAACCATGATTGGTTATACCGGAACGAAAGGCAAGACGACTTCGGTCTACTTCGCACGTCACATTTTACAAGCACAATATGGGTCAAACGTTGCGCAATTATCATCAATTGATAATTGTTTAAATGGGACTGATTTTGTGGAATCCCATCTGACAACACCAGAATCCTTAGATTTATTTCGGATGTTGCGAGAAGCCGTTGACCATGGCATGAAGTATTTGGTCATGGAAGTTTCAAGTCAGGCCTATAAGAAATCGCGGGTTTATGGCTTACAATTTGACTATGGGGTCTTTCTAAATATCTCACCCGACCATATTAGTCCGGTCGAACACCCCAACTTTGATGATTATTTATATTGTAAGAGTCAAATTATTGAGCATAGCAAGCAGATCATTATTTCCCGGGAAATTGCGGCTTATGATTTACTAATTGAAAAAGCTCGTGAAAGGAATGTTCCCGTCATATCTTTTGGTGTTCGTCCAGGCTGTGATTATCAATACCAAGCAGAAGAACATGGTTATTTTAAGGTTAAGACTAATCGGGACCGGTTGCCGCGGTTGGATGATCAATATCGGGTAATGGTTCCGGGTAACTTTAACTATGCTAATGCCCTATCAGCGATGATTGTGGCTGCTCAATTGAAGATTAAACCGGCCACGATTAAACAAGGCTTATTGGAGACGGTTGTTCCGGGACGGATGGAGATGATGACTTCTCCTAACGGAATTATTGCCTGCGTTGACTATGCCCATAATTATTTAAGTTTAACGGCAAGCTTTGCCTTTTTAAAACATGAATACCCGCAAAGTCGTTTAATTGTGGTGGTTGGTTCGGTTGGTGATAAGGCGGAATCGCGTCGATCAGGAATTGCTAAAGCTTTGATGGAATATGCAGATATTGCAATTCTAACTAGTGATGATACTTATGGAGAAGACCAACAAAAGGTGATTCAAGAGATCCACTCCTATCTTTCAGGTCCGAAGCCGGTTGAGGTTTTAGAGATCCTAGATCGTGAAGCAGCCGTTCGGCAAGCTTTTGCCCTTGCTCAACCCCAAGATGTCGTTTTTCTCGCCGCTAAAGGTCGTGAGCAATACCTGCGAGTAGCAAGTGGAAATCAACCGTATTTCGGTGATTATCAACTAGCGCAAGAATTGACGAAGTAAGTTAATAGTGGACCATCCAGGAGGTTGGCTCCACTATTTTTATGGGGAACTTCCTTAAATATTCTTGAATTTGAAAAAGAAGGATCAAAGGCGATTAGTATAATTTTCTCAGATAGCTAGACAAGGAGACAAACAATGTTAACAGTTAATGAGGTTGTGCGTTTGCTTAAAGAACGCCAACTGTTCGAAGAGGTCATTTGTGACAACCAACGGCACTACACCCTTCCAGAATCCGTTCGGGCAACCGAAATAACGGATGTGACCTATGATTCCCGACAAGTTAAGTCACAGGCGCTCTTCTTCTGTAAGGGGTTAAATTTTAACTTTAAATACTTACAAGACGCCGTTGCGGCTGGAGCAACTGTGACCATTACGGAACGGAGTCAAGTTGATGATATTTTAAAGACCCAGTTACCAGTGATTGCGATCATTGTAACTGATGTTCAAAAAGCTATGGCAACGGTCGCGCGAGCTTTTTACGGTAACCCAGATCAAGCATTAACGATGATTGGGTTTACGGGTACTAAGGGGAAGACGACCTCAGTTTATTTTACACGACACATCTTACAAGCAGTTTTTGGTAAGCAAGTCGCTCAATTATCATCGATTGATGAATGTTTAGATGGTGAACATTTTATTGAAGCGCATTTAACCACCCCTGAATCGTTGGATTTATTCCGCATGTTAAAAGCAGCCGTTGATCATGGGATGAAGTATTTGGTGATGGAAGTTTCTAGTCAAGCTTATAAGAAATCGCGGGTATATGGACTGGAATTTGATTACGGTGTTTTCCTAAATATTTCACCTGATCATATCAGTCCAGTTGAACACCCTGACTTTGATGATTATCTATATTGTAAGAGTCAGATTGTTGCTAATAGCAAAACGGTCATTATTTCCCGGGAAATTAAAGACTATACCTTTTTAGCAGAAAAAGCACAAGCTTATCAAACCAAGGTGATTTCTATCGGCCAAGATGCGACGGCTGACTACCAATATCAAGGCCACTCCCACGGCCAATTTACGGTTAAAACGTCATCCGGAACAAGCGATTATCAAATTAAGATCCCTGGTGATTTTAATTATGCTAATGCAACGGCAGCCATCGCTGTGGCCCAACAATTGACGGATGATCAGGAGCAGATTAAGGCTGGTTTATTAGCTACTACCGTTCCGGGTCGGATGGAATGTTTAAGCAATCATCATGGTTATGTGGCCTATGTCGACTATGCACATAATTATTTAAGCCTTTCGGAGAGCTTTAAGTTTATGAAACATGAGTATCCAAAGGGACGTTTAATTGTGGTGATTGGTGCGGCTGGAGGCAAAGCTGAGTCGCGTCGTCATGATATCGGGATGACCTTGTCAGAATACGCGGATGTAGCGATTCTAACGAGTGAAGATAACTTTAAGGAAGATCCTTACCAAATTGTTGACGATATTAAAGCTAATATTACGAATCCTGAATTACAGGTAATTGTTGAGGTTGATCGAGTAAAAGCGATTGAACAGGCCTTTGCGATGGTAAAACCTGGCGATGTCATTTTCATGGCCGGAAAAGGTCGCGAGGTCTTTATGCATGACGTGGATGGTGATAAGCCATACATTGGCGATTATCAATTATCGCAAAAGTTGATGGTTGAATATGATAAATAAGTGAAGCTGGTAAAAAGCAATCAATCGTCCCATAGGGCTAACCTAGAACGAATGTTGGTACGAAAGGGACCGACGTGAGTTCGTAGTTAGACTCGTGGGGCGCTTTTTTGACCGTAATTAAGAGTGTGATCAATAGAGATACGGGTAGGAAGAAATGTCAGTTAGTGTTTCTTTCCACCCTTGTTTTCTTTAGTGGTGTCAACACCGGAAAAGTTGTATGATAACCATAGTTAATTAATTTTTGAAACGAGGAAACACCATGAAAACCTTCCGGTCGATCATGAGCTGGGTAATTCCAGTTGCTTTGGGCTTAGCAGTAGCCTTAATTTTAAACGTCTTTGTTGTTCAACGGGTTAAAGTAGACGGGCCGTCTATGCAACCTAACCTACAGAACAATGAAAAGGTATGGACTTTTAAACAGGCTAAAATTCACCGGGGGAGCGTAATTGTCTTTGACGCCAATGGGGTGGACCCACAAGTCACCAGTAAGACTAACTATGTTAAGCGGGTTATCGCCGTGGGCGGTGATACAGTCGAATCGAAAAATGGTAATCTTTACGTTAATGGCAAGAAAGTTAGTCAATCCTACATTAGTAGCTATCAACGGACGACTGGAACAGGCAACTGGACCCTCCAAAGCATCTCGATTAAAAATGGATGGTTAAAATACAATGGGGCGACAAAAGTTCCAAAAGGTTATTACTTTGTTTTGGGTGATCACCGTAGTGTTTCGAATGATAGCCGTTATTGGGGCTTTGTCCCAAAGAGTAAGATCTTAGGGGTTGTTAAGGTAGCTCCATGGTCAGGGACGAAAACGACGCGTTACAACATTAATCAATTCTGGAAACATTATTTTAAGAATTAAAATGAGGGTGGAAAGAAATGCTCATTGACATTTCTTTCCACCCTCATTGCTTTTTTCCAGCTTCTTTGGTTTAGTTTTTAAAACTATGAACTGGAGCCGGAATGCGACCACCACGGTTAACCATGGCGGCGGAACTAGCTTCATGAACGGCCATAATTGGTGCTCGACCAAAGAGCCCTCCAAATTCGATATCTTCACCAACTGTCTTGCCAGGAACAGGGATGACGCGAACTGCTGTGGTCTTATTATTGATCATACCAATTGCTGCTTCATCAGCAATCATTCCGCTAATTGTAGTAGCTGGCGTATCACCAGGAACGGCAATCATGTCTAAGCCGACGGAACAAACGGCGGTCATTGCTTCTAATTTATCAAAGGTTAAGATCCCCTTTTCAGCGGCTTCGATCATCCCGGCATCTTCTGATTCAGGGATGAAAGCCCCAGATAGTCCCCCCACATGGCTGCAGGCCATAATTCCACCTTTTTTAACGGCATCATTTAGCATTGCTAAGGCAGCAGTGGTACCATGCGTACCAACGCTTTCTAAACCAATTTCTTCTAAGATGTTAGCAACCGAGTCTCCTTGGGCTGGAGTAGGAGCTAAGGAAAGATCGACAATTCCAAAGTCAACCCCGAGTCGTTCAGATGCTTCTTGACCGACTAATTGACCCATTCGTGTAACTTTAAAGGCGGTTTGTTTAATCGTCTCGGCAACAACGTCCATGGACTTACCACGAACTTTCTCTAAGGCCGTTTTGACCACGCCAGGACCTGATACCCCGACGTTTAAAGCAACATCAGATTCACCGACGCCGTGGAAACCACCCGCCATAAATGGATTATCTTCTACTGCATTACAGAAGATTACTAAGCGACCATTCAACAAAGGATCAAGAGCTTCGTTTTGGATGACTACTTCACCCATTTCTTTAACGGCGTCCATGTTAATTCCGCTGCGTGTAGAACCGACATTCACGCTGGCACAGACGCGACTTGTTTGATGAAGGGCTTCGGGGATTGATTTAATCAGGGTCCGATCACCATTCTGGTAACCCTTATGGACTAAGGCCGAAAAGCCCCCGATTAAATCGACTCCAACAGCTTCGGCCGCCTTTTCTAGCGTTAGGGCATACTTTACGTAATCTTCATCCCCAGAAGCGGCGGCAATTAAGGAGATTGGAGTAACGGTGATCCGCTTGTTAGCAATCGGAATCCCAAATTCAGTTTCGATATCTTCAGCAACTTTGACTAAGTTTTGGGCTTTCGTGGTGATCTTGTCATAAATCTTTTGACAAGCACGGTCACTATCACCGTCAATACAATCTAAGAGGGAAATTCCCATCGTAGTGGTTCGTAAGTCCAGATTTTCATTGGCGATCATGTTGACCGTTTCGAAAATGCGCCGGTTATCCATTAATCTAACCCTCCACTTAATTCATGCATAGCTGCATAAACCTTTTCGTTCCGGATATTGATATCCACCCCGAGTTCTTGGCCAAGTTGACTGAGATCTTCAGTTAGGGCGGCAAAATCAGCATCTTCGGCCAGGTCGACTAACATCATCATGGTAAAGAAGCCGTCCATAATGGTTTGTGAAACGTCTAAAATGTTGATGTGTTGTTTGGCAAGATAGTTGCTAACCCCGGCGATAATTCCAACTTGGTCTTGACCAACCGTGGTGATAATAGCTTTCATAAATCTAGGTCCTCCAAATTATTGATATGTTTATTATACTAAATACGAATTCAATATCCTAGTAGTTTTAAATTGTTCGTTATTTAAGAGTTTCATGTGAAACACAATCAAGCAAAAGAGGCTAGTGAAGAAAGATTTGATTTCTTCACTAGCCCCTAATTTTTAAATTAGTTTTCCCGTGAGTATGAAGCAATATCAGCTTGGATTAACTTCAAGAAGTCATCCTTACTCATGCCGTTTTGTTCTTGTTCACCATACTTCCGTACCGAAACAGCACCGTTAGCCATTTCGTCATCACCAACTACCAAAGTATAAGGAACTTTTTGAGTTTGTGATTCCCGGATCTTGTAACCCATCTTTTCGTTTCGGTGGTCAACCTTTGCCCGGATATTTAAGTGTTTCAATTCCTTGGCAACTTGATCAGCATATTCACCATGACGGTCGTCACTAACTGGAATGATGTTAACTTGTTGTGGGGCTAACCAGGTTGGGAAGGCACCCTTGTAAATTTCAGTCAAGTAAGCCATGAACCGTTCCATGGTTCCAACTACTCCCCGGTGGATCATCACCGGACGGTGTTGTTGACCATCTTCACCAACATAGTGGAGGTCGAACTTCTCAGGTAACATGAAGTCTAATTGGATGGTGGACATCGTTTCTTCGTTGCCTAAAGCCGTCTTGGTTTGGATATCCAACTTTGGACCATAGAAGGCGGCTTCCCCTTCGGCTTCATAGTAATCAAGTCCGAGATCGTCCATGGCACCCTTCAACATCTTTTGGGCTTGTTCCCACATTTCATCATTGGCAAAGTACTTTTCAGTATTCTTTGGATCCCGATAACTAAGCCGGAAAGTATAGTCCGTAATGTCAAAGTCTTTGTAGACATCCATAATCAACTTCAAAATTTTTGCAAATTCATCTTGGATTTGATCAAGGGTTACGAAGGTATGACCATCATTTAGGGTCATTTCCCGGACCCGTTGTAAACCAGAGAGGGCTCCGGACTTTTCATAACGGTGCATCATTCCTAGTTCCGCGATTCGTAATGGTAAATCACGGTAGGAACGGATGTGGTGCTTGTAAACTTGGATATGAGAAGGACAGTTCATTGGCCGTAATTCTAAGAGCTCCCCATCTCCCATATCCATTGGTGGGAACATGTCTTCACGATAATGATCCCAGTGACCAGAAGTCTTGTAGGCATCTAGGTTCATTAGAACTGGGGTGTAGACATGTTCGTAGTCATCGGCAACTTCTTTATCGATGATATAACGTTCAATGACCCGCCGGATAGTTGCCCCTTTTGGCATCCAGTATGGCAAACCAGCGCCGACTTTAGGATCAACAAAGAAGAGATCGAGTTGGTTTCCAATCACCCGATGATCCCGTTCACGGGCTTCTTGACGTGCCTTGAGATCAGCTTCAAGGTCATCCTTTTTGAAGAAAACCGTTCCGTAAATCCGTTGTAACATTGGGTTAGAGGACATCCCCTTCCAGTAAGCCCCGGCAACGGAAAGTAATTGGTAGTTTTTCACAACGTTTCCGTAAACCAGTACCGGTTGGGTAGCGACGGATTTTACTCCAGCGACTTCGTACATGGCAACCAGACCATCTTGGGCGTGTTCGTTGATCAATTCCGTTGAGAATGGGTCATCCTTAACTTCGGCTAAAGCATCTTCAACCTTTACTTGGGCGAATTCAACCTTGACGTCGTCCTTGGCAAATTGCTTGATGGTGGCCTCTAAGCTAGCTAATTCGTCGGCCGAAACCTGTTGTTCATCTTTATCAGAATCAACGTAGAATTGATCATCTTCCGCAACGGCAGCGCCAAGACGAATTCCGTCAAATTGCTGGTGCAAAGCGGCTTTTAAGAGCAACGCCGACAGGGCGCGTAAGGCTTCTAAACCAGCTTGAGAATCGCGATCAATCTTTTCAACTTCACCATTTGGTGACATAACTGCAACTTGTGGCATAAGAAAATCTCCTTTATAGAAAATAAAAAACGCCCACTAGTATCTAAATCATAGATACTAGGGACGCCATTAACAAAAATTAGCGTGGTTCCACCCAAATTTAGAGAATACAAAAAATTCTCCCTCGTAGGTGAAATAACGGTCACGAGCCGGCTATCTTATTTCGATAGCAATCCTGAAAGTGGTCCCCATTAGGTAAGCAAAGGTACTTTCAGCCAAGGTACCATTCCCTGAATTGCTCTTCACCTAGTGAATATGTCTCTCATTGCGTTCGATTATAGCGATCTCAATTTAAATCGTCAAGCTAATTTTTTGTTTTCTTTTTCGGAAAGAACAGAAATGAAAGGATTGATAAGGCCGCAAATGGAATGGAGTATTTATACAATTTGATAAAGGCGAGCTCATATTGATGCCTAGCATAGTTTTTGATCCTTGTAATAACCTGATTAATTTTATGATTCAGGTTATCAAGTGTGGTCTCAACGGTTGTTTTAACTTTATCGTAGATATTAGATTTTTGCGTTTGATCAGTTAAATCTGGGTACTTAGCCAACTCTTGTTGATATGCCAGATTAATAAATTGTTGACGATCCTTTTTTGAAAAGTGATTAGTAGATATTTTTGATGAGTTCTTACCTAAACTATTGACCGAACGATTGATAATAGCTTGTTTTTTACTTTGTGAGATGTCTAATTTTGCTACTTGCTCGTTAATATAATTTGTAGAATTACTTTTTGCTGTGACCATATTTGCGTATAGACTCGTAACGTAGATGGCAACAGCTAAGGATATTCCTACTTGTCTCAAAACACCAGCCACACTTTGTGATGCAGTTAGAAGTGACCCTTCAAAATCTGAGGCTGCTAAAACGGTTATCGGGCCAGCGATAATTCCGTAACCACTACCAAGAATTATACAAGTTATTACCACAAGCAAGATGTTATTCATGTTGATATTAGTAAATAGTACATAAGAAATCGTAATTAGTATGAAGCCAAAGGCTATTACCATACGAGCTCCCAATTTATCGATTATGAGTGCTGCGAGGGGAGAAAATATAAAGATCATTCCAGTAATTGGGGTGATAAGTAAAGCAGCCGTTAATTCAGATTTACTTTGGATTCTGACAAAGTATGTAGGCAGTACTACTGTAACAGCTACAAGAAAAAGGTTACTTAAGACGATGGCGATTGCTGATCCAGTGAATTCATGATTTTTAAACAAATCCATCGGAATCATTGGGTTACTGGTATGGATTTCCCAAGTAACGAAGCAAATCACTGAGACAAATGAAATGATTAAACTGGCAATAATTGGAATGCTTAGCCAACCCCAAGATCGTCCTTGGACCAGAGAAAGAACTAAGGTCGAAAGCATAGTAATACAAAGAAGAGCTCCTAAGAAATCTATGGATTCTTTTGTTCTTTTGTCGTTTTTAAGATCAAAACTAATTAAACAGAGAATGATTGATAAAATCGTTAATGGAATATTAATAATAAATATCCAACGCCAACCTAGAAATTGAGTTAATACTCCACCAATGGATGGTCCTAATGCGGCAGCAAGCCCCTGGGTAATACCTAATGCGGCAATAGTTTTCTTTCTTGATTCCAAAGAGACGAGATTAATTCCGATAGTCATTGATAGAGGAAAGACAATGGAAGCACCTAAACTCTGAATTCCTCGACCAATCATTAAGTGGATCAAGCTAGTACTTAAAGACGAAATAACAGAACCTATGGTAAATACCACTAAACCAATTAAATAAGTGTGTTTAATACCAATGTTCTCGGCTAATTTCCCTAAAGGGATCGTTAAAGCGGCAAAAATAATTGTATATATATTTAAAGGCCAAGAAAGACTGTTTAAGGTAACTTTTAAACTGGTTTGAATATCTGGTAATGCAATGTTCATCACGGTTGTATCTAACATGCACAAGAAGATTCCAATACAATTAGCCATCAAAATAATCCAAATTTTATAAGATTTTGACATAAAATGCTCCTTTCATATTAACAATGTTAGTATGAAAGGTCAGAAGATTGTTGTCAACATTAATATTAACTTTATGAATATGGATGGTGATGATATTAAATGATAAAATAGGAAAAACGAATCGGAAGTGAAATGAATGAACGGACGAGATGTCGTATTAGGAATTTTAAATGGATCGGATCGGACAGGTTATGAGATTAATGATATCTTGAAGACCAGATTGTCGTATTTTTATGATGGAACTTACGGAATGATTTATCCAACTCTAAGGAAATTGGAATCAGAGGGAAAGATAGAAAAGCATGTGGTAGTTCAAACCGACAAGCCAAATAAGAATGTGTTTTCAATTACGCTCGAAGGGAAAAAAGAATTCCAAAAGTATCTAGATACCGAATTTTCACAAGAAGTATTCAAATCAGATTTCTTGTTACACCTCTTCTTTGGTGATTCCTTAAATGATGAACAAATCAAAAATTTGATTCAAAAGGAAATTGAATATAAGCAAAGTAAGTTAGATACTTTAAAGAAGAATAACAAAGAGTGGGAAACTAATGGCATTAGTAAGACACAAAAAATCACCGTTGCGTATGGAATAGCTCAGTATGAAGCGGTGATTAAAGTTTTAAATGAAGCATTAGCTGACTATAGTTAGAGAAAAACCCAGGGACTTGTCGACAGGTCCCTGG
>NZ_AICN01000016.1:0-2850 GCF_000247775.1 Limosilactobacillus gastricus PS3
TAACAAGGCTAGTATTATTACTGAGATACAAATACCATAGATAGCACTGATTACTGCCATCCAAAAAATAGCTTTCCATGGAAACAAAAGATTGACTAATCCAAGGCTAACTGTGGTGACCAAACCAATTATTAATTGTTCATGTAATAATTTTAATTGATGCTTCAACTAGTCGTCCATTTCAGCGCGTAATTGGTCACCAACTTCTTCAAAACCTGGTTTACCTAGCAAGCCAAACATATTAGTCTTGTATGCTTCAACCCCTGGTTGGTTGAATGGATTAATCCCATTTAGGTAACCGGAAATCCCCATGGCAACTTCAAAGAAGTAAATCATGTAACCTAATGTATATTCATTTTCTTCATCAATGTGAACTGTCATGACCGGAACCCCACCAGCATTATGAGCAGCGACCACTGCCTTATATGCTTGAGTATTAACCCAATCGATACTCTTTCCTTCAAGATAGCCTAAACCATCAAGATCATTTGCCGCTCCTGGAACGTCCAAATCATGATTTGGTGTATCTAACTTGACGACCGTTTCCATCAGGTTCCGCAACCCTTCTTGGATATATTGACCTAATGAATGAAGGTCGGTTGTGAAGTTGGCGCTAGATGGGTAAATTCCCTTTTGGTCCTTACCTTCAGATTCACCGGCTAATTGCTTCCACCATTCGGCAAACATGGCCATATTGGGTTCATAGTTTTCCAGTAATTCGGTCGTGTAACCTTTCCGGTATAAGATATTCCGGTATGCTGCATATTGATATGCTTCATTCTTACTTAAATCAGGATCCACATAGGTCTTTTCGGCTTCCGCAGCACCAGCCATTAATTGATCAATATCAGCACCAGAAGCGGCAATTGGTAATAAGCCAACGGCAGTCAAAACAGAGTAACGACCACCAACACCATCAGGAATCACAAAGGTTTCCCAACCATTAGCGTCCGCTTCCGTCTTCAAAGCTCCCCGTGCTCGATCTGTCGTCGCGTAAATCCGTTGGTTAGCTGCTTCTTCACCATACTTCTTTACCAATAATTCATGGAAAACCCGGAAAGCAATGGACGGTTCCGTGGTCGTTCCAGATTTGGAAATCACGTTAATGGAAAAGTCGTGATCACCGATCAAAGTAATTAAGTCTTGCAGGTATGATGAGCTCAAGGAGTTCCCAGCAAAGACCACAAATGGAGCCTTGCGGGCGTCTGGAGTTTGGGCTTGGTAAAAACTATTATGCAAGAAATCAATGGCCATCCGTGCACCTAGGTATGAGCCACCGATCCCAATCGTAACTAAGAAATCCGAATCAGCTTGAATCTTTTTGGCAGCGGCCTTAATCCGAGCAAATTCCTCTTGATCATATTCAGTTGGTAAATGGAGCCAATCACGAAAGTCTGCTCCGGCCCCAGTCCCATTCCGCAACTGACTATCAGCCGCATTCACCATTGCTTGCATCTCACCCAATTCGTTTTCATGAACGAACTTCTTCAATGCACTACTATCAAAACTTAAATGAGCCATCATTACTACCTCTTTTTCTTTATTCTTATACATCTTTAATGATAACTGTTTATGAAACCCTTTTCAATAAAGGACACTGATTTTGTGTAATTTTAAACAAATCGTAAGTAAATAAAAAGTGACGTCGCTTTAAACGACGCCAACCAATGTGTTATGCAAAAATCGTTAAAATACTACCGACAATAATGCAAATAATCCCTGCTACCGTGTACTTCATTTCCCGTGGGCTCTTGTGTTCATGCAAAATTAAGATTCCCCCAAAGGTTGCAATGATCACATTCAACTGGGTAAGCACAAAGGCGGTATTCGTTCCTAAACCACGTCCGGCAAAGATGTAGGCAAAGGCGGCAATCCCCCATGATAAACCTGGAATAATATTTAAATACTGTTCTTTATCTTTAAAGGTTTTTAATTCTCCCGTAAAGATTAAGTAGAGTAAGGCCCCTAATAAAATCCCCAGGACTTCTGGTAAAAAGATCCCTTCTGAGGAATGGGCACCTAAATTAATCTTATTAAAGACATTCGGAAAGACCGAGTATACCCAGTAACCAATCGTGGTCACTAACAAGAATAAAACATTCCCAACGGTAATCTTCCCGGCTTCTTCACCGTTCTTATCCGTCACTGACGTTAATAGAGCCCCGATAACAACAATCACTAAGGCGCCAAAACCAATCGTAAGGGCTTTAGCCCCTTGCCATTCTCCTAACCAAAGGGTTCCGATGATTGAATTTCCAACTAATTGGAAAACCGTTGATAAAGGAACCGTGGTTGAGACTCCCATCCGCTTGAATGAAATAAATTGACCAATCTGAGCCGTGGACCAAATGGCCCCACAAACCATGGAGAAAATAAAGGCTTGCCAGCTAACCGAAGGCTTTGTGATGATAAAAGCTAAGATCCCGATAATGCTGGCACCAGCTCCAATCCCAAAAATTTGGTTTTTTTCCGACCCACCAGCTTTGGTTGCTAGTAGCGGCATGATCCCCCAACCTAAAGCCGGGATTAAACCGATTAAATAATTCATTAAATTTTCACCTCATACAAATTTTGGTATTTTAATTGTCGACTTTGTTTAGTTTACTGACTGAATCCGCTTACTTCAAGTATTATTTATTTTTTTCACAAAAAAATCAGTAAGTTAACCTTACTGATTTACTATTTTATTCTTCTGGTTTTTTGGACCGTTTCGGTGAATATTGTGGAGCATGTTGGCGATCTGGGAAAAAGGCAGTGAAGGTTGAGCCTTGATTAGGCTTACTCTTGACCGTAATTTTACCACCATGTAATTCCACTAATTGATGCACAATCGCCATTCCCAGTCCCGAC
>NZ_AICN01000015.1:0-4087 GCF_000247775.1 Limosilactobacillus gastricus PS3
GGTAAAAATATTAGTACCAACCGTTAGCTTCCCAGAATGCCTTAGCGGCTGTCCATGAACCATAACGACTAGCAACGTATTGATCAGCAACCTTTTCTTGGTTAGAAGCCGATAGATCACCATTTAAGTATGATAGTGACAATTGGTAACGACCATAATAGTTCCCGTTACTTGCGGTATAAGAACCACTGGATTCCTTTTGAGCAATCCATTCCTTCGCTTCAGCTTCACTGCCGGAGACAGATGAAGTATAGCTAGAAGAATCAGTTGTCGTTGAACTGTTAGAATCAGTATTACTACTGTTATCACTCGTGGTTGAAGAATCGGTATTAGTTGATGCATTATCACTACTATCGGTTGGGATAGTAAGTTGTTCACCAACATAGATTACGTTTTGGTCACTGATATTGTTAGCTTTTACAATTGAACTAACTAATGATTTATCACCAACATATTGTTGGGAAATACTATTTAAGGTATCACCACTCTTAACAGTGTAAGTGGTATCGGCATTAGCAACAGTTACGGCAGCAGTTACTCCCAATGCTAATGCTCCTAAGGTCGTCGTTAATTGGATTAAGAACTTTTTCTTAAACTTAAACATGTAATATATCATTCCTTTTCTTTGTACTTGCCTTAGCGACAAGTAATATACTACTGGAATAAAATTACTGATTCATCACAAAAAGATTACGTTCCCTTTCTCTTTTGTTATCTTCTGTCATTTAATCACCTGTTTTAAGACTACCATTCCATTTAAATCTGCTACCGAATCCTATCACTAAGCATTTTAGCGATATTTTCATATTATCGTTATTTGATGTAATATTTACTCCCTAAATTTTTGCAAAAAAAGGGCTAAATCAAGGTTAATCACCTTAATTTAGCCCTTTTTAGTCTTTTTATTGCAATAATGTTACAAATTTATTCTCAATGTAAACTGCCACGCCGTCTTCATCGTTAGATAAAGTTTCGTGATCGGCAATTGTTTTAACAGCCGGCAAACCATTCGCCATCACCACTCCATCACCAGCCGCTGCTAACATTTCTTTATCATTATCAGCATCACCAAAAGCCGTTAGGTCTGCAAAGGTCATTTCAAAATGCTCCAGTAAGTGCTGCAAGCCCACTGCTTTATTTAATCCCAAAGGAATAAATTCTAAGATATGTGGTTGCGATTGAACCACCGTAAAGTGTTGCCCTATTTGATCATCATCCCGAACTAAAGCTTTCACCTGCGCCATTTGGGCTGGATCTACCGCAATAACTGCTTTACTGTATAATTTATCTCCCGCTGGTAAGTCTTGATAATCATCATTGGTAAAGTCAATTCCTTTCACCGTAGCACCATATAAAGACTGTTGTCCGGTTTTAATTTCATATACTTTATCAAAATCAAGAACATCTAATGGCAATTGGTGTGCCATGACGAATTCATACAAAACATCTAAATCCGACTTTACAAGTCCTTTTTGAAATAAAAATTCGCCCGTTTGATTATTAGTTACGAGGCCTCCATTAAAGTTAATGGTATAGTCTTCCGCCTGATTGAGTTCTAGTTGATCGAGATAATTCCGAATGGCGTTTATTGGTCTCCCGGTGCATAAAACAATTTTGACCCCGGCTTGATGAACCCGCTTCAGAACCTGTTCATTCCGTGGACTGATTTCTTTATCAGAATTAAATAAAGTATTATCTAAATCTAAGGCGATCATTTGTTGCATTATCATTACCTCTACTTATTATATTTTAATATCGTGGTTGCAATCAGCCGCGTAAATTGCACATTACCCTTTTCTTGCATATGAACCTGATCACTGGCAAACCAGTCATTATGATCCTTACTTAATTGGTACCAATCGACAAGATGAACATTTTGGTGGGTTTTTGCCGCTTTTTTTATCTGGTCATTTACCGAATCTTGCCATGATCTAGTCGGCACATGCGCAGTTACCCAATAGACCTGGCGCTTACTACCAATAATCGATAACATCTCATCCACCGCTTGATCCTTAATTGGACCATTAGTACCTAAATTAAGAACGACAATATTGGCCAAGCGTCCTTGACTAGCCAAAGTCTTTAAAACAGTAGGCGTATCGTTTCCTTGACGGCCAACCTGACCATCAACATATGCGAGGGGCATTAATTGTTGAATCGATTGAGATGCATCCAGCATTACGGAATCACCAACGGCGGTAATTTTTAATCGCTGTAGTTTTTTGACCTGCTTTGTAGTTAAATCATAACGCTGCTTAATCGAATTACTATTAACATTCACCTGGGGCGTCTTGCCAGCCGCAATTTCTTGATTCCGTTTCGCGATCATTTTGGCATTTTGCGTAATCCGTTTTTGAACTGCCGTCGCTGTTGGCTTCGGTTCAGGTAAACATAATCCGTAGATGGCAATCCCAGTTAAGATTAGGGCCGGGCCAACCACTAGCCACCGTCGCCATTGAGTCCGATTAAAGAGAGTCCGTAAGGTCTGTCCTAGATTATGCCAATCATAATTAGCTAATGGGCGTTCGAAGTAACGATAAGATAATTCACTAATCCCCATAATAATTGCCAGCTGGATAATGCCGTGAATTAATGGATGATTTCCCACCTTAACAACATTTTCATAAAAAATCATAACGGGAAATTGATAGACATAGATTCCATATGAGCGTTTCCCGATCCAGGTAAACAAATGATTAGTTAATAGACGGTTCATATGGGCACCTGGATGAACAATCGTCGCTAGCAAGATCGTCCCCAAGAAACTATAACCAAACATTGCTCCTCGGTAAGTAGCGGCATCCTGCCCCGATAGGGTGAAGAAACCAAAAATGGTTCCCAATAAGGTTAGGATGCCCAAAAAATCTAGCGCTGTTGACCACGCTCGGTCAATATTTGGTCGAAGATGATTAATGGGCCAAATCAAACCTAAAAAGGCCCCTAACATAAGCGAAAAAGCCCGCGTATCGGTCCCGTAATAGACCCGATTAATGCTAGTCGGGTGATATAGGACCGCCATTTCAAGCGCTGACAGGATTGCCAATAACAATACTACCCACCTAACGCGCTGACGACGTTGATAAAACATCATCAACAAAATTACTAAGAGCATTGGCCAAAGAACATAAAACTGAACCTCAACCCCCAGCGTCCATAAATGGGTAAAAGGAGATTCGCCCGCAAAGCGATCAAAATAAGATTGCCCATGCCCAATTTCCCACCAGTTATAGACCCACAAAAGATTGGTCCAAATCGTCGACCGCAAATTTACTAATAAGGATCTTTGAAACAAGGTAATATAAGCCGTTGTCACAATCAACATCGCGACTAAAGTTGGATACAACCTTTCAAATCGTTTATGATAAAAATGAAAAAAGTCAATCCGATTCGTGTGGTCATACTCGACCACTAATTGACAAGTGACAAAGTAACCTGAAATTAACAAGAAGATGGGAACTCCCAAAAATCCCCCTTGCGCGACACTGGGCATTAAATGATAAATAATCACCCCAATAACCGCAATTGCCCGTAATCCATCGACCCCTGTAATATGTCGTCGTCCCGTTTGCCTATTCCCCATTTATTTCCCCCAACTTTTTATCCAACGTGGTTATCCTGCACGATCGTTTGCACCCACTCGTCCGCTTCATCATTTCGCGGCCATTCTTCCCAATGGTCCATTGATTCGTCTTGCATTTGATAATGTTCGTTAACGAACTGTTCATATTTAATCACAGTTTGTGAGTGTGGAATATTTAATTTTAAAATTCGCACTTCCTTAATGAACCCTCGTTCAGCGGCAAGTTCGGCACGACCATTGTGCACCATATTACCAATTTCGTAATATTTACTCCCATCTAAACGGGTAATTTGTTCAATTAGGTCTAAGACCCCAATTTCAGCCATATTCTCACTCCTTCAACCAATAATTATAACCAATCCCAATAAAAAAATCACCGCCTATAAGACGATGATTGGCATAAGAGAGAAAGAGAATTGATTAGAAGGTAATTCCTTACCTTATGTCATAATAATACTAAAAGGTGTAAGCGCTGTCAAACCCTTTTCTATAAATGTATCTGTCAAG
>NZ_AICN01000014.1:0-105880 GCF_000247775.1 Limosilactobacillus gastricus PS3
TTGACTGCTTTTTCAACTGTTCAGCTAATTTAGCTAATTGCGCCCCCATCGGGGTATCGGCTAACGTCTCATTCGTAGCTTCAACTTCTTCCTGGTGATTTTCAACTGTATCTTGAACAAATTCAATCAAGGCCTTTTCCCCAACTTCAATCAAGTTAAAGTCAATACGGGCGCCCGCAGCCGCCTCATGCCCACCACCACGGAAATACTTCTCAGCAAAGGAGGCCACATCTAGTTCCCCATTACTACGAAAAGAGATACTTTTGGGACTAACGACCATAGCCGCTTGGGCGGCGGGATGATCTTTTAGGACTTGATGACCTATTTCAGACTTGTAATCATTCGCATAGACGATTGCCCAAATGTGATCATCAATCTTAGCTTCCACTACATCCTTCAAGTGATGCTTTAAATAATGGCTTCGCCGCTCATTTAAAGTCGTAATTAGTAATTCATTTTGGTGACGATAGGTCGCCCAATCGGTCGCCAATAACTGTTCGATAAAGGTCGCGGAATAATCCAACGGATAAAACCAGAATAGCTGGTCTAATTCATCGGCCATTTGCCGAACTTCAGTTGCCATATCAGGATCGTTTTGCCAATCCCAGGTATCATAGGCCCGAATCGCTTCGACATATTCCGCTAGAGATACCTGGCGAGTACTAGCTAATTGATCAAAATAATCTTGGCCTTGCAACCATTCCCAGACAATACTAACCGCACTCGGGTTTTTGATTGAACTGGTCACCACGTTGGGTCGATATTTTTGGCGAATCTCAGCCTCACTATCATGATGATCAAAGATCAACCAGTGATTAGCAAAGTAGCGATCTAACTGTTGGATGGTGTAATCATTATCGGGCGTCATATCCATGATATAAACATCCGTACACTGGCTGGCAGCTGGATCTCGTAGCCATTGTGCTAAGGCATCATCAATTCTTCCAGCACCGATAGGTTCAATTTCAAAGGTCGTCTCCGAAAACATGGTCGGTTGGACCGCTTTTAGTAAATAGGGAGCGCCAAACCCGTCTAAATCATTATGTGAAAATACCTTAATTGTTCTTGGCATGTTTTTCTCCTTTAAGGCTCAGTTTCTCAACATTCAGCACCTTGTCAAACCATCCGTTTGTAAAGCTTTGTTCATGACTAACTAGAATTAAGCTTCCCTTAAACGACTGTAGTGCCTGTTTTAAGGCTGCTTTCGTGGGTTCGTCAAGATGATTGGTCGGTTCATCTAAGATTAAAAAATTGGCCGGCGTTAGCTCTAATATAGCTAGCTTAACTTTGGTTTGTTCACCCCCCGATAATAGTTGGAGGGGCTTCATCGTATTAGCAGCGTTAATGCCAGCCCGAGCCAACCGTTGACGAATCGTTTTTGGCAACATCGTTGGGAATAAATTTTGCAAGGTTTGTAATGGGGATAGTGATGGATCATCCCAGATTAAGTCTTGATCAAAATAATTCACGATTGTCGATGGCGAAAAACTAGCAGTCCCACCCAGCGCAGGAATCTCGCCCAAAATAGTTTTGATAAGGGTTGATTTTCCAACCCCATTAAAACCACTAAACAGGATTTTTTCGCCACTGGACATCGAAAAAGTCACTGGAGCCAGCAACGGTCGTTGGTAGCCGGCACTTAAGTTCTCTACCCGCAATGCATTCGCTGACCCCGTATTCTCATAGGGAAAATTAAAGTTAGCTTGCACATTATCACTCGGCGGATCAATCCGATCCATCCGCGCTAACATTTTTTCCCGTGACTTCGCCATGGTCGACTTTGAGCCCGCCTTATTCTTACGGATAAAGCGCTGGGCCTTATCAATGACTTCTTGTTGTTTTTCATATTCGCGTGCTTGGAGTGCCTGCCGTTCGGTCTTTTGTCGCATTGCTTGTTGGAAACTTCCCCGATACTTTGTGATCTTACCAAAAGCGACATCACAAATCGTATTCGTAACTCGCTCTAAAAAGTCATAGTCATGCGAAATGATCATGGCTGATCCGTCATAATTACTTAAATATTCAATTAGCCATTCGATATGGGCAGTATCTAAATAGTTCGTCGGTTCATCTAGTAAAATCACGTCAGGTTCTTCTAACAGCATTTTAGCTAAAATAATTTTGGAACGCTGTCCCCCACTCATTTCGGCTACGATGTGGTCACGACCTAATTCAATTAAACCTAACCCCGTCATTACCCGTTCAATTTGCGTATCGATTTCATAAAAATGATGAGCGTCAAGATCCGCTTGGAGTTGACCAGCTTGATTGAGCAGATGGTCATCCAATTTTTCGGCATAGTCTGCATAAAGTTGGTTCATCTGGTCATTTTTCGCATACAAATCTTGAAAAGCGGTTTGGAGAAATTCGATTAAAGTCATTCCCGCCTTAATATCAACATATTGATCCAAATAACCGATTTTAAGATTCTTTTGCCAAGTAATTTTTCCAGCGACCGGCAGCACTTGGCCAATTAAGATTTTAATTAGGGTAGATTTCCCGGCTCCATTTTCACCGACAATTCCCATGTGCTCGCCTCGTTCTAATTGAAAACTAGCTTGATCATATAATTTCTTATCAGCATAACTCATGGTTAAGCCGTTTACATCTAAAACCGCCATTATAATCTCCTTCAATTCAATGGTTTGATTTTAACACGCCCCTTGCATCCGAGCTGACTTTTCCCTTAAAATGGCTTGGTTATCATAAAAGGAGTTCTTAGTCATGGACAAACTATTCGAACACACTTCAATCCCGAAAGCCTACTTCACCTTGGCAATGCCCGTCGTCTTAAGTATGGTCGTCACCTTGGTGTACAACATGGTGGATACCTTCTTCGTTTCCCAAACCCAAAACCCTAATTTAGTCGCCGGGGTTTCGCAAAGCGCCCCCATCTTTACCTTTTTGATCGCCCTTGGCGATATTTTTGGTCTAGGCGGAAGTTCGGTAATTTCTCGTCTCTTCGGCGAAAAGCAAGATCAACTCGGCCGCAACGTTAGTGGCTATGCTTTTTATGGCTCAATTTTATGTGGGATTATCGTCACAATTATTATGCTGGTCTTTAAAACTCCAATCTTGCACTTATTGGGAGCAACCAGCGCTACCTGGCAATACGCCAACGAATACTATACGGTCTTGGTCAGCGGGGCGACCTTTATTGTTTTTGGTCTTGCCCCTACTAATATTTTGCGAACCGAAGGACTTGCCCTGGAATCAATGAAGGCAAGTATGATTGGGACGATTTTAAATATTATTTTAAATCCTATTTTCATCTTCCCGTTAGGTTTAGGCGCCGCCGGATCAGCAACCGCCACCGTCATCTCCCAAATTATTAGTGATGGCTTTTTAATCTACTATACACACACCAAGAGTACCCGTCTCACGACCTCAATTAAAGAAACTAAAATTAGTCGTCATCTTCAATGGGAACTGTTCGCAATTGGAATTCCGGCTTCCGTTACTAATATTATGTCGACATTTGCCATCGCCCTTACCAATCATTACCTAATCCCTTACGGGGCCGATAGCGTCGCTACTATGGGTATCGCCCTCAAGATTAGCACTATTATCAATATGGTTTTCGTGGGCTTTGCCTTTGGAGCCCAACCGCTAATTGGTTATACTTATGGCGCCAAAGATGCGAAACGCTTTAATCAAATTATGAAGTTTGATTTACAGGTAGTCTGTGGCTTTTCAATTATTATGACCGTCTTGATGTTTATTTTGGCACCTACCCTTATGAAAGGTTTCTTGCATGATCCGCGTGTCATTTCTGAAGGTGCTGGAATGATCCGCTGGTTGGTCTTATCCTCCACCTTCGCCGGAATTATGTTAGTCTTTACAACGATGTTTCAATCAATGGGGAAAGCTTTCCCAGCCTTTTTACTCTCGGTCAGTCGCCAAGGCCTGATCTTTTTCATCGTCATTGTCATTACCAGTCAATTATTCGGCTACACTGGAGTTATCGTGGCGCAACCGATCGCCGATGTCCTCACCGCTGGTTTAGGGATTCTGCTCTTTTTAATTTATCGACCAAGGTTCAAGTCAAAAACAAGGCGGGAAAGAAACGTAGATTAGTTTCTTTCTCGCCTCGTTTTTAACTACACTGATAATTACCGTCAAATCCTATTCAGCTAATTTTCGATCTAAGTAATGTGACAGTTGTTGATAATTATAAATTCCCGTCACCTTTTCTTTGACCACCCCATCACGGAACAGGACCAAACTAGGCATACTCATGACCTTATAGCGTTGTGGGATCGAATTATCTTGTTCAACATCATAACGAACAAACTTAACTCGGTCCTGATAATGAGCTTCTAACTCATCTAAAACTGGAGCCATTAATTTACAAGGTCCACACCAATCTGCCCAGAAATCCACTAAGGTAATCGGTCCCTCTAAAGCTTGCTCAAAATTAACTGGACTTACATTAATCGCCATTTTTATTTCCTCGCTTACGAATAAAGTGAATGATTAAGGTCACTAGGAAAACAATTAAAATAAAGGTACCGAACAATCCCGATGAAATTTCAATATCAATTGCCGGAATCGTTAAAAAGAGCTTAATCGCGATAATAAAGATTAAGACATAGGCCATTGGTTCTAATTCCGGAACCTTTTCCATTAATTTCATTATGAACTCGGCAATGCCCCGCATACATAAGATCCCAATGATCCCTCCAATTAGGACAATCACTGGATTATCAGAAACGGCAAGCGCTGCTAAAACTGAATCAATTGAGAATACAATGTCAGTAAATTCAATTTGCGCCACAACCGCCCAGAAGCGTTTGCGCCCCGAGAGGTTCGCTAACGATCCCTGACGTCGCTGATGCGCTGGCTTTTTGCCAAAGAATTTAACATGGAAGAATCGATAAGTCATGTAGGCTAAATATGCTGCCCCGATGACTTTAATCTCCCAAAAGTTAATTAAGTAGGTCCCAATTCCAATCACCAAGAACCGGAATAGGTAGGACCCCCAAATCCCATAAAACAAGGACTCTTCTTGTTCCCGTAAATTAGGTAAAACCCGGGTTTGCGCCGCCAATACCACCGCATTATCAACTGACAGCAAACATTCCATCAAAACTAATGAAAAGATGATCAACCAATCCTGACCAGATGTTAAAACTGATAGCCAATTGTGGCCACTAAAAAAGGGACCATATAGTTCTCTTAAAAGTGACAATTAAGTCCATTCCTCCTTTTTATACCGTGTCATTTATTTTAACAAAAAACTGTTCGCAACTAAAAATGATATTACTTATAACCATTAAGCGGAATTTATTTATCGATCGATTAACCAAAATCTCGATTGTGATAAAACTATTGGACAACACGATTGTAAAGTTGTTATAATCAATACAGAAATAATATTTAAGGGAGATCTAAGTATGGTTAAAGCAACTAAAGATTCACTAGTACAATTAACGATTCAAGAAATTAGCAAACATGGCTACCAAAACATAACTTTACGTCGATTAGCCAATGAGATTGGTGCCACCACTGGGGTAGTTTACTCCCATTTCACAAATAAGGAAGATTTATTCGCTGCCGTTACCTATGCTTTGTCTGAACAAATGGCGGATAAAGAAGAATATAACGACTACAGCGATTCAACTGAGGCCATTATCAAAATCGGGGAAGATTTGATTAAGTGGTATATGGATGAACCAAACTTAGCAAACTTCTTCTTCTCGAACCCTAGCTTATCAAATGTCTTTAACGGTAACCGCCAGGGCTTACCATTTATTGACATTTTGAAACGCCATATCACTAACATCAAGGAACAAACGGGCTTACACTTTAATGAACAAGTGCTCTTCATTCAATTCTGGTCATTTGTTCAAGGCTATATCATGTTACTAAGTCAACACATGACGGATCCAAACCCACTTATTATCCGGAGTACGGTTAAGCAACTAATCGGCACGATTCATCCTTAAGACTTCATGGAGGTTCTCCTATGCTCAGTTCAGTCCAATTAAATGAACATAGCTACTGGGTTAGCGTCTTTGAACCTCTCCCCAATGAACAACAAGAACTGTTTGAACGGTATGAAGTCACTTCCGACATGTTAGACTACGCCATTGACCCCTTTGAAAAGGCTCGTATCGAAATTGACCATGATGCCCATATCACTCTGTTGATTTTTGACGTTTACATCGCCCATCCCGAAGAAGACGATGATGTAACGGCTCCTATTGGGATCATGTTAACCAATAATAATGTCTTAACCTTTACCAATGCCCAAACCAACTTTGTCAACGGGATTATTGCCCAATTGATTAAGAACGAACGAGCTCACCATCCGATTCATTCAATTTATGATGTGGTGCTTCCCTTGCTCTATCAATTGTCAACCGACTACTTCTTACCGATCCGAAAAGCTGACAATCAGCGCAAGGCCCTCCAAAAAAACATTCGTAAACGCAATGAACGCGTGTCGATTAATAAGTTTATGGAGTTGGAAACTAACTTGGTCTATATTCTAAGTTCGATCCAAGGGAATGTTTCCTTGCTCCAGGAGTTTAAGCGGCGTTTCTTATATACGCTAACTACTAGTCAACAAAACAAACTTGATGATGCCATCATTGAAGCTCAACAAGGACTCGAAATGGCCCAAATGACTTCGGATGTTGTTTCTAGGGTTTCATCCGCCTATAGCAATGTTTTAGATAGCAATCTAAACCAGACAATGAAATTTTTAACGGTTTATTCAATCATCCTGGCTATTCCACCAATTGTTTCAGGTTTTTATGGTGAAAACGTCAAAAGTCTCCCCTTCGCGCAAAACGACTGGGCATGGCAGATCACGGTCATTATCACCTTGATTTTTATTGCTTTGTCAATTTGGTTCATGTTCAATAAGCGCTGGTGGAAATAAATTTGTCACGATTCTCTCTTTTGGAGAGGATCTTTTTATTTCTTAAAGACATTAAAATGTGTCCTTTTTGTGACCAGAAGTGTAATCTGTTGCATGCATATATTAAATTATAGTAAAATTATTTAATGAGAATCTTATTATACATTGGAGGAAACGATCTCTATGGCAATGATTGAATTTAAAAATGTTCAAAAATACTATGGCGATTTTCACGCTTTAAAAGACATTAACTTAAAAATCGACGCCGGCGAAACGGTAGTTTTAATCGGCCCTTCTGGTTCAGGAAAAAGTAGTTTGATCCGGACGGTCAATGGTCTTGATCCGATTCGAAGTGGTCAACTAATCGTCAATGGATTCGACCTTGGGGATAAGAAAACCGATGTCAACAAGATCCGCAAAGATGTGGGGATGGTTTTCCAACACTTCAACCTATATAACAATAAAGATGTGCTTGAAAACATTATGTTGGCTCCCCGGGTAGTTTTAAAACGGCCTGAGGAAGAAAATAAAAAATTAGCCATGGGCCTCTTGGAACAAGTTGGTTTAGCTGATAAGGCCCACAATATGCCGGCCCAACTGTCTGGTGGGCAAAAGCAACGGGTGGCAATTGCGCGGAGTTTGGCCATGAAACCAAAATGTCTGTTGTTTGACGAACCGACCAGTGCTTTGGACCCGGAAATGATTGATGATGTTTTGGATGTTATGAAAGAAATTGCCCATCGTAGTGATATGACCATGTTAGTGGTGACCCACGAAATGGGTTTTGCCAAGGCCGTGGCAGACCGGGTTATCTTTATGGCCGATGGTCGGATCCTCGAAGATGACTCAACTGAAAACTTCTTCGATGGAGAACCATCAAACGAACGGGCTCGCCAATTCTTAAGTAAGATTAACGGACACATTTAAGGAGGCTGGCATGAAGAAATTTTGGCGCCGATTGAGTCTGATTGCCATTATGGCTACCTTAGGGCTCACCTTATCGGCATGTAGTACCACCTCTGTGGCAAATCGAAATGTTTTAAAAGCGGATCAAAAGTCCAAAACCATTACCTGGGGGGTTAAAGCTGACACCCGCCTATTTGGGTTGGAAAATATCAAAACCGGTCAACTAGAAGGGTTTGAAATTGATTTAGCTAAGGCGATGACCAAGAAGATTCTGGGTCCTGATGCTAAAGCCGAATTCGTCCCCGTCACTAGTAGTACGCGGATTCCGCTTTTGAAGAATGGGAATATCGATGCGATTATGGCAACCATGACCATCACTCCCGAACGGGCTAAACAAGTTGATTTCTCGAAATCCTATTTTGATGCCGGTCAATCGATCTTAGTTAAAAAAGGGAGTGGCATCACCAGTATTAAAGACTTAAACAAAAAAGGAAAAGTCATCCTCGGGGTTTCAGGATCGTCCTCGGTTCAAAATGTGGCTAAGGTCGCCCCTAAAGCCACGGTCTTACAATTATCAGACTATGCTCAAGATATGACGGCCCTCAAGTCTGGTCAAGGAGATGCCATGACCACTGATAACGGGATCTTATACGGGTTAGCCAGTGAAAACAAAGGCTATGAAGTCGTTGGTGGGACCTTTACCAAAGAACCATATGGGATTGCGGTCAATAAAAATCAAAAGGCCTTCTTGAAGAAACTGAACTGGGCCCTCGAAGAATTAGAAAAAGATGGCACCTACAATAAACTATTGAAGAAATGGTTTGGCGATGTCAAAGGCTTTAATTACGAGGAGATGAAGCGCTCATGATTAATTTAATTACATCTAATTGGCAATTATTCTTATCCGGCCTTGGCGTCACTCTCGCTTCTAGTATTATTGCCCTAATCTTTAGTTTAATTATTGGAACGGTATTTGCCCTGCTGGAATTATCAGAACATCGTTGGATTCGGATTTTAGCTAATATTTACGTGGAAATTTTCCGAAATATTCCTCTTCTGGTAATTACCATGGCCTTCTTCTTAATCGTACCGTTATACATCGTCAAGATTAACGGTTTTACTGCTGGGACCATTGGTTTAACCCTATATACCTCGGCCTTTATCGCCGAAACCGTCCGCTCGGGGATCAACTCCATTGATGAAGGACAGCTGAAAGGGGCCTTAGCCAACGGACTAACATACTGGCAAGCCATGCGGCTCATTGTTTTACCACAAGCCTTCCGGGTGGTAATCCCACCGCTGGGGAACCAATTTATTAACCTCGTTAAAAATTCTTCCGTCTTAGCCTTCGTCGCAGGATTAGATTTGATGTATGAGGGAAATTTAATTGCTAGCAACACCTTAGAAACGATGCCGTCATACTTTATCGTTGGGGTCTTATATCTTGTAATCACCCTGTCTTTAAGTTATTACATGCGGCATTTGGAAAAGAAATTAGGATAGGAGGAAGAAGGGTATGCAAACTTTTATTGATGCTTATTCATGGATTAACATCCGCTTCCTCTTGGAAGGATTATGGGTTACGATTGAAATTTCAGTCGTTTCCATTTTGATTAGTTTAATTGTCGGCATTCTCTTAGGAACTATTCGGTACATGCGAATTAAGTATGTTTCGGCAATCGTGGGCTTTGTGATTGATATTATTCGAAACCTACCATTACTGCTGATCATTTTCTTCGTTTACTTTGGGCTACCTAATATTGGTTTCCGCCCGCCAGTAATTCCTTCAGCGATTATGTCAATGTCACTGTTTGAATCAATGATGATTGCGGAAATTGTCCGTTCTGGTTTACAAGGGATTGATATCGGGCAAACTGAAGGGGCCATGGCTAATGGAATGACTCACTGGCAAGCCTTACGGATCGTGGTACTTCCTCAAGGGTTGAAACACATGTTACCGGCCTTAGTCAGTCAATTCATTTCCCTGGTTAAGGATACTTCTTTAGCAACGATTATCGTGCTACCAGAATTAATGTATCATGCCGAAATTGTCTATGGACAGAATAGTACCTACATTATCCCAATGTTCGTGGCAATTGCGGTAATGTACTTTATTGTTTGTTACTTATTATCATTACTATCACGTTATCTAGACCATAAAATGGCCTAACAAAAGAGGGTGGGAAGAAATGCTAATTGACATTTCTACCCACCCATTTTTTGATTACACCGGTACCGACGTTCAAAAAGCGCGCCTGATTGTTTTTCAGCTTCCTTTTATTCGTTGTAAGTGATGACCTTAACGTCATCATCCGTCATCACTAGTTTAGATAAACTACCATTTGCTGGTCGTTCGGTGATATCATATTTCCCTTCACCAAACCGTTCTATCAAACTTAAACAGGTATTGCCATGACTAACCAATAAAACATTAGCTTCATCCAGTAAATCGGCTTGACGAATCGTCGCTAACCCCCGATCCAACCGTTCCCAGTACTCTTGACTATTTTCGGCATCATGGAAAGGATCAGCTTCTTTTAACCAATCCTTAGCTTGATTAATCGAATAGTCCGTCACAATGTCCTTAAAGGTCTTATAACCATGCGGCAGGCCCGCCATTTCCCAGGCTAATGACATGTTCGTCCCTTCAAAAACCCCATAAAATTCTTCTCGCAAATCAGGGGTGGTCCGCGGCCGGACGACTGAGTCCGCTTCATTGACGTTTAAAATCGTCTGGCAAGTTTCGACCGCCCGGGTTAGATCGCTACAAAAAGCAGCGTCAAGGTGAATATCTTTTAACCGCTGCCCGACTCGTTGAGCATCTTCACGCCCTTGTTGGGTCAAAGGGCTATTACTCCAGCCTTGTAATTTATTATATATATTAAAATAGGTCTGACCATGCCGCACTAAAAAAATATTTAACTTAGTCATCATTTTCACCTCCGCTATCGATACTCTTATTTTACCCCATTAATTCTAAAGACCTGCTTAAATTTTCTAATTTTCCCTTGGATATTAAAACGCCGCCTTTTAAAGTGTGCTAAAATATTTTCATCAGTGATTTCATCACGATTCTACAGATAATAAAGGAGCGTCCCATGTTCAAGAAAATGGGCAACCTATTGAACACGCGGTTAGGACTATTTCTAGTTCTAACCGTCTTGTTCTGGTTAAAAACCTTACTAGCTTATTTCGTTGATTTCAGTCTCGGTGAAACCGGACTCTTGCAGTATATTCTACTGCTAGTCAATCCGTTAGGGACCACGATCCTGTTATTCGGTTTGGCTTTTTACTTTAAAAAATCCCGGTTTTTCTACCCAGTTTTAATGGAAATTGATATTTTAAATACTCTGTTATTGTATTTAAATGTCATTTACTACCGCGAATTTACCGATTTTATGACGATCGCCACCATTGCCGGCTATTCGAAAGTTAACCAAGGCTTAAGTGGTAGTTCATTAGCCCTGACCAAGCCCCATGACGTTTTATTCTGGCTTGATATCGCCATCATCTTAATTTTGATGATTCTTCGCAAAATTAAGTTTGATCCCCGGGCAGTTACCCATCGGTTTGCCTTTGCGATTACTTCAATTGCACTCGTGTTGATTGGTACTAACCTGATGGTTGCTGAAATGGACCGGCCCCAACTATTAGGACGGACTTTTGATCGGACTTATATCGTTAAATATTTAGGCATTGATACTTTCACGGCCTACAATGTCATTCAAAACCAGCAAGTTAACCAGATGCGAAGTAGTGCTACTAAGTCGCAACTTAACCAGGTCCGCAAATTCACCGAATCGATCTATGCTAAACCCAACGATAAAATGTATGGAATCGCCAAGGGTCGCAATGTGATTGTGATTCACTTAGAGAGTTTCCAACAATTCTTAATTGGATTAAAAGTCAATGGGCAAGAAGTTACGCCTTTCCTCAATTCGTTAGTCAACAGCAACGATACCTATTCCTTTGATAACTTCTTCCATCAAGTCGGACAAGGGAAAACTAGTGATGCTGAAAACCTCCTTGAAACCAGCACTTTTGGGCTTCCACAGGGATCGCTCTTCGCTACTTTAGGCTCAGATAATACCTTTGAAGGGGCTCCAGCAATCTTAAATCAGCGCCGGGGATATTCTAGCGCTGTCTTCCACGGAAATGTGGCTAGTTTCTGGAACCGGAATAACGTCTATAAAAACCTTGGTTATCAATATTTCTTTGATGCCTCCTATTACGACACTTCTGGGGATAAGGCAACGGGCTATGGCTTAAAAGATAAATTATTATTCCAAAACTCCGTTAAATATCTTGAACAGCTTCAACAACCCTTCTATGTCAAATTTATTACAGTGACAAACCACTTCCCATTTGAACTCGATAGTGAAGACGAAGATTCTGATTTTACGGCACCTGACACTGGTGATAGTACGGTTGATAATTACTTCGTCACTGCTCATTATTTAGACCAATCGCTGGAAGAATTCTTTAATTACCTTGAAAAGACTGGTTTAGATAAAAAATCGATCATAATGATTTATGGAGATCACTATGGAATTTCTAATAGTGAGAATAAATCTTTAGCTTCCGTTATTGGCAAAGACGCGAATAACTGGACTAATTTCGACAATGTTCAAATGCAGCGGGTACCATTGATGTTTGTCATTCCAGGAACAACCGGTGGGAAGGTCTATCACACGTATGGTGGCGAAGTGGACGTCTTACCAACCCTCTTACACCTCCTAGGTATCAGTACCAAACGCTATATCTTCTTTGGTACCGATCTCTTCTCTTCGCAACACCGGCAAGTCGTCGCTTTCCGGGATAACGATTTTATTACTAATAAGTTCACGAGTATCAGTGGCAAAATTTATAGTAATACGACTGGAAAATTAGCTACTTTAACCAAGAGTGAAAAGAAGCAAATTCGTGAGGATACTAATTTTGTTAACCAAGAATTAAAACTCTCTGATGCCCTCAACCAAAAGAACCTCTTACGTTTCTACACGCCAAAAGGGTTCACAAAGGTGGTAGCTTCGAAATTTAATTATTCTAACGGCTTAAAGAAGCTCAAACAATTAGCGAAGAAATTGGGAAACAAATCGACTAGTCTTTTCAGTGAGAATGGTGATAAATCAACCGTTGATGATTATTCAACCGACGCTCCTGAAGCAAGCCATTCCTCAACCTCATCCAACCGGATCAAGATTACCAATCCTGATTCAACCAATAACTAAGTTAAAAGCCAGGTTGCCTCATCTTAAGGATGAAGCCAACCTGGCTTTTACTTTAGGCTAATTTATATTGTCGGAAACGTTGTTGATCTTTATATTCCTCAGCTTCGATCACATACCCTTGTTCATGCAAGACCTGGAGAATTGCTTGCCGGATAGCCGTCGTGGTATGCAGATTATTTTGCACAATTTTTAATTCAATTGACCCGATTAAAAAGGCCGCTTCCGCCTGTAAATGCAGGGTTTTTAATGTCTGCCGCAGTTTGACTTCCTGAAACGACTCTTCTTGACCACGCTGGTTAACTAGGGACCAATGAGCTAACTGGTGCCAAGCTTGCACTAATTCCTTTCTTTGCATTCTCATCATCCTCTCTTAGTTTAAAGTTAATGAAATTAGTATAAGCCTTAACCAAAATAAACACAAGATATAGAATTAATACTTTGTTTTGACACAATATCTTGTGTATTTTGAAGAAATAATGCTCTTTATCGCAACTTATTTAGTCGATTTGGCTAGATTTATTTACTAAAAACAAAAATATATTAATATTAAACGTTGATTTAATTAATTATTCAAAGTATGTGAGTGCATCCTCTAGAAAGCAAACGGTTTCAAATTAATCTTTCATTAAAATTAAATATTTTATAGAAAAATTAAGATTTGGTGATAACATTAAATCATTCTTAATTTTTCAGGAGGTTCGATTCATGAACAATTCTACAGCTCACGAACATAAGGGAGCTAAAAAGACCTATGCGAACTCATCCAAATGGATGGAAGCTGCATATCGGATTTTCGCTGCCGTTGCTAATGCCGTCTTGGTTATTTTAGGGGGTGGACTTTTAGTCCAAACCATTGGTCAATTAACTGGGATTCAAGCGTTAACGTTAGTTGGGGCTGCTATTCAAGTCTTACTTGCTCCTGCAATCGGTTATGCCGTAGCTTCTCAAGTTCATACTAATACTTTGGTAACCTTTGCTTCGATGGCTTCAGCCATGATCGGGGCCAATGCCGTTCACTTTACCACTACTGCCACTCAAGCCTTGACAGCTACCGGTCAAGCTTATGCGACGGCCGCAAATGCTCCTGTTTATACAACTGGGCAACCAATTTCGGCGCTGTTAGCAGCCGTTTGTGCAACCATCGTTGGGAAATGGTTAACTGGTAAAACTCCGCTTGACATGGTCCTAGTGCCATTTGGCGCCTTAGCCGTCGGGGTGGTTGCTGGTTTAGCCCTCGCTGCCGTGGTTACGCCTGCCCTACTAGCAGTTTCTAAGTGGATCGCTAACATGGAACAAGTTTCTCCAGTTATTGGTTCCATCGCTATCTCAGTGGTTTGGGCCCTCTTCTTGATGACGCCAGCCTCTTCTGCTGCCTTATCAGTGGCCTTGATGTTGGATCCAATCTCATCAGCTGCCGCCCTAATTGGAACAACGTCACAATTCGTTAACTACACGGTCATGTCCTTCCGTCAAAACAACGCTGGGGCTAACATTGCTCAATTTGTAGTGACCCCAAAGATCCAATTCCCGAATATCTTAATTAATCCTTGGCTCTTAGTTCCATCGGTAACCGCCGCAGCAATTTGTGCACCTATTGCCACTTCGCTTGGGTTCCGTTCTACCTACACCTTGGGTGGTTTGGGATTAAACTCCTTTATTGCCCCAATCGCCTATCTATCCAAGGGGCCTTACCAATTAATGCTTTACGTCCTCTTTGGGATGATCGTGCCGGCTGTAATTTCCTTAGCCCTTTACTTCTTCATGAAGAAGATCGGCTTGATTGGTGAAAATCAACTTCACCTTGATATTGTTTAAACTATAAAAGCTGGTTAAAAATGTGATCTAAACAAAACGAGGCAGGGAAGAAACATGAATTTGTTTCTTCCCTGCCCTTTTAATTGTCAATTTGCTTGTAAATTCATGGATGAACTATGCTTAGCCATTGATTTTTCAGGATACAATTCTTTGGCAATCGCGTTAACTGCATTAACGGCCTCACCAAAACCCGTTGCAATTAGATCGGCACGCCCATCATAGATGGCACAATCACCGATGGCATACACGCCTTTAACATTGGTTTGCAACTGTTGATTAACCTTTAGGCGCCCCCGTTCGCCAGCTAATGGTAAATCCCATTGCTGAAGAGCCCCATTATTAGCTGTAAACCCATAATTAACCAACAGCTTGTCAACCGTTAACTGCTTAGTTGCCGTTGACTTCATCTTTTTGAGATCCAATTCAATTTCTTGACCATCTCCTGGATGAATAGCTTGGGGCAAATATGGCGTTAGAATCTCAACCGTCGAAGCTTTTAATTGATTAACCGCATGTTCCATGGCCCGAAAGTTATCCCGCCGGTGGATTAAGGTAACCGATTTAGCAACTGGTTCTAACATTAATGCCATATCAATTGCTGAATCGCCACCACCTAAAATCGCTACTCGCTGATCCTGGTATGTCGCTTTAGGTTGGACAAAATATTGTAGTTGTTGCCCTTCGAATTGTTCAGCCCCTATTAAGGCCAACTTCCGTGGCGCAAAGGCTCCATTCCCTAAGGCAATTAGAATTGCTTTGGTATGGGTCCTTGTTTGGTCAGTCGTTACCGCAAAGGTTCCATCAGGTAAAGCTTGGACATTGGTGACCTCTTGATTTAAATGATAATCAATCGGCGCCACTTCCAATTGTTTAATCAGGTGCTGGGTCAACTGGTTCCCGGTGACACCAGCTAAACCGGCAACATCCCAAATTTGCTTCTCAGGGTACAAAGTGGCTGGTTGCCCACCCAGTTGGGGAAGGGCCTCAATTAATTGGGCTTTTAATTGATGGAGGCCACAGTAAAAGCCAGCAAAAATCCCTGCTGGCCCGCCACCAACAATGGTGACATCATAAATTTCCGTCATAGTTGTCTCCTTTAAAAATATTATTTTTCTATTTTAACAGGTACCAGTATAATTATAGTAACCAAAGATTTAAAATAAAAGGAGCAGCTCATGGCAAAGAAAAAAATGATTTTAGACTTAGATACAGGGGTTGATGATGCCTTAGCAATTGCGTATGCGGTGGCCGCCCCCGACGTGGACTTAATCGGCATTGTTGCCTCCTATGGAAACAACCTCCTCGATGTTTGTGCAGAAAATAGTTTGAAGTTATTAGAATTGCTCGGTCAAACCGATGTCCCGGTTTATAAGGGCTTGCCACACGCTAGTACGAGTGACCATTTTGAGGTCATGCAAGTTTCCTTGGATATCCATGGTAATAACGGCATCGGCGATGTTGATCTCCCTAAACCACAGCGCGCCGTTGAAAAACTATCGGGCGTTGATTTTTACATCCAAGCAGCTCATCAATACGGTCAAGACTTAATTATTATTCCCACCGGACCCATGACCAATTTAGCTGCGGCCTTAGAAAAAGATCCTGAAATTGCCGATCTAATTGGTAACGTGACTTTCATGGGTGGAGCTTTAACCGTCGAAGGGAACGTAACTGATGTGGCGGAAGCAAATATCAATCAAGATGCCAAGGCGGCTAATACCGTCCTTACCAGCTCCCTGCCACTCACTATGGTTGGATTAGACGTTACCTTACGGACCTTACTCACCAAGCAAGAAACGGCGCAATGGCGAGCTCTAGGTACCAAAGCTGGCCAAGCCTATGCTGATCTAACCGATTTTTATATTGATGCTTATTATAACTTAGACATTGATAAAAATGGTTGTGCCCTCCACGACCCATTAGCTGTTGGGGTTTCTTTAGATCCTTCCTTTGTCCAAACTCTCAGTCTCTTTATGAAAGTTATCTATGACGACCATAATTACGCTCGGACAATTGGGGATAAAGATAAACTTAATGATCCTAATCCGAATGTTAAGGTGGCCATTACCGTAGACAAAGAGCGCTATCTTGCAACTTTTATGAACTATTTAACGCAACTCTTTAAGGAACACTAATGATTAGAACAAATTGGCAATCACCATTAGGCGAAATTACCATCCTTAGTGATCATCAATTTTTATTTGGTCTCTGGTTTAAACAAGCCAATCATTATGGTGCCCACTATCAACTAGATGAAATTGCGTTGGGAACAACTGATGTGGCAGATCTAACGATTAATTGGTTAACCCAATATTTTAATCACCAAATAGTTGACCCTCGCTTGATCCCCGTTCATCCCGTGGGAACACCCTTTCAAATGGTTGTTTGGCAACAATTACGAGAGATCCCCTATGGTCAAGCCAAAACTTACCGAGAGCTGGCCCAGACCTTGCACAGCTCTCCTCGTGCCATTGGTAATGCCGTCGGGCGTAACCCGATTTCCATTATTATTCCCTGTCACCGGATTCTAAACGTTCATCAGCAAATGACTGGTTATGCGGGTGGAATCGCACGCAAACAGTTTTTATTAGAGCTTGAAGGAATTCCTTTCAAGGATTGATTTTACAGTTTAAATTGGTTATGATGAAGACAATCAATTAGTTATCTGGGGCGCTTTTTAGCTGAGATGAACCCATTGAACCTGCTCTGGTTAGGACCAGCGAAGGGAGATAAACGATTTTATTCATTGAATTAATTACTATCTCCCCCGTTTTGAGCCGTGCTTAAAGCGGGGTTTTATATTAATTGATAATTTTCAATTAGGGAGTGTGCGAAAAATGCAACACAAAGGTTTTAGTTTAAAGGATATTATTTTGTTGGCACTAATCGGGATTGTTTTTGGGGTAATTTTTGTTGGGGCCGGCTATTTATACAACATCATTATGTTAGCGCTAACTCCAGTCGGTTTTGGACCCGCTGCTGAAGACATCACCATAGGGCTCTGGTGCATGGCGGGCCCCTTGGCTGGTTTCCTCCTTCGCCGTCCTGGAGCTGCCTTTTTAGGCGAGGTCATCGGTGCTGTCGTCGAAATGTTAATTGGCGATCAATGGGGAGCTGCTAATCTCCTCTCTGGGGCCGTTCAAGGACTTGGTAGCGAGTTGGGCTTTGCTTTTACCGGATACAAAATTTACAACTGGTTAACTGCCATCTTAACTACCCTCACCACCTGTGCCGTCACCTTTGTTTGGGACTGGTTTAAGAGTGGTTACGACGCCTTTAAGCCCAGCACCGTGATTACTTTATTGATTATCCGGATTATCTGTATGTTCATTATTGACGGGGTCTTAGTTAAATTAATCAGTAATCTTTTGGAACGCTCACAAGTATTAAAGGCGCGTTAATTATGGCAATCCAAATCAATGACTTAAATTTTCAATATCAAGATCAAACAATCCTTAAGATCCCTGAACTAACGATTCCCGATGGACAATTCACCCTACTCTTTGGCCCGTCAGGTGGTGGTAAGTCAACTCTTTTGAAATTGATTGCCCACCTCTATCCAAAATACCGTGGGCACCTTGAAGGGCAGATCACTGGGAATGATCAGGTAGCCATGATGTTTCAAGATCCAAGCTTGCAATTTGCCTTAGATACTCCGCAACACGAATTAGAGTTCACGCTTGAGAACCTCCAAATTGCGCCAACCGAAATTCCCACGCGCATCCAGCAGGCTCTTAGCTTTTGTCAGATCGAAAACTTAAAAGATCGCCAAATCGTGACCCTATCCGGTGGGGAACAACAATTAGTCGCCCTAGCCGTCGCCGTTGCAATAGATGCCACCATCATCTTGTTGGATGAACCCTTTGCTAGCCTTGATCATCATCATCGCCACTGGATCTTAGAAAAGTTAATGCAACTGCGCCAGCAAGGCAAAACCATTATCATCGCTGATCATGATTTAAACGATTACCAGGATTACCAACCTCAAATTATTCAAGTTGGTCATGGCCAAGCTTACTATTTATCAAGCGACCAAATCCAAGCACTATTAAAGGTCCAAGCGATTGAATCACCGGTTGCGCTGCCGGATTCAACGGCGCCGATTTTAGAATTTAAAAACTTTGCCCTCCAACAAGGTCATCAAACTCTAATGGAGGTGTCAAGTTTAGCCGTCCCAACAAATAAAATCACCTTATTAACTGGTGAGTCGGGAAGTGGTAAGACCAGTCTTTTTAAGTCCATTACGAAACGCCTTCCTTATCAAGGAAGTTTAAAATTCAATCACAAAGAGATCGCTAAGTTAAAATCCCTAGGCTTAAATCAACAAATTGGCGTAATCTTCCAACAAGCCAGCGATCAATTTATCAACATTACGGTCCAAGAAGAACTTGACTTAAGTCGTCAACACGGTCACCATCCATACTTTACTGACGAAAACTTACAGGCTACCTTGACCGATCTGGGCTTAGATCAATTGATGGAGCGCGTAGTTTACTCCCTTAGTGGTGGTCAGCAAAAGAAACTCCAAGTTTTAGTCATGCTAATGATGGGGCAACCCGTTTTAATGCTCGATGAACCGCTAACCGGCTTGGATCGCCACTCGGCTCAGCAAATCATTAATCTAATCAGTAAGTGTCAAGCTGTCTACCCACAAACGATGTTAATCATCATCCATCAGTTAGCATTAATTGACAAGTTAGTCGACCACCACTTACACTTAGCTAATCACCGTTTAACTTATCAAGGAGTGGTTGCCTATGAACCCTAGCTATCAATTGCTACTCATTTTAATTTCTGCCTTAGAGATTACCTTCACCAAAAAGTTATTACCTAACTTGATCATTATCATCATTACCATCCTGTACTTAATGTATAAAAACTTACCGGCCAGGACCTGGTGGTGGATTTTAGCTGCCCCCATTATTCCGGGTCTAGCCATTCTGGTAACAATTGGCTGGTTTGGCTCGCATAATATTATGTACGCTTGGATTTTAGTCTCGCGGATTTACGTCTATATCCTGACCGGAACAGCGATTGTCAAAACTCACTCGACCTTAACGCTGACTCGATCTTTGGAGCAAAACCTCCACTTACCACCTAAGTATGCCTATGGGGTCTTAGCCGCTTTGAATTTGATCTCGAAGACGATTGAAAATGTCCAAAAAATCAAACAAGCCGCTGCCATGCGGGGGGTCATTTTAAATTATTGGTCACCCCAACTTTATTTCAAAGCGATTTTAACCGCCATCCACTGGTCAGATGAACTAGCCCAGGCGATGGAATCCCATGGCTTTAATGAGGTCCAATCGCGAACGGTTAGTCATGCCATTGCAGTTAAAACTAGTGATTGGTGGCTACTAATCGGTGGACTGATCATTCTGCAATTATTATTGATCTTTTGCCCCGTTTAAGTGGACTTTCATTCCTGAAGAATCTTTGTCGGATCTTCAGGTCTTTTTATTTCTTGACTAACATAATTACCAGTTGCTGACTAAGTTTGTTTTATAATAATCAAAAAGGAAAGTGGAGGATCTGATCATGCAAATGCGTAAATTAGGGCAATTAGAAGTTTCACCGATTGGGATGGGTTGTATGGGCTTTTCTCATGGCTATGGAAAGGTGCCGGAAACTGATGTCGCAATCAAGGCGATTCAGGGAGCCCACGATTACGGATGTACCTTTTTTGATACAGCCGAAACCTATGGACGCGAACAATTTTACCCTGGTCATAATGAACAACTGGTTGGTCAAGCAATCAAACCCTTTCGTAAAGAAGTGGTGTTAGCTTCCAAGATCCATATTTCAACCGAAGAATATCAAGCCAATCACGATCTATACCGAACCATTAAGCGACACTTACTACATTCATTAAAAAATTTACAAACTGACTACCTTGATCACTATTATCTCCACCGCTATAACGAAGAAATAGGGATGGCACCAGTCGCTGAAGTCATGGGGAAACTAATTGACGAAGGTCTAATTCGAGCTTGGGGAGTTTCTCAAGTTGGCCTAAATCTTCTTAAAACGGCGCATGAAATCACTCCGGTAAGTGCCGTCCAGAATCTTTATAATATGGTCGAACGGTCTTGTGAAAGTGAAATCATCTCCTATTGTTTACAAGAAGGCATTGGTTGCGTACCCTTCTCACCAATTGCTAGTGGCCTTTTATCAGGCAAAATTACGCAAACAACGAAATTCGAGGGGGATGACGTTCGGAAATTTGTTCCCCAATTACAAGCCGAAAATTTAGCGGCCAATCAACCGATCGTTGATTTATTGGACCGATTTAGTACCAGCAAACACGCTACCAAGGCCCAGATTGCCTTGGCTTGGATGTTAAAGAAATATCCAAATGTCGTCCCAATTCCAGGATCAAAAAATCTCCAACGGATCATTGAAAACCTCGGTGCTTGGAAGGTCCAACTGACCGATGCTGAGTTTAAGGATTTAGATGATTCTTTGAACCAATTAAAAATATATGGTCATCGAGGCTTTGAAGAATCTCAACAACATTCTTTTTCCAACAACTGGCGTTCATAACCGTATGAACGATGCATAAAAACGAATAATTAAATAAATATTCATTTTACGCTTGCATACTATGCATTTTAGTTGTATATTGTTCCTTGTAAATTAATAATTATTCATCAAGGAGAAAAAGATTATGGCTAATCCAAAAGTTGTGCTTGCTTATTCTGGTGGTCTCGACACTTCAGTTGAGATCGCCTGGTTAAAAAATGCTGGTTATGATGTCATCGCAGTTTGTTTTAATGTCGGTGAAGAAGAGATGGACCTTAGTGCCATCAAACAAAAAGGCCTCGATGTCGGAGCAATTGAATCGATTGTGGTCGATGCTCGGCATGAGTTTGCGACTGAATATGTCCTCCCTGCACTGCAAGCAAATGCTCTATACGAAGGAGTATATCCCTTAGTTTCTGCCCTTTCACGGCCGCTCATTTCAAAGCATTTAGTTGAAATCGCTAAGGAATACGGCGCTGTTGCGATCGCCCACGGGTGTACTGGTAAAGGGAATGACCAAGTCCGGTTTGAAGTATCCATTCACGCCTTGGCCCCAGATATGATCATTGAGGACCCGATCCGGGAAGTCCACTGGTCCCGGGAAGAAGAAATCGCCTATGCAAAGGACAATAACATTCCCGTTCCAATCACCAAGGAAAGCCCCTACTCTATTGACGAAAATCTATGGGGACGGGCTAATGAAGCGGGAGTACTAGAAGATCCATGGGTAGGTGCACCTGAAGATGCCTTTGCTCGGACTAACGCCTTAGAAAATACTCCGGACACGCCGGCAGTCGTCGAATTATCATTTGTGCAAGGTATCCCAACGGCTTTAAACGGCAGGGAATTACCATTAGAAGAATTGATTGCTCAACTAGACCATCTTGCAGGACAACATGGGATTGGTCGGATTGACCATATCGAGAACCGGTTGGTCGGCATTAAATCGCGGGAGGTATATGAAGCGCCGGCGGCCGAAGTTCTCATTAAAGCCCATCAAGATCTCGAAAACCTTACTATGGAACGGGGATTGGGTCATTACAAGCCCTTAGTAGAACATGAAATCAGTAATCTGATCTATAATGCTCAATGGTTCTCACCTCTCTTTAATTCCTTAATGGCCTTTATCAAAGCCAGTCAAACGGACGTAACCGGTACCGTTCGGGTTAAATTATTCAAAGGGAATGTCATCTGTGAAGGACGGAAATCGCCACTTTCCCTTTATAATGAGGATTTGGCTACTTACACTAGCTCGGACTCCTTTGATCACGAATCCGCTAACGGTTTCATTAAACTTTGGGGGCTGCCAACCCAGGTTTATGCCCAGGTACACCAACACGCTGAACAAAAGGACTAGTGCTTATGAGTATTCAAACTGCTTGGGGCGGTCGGTTTCAATCTGCAGGAGCCAAGTGGGTTGATGAATTCGGCGCTTCAATTGATTTTGACCAATTAATGGCTCATGAAGACATCGAAGGCTCCTTGGCCCACGTTCAAATGTTAGGCCATACGGGCATTTTAACAAGTCCAGAAGTCCAACAAATTAAAACCGGCCTAGAAGATTTGCAAGCCGATTTAGATGCTGGTAAATTAAGTTTTTCTGTGGAACGCGAAGATATTCATATGAATCTGGAGGCCTTATTGACGGAAAAGATTGGTCCCGTGGCCGGTAAATTACATACTGCCCGGTCCCGGAACGATCAGGTTGCCACCGATTTTCACTTATATTTAAAACACCGTCTTCCCCTAATTATCGAAACCATTAAAGAATTGCAAAGGGTCCTTGTGCAGCGGGCGGAAGAAAATGTGGAAACCATCATGCCAGGTTATACCCACCTTCAACATGCTCAGCCCATTTCATATGGCCATTATTTAATGGCTTATTACGCTATGCTTAAGCGGGATGTCGAACGGTTTGAATTTAATCAACACCATACCGACATCATGCCATTGGGGTCCGCAGCCTTAGCGGGGACCACTTTCCCCATCGACCGGGAATATACAGCCCAACTATTGGACTTCGGCCAAATTTACACAAATTCCTTGGATGCGGTTAGTGACCGGGATTTTGCCTTAGAATTTTTGAGTAATGCCGCCATCTTAATGATGCATTTGTCCCGACTCAGTGAAGAATTAATTTCCTGGTGCTCATATGAATTTAACTATCTTGAAATGGCCGATGAGTTCTCGACAGGAAGTTCAATTATGCCACAAAAGAAGAATCCTGATATGGCTGAGCTAACCCGTGGAAAAACCGGTCGGGTCTATGGGCACCTAATGGGTCTGTTATCCACCATGAAAGGACTCCCCTTAGCTTACAACAAGGATATGCAAGAAGATAAAGAAGGGGTTTTCGACACAGTTAAGACCATTATCCCCTGTCTAAAAGTTATGACCGGGATGATCAAAACTTTAAGTGTCCATCCCGACAAAATGGCCGCCGCCACCAAAAATGACTTTAGCAATGCTACCGAGTTGGCTGATTATTTGGCTACTAAGGGGATCCCCTTCCGACAGGCTCACGCCATCGTTGGTAATCTAGTTTATGAAGGACTCCAAAGTGGGAAAAATCTGCAAGACATTTCATTAGCAGATTATCAAAAGATCGACCCTCGAATTGAAGAAGACGTCTATCAAGTTCTCGATCCCAAAGTCGCGGTCCAACGGCGGACTTCCCTGGGCGGAACCGGCTTTGATCAAGTCAAAGCCCAAATAAAGCAAGCACATGCTGAATTAGATTAGCCAATTATAAATTCCGCCCAAAAGGCCTCCAACATCCAGAATGATGTTGGAGGCCTTTTAAATTATTCTTATTCTTGACGTAATAGCAAAGCTAACAAATCAGCTGGGGCAATTTTGCCAAAATAATATTCAGTATCAATTCGGCTTAGGGCATCCGCGAGCTCATTTTCTTGATAACGTACCCCGCGCAACTGCTTGGCAAATTCATTCACGTCCCCTTGGCCTAAAAAGTCACCATAAACCTGTAGATCAGTAATCCGACCATCGTTAATTTCTAAGCGAAAATCAACGGTCCCCTGATCAAAATGTTGTCGATGTTGAATCTTAGACACCGGAGATTTTCCGTACACCCAATCCCAATTGCTATAAACGGCTTGATTCAATTGATCAACCGCCTGTAAAGTGGCTTGGTCTAGCTCATATGGGCGGGCATCCTTTAAATCCGTCAGGCCTAAAATTTTCTTGGCTAGGGTGTCCCGAAATTCTTCAATCGTTAGATTTTGAAATTCCGGCGCAAAATGTGGTTTTAAGTTAGTAACTCGACTATGGACCGATTTGATTCCTTTGGAAGCAATCTTATCAGCCGGAACATTCAGCGCTTGACCAATGACATCGAGATCAACATCATACATCAATGTTCCATGTGAAAACATCCGCCCGTGTTCAACTCGCATCGCATTACCAGAAAATTTTTGCCCATTAATTTGAAGATCATTTCGACCTGACAACTCGGCCTTCGTTGCTCCCATTTCATGCAAGGCCTGAATAACCGGATCAGTAAATTTCCGAAAGTTACCTGATGAATGCCCGTCATCTTGCGTAATAAAGCTAAAACTAACGTTGCCTAAATCATCAAAGACGGCTCCACCGCCCGAGGTCCGACGGGTCACAACGATTTGATGGGCTTTCACATAATCTAAATTCACCTCTTCATAAGCGTTTTGATTCCGCCCCAAAATAATACAAGGTGAATTAATGTAAAAGTACAAGATGGGTTCGCTCAAGTCGGCATGTTCCATCAAGTAGGTTTCTAAAGCTAAATTATAACGAATATCATGACTCTTGGTGACTAAATACTTCAATTTTCTCGCCTCGATTTAAATTGATCAACCAACTTTACTGTAACATTAGGATGTTGACCTAACAACTTTTCCATCGGGCATCGACGCTTAGCAATTTCAAGTATTTCTTCCGCAACGGTCCGATTTACTTCTGGGATGCGTACTAGGACCAAAAGCTTAAATTGATACCCTTCAACGTCCTTACCTAGATCAACTTGCACCCGCACTTGACTATTATGAACCAGATCACGACGAGCTTCTTCAGCTTCAATGGTCGCATTAAGGCAGGTAGCATACGCCAGTCCAACCAATTGTTCAGGATTCGTCCCCGGCATCTCACTTAGGGGACTACTGGTCCGTAAGACGAGGTCACCCTTGGTTTCACCGAGAATTCCCATATCATTTTCCACCGTGGTTTGATATATTGATTTGAAGTCCATTGGTAACCTCCACTAGTTATTCAGCGTGCTTAGCTAACCGCTTCATCCGCGCTTCATGAATCATAATGTAGATTAACAATAATAAGGACAAGGCCGAAGCACCATACAAGACGGCGTTACTTGCCACCCAGCCATATTGGGCCACCAAGATCCCAATTAAAGCCGTCGCTAAAGTTTCCCCAAAAATGTACTGGAAGAAGCCCATAAAACCGGTCGACGACCCAACCGCAAACTTCGGCACGGCTTCGTTAACCATCAATCCAACTAAAGTTAACGGGGCGTAAATTAAAGTCCCCATGATAAAGAGAACCGTTACAATCAGCACATGACTAGTGCTATAGAAGTAAGTGGTTAAACAAGCGACTAGGCCTAAAACACAAATAAGACAAACTAGGGCCCGACGATCTTTCAGGAAATCGGAGATCGCCCCCATTAAGATCACCCCTGGCACAGCGGCAAGTTCAAAAATCCCAACTAGCCATTTAGCAAAATCAGGTGAAAAGCCTTTGGATTGAACCAAATAAGATGGAATCCAGGACATAACCCCATAACGTACCAGGTATAAGGACATAGAGGTTAAAGTAATGGCCCAGACCATCGGGTTCTTCAAAATATATTGGACAAAAATTTGCCATAAGGATAAGTCTGTCAAATCATCCGATGAAGTTTCCCCACCATCAAGGACCACCTCATCCCCAGTATATTCAGAAATACTTGGCAACCCAACGGCAGCTGGTCGTTCTGAACCGGCCCACAAGACAAAGAGGGCAATAATGACCGAAACGACGGAAGCGGTATAAAAGACCGCTTGAATCGATCCTGAGAACATAAAAACGGCTAGTTGAACGACGGCTACACAACAAAAGGCTCCAGCGTTGTGCGCTGATGACCAGATCGAGTAGACGGTCCCCCGCCAACGCTTTCCCCACCAAAGTTGGATAGTGCGTTGACAAGCAGCGGCTCCCATCCCTTGCGCAATTGACATGACCAGCATCAAAATCATCATCAAATAAAAATTCCGGGTCGCCCCTAAGCCCACGTTTAAGATGGCGGAAACAATCAGCCCCGTTGCCAGGTAACGAATGGTATTACTCTTGTCACTCAAGGCTCCCATGAATAATTTGGAAATCCCATAGCCAATCCCAAAACAGGATAAAATAAGTCCCACTTGGGCGGTGGTGAAGCCATAATCTTTCATAATATCATTTTGTTCGGTCGTGAAAATTAACCGAATAATATAGTACCCAATATAACCGATACACAATGACAACAGAACCCCCGTTTGATGCCATCGATAACTACTAACAACCTTTTCTGCCGGGACCTTCTTGCTTGCGTCAGGTGCCGGCCGTAAGAATGGAATCATCTGATTCTACCTCCCCATTTCAAAAATTTACATTTTCATTGTATGGGGTTCAGCCCGGCTTTGCAACCGTTTTCAAAAAGATAATAACTTTTTTATCAAGTAATATATCACGACATAACTTTCCTAAGTTATCTCTTTTAAATTCTCAGCTCACCAGCTACATCCCCGGTCAATTAATGCTAAAATAAAGAAAAGAGACAAAGGATGTGGTGGTATGTTTCCAGAACGTTTACGGGCCTTACGCCGCGGGCAAAAAATCACCTTACGGGAGCTATGTGATGTACTGAATGCCAATCTTGGCCCCGATGAACGGCCCAATACTCCGTCACAAATCGGCAATTGGGAACGAGGGATTCGGACCCCTAATTATATTGAAGTCCGCAAACTTGCAGAATTTTTTGACGTGAGTCTCGACTATTTAACCGGTCGTGCCGAACGTGACGATCATGATCTGGCAAAGCTATTCTTCTCGAGTAAGGATCTCTCCTTTAACCATACAACTTTAACTAGCGAGGATCGTTACGAAATTTTTCAATTGATTGATGGTTACTTAAAGGGCCGGCAAAACCGAAGTGAAACCGAAACTTTCTACGGTACGCAAGAAGAATTGAACCTCAAATTCTAGTCTGGAGGAACCTGTGAATCCCAAAAAACTCAAACAATTAAAAAAACAACACCGCAAAGCAAATCCTCAGTCGCGACAATCAACTTATATTCAACAATTGACACAATATGGAGAACTTTTTCAAGATTTCCCACGGATTAAGTATCTAATTAATCTCATTCTCGTTAATGATCGGCTGATGCAAGATCAGCTCTTACCCCAACCAGTCGTGAAAATGTTATTACCAGACGACATTCAAGATGAGATTTTTACTTATTTGAACCAACATTATCCAAGTGGTGATCCAACTGGCGATCGATTATGGGAAGAATATAGTGAAGCCTTACCAAAACTGGATCGTTTATTGCGTAATTACCGTGACTACTTGGAAGCGACTTATGGGATGTGGTCATTCACTAACACTAAATTTATAAGCGCCTTGAGCAAATACTTACAGGGAGCCCCCGTTCTAGAAATTATGGCGGGAAACGGTTATATCTCTAAAGGGCTTCACGATCTGAACCACCAGCAGACTATCATCACGACTGACGACCAATCTTGGGTTAAAGAGAATGAAACCGGTAAGCATCCTGTGACTAAGGTGCAAAATTATTCGGCCATTGCTGCCATCAAGAATTTTCATGATCAAGTTGACTACGTCATTATGGCTTGGGCTCCTGATAAAGGGGATGCTGATTGGCAGGTCTTACAATTAATCCGGCAAGCTTACCCCGAGTTGAAGTTATTAGTAATCGGTGAATACCAAGGAGCAACGAACTCCCAACAATTCTGGCAAATGGCGCAATTAAGTCAACCCGACGCTGTCCAACCCCTAAATCAAGCCTTACAATCATTCGACCTCGTCGACGAACAAATTTATCTGGTCCAATAGAAAAACCACCAACTTGACCATTTCTGATCAAATTGGTGGTTTTTAAGGTATTGATATGATCTCAGACTCAAGAACTAGTTCACAATCACCCTTGAATCGAACACCCTACAATCCGGTAGGTTTCGTGTCCCCTTTCCGAAAAAATCAACGTAACCAATTGGGGTTGGTTACCGACCTCTCGGCTCATCGTAACTTTAATTTAACACACTTTGTAGCTGGTGACTAGTCATCAACACTTTCTCGATTATTAATTGCCGTTGCGATGTGTTCAGTTACCCAGTTCTTAAAAGGTTCAACATAATTATCAACCGCCGGCATTAATTCATCAGCCGTCGTTAATTCGTCAATCCGTAGTCCTGAAGCATTTACTTGGTCACCTTCAATAACCATGTAGACTTTAACTTCATACAGCGCTGTTTGATCTAATAATTTTGGATCTAGGCGAGGGGCTTCAATTAAGGGCACATTGATTAGATTTGTTTCTAAGCGCACATTTACGGGATCTCCTACTGGCATCTCAACTTGCCAACTAAATTGGGCTAAGTAGCCAGCAGCTAACTGACTGCTAACATGTTCGAGCCCCGCTTGTAAGTTTTCCTGGGTCAGTTGATCAGCGGTTAAGCCTTGCGAAGCAACCTGAATGCGTTCTGTTTCTAACTGTGTAAGTAATTCGGTAACTGTCATTTCCATTATTTGTGTTTCTTCCTCCATCGTGCCTCGTGTGCTTTGGTCCGTTGATTAAAGCCATCGACAATCCCAGTTAAAGATGTCATCACGCCGATTACTCCAATAAGCTGTGTTAAAATCCCTAAGCCTGAAAAGCGTGCACTCACTTGTAAGATTCCACCTAAGGAAAGGATCCCAAAATAAAGCATCACTATAATCGTCCCGTAAGAAGCGAGCATGGTTTGGGTGTATTTAGCGATAATGATGACCGCTTCTAAAATCGTCATTAAAATGATTCGCCCCCAGATCGCCCCGCTCAAAAGAGAGGTTCCAATTTGAACTTGCATTAAAATTTCAATAAGACAAGCCATGAGCCAGCTGATCAAGGTGACGAAGGCAAATCGTGTTTCTTCTTTCATAATTGCTCCCCTTGCATTATTCCCAACAATTCTACCTGATTGGCAATCAATCTGCAATTCATCGATAAGAATTAAGTTTTTATGTGAATTTCTTAATAAAATCAATTATAATAAAGAAAAGCTGTGTGGAGGGGAAACATTATGCAACTTAAAGAATATCATCATATTTTGGTACCGGTTGATGGGTCCAAAGCTACCGAAGCCGTCGTTGCTCAGGCAGCGGTCATGGCAAAAGCCCACCACGCTAATTTAGAACTCTTGAATGTCGTTCAAGTAGCTCAATTTAGCGATGGAATTATCTCAGGAATTTCCTTGGATAAAGATCAAACCTACAACCTCATTAATCAAGCCAATGAACGTTTACAGGATCTTAAAAAAGAACTGGAAGCCACTGGCGTGGAAAAGGTCGGCGTCCATGTCCGTTTTGGTAATCCTAAACAAGTGATTGCCCATGATTTCGTGGAAGACCACCAGATTGATCTAATCGTGATGGGTGCCACTGGATTATCAGCGGTTGAACGGATGGTCGTCGGTTCCGTTACCCAGTACGCAACGCGCAATGCCGATGCGGATGTCTTAGTCGTTAAGATCAATAAGGATGATTTTAAGGTCAAGAGTTCGTCAGATGAACCAATCGTTGGGCTATAGAATATTAATTAATAGTGAAGCAGCTGGTGAAGAAACGTTATTCTTCACCAGCTGCTTTCTTTTCCTCATTCAACTCCTTTTAAGGCTTGAACCATGTCCAACCTTCGAATTCGTCGACTGATTAAGAGACTCGTCGATAAGGAACATAGCCAAACAAAAACCGACGCTAGCGTAATCGTCATCCTAACCAGATATACTCGGACGTGAAAGACCTTTTATTTATACCCGATAATGAATTCAAACCAACCCTTAAATTGTCAAGATTATAGACCATTCCGCTTTTCCATTAATTTTCGGAATGCTAATTCTTTGCCACCAACGTGTTCAATTTTTATTAGAGTTTCTATCTCCAATAAATCTGATCGTTGTAATGCATCAATTAAGTCTTTTTGACTTCTATCGTACGTTAACACTTGACCATGACCTGCTGCCAAACATTGTAAAAATAAACGAGTCGACCTTCCGTTTCCCTCTCTAAATGGGTGCAAAAAATTCAGATCGTTTAGTAAATCTGCATATATTTTTCTGTTAATCGGAATTGATAATGGTAAGGATTTCAATTCATCATTTATATGATTAATACCACTGGATAAAGCATGGACCTCCAGAAAATGAAAACCTCCTTTAGCCAAATCGTAGTCACGTATCTCTCCTGCCCATTCGTAAATGGAACCAAACAACAATAAATGGATTTTACACAAATCATCAATGGACTTAGGAATTCTTTGCTGATTTAAATATAAATAAGAGTATCTTGAAACTACAGTATATTCATATATCCTTAGTTGCTCAGCATTACGAACATCAAGTTTATTTCTTAGAGTCCCATTCGAATAATTAAATTTATCCATAATTACTCGTCACCAAATATTTCTTTATATCGTGCTATGTATTCGGGATCTGGATTATGAGCAAATCTTAATAGATCTTCGATATCTTGCTTAGTTGGCTCCCAACCTTCCATCACATTATTTTCCACCGCAAATCTAATTTGTTGGTACATCTCGTAGTTATCGATTTTAACGCCTTGGATCGTCATTAAATCATCATTGGTTTCTAATTCGAATTTAGAAGGATTTATAATATCTAATAGTTGGCCAGCTGACATATACAACGGTTTAGCTACAGCATCCAATATTTTAATTGACCAAGAATCAATAGGTCTATTTAATGTTTGATTAATAGTCGCTAAACTAATTCCACTTGTTTCAGCTATCATAGTTTGAGTGATTTGATTATCATCTAATAAATTTTTCAATGTAACATTCATCATTTTCATCACCTCACTTATATGATACCATATTTTAATATGGTTTTTCATAAAAATCCCCCTAGCTCCTATCTCAGAACTAGGGGGATTTACATTACTTCTTTAACGCTTCTTCTACCTCAAAGCCCATTGGAATAGATGGCATGGCGCCATATTTTTGGACGGTTAGACTGGAAGCTCGTTGGGCATAGGTAATTGCTTCATCCAGGTTATCTAAACTTGTTGAAAGTTGGGAAGCTAAAGCCCCAATGAAGGTATCACCAGCCGCAGTAGGGTCAACTGCTGTAACCGTAAAAGCCGGCACGATTCCTGCTTGATCCTTGGTAGCATAGTAAACTCCGCGTTTCCCTAAAGTAATTAACACTACTGGGATCCCCATTGCTTGGAAATGTTGGGCGATCAGATCCAACGAAGCTTCATCAGTTAACTTGACCCCCGTCAATAATTCGGCTTCCGTTTCGTTGGGTGCGATCACATCCACATATTGGGCTAATTCTGGAATTAATTGACTGGCCGGCGCAGGATTTAAAATCGTCACCACTTGATGCGCTTTTGCCCGCTTAAAGGCTTCCAGGGTCACCGCTTGGGGCGTTTCAAATTGGGCAATCATAAAATCAACGTCCTCAAAAACCTGATCAGTCCCATCCAAGACACTGGTGGTCATTGCTTGATTGGCTCCACCATACACCATGATATTGTTTTGGCCCTCTTCATTAAGAGTTACTAAGGCTGTCCCCGTTCCATGATCCATATTCGTGGTTAAATGCGCCGTATAGATCCGCTCATCGTCTAAACATTCGCGCATTAGCTTTCCTTCATCGTCATTCCCGACACTTCCGATAAAATAAGTTTTCGCCCCCGATCGGGCGGCTGCGACCGCTTGATTCGCACCTTTTCCCCCAGGTGCTGAACTTCGACTAATGGCCGAAATTGTCTCACCCGGTTCCGGAAAACGGACAACGCGGTAAGTCGTGTCCACATTTAAACTCCCTAATACCGCCACTCGATTTGCCATGATCTGATCCTCTTTTCGATTATTTACATCTTTAATTTTACCAATAAAAAAAGGCGTGTGAAACCGTTTTTTTGGTCCACACGCACTTGATGGTTAATTTACTTTAAATTAAGACGTTCTTTAACTAAGGCCTCTACCTCTTCAGCCGTATCAAGGTTTAAGGCATCGTCAACTAATTTTGCACATTCCGTCGTGTCTAACTTCGACATCATGCTCCGGGTCCGTAAGATGGAAGTGGCGCTCATCGAGTATTCATCAAGTCCCATTCCCATCAGCAATGGTAAGGCGAGTTGATCCCCAGCCATTTCACCACACATGGCTGCCTTGGCATCATGCCGGTGGGCTGCATCAATCACATGCTTGATTACACTCAAGAGAGCGGGGTTTAATGGTTGGTAGAGGTAAGAAACCGCATCGTTACCCCGGTCGGCTGCAAAGAAGTATTGAATCAGATCGTTGGTCCCGATACTAAAGAAGTCAACTTCCTTGGCTAGAGCGTCAGCGTTCACGGCAGCTAATGGAACTTCGATCATCATCCCAATCTTAACGTTGTCCCCTAAACCAGGGTGATCCGCTTGAACTTCCGCCTTGGCTTCTTCGTAAATTTGCTTAGCCGCCCGTAATTCAGCGACAGTCGCAATCATTGGGAACATGATTTCAATTGGACCAAATTCTGAAGCCCGAATTAGAGCCCGTAATTGGGTCTTAAACATGTCTGGTTGTTCCAAACAAATCCGGATGGCCCGGTAACCCAAGAATGGATTCAATTCTTCCGGAAGAGGCATGTAATCTAATGGCTTGTCACCACCGATATCCATCGTCCGAACCACGACTGGTTTACCATCCATCCCAACTACGGCCGCCTTGTAGGCCTTGAATTGTTCTTCTTCAGATGGGAAGTGGTCACTACTCATGTATAAGAATTCTGACCGGAATAACCCAACCCCGTCAGCACCTTGGGCCATAGCATCTTCCACGTCGTCAGGGGTCCCAATGTTAGCCGCAATTTCAAAGTCTTTGCCGTCTTTAGACTTGGATGGTGCGTCGACCATCTTAGCCCATTCAGCCCGTTCTGCTTCAAAGGCGGCGGCCTTATCTTCGTATTCCTTCACTTCGGCTTCACTTGGGTCAACAATCGCATCCCCATTTAAACCGTCAACGATCACGGTTTGACCTTGCTTAGCGGTAGTAGTGATTTCTTGTGAACCGACAATAGCTGGGATCCGTAGAGTCCGTGACATAATCGCCGCGTGACTCGTCCGGCCACCAAGATCCGTGACCATCCCTTTGACATACTTGGCATCCATTTGAGAAGTATCAGATGGGGTAATTTCGTGCGCCACAATGACAACTGGGTGATCAATCCCCGCGATGTTAGGTAATTCTTTGCCCATTAAGTTACTCATGGCCCGCTTAGCCACATCCTTAACGTCGGCAGCCCGTTCTTGCATGTAGGCATTATCAATCATGGCCGCTAACATATCTGAGAAGTTAGTCGTTACCTTATCAACAGCTTCTTCGGCGCTGGTTTGGTTTGATTCAATATCATCTTTGATTTGTGAGAGCATTTCCGGATCGGAAAGGATCGCAATATGTGCATCAAAGACGGCTAATTCTTCATCACCTAGACGGCTCTTGGCATTTTCCTTGATGGTTTCTAATTGACTAATTGAGTCTTGGAAGGCCTTTTCGACCCGCGCATATTCCGCCGCGGTGTCGTCAACCTTCTTCTTGTCATATGACAAATCAGGATCAACTAAGAGATAGGCTGGGGCAACCCCAATCCCATCACTAGCAGCAATTCCTTTTACAACTTGTGACATAAACATTGTCCTCCTTCACATCTTATGTGATAACCGTTTAACATAACACTTATACATTATAAACCGCTTTCATAGATGAAACAATTGATTTTTCGGAAAATGGTAATGTAATTAATTCACTAAGCTAATTCTAGTAAATCTCGCGGTTGATTAATTAAGAAATCAGGCTTTTCCGCTTTCAATTCATCGACATCGTGAGCTCCCCAAATTACTCCACAAGTTTTGATATGAGCACTCTTCCCCATTTGAATGTCATATTTGGCGTCACCAATCATCACCGACTCATCAAGTGAATATTGATATTGGTCAATCAACATTAATAAAGCATCCGGAGCTGGTTTGGGGTGCTTAACTACATCAAATCCTACTGCTTCCTTAAAATACTGATCAATACCAAGTTTGGTAAGGTTTCGTTTTAATGCCTTAGTTTCTTTAGCAGAAACTACAAACATATTTTTACCATTCTCCTTTAATGATGCTAACGTTTCTAGCATCCCGTTGTATAAAGACGTATCTTGATCTTCGTATTCTATATAGAATTGTCGAAATTTTCTAACCAGCTCATTGATTTCGTCAGATAATAAGTTTCGATTTGCCATTTGGGGAAATGAATCTGGAGCTGGCATCCCCATATAACTTGAGATTTCCGCTTCGCTAGGAACATCTAAATTTGAATCTTGAAAAGCCGCTTGAGTTGCATGAACTGAAGCCATTCCTGAATCAGCAAGAGTTCGATCAAAATCGAAAAAATAATTTTTTATCATTTACATCCACCTAAAAAAGAAGTGGCTATTCTACTAACCACTTCTTTAACAAATCACAATCATTTATTTTGGATTAGCGAAATTAATCCCAATATTTATCAATCTCACTCTTGAATTCAAGAGCAGCTGCATGAGGATCATCCGCACCATGAATAGCACGTCCAGCAATAAATGTATATACTGGAACACCTTCAAACAACTTAATTACGTCCGGTTTCATACCACCAGTAACCGAGACCTTAAATCCCATGTTAATCAACTTCTTAACTGACTCTAAATCCTTTTCACCCCATGTTTGACCAGCAAACTTGGCATCCCGACTTTGGTGGTAAACCACTTGGTCAACACCATTATCTAACCAAGCTTGTGCTCGTTCCTCATTGTCCCAGCCTTCATATAATTCAACTTGGACTTCAATTTCTTTTTGAGCACTGGCCATTGTTGGAACAGTAGCAGCGTTGATACAAGTCATCCAATCTGCACCAGCTTTTTTACATTCTTCGGCAACGTGACCACCAGCATCTGCAGTTTTAGTATCAGCCAAGATAATCTTATCTGGTGCAACTGCGCGAAGTGCCCGAACAGCATCAAGCCCTTCCTCATAGATCAATAGAGTTCCGGCTTCTACAACGTCAACAACATCTCCTACTTGTCGAACAATATTTAGAGCTGTTGCAGTATCTTCAGTATCCAGAGCTACTTGAAGCATTGGTTTTGTCATATTTCACTTCTCCTTAAGTTTATATTAATTAAACTTACTCTTTAAATCAGCATCTTCAATTGCCTTTACAATTTCAGGAACTGACATTGGATTCTTAATAGGTAAAACAATGGCTCCGTTAGCCCGCGCATCATCAAACATATTGTTAAAAGCAACTGATGTAAATACAACGTCGTAGTTTTTAGCAGTCCCTTTAGCTTCTGAAACAGAACAATGGGAAGATTGAACATTCTTAAATCCACATTGCTTCAAAGCCTTTTCTGCAGTCCGCATCATCATTAAACTAGTACCAGAACCATTGGCACAGGCTGTTAACATCTTCATTGGTAATTCCTCCTAAAATTTAAACAATTTACTTTATACCTAAATTATATACTACCGATTAAAATTAATCTTCAGCGGCACCTTCAGCTTCATCATGATGCGATGCCTTCCATGCTTCGTAATCCGTAACAACTTGGAAGTATCCCTTTGGATCGGCACGATATTGAAGCTGCGGAATTGCGACAAGAATAATGATTACTAGAGCGATTCCGATGTATCCCATATACTTCATTAAGACGGTGAAGAATGGCCATACAGTTGCCCAGTCGAACATCCCGATGTAACCACCGTATTGTGCCATTCCAACCCAGGTAGCAATTAAAGCAGATCCTGAAATTTGGATCAAACCACAAAGGAATGGGAATAGCATAGCCGCAACAACACCACCACGGTTGTTAGCATATACGGCAATCGCTGCGTTATCAAAGAACATCGGAATAAATCCAGCGATAACAATTGTTGGTGAATGGAATACTAACAATAGAATAATCATCACGAATTGTCCTAAAGCCCCAAACATAAATCCGATAGTGGCAGCATTAGATGCATCACCGAATCCTAACGTAGCGGCAACGTCGATACCAGGAACAGAACCTGGTAACCAGCGATCTGAGATACCTTGGAATGATTCTGTAAGTTCGGCAACGAAAGTCCGAACCCCAAGTTGAAGAATTGCTAGATAAACTGCGAAATTAAGCGAAGTCGTCAATAGGTAGAACAAGAAACTTTGATCAGCAGTCATAAATTTGGCATGAACTAGATATGGCTTACCAAGAACGATCAAAATAATCCCAAAGAAGACAATCATTAGAATTGAAGTAGATACCATGTTGTCATTAAACATTGACATGAATCCTGGCAATTCAATATCTTCAAGTCGCCTACCACTCTTGCGACCTTTCTTCTTGTTACTCTTCCCCCACATCTCGGCAAGTTTAGCGAAGAAGAAGATCCCAAACATTTGTTGGTGGGCAATAGCGAATCCAGCCCCATCCGTCAATTCTTGAGTAATCCCAACTGTTAGGTTTGAACCAACGGCCCAGTATAACCCAAGAATAATACTCATGACGATTAAAATCGGAATTTCCCGCATTTTAGGGAAACAGAATAAGAATAACCAGAATGCCGTTGCTGCTTGTTGAACTTGAACGTTACCAGTTGTAAATACTGAACGTAACTTCGTCCATTTTTGGAAACGAACTAACAAAATGTTAAAAATATAAGCAAACAAAAGCAATAGCATAGTGTCGGCAAAAGTTCGACCAAAAGTCTTGTAAATTCCGGCAGTCACGGCATTTTGACCAAAATATGGGTCGGTAACCATGGCGCTTAAGTTAAACCGATCTCTTAATCCAACTAGAATCGGACGGAAGGAATTAACTAATCCAGCAGACCCGACGTTTAAGATCAAATAACCTACAGTGGCTTTCAAAAAGCCTGAAACACATTCATACCATGGCTTACGTTCCAACAGATAACCTAATAGAACAATAAACCCAATCATGAATGCTGGTTGTTCAAGGATGTTAGTAGCAAAATACTCCCAACATGCCATTAAAAAATTAAGTACAGCGTCCATTTATTTATCCCCCTACATATTGTGCTTTTCCATCACAGCTTTGTAATCATCGAGATTCTTAACGCCCATCAAATCTTCAACCATTTCATCTTCCATTAACATATCAGACAAATTAGCGATATTTTGCATGTGTTGTTCAGAATCTTTAGCTGCAAGCATGAAGAATAGCCGTGCATCCTTCTCTGGGTTGCCTTCTTCAAATGAAACTGTCTCTGGAATGATGGTACAACCAATTCCAGTTCCAAGCACACCTTCATTTTTAGCTGATGAGTGTGGCATGGCAACACCTGGAACAATCACAATATATGGGCCATATTCTTTAACATCTGAAATCACTTGGTCAATATACTGATCGGTAACTAGCCCTTTCTCCTTCATAATTTCACCGCTCAGTCTTAACGCTTCTTCCCAATCTTTTGGTTGTTGATTGGTAATATTAAGCAGACCATTTTCTAAAAAATAACGAAGCATAATCTTTCCTCCAACCGCGTAGATACGGATGTCATCTTGGCATACCAAACTCACGTCTACGCAGCCGCAATGATCATTTTTTCAATATTTTTATAGTAATTCTGGGAATGGTAAGTCGTTTTCATGTTTGAAGGCATCATGGAATCCACGATCGTACATATATTCACGCTTATCCTTGTCTTGTGGGTAATTAAACTCCCCACCAACTTGAAGAATATATGGAATGAATTGGTAGTTAAGACGGTAACGCTTGCGTTCCCATAAAGCGAAGATATCTTTTGGATCAGTGAAGAAGTTGCTCCAAATATCCCAGTGCATTGGAATAACAACCTTCGTCTTAAGATCTTCAGACATCCGAAGCACTTGTGAATCATCAAGCTTATCTGTAACACCACGTGGGTTTTCACCGTAAGCACAAACCGCAACGTCGATCTTGTTTTCATTACCGTGCTTGGTAAAGGTATTTGACATGTGAGAATCAGCGGCGTCATATAAGTTACCACCAGAAGTCTCAAATAGGTAGTTAACCGCAATCTTACTCATGTCCTTAGGATAGGTTCCCGCTAACTTAACGTTAGGGTCATCTTCTGTAACTAACTCTGTCCGGTCGAAAGCTTCAAGAGCTTTAACATGAACCGCACCAATTTCTAATTCATCACCTGGCTTAACAACAACTGTCTTTTCCTTTGGAATACCCCATTCAAGCCATTCATCAACCACACCCTGTGGACCAACAAACTTAGCATTAGGACAATTCTTGTTAATTGATGCTGCCGTATAAATATCAAGGTGGTCATGATGCGTATGGGTAACAAACAAAGCATCAACATCTTTAACAGCAAATGGGTCTAAGACATATGGACGATTACGCAAATTAGGTTGTTGTTCATGTCCACCATTCATCCGCATCATTTGGTGGCCTTTACGCATTTCACCATCACCATGGGTATGCTTACCAGTACCATTCCAAAGGTCAACCACAATGTTTGTATTTTCGTGTGTCTTTAACCAGAATCCCATACATCCAGTCCACCACATAGCGAAACTACCTTCAGGAACTTGCTTATTAGCAATCGTTTCATTGAGGTAAGTTCCCCATTCTGGGAAAACGTTAGCAGTCCAAACTTCTTTAGTAACATCATTAATATTCTTAGGTGAAGCCATTTGAATATTCCTCCTTAATAATTCAACAACATCTCTGCCGTTTGTTACTTTTTACACTTATTATTATTGAACCCACAGAAACCGTTTTCAACTGTTTTATATGATAAAAATGTATGTTTTACGTTACTTTATAATCATTGATTTCTTTTAACAAAAATAAAAGCCTTTACATTACCTTTTTAACGTTATTTAATTCTATATACGTGATTTTTATGTTAAAATAAGCTCGTTAATGGAGGTAATTTATCTTGAATACATCAATTAAATCTTTATTCATTAAAGGATATTACGGATGGAAAGTTGTTTTTAATATCCTAATTTATCTGGCATTCTTCGCATATGTACTGTACCTGATTATCCAAGCGTCTCACATTAGTACTAAGATTCTTTATTCGTTAATTTTAATCATTATTTTAGGAACGTGCTTATATTACGAATACCTTAAGCAACTCTATCACAAGACGGTCGGCATTCTAATTAACGATTGCGACCCTATTAAGGCACGTCATTCATCAGAACTTCTTAGAAAACGTGACCTTTTCAACGGTTTTAAAGGATCACTAACTATCTTCAATGTCCTTCTATTGATGGATGAAGGGAAATACGATGAATGTCGTCAATACTTAATTGATAATGATAAATTCTTCCGAGCATCGATAGATAATATTTTCATTAAGTTTCATACAGAATTACAGTTAGCTTGGCTATTAGATAATCCGTCGCTTGGTGAATCGGCCATGACTGGTTTAAATAAAATTAGAAATACCAATCAAAAGAAATATTCTCCCCTTTTCTCATGGGACGAGATTGATGGTCTTAATTGCTACATTAAAAGTCGATATTCTAAAGCACTTTCTTATTTGAATCACGTTGATACTTCCAAACTAAATGCTCGTGAACAGACATATTTGAATGTTTTAATCGCTGACACCTATCGCGAAAGTGGTAAAACAAACGAAATCGGGACTTATTTACAAAAAGCAAGGATGAATGGTAATAAACTAGCCATTGTAAAAAAATGAAATTGGGGCATGTGACATGAAAAATTCACTTGAAACGATTAATCAAAGACGTAATCAAATTATTGATGTCCTGCAAAAAAAAGGACAATTGTCCATTCCTGAACTTAGCAAGTTAACGAATGTTTCTGAAATGACAATCCGACGTGATTGCAAAGAACTAATCAAAATGGGGGAAGTTAACCAAGATCGCGGGTTAATCTCTATCGTTGAACGGAATCCCAAAAATAGCCAAATAGACCCTCACGGTCATATTAAGGACAAATTAGCTGAGGCCGCTGCTGGGTTTGTTGAAGATAATTATTTTATCTCAATTAATTCAAGCTCAACTGCGATGAAGGTGATCAATTACATCAAAAACAAAAACATTGTAATCCACACTAATAATGCAAATGTCGTCAATTTAAATCGTAACGATAATTGCTCAATCGTCCTAAGTGGTGGCGAACTCACCTCAGACAATATTCTTGTAGGTAACGAGACTATTAACTCCTTTAACGCCGCTCGTGCCAACCTAGCTATTATCGGTTGCGCTGGGGTTAACGTTGAAAACGGTATCTCGACCCCTGTCTTTCGTGAGGCTGATGTTAATCGTTCTATCATCCGTCATTGCCAGAAACTGATTCTAGTTGCTGACTATTCTAAAATTGGCCCCGTTTCAAACTTTACAATTGGTGATGTTAGTGATATTGATATATTAATCACTGATAACTTTGCTGATAAAGCTGTGCTAGATAGACTGCAAAATCATGGCGTTGAGGTGATTCAAATTCCTATTTAATTGGAGAGGAGAACACATTTTGGATATTATAAATAGTTATTTCGAGCTAGCCGATGGAAATCGAATGCCCCGAGAAGGATTTGGAGTTTATAAAATTACTGATCAAACTATCTTAAATCAATCTATTCAAGCTGCCTATCAAACCGGTTACCGACTTTTTGATACAGCACAAATGTACGGTAATGAAGCAATGTTGGGCAACGCATTGAAAGATTTGGATGTTAATCGCGATGAACTTTTCATTACTACTAAGGTCAGCGAAGCTAATCAGGGATATGATCAAACCGTTAAATCCGTACAACAATCATTGAAAGATCTTCAACTCGAATACGTTGATCTACTACTAGTTCATTGGCCTATTCATCAACATTTCTTTGAAACCTGGCGAGCTTTTGAAGACCTGAAAAAAATGGGGCTAACTAAATCAATTGGAACAAGTAATTATGGGATGGGTCACCTCCAATTATTAGCCACCAAAGCTCGTGAAATGCCAACCGTCAATCAACTGGAACGTCACCCTTGGTTTAACCAATCTGCAATGATTAAATTTGACCAAGACAACCATATAATTACGCAGGCTTGGGCGCCTCTTGGTCGGGGACGAATGATGAGTAATCCTAGTTTAGTAAGCATCGCTGAATCTCACGAAAAATCCGTTGCCCAAGTTATTCTTCGGTGGCAACTCCAAAGTGATATCGCATTTATTCCAAAATCATCACATACCGAACGTATTCAAGAAAATGCTTCTATTTTTGATTTTGAATTAACCTCAGATGAGATTAAACAAATCGATAGCCTTAACCAAAACACACGTATTAGCCAAGAACCAGAATTAGTTTACGAACTCGGTCATCAATATCCACATAACTAAAAAAGAACGGAGCTAACTATCGACCATAAATTGGTCATTAGTTAGCTCCGTTTATTTATTCATGATCTGCTAACGATTCTCCGTTAGACTCAATCACTTTTTTCATCCAATAATATGATTTCTTTGGCGTCCGTTTTAGAGTCCCATTACCTAAATCGTCCATATCTACATATACAAATCCGTAACGTTTTTTCATTTCTCCCGTTGATAATGATACGAGATCAATTGGTCCCCACATTGTGTATCCTAAACATGGCACATGGTCTTGATTAATAGCATCCGCCATTGCCGATAAGTGGTCCTGAAGATAGTTAATGCGCTCATCATCTTCGACATAACCATTTTCATCTGCCTGATCAATAATTCCAATTCCATTTTCAACAATGAAGATCGGTTTTTGAATTCGATCATAAATCATATTCATCGTATACCTTAGTCCCAAAGGATCAAGGCCCCATCCCCACGGTGTCTCTTTTAAATATGGATTAGAACTACCGCCAACGTTAAACCAATCATCGCCATCTTTTGTAATATTTGAACGATAGTAACTAAATGAAATGAAATCTAACTGCCCTTTATTCAGGATTTCTTCATCCTCTGTCGCCATTTCAATTTCACTTAAGCCCTCAATACCGTGATGCAGTAAAATATCATCTGCATAAGATGGATAATATCCTCGACCCATCGTATCAACAAAATACCAATTTTCTCGTAATTGTTGCATATTATGGAAAACATCTTGTGGTTTGCAAGTCGCTGGATAGAAAGTACTCAAGGCGTACATGGTGCTAAACTTACTATTCGGTATCATTTCATGCCCCATAATAACCGTTTTGGCAGAGGCAACAAACATATTATGGGCCGCTTGATAACGGTCGATCCCCTGGTTCTTCCGAACACCAGTTGGGCCAAATCCTCGAACCGCATTAATCTCATTAAAAGTCAGCCAGTATCGACACCGATCACCGTAACGTTCAAACAAAACTTTGGCATACTTTACATATAAATCAATTAACTCTCGTGATGCCCAACCATTATATTTTAATGCTAAATTCATTGGCATTTCATCATGGCAAATGGTAATCAATGGCTCCATTTTATATTTAGCCATCTCGTTAATCACATCATCATAGAATTTCAAACCAGCCTCATTGGGCGTCTCTTCTTCTCCAGTTGGAAAAATCCGACTCCAGCTAATCGAGAAACGGTATACATTAAATCCCATTCCGGCCATCAATTTAATATCTTCTTTGTAATGATGATAAAAATCGACAGCTTTATGACTCGGATAGTATTGACCATCAATAAATACTGGCTTCGCTTCATCCGGAACAGTCTCCGCATCAATAAATGAACTAGCTGGTCCAATAATAGTTCCATCAGGCATTTCCATAGTATGATGACGGGGATTCTCTACTGATCCATTAGTTTCGTAATCGTGAGTTGATAGACCTCGACCACCTTCATCATATCCACCTTCATATTGAAAATCGGCAGTTGCACCACCCCATAAAAAACCTTCCGGTAACTTTTTATTATTTTCCATAGTATTCACCCCTAATTAAGACGATCACCAACATTGATTGATCCTTGGTCTTTTAATTTAATATCATTATTCTTAGCGTCAGTTATAACTAAGATTGTCGTCAAATCATATCCTTCATCTTCTATTTGTTTACGATCAACTTTTACAATTGGTTGTCCTGCCCTAACTATCTCACCTTGTTTAGCCAAAACATCAAAACCTTCACCGTTTAACTTAACCGTATCCAGTCCAATATGAACTAGTAGTTCCGTCCCGTCATTCATTTGTATTCCGAAGGCATGACCAGTCGGGAAAAGGGAAACAATTTCACCATTAGCAGGTGAACAAATGAAATCTCCACTAAGCTTAAAGGCAACTCCATCACCCATCATTCTAGTTGAGAAGACTTCATCATTAACCTGTTCAACATTCTCTAACTCACCACTAGCTACCGCAACAATCGCATCATCAGGATATTCTTTTTGTACAGGTTCATTTTCTGACACCTGTTGCTCACTAGGCACATCTTCAAATCCAACGATGTAAGTAACAATGGCAGCAACAACAATCGAAGTAACACATCCCGCGAACATGGCCAATGCCGTTTTCTCGAAGATTGCTAACGCTAACAGATTAGAATATCCCATGATATAAGCACGGGCACCTAACAATCCAGCCACGATTCCGCCGGCAAAGCCTCCTGCCATGACCCCATACATTGGTTTTTTCAATCGTAGGTTAACCCCATAAATCGATGGTTCGGTAACACCAGCAACAATGGCGCCAACCGCCAACGACCAACATTCACTACGGAATTTTTTATTCTTTGTTCTTAAAGCAACTCCAATGTTCGCACCACCTTCAGCCATGTTATGAGCAGTGAAAGCTGGCCGAAGCAAAGCGTCATATCCAGGATTAGTTAATAGTTGTGGCATGAATGGAGTGATTGCTTGGTGCATTCCGGCCATGACCATCCATGGTAAGGCAGCAGCTAAAAGTCCAACAGCAAACGGTCCAATAGTACTGTTTAAGAACATAAACATTGAAGCAATGACTTGACCAAGATAGTTCCCTAGAGGTCCAAGGATTATAAACCCCAAAGATCCAGCCACAAAAATCGTTCCCATCCCGACGAAAATCGCTTTAAAGATTCCTGGAACAATCTTGTTTAAAAACTTCTCTGTATAATAAGCTACTAAAGATATCAGCAAGGCTGGCAAAAGCGATGTTGAATAAGACAATATGGGTACATTAATTCCAAATAAAGAAGCACTTACACTATTTGGGTGAGCGGCTAACTGAGTAACTAATGAATAAAAATTATTATGCAGTAAAGCGGCGGCCGCAACCATTGAATAGATTGGTGTAGCGCCTAGTTTAGTAGCCGCTTCATAAGCAACGAAAATTGGCATAAAGTAAAATGGCGAATCTGCAATAACAGAAAGTAATAGATAACTGCTACTCTTCGCAAAATTTGCATCGATGAAAGTAACCACTAACAGTAAGGCTACTTTAAGCATCCCACCAGCAACAAGTCCAGGAACCATTGGCATAACAGCTCCCGATACGAAACCAATTATCTTACTACCTGCATTTTTCCAAGACCAAGGTTCTTTTTTGGGTTCATCGACATTTTCATTAATAACTTGACCAGCCTTCACATCAAAATCATTCATGATGGCCTCATAGACCGGCAATAAATTCTGACCAAGAATCACTTGATACTGTCCACCAGCATAAACAACCCCTACGACGCCATCAAGATTTTGAATTGCATCTTTATCGGTCTTTTTAACATCCTTTAATATAAACCGAAGTCGCGTCATACAGTGACCAACACTATTTACATTTTCCTGTCCACCAACATTATTTATAATATCGGCAGCTAACTTATGATAGTCCATGTTCATCCTCCTGATATTTTTATCTATTAAAAAGATAATTTTTCTATCTATAATTTATCAGTTGATGTAATCGCTTTCAATATTATATGATAAATTTATCAAAATTATTGAGAGGTAGAAGCCTTGGATGTTTTAGAAAACATAAAAATTCGCCGTCCTCATCTAACAAAGACTGAACGAAAATTTGCTGATTTTATTTTGGCAGAGCCCAATCGAATCTACGCCCCTTCCATCAGTAATTTAGCTGATCAAGCTGGTACATCCATTGCTACCATCCAAAGATTCTGTCTCGCTATCGGCTATGATGGCTTCAGCGAGTTTAAATTCAACGTCTTAGACTATCTAAATTCAAAAGAGGTTGATTATTCTAATAAAGACTGGAATTCATATTTAGATACTATAAAACAACTCCCTAGTATTTTTTCACAAGAGCCTACCAAAAATTTGATTAATTCCATTCTTAACTCACGGACAACTTATGTTCTAGGAACACATTATTCCTTTTCGTCAGCTTATGAATTATCAACTGGTCTTAACGATCTTGGATATCAAAGTATTCAGGTTGGCGTTAACAATCCAATCCGTGAACAAAGCTTAGGGCATTTTATTGATTCAAAATCAACCATTATCGTCTTCTCTATTAGTGGGGTTAAATTAATTTACCCACATCTGCTAAAGGATTCTAATTTTAAAAATTCGAACCGAACTTTCCTGATTACCATGAATAAAAATGCGGAAATGAGTAAATTTTTCTCCCAAACAATCTTACTTCCCGGAAATATAGCCAATCGAAATTCAGTAATTGATATTCAATCGATCCCCATCGCATACACTGAATTAATATTAAATCGACTGTACTCAAAAAGGAGTTAGCCTCAAGTCATGAGGTTAACTCCTTAATTTTTCTATTCATGCTTTGCGTGATCTTTTGAGTGTGCGCTATTTTGTCCATAGTAAGCATTAGCCCCATGCTTACGATAGTAGTGCTTATCCAGTAAGTATTGTGGCAAACGAGTATTGTCCATCGTCATTTGCATAGTATGGTAATCTTCTTCGGCAACCACTTCCAGAACCTTAGCGTTGTATACTGCCTTGGCAGGTGTTGGTCCCCAAGTAAATGGGCCGTGTTGGCTAACTAACGTTCCTGGAGTTGCTTCATAATCTAGACCACGTTCTTCAAAAGTCTTAACAATAGTCTTACCAGTGTTACCTTCGTAATCTTCTTCAATTTCTTCTTTCGTTAATGCATCCGCTGCTGGAATGTCATTGTAGAAAGTATCTGCATGGGTTGTATTCATGGCTGGAATATCTAATTTAGCAGCCGCAAATGAAACCGCCCATGGAGAGTGAGTATGAACAATCCCACCAATCTTAGGGAAGTGGTTATATAAATAAGTATGAGTTGGCGTGTCAGATGATGGATTATAATCACCTTCAACCACTTCACCCTTTAAATTAACAACTACCATATCTTCTGGTTTTAAATCATTGTAATCAACACCTGATGGCTTAATAACAAATAAACCTTTTTCACGATCAATTCCCGAGACATTCCCCCAAGTAAAAGTAACTAACCCTAACTCTGGTAATTGCATATTAGCATCATAAACTTCTTTTTTTAGTTCTTCTAACATCTTGTCATCTCCTCTGAATCAATAATTTTACTTTACAACAGGTTCTTGTGTAATACCAACTTTTTCGAATAAATCATCGAAGTATTGTTTAGCCGCTCGTACTTCAGCTAATGGATCACTGTCTCCATTATCGCCACCCCACATCTCGATAGTGTAGCTTCCAGAATAATCCAAGCGTGCTAACGTCCGAAGGGTCCCTTCAAAATCAACACATCCTTCGCCAAATGGAACATTCTTAAATTGTCCCTTAGAGGTCGGAGTTACCGCTTTAGTATCTTTTAAATGCACAGCAGCAATATTGTCTACGTTAGTTTCCAGATCATAAGCAACATTATTTTCAGGCCAAGCAGTAATGTTCCCTAAGTCAGGATAGCATTGTAACCAAGGACTGTGAATCATGGTCTTAAGATAATCAATCTTTTCCATTGAATTCAAGAATAGATCATCCATCGTTTCAATGGACAACATCACCATTTTCTTTGCTGCCATTTCAACACATTTCTTAAGATTTTCAACAAATAACTCACGACTGTTAACCGTTTTTTCTTCATAAAAAACGTCGTAGCCAGCCATTTGAATATTCCGAATTCCCAAGTCAACCGCTAAATCAATGGCCTTTTGCATCATTTCTAAAGACTTTTGGCGAATAACCGGATCCTTTGACCCTAAAGGATAGCGACGGTGTCCAGATAACATCATCGTATTAATTCGACTATTAGTCTTCCACATGGCATCGCGAAATTCTTGACGCTCTTCCCTCGTCCAATCTAAGCGAGCCAACCGTTCATCACTCTCATCAATTGAAAATTCAATAAAATTAAATCCTAGGTCATGAACTAAATTAAATTTTTCTTCCCATGTTAAACTCTGTGGAAGAGCTTTTTCATAAATTCCTAACGCATTTTCAGTCATTTTCAGCAATCCTTTCCTGCATCTTTTTAAATGATTTCCATGAATCTTTTAACGCATCCATGAAGATAACGTATTGAGCATACTTTTCATCATAAATTTTAACCTGATCAAATTGTGGTTCAAATCGTTGACGAACTTTTGACATTTTCGCAGATGCTTCTTCTAGTGAAGAGTATACTCCTGTCCCTACAGCGCTCGCAATTGAGCCTCCTAAGCCCCCTAATTCAGTCGCTTCTACAATTTCAATCGGAAACTTTAATATGTCAGAAAAAATTTGAATCCATGCTTTGGAATTAGTTGCTCCACCAGACATTCGTAAAACAGTCGGCTTCTTATCTGTTGCTCTCATCAACTGTTCAATATGATAACGATGAGCAAAGGCAATCCCCTCATAAACCGCCCGAATCATCTCTGATTTAGTAGTCGTACTTCGAAGTCCAATAAACGATCCCTCAGCATCTGGCGCGCTATTACTACCATATAAGAACGGATAAAACAACACTTGACAATAATGAGCATCCGTACTTTCAAGGAATTGTTCTAGGGTATCGTAGATCGATTCTCCATTTGCTTCCGCATCCCGAGTTTCGGCTGTCATCAGCATTCGTAAAATAATCGCTAGATTCCCTGCCGAAGTTGGGCTCGATGCTTCAACCAAATTTTTCCCAGTGGGAAAAATTGAATTCATTAGATTACTAGATTCCGGAGCCATTGTATCACACGGGAAAATATTCATGTTCCAGGTTCCGGCAATAATACTAAACTTATCATCATCTAGCACACCAGTTGCAATTGCGCACGCATCAATATCAAACATTCCACCAAATACTGGAGTACCAGCAACAAGTCCCGTCTTTGCAGCAGCTTGGTCAGAGATTACACCACGTTGGTCAGTCGCTTTTATCAACGGTGGCATTTGATCATACATTTCAGGAATGCCAAAGAATTCAAAGAGCTTGCGGTCATAATGACCTAAATCAAGATTAACAAAGTTATTCCCAGAAGCATCGCCAATTTCTTGTTTAACTTCGCCAGTTAATAAATAACCTATGTAATCTTTATTCGATAAAATCGCCCCAATCTGTTGATAATTGTTTGGTTGGTTATCTTTTAACCATCGTAAAATCACCGGCGCCTGACTGGTCATTACATGTTGATGGCTAATCGAGTATATTTCATGAACCCGACTTTCGAATTCTTCAGCTAATTCTTCGGCACGACTATCTGCCGAGAGAATCCCGTTCATAAACGGCTGATGGTTAAGATCCAGGACGTATAATCCTTTACCATGACCAACAGTAGCAACCCCGCTGATTTGAGCACCGGTTAACCCAGCTTCTGCGAGTGCCTTTTGGGTACTTTCACCTAATTTATCCCAAAGATCTGTTAATGATAATTCATGATAACCAGGCTTGGGCTGTAACCCTTTAGTTGGAAAAGCAACTGCTGCCAATTGATGTCCTAATTCATCACAAATCACTACTTTGGTATTGGTACCGCCGTTATCAATTGTTAAAAAGTATTTATGCATACATATAACCTCATATTACTTAGTAGGTTCAATTGAATAAATAGCTACCTCATTTGATTCGCGATTAGCTGATAGTAAGTATTGTTTACCATCCTTCTCGTAGACAATTACGTTACTAGGACCAACCTTTTCGTCAATTAATTGCGCGTCAAGTTGATCGTCCGTAATTAATTCTAAATCTTGTTTGCCATCACGCCAACCAAAGATGAAATATTCCTTACCATCATTTAGCTTGCCGCCCCAGATAGCATGACCAAATGGGGTTTCTGCCCCACTTAAAGAAATCGTTTCAAACTGATCATTAGAAATTCGCAAATATGGGCCATGGAAACCTTCGATAGTTAAATATTCTTGTTTACCATCACCATTCACATCCGCGCTAAAGATATCAGAAGTCTCAATTTCTGACAATTGTTCCAATTGCCAGTCATGACCAGACGTCGGCCAAGTTAATTTAAAGATTCCTTCGACGCCCGTAATCAATGAATAACCATCCATCCGCTTATATCCATGATTCTTAACAATCCGAATATCTAAAGCATGTTGAGTCACTGATTCTTTTTCGTCGTCATATTCACCAACCCAAATTTTACCAGGATCGGACCAGTCATCAATTGACTTCTTAGAATTTGCAATTGAACAACCAATAAACCAATAGCCTTGGCCATCTTTCTTCTTAATTACATCAAATCGATGAACATAGGGAAAGTCACCAACTATCGTTTGGTCCCAACCATTACCATTCCACGTTTCTTTAACAATTCGACACTCTGGAGAGTTAAACCCTGGATAAAATTTTTGGGTAGCCACAAAATTAAGGGTCCCTGGTAATTGAACCATCGTCATGGTCCCACCAACATCTGGCCACACTGTATAACGCTTAAAATTATCATCCAAATCATATGCATAGCATGGTTGGTTTTCTTCTGATGCAATCAATGCAAAATCACGTCCTTCAGCTTGAAGACGCATTACAGCATATCCATGATCTAATTGATCTTTAAAAATTTTTTCAAATTTCATCTTTATCCCCTTATCACTGATAAAGGCATTGGACTAATAAATCCAATGCCCTCGTAAAAACTATTAATTACGCATTCACTTGGTTACTTGGCTTCCCATCACGCAAGAATGAGATCAAGTTATTTGAAGCTTCCTTAGCAATTGCAGTCCGGGCTTCTAGTGTACCAGTCCCAGCATGTGGACTCATAATTACATTATCTAACTCACGTAATTCAACTGGTACTTCTGGTTCCGTCTCAAACACATCTAACCCAGCCCCAGCAATCTTGTGATTCTTAAGAGCATCAATTAGATCGTCTTGCTTAATCAAAACCCCACGGGCAGCATTTACAATATAAGCAGTATCCTTCATTTCATCGAATACCTTGGCATTGAAAATACCAGTAGTTGATGGTAAAGCAGGAGCATGCAAAGTAATTACATCCGCTTCCTTAACTAGAGTATCAAAATCAGCATACTTAACGTCTAATTCAGCTTCTAGCTTGGCATCAAGAGGATGCGGATCATTATAAATAACTTTCATTCCTAATGCTTGGCAGAACTTAGCTACTTCAGATCCAATCCGACCAAATCCATAGACACCTAGAGTCTTACCTTGCAGTGACATTCCCATGTACTTTTGTTCGGAAACATCAATCCAATTACCTGACCGAACCACCTTGTCGTAGAAGAAGAGACGACGAACGGTAGCTAATAATAAGGCAAAGGTCATTTCAGCAGTAGGCACCCGAACCCCAGTAGGACAGTTAGATACCACAATCCCCTTTTCCTTTGCATATTCAATATCAATGTGGTCAAAGCCAACCCCATTAGCGGTGATAATCTTTAAATTAGTACCAGCATCAATTAATTCTTTATCAGCTTTCGTGCCCATTAAAAGCAGGCCATCATATTCTTTTAAATGTTCTAAAACCCATTCACGAGTTTCTACTTCAGGATCATAGAAAACATCAAAGACTTCCTTTAATTCTGTTAAACCTTGTTCAGGAATGATACCTGTAACTAATACTTTTGCTTTACTCATATTCTGCTATCCTCTCCGATTATTTGACTGCTGGGTCATCAGCGTCTAACATCGCTTGTAAATTACCAGGTTTAAAGTAAACCTTCTCAGCATTATTATACATAACATCCTCTAACTCTTCATCAGTGAAGATGTCAGTTTTTTCTAGCCAAGTTGCTAAACTGTGATATGGATTAAAGGTAGATGACCATGGTGAATCTGTTCCCCAAATAATCCTTTTAGCACCTAGGATTTCCTTGGCTAACTTAACATCTTTTTGGCAACGTGGGTAAGGGAAAGCATCGGCTTCTTCACCTTCAATATCTTGAATAGCTGAAATATCAACATAAACATTATCGTAAGGTGCAAATTGTTGTAATGCATTCTCTAAACGGTCCAAATGGTCAGCATTTGGGAATGATAGGTGACATACCACAAAGTCTAATTTAGGGTACCGTTTTGCTAAGTTAACAATTCCTTCTGGCTGGTAACTGGTTTGTTCGTAATCACCATAGTCAGTTGTTACAACAAAACCTGGGTAATCAGCTAAGAAATGCATGATTTGGCTTACTCGTGTTTCAACGTCCAAACGGAATGGCTTGTGGAAACCATGCAGACCACCACCTTGGCTAATTTCAAACTTAATTGCTCGGAAGCCAAGGTCTTCAACATGACGTTTAACAATATTCATGGCTTCATCAGCAAATGGATCAACTGAGAAAGCAGCAACGAACTTGCCAGGGTATTTCTTAACTGTTTGATATGAATAATAGTTTTGATATCCGTTTAACGTACCTTGAAGTAAAACAGCCTTCTCGATATTTTCTTCATCCATGATTTCTAGATACTTTTCAGCAAGAAATTTATCATCACCCCAACCATCTGGAATTAAATGAATAACCTCTCCATTATCCCAAATTGCTCGACCATCACCAATTGGAGTCAATCGTCCCAAACCTTTTGACCCGGCAATAGCACGTACTAAATGAATATGACCTTCAATTTTTTTCATGATAATTTCCTCCTCATGTTTAATTAAAACTAATACTCAATCTTATCTTTGCTTCCAGCAAAACCAGCATTCTTATCAGCCATCTTATTAAGATAAGTCCAGATTTGTGGACGGTAACGACGTAAAGCAAATAATAAGACAAGATAAACAACTATACAAATACCAATCCAAACTGGATTTTCTGTAATAAAGGCTGCGAAGACCAAGGCGTTCAATGGACGAGACATTAAGTTGAAACTGGTGATTAATACCACCCCAGCAGGAATAGCAGCCCCATAATGAGAAACGGCTCCAGTATAAACTGATCCTAACCAACTAGATGCATATAGACCTAAACTAAACCATACAATACCGTTTGCAATAACTTTCAGAATGTTACCACGAGTAATGGCAACAATTGACTCAACCATAAATGGAATCGAAATCAAATCGACAACTGGTAAAGTTTTGTTTCCTGGTAAAACAAAGGCAATCAAAACCATGATTGGAATTAGAATAACCCCTGAAATGATGGTTGCAGGTTCACCATATCCAACCCCGTCATCAACACCCAAGAACCAACGCTTTTTGTCGTTGATTTTATCGATTTTCTTACCTTCTTCACTCGATTCCTTTTTACGATTCTTATCAATTTCTTCAGCCAAAGGAGTAAATGCCTTTGAGAATACATTAGTAACTAATGGGAAAATTGTCATAACTGCTGAAAGTTGAATGGCAAATTGTAAAATTTGTCCCCATGCTTTAACCGTCCCTAGTGAATTCAAATTCCCTAAGATACCGATGATTAAACCTAGTAAAGCCCCTAAAGTAGTTGGTTCCCCAAATACCCCAAGTTTATTCTTGAAGTATTCTGGCGTCATTTTCACCTTATTAAATCCAAGTAAATTCCACAATGGATCTAAAATAATTGCTGGCACCGTTTGTTCAATGTTATGCAACGATGCAACCGACGCATTTTTAACCCCATAGTAATCTGACCAACGATCCGCTTGAACTTCTGCTAACAGTAATGCATATAACAGCATGAAGAATGATAAGCCAAGTGATAGCCAGAAATTATGCGTTACATAGTATGCCATTGTTCCCCAAATCATAAACCCAAAATTATTCCAAAGATTTGAGGCCATGAAGATCTTAGTTATCCCCAAAGCAAAAATTATTAATTCGAAAATTAATCCAAACACGAAGAACGACAGACCAACTGTTGAACCAAACGAAGCCAAAGATCCAGCTTGCCACCCAATATCAACAATTGGTAAATTCAATCCCGTAGTGTTAACCATCTGACGAATGATTTTGGTAACAACTGGAGTAAATTCAGAAATAATCCAGCTGAATCCTGTCAAACCAACCCCAGCATAAAAGGCACTCATCATCGCTGTCTTTGGTTTAACTCGTAAGAACAAAGCAATGATAAAAATCATGATTGGCACGACCACACTCGCACCGAACGCTGTAAAGAAGTTATTGACCGCTTCTAACATAACTATATTCCTTTCATAATTAACCGTAAATTTGTTTTAACAATTTTAAATCTTGTTTAATCGTCGAAACATCTCCTGCATACTCTAGACCAACTTCAGAAATGTCATCAAACTTCTGGATTAGTTGACGCCAATTTAGTTCACCTTCTTCCAAGGAAGTTACTCTTAACTGTTCTTGAGAATTTTGATAATTTTTCATATGAAGGTAAGTAGTATAAGGAGCTAATAAATTCGCTGCATCCGCTGGACTAGCATCCAACCAAGCCCAATTGGCAATATCAAAACAATAAGAAACATCAGATAATTGGAAACTAGCCATTTTATCTAAAAACTTTTTGGTTAGTTCCAAGCTGCTATCTTGAATTGTCTGATTATTTTCAACCTTTAATTGAAAATTACCATCTAGAAGGTTAGACAATCTATCATTCAAGGCTTGATCATCAACTTGGGATAAACGTCCGATATTCATCTTGAGATGGTCTGATCCTAAAATTTGCATTTCATTTACATATTTATCCAACAGTGGATTCAAGCCATCATCGTTTATCAAAACATCATTAACACTATAAAATACGTCTAAACCGTTTTCATTAGCCGCCTTACTAATATCGACTAACTCACTTTCATCACCAGTTAGAAATTCATTTCGAACTTCAATCACATCAAATCCCATCTCTTTAACCGATGGAACCAAGTCCTTTTGTGAAACCCCTTGATCCAACTGGTTCTTGAATCCAATTGTATTTAGAATATATTTCACTCTATTACCTCATATAAAACCATTGTTTCAGCTACTACAACTCGTATTAAACATTTTTGTTAAGCGCTTAACCTTTAACACTTTTTCATAATATCACCGCTTGAAACCGCTGTCAATACATGGATTAATTTATTAAAATAGCATATTATTATAGAAATTACTTTATAATTGCGGGAGAAAATTAATGGCAAGATTAACAATCAAAGATATCGCCGAGCTAGTTGGGGTTTCTACCGCGACAATATCTAATTACCTTAATGGAAATTACAATAAAATGTCTGATAGAACCCGACAGCAAATTGCAGAGGTAATTGGCCAAGCTAATTACCATCCTAGTAGTATTGCACGTGGTTTAGCGAAAAACGAGAATCGTACAATTGGGGTATCAATTGCTGATATTACTAACCCTTTTACCTCTCAAGTCGTTTCAGGAATTTCTGAAGTTTGTAACAAGCATGACTACAAAGTTATCTTTACTAACTCTGACAATGATCCAAAACATGAAATTAAAAATCTAGTGAGACTTCGTTCTGAGCAGGTATCTGGATACATTATTGACCCTGTAAATCCAAATGGTACCTTATTTAAGACTTTTTCGAATGAGAATACTATTATGGTGGACCGTCAAGCTAACGAAATTAAGGTCGATACTATCGTTACTGATAATGAATCATCAGTAAAAGAAATGGTTTCATTGATGAAAAATTCTGGAATTGATGAAATGTATTTTGTTTCTTGGCCTTTAGGTGGCGTCAGCACTCGAATCCAACGTTTTAAAGGATTTCTAGAGGCCATGAACTATCCGAATAATGATTCACATCTAATTCAAGTTCCCCATCATGGAGCTCCTGAAGAATATGATCATTTTAAAAATACTATTCAAGAGATTATGGCAAATCGTGGAAAAAAACGTATCGGCTTTTTTTCTATGAACGGAAGAGTCTTTTTACGATTAATAGACGCGATGCAGACCTTGAGTTACCACTATCCTGATGACTATGCTTTAGCTACCTATGAAGAATTTTCATGGATAAGAGTATTCCGCCCGAGAATTAGTTGTATCCGGCAGGATTCACGGTTAATTGGAATCACAGCCGCTTCTAACCTAATCGATAAGTTAGAAAATAAAACCGAACAATCGCCACGACTAATAACCATGCCTACTGAAATCCGTCTTCATGAAAGCTTTTAAAAATAGCCTCCCATCAACTTTGGGAGGCCGTTTTTTCTAATCTAATGAAATTTTTGACACATAATTTACGGTTATGATCTGGCTTATCGCCGACCATGCCGTGACAAGCATGCAAATCAGTTGGGTCGAAAATAACATAATGACGATCTGTTAACAATACTTTCCCATCATAACCTTCTGGTTGGTCAAAATATTGTAAATCTTCTTTTTCATCATAATCCGTTCGCGCTTTAGTAATTTTTCCACTATCCGTAAATCGACAATACTCTTGCCCTTTAATCATATAATGAATATCAATATGATGTTGATGAGTTTCAAATGGCATTTCATCATTAAAAGGACGCGAATCATAGCTTTGGAAGCGTAATTCCACACCATCTGCAATTACTTTATTTGAAATTGGCTCTGCTAATAATTCTTCTGTCGTTTTTGAATCTAACCAGTCTAAAGCTGTTTGAATACGTTCTTGAACCTTTTCATTCCGTTTATGATTTTTGCTTAAACCAAATTCCATGTTTAAATCTCCTTCACACTATTCAATCGCATACTTTTTGGCATCATCTTCCCGGACAAACAATAAGGCCACCACCGCAATTAATGGAAATACTGAAATTACCAACAATGACTGAACATAGCTTCCAGTTGATGACAATAATTGTCCTAAGATGATCGGAGCAATAAATGATCCCGACTGGTTGAAAACATTAACAAAACCTGAAACCGTTCCACGCTGATCTGGAGGAGCAACCTCAACCGACAAATTATTGGTAATTGTTGAGAACATAAACGCACCCACACCAACAGCTCCGGTCCAGAAGTAAAGTAATGGAACATTTCCTTTAGGTGTTAAAGCAAAACCAATAATCGTCGGTGTAAAAATGACCATAAAAATCGCTGCCCATACATGTCGAGAAATTTTTTGAAAATGATCAGGAAGCCAGCCAGCTATAACCATAGAAATAACTGATGTCACACCATACACGGTCATTGCTGCCCCAGCTTCAACCACATTAAATCCTAAACTCTTAACCATGAATAGATTTGCCCAATTAGTAACTCCCCACTTAGCACCAGTTGCAAATAATCCAGTAATTGCTAACATCCAAACGCTTCGACTGTTGATGGCACTTAATAACCGAGCCCATACAGATTGTGTCTTTAGTTCACCTGAAGCAGTTCTAACCTTAAACTGTTGCGGATATGGTGGCTTCATCCGAAAGGCAATTCCGGCATAAATTAAAGCTGCTAATGGGAATAGCGCCGTAACAATCATTGCTACACGCCATCCATAATGAACAGAGACTGATGGTGCATAAGCATTAACTACAATTAAACCAAATGAAGTACATGTGTTAAACCAGCCTGTCGCAGTAGCTCTTTTGGTATCATCAAACCATTCCGTAATAATACCAAGGCAAGCAGATAAATCAGGACCAGAAACCAGTCCCAAAAGTACCCGTAAAATCAATCCAGACCAATATCCTTGCATAAAGGACATTAAGACCATCACAACCAAGTTTCCAATGATTGCAACCATTGCCATCCGCCGATATCCAAATTTATCGGCTAACATCCCACCTGGTAAAACTGAAATAGCATACCCAATATAAAACCAAGTAACATAACTATTTCCTTGCTGTACGGTGAAATGCATTGCATCGTCCACCACCGGCATTAAGGTTGACCACACCAAGCGTGTAATAAAACTAATTAAGAATGCCAGCCAAATAGCGGTAATAATAAAAATTTGTTTACCAGTCCATTTACCACTCGATGATTGTTTTACTGTAGAATCCATTAATTTTCTCCTTTACCTTCCCAATTTTAGAACTATCTTACGAACATGCACCGGATGATCGATAAAACCATTTGTACGATGTGGTTCATGCATCCCAATCAAAATAAAATCACCTTGATGCAGCAAAACTTGATTGAAATTACTTGGAGTTTCAACATACTGAATATCACGTTCATCATTGTATTCACTGATTGGCCTGAAATTTGTATCAGGCGACACATCAATTCTTTCTTCGCCCTCAACGATGTAATGAAGATCCAGTCGCTTATTATGAATTTCAAAATCATATTCATTTATCGAGTTAGTTTCATATTCCAAAGTCTGACAGTAGAATCTTTCACCATCCTGATGACTCCTTCCTAAAGGAGTTTTTGTGAGATCAGTAACTTTAAGAAAAGCCATAGCTTCTTGTATCCGTTGGTAATCACTAAAATCAAAAGCATTTAAATTAGCATATAACATTCCCGATTCTCCTTAACCTTATAAAGTAAACCGCTTCACCAAAACATCTAAAAAAAGACTTCAATGATTTCATGAAGCTTGAACCACCCACAAACAGTCTAATAAAAATTTATCTCTTCTTTTTATTAGTTAAACGTTTCACTAATTTATACTTCGAATTATAGCGCTTACATTTTTGGTGTCAACATCAAATTTTATCTTTCATGGTCTATTTTCTTTTAAAACGCCCATATATAGGTATTCTAAAATAAGCAAATTTTACTAATAATTTCCCTAATATTTTACTAGCCCCTATATTTGTGACTTATCTAACATATATTTATAGGCTCGATCCAACTCCATTAACGAAAAAAACCAACTTCTATTTGAAAAAATAGAAGTTGGTTTAATTGATATCATCACCTTATCAATGAGCATTCATCAGCTCAACTCCACTCGATCGACCTACGATTACCAGATCGACCGCATCAAGAAAGAGTCCATGTTCCACAATTCCTGCTGTTGACGCTAAATCTCTTGCCAAGGCATGGGGATGGGCAATGACACCTGTTTTTAAATCAATTATTTGATTCCCTTCATCGGTCTTAAATAATTGATCACCTTGCATTCGCCATTGCGGATGGTAGCCACGATCGGCTAATATTTGGAATAACTTTTGCGAACCAAATGGGATGACCTCGACTGGAACTCCAAAACGACCAATCCGATCAACCAATTTGGATTCATCAATAATCCATACATTCCGCGTCGATGACTGATTAACGATCTTCTCCCACAAGAGCGCTCCACCGCCCCCTTTAATCCCTTGAAAATCAGCATCCACCTCATCCGCCCCATCGATCGTGAGGTCAATTTGCCGCACTTCATCGATCTGACGACAATCGATGCCTACTGCCTGAGCTAATTGCATGGTCTGCCGAGACGTGGTAACCGTTTCAATTTGTAAGGGTTCTTCTTGCATCCGTTTCCCGAGAGCCTTAATTAAATATGCCACCGTTGATCCACTGCCAAGCCCAACTACCATCCCTGATTCAATTTGATCAACGGCCGCTTGACCAACCAAAGCTTTTAAATCATTTTGATTCATTTCAATTATGCCTTTCAATCATTTGATAGCGCTTTCTTACACATTCAAATTATAGCTTTTCCACGCTTGAAAGAACAGACATATCTAAAAAAAGAGGCTACCAATTGGTAGCCTCTTTCTCACATCTACAATGTATTTTAAGTCAATAGTAATTACTTAAGCCCCGTCCACTTCCAGTTAGTAACTTCAGGTAAGTCCTTACCTTCAGCATGAACGTAAGCAGTGTGCTTAGCAAGCATGTTGTCCATTTCTTGAACAAATGCTGTTGCCTTTTCTTCGTAACCAGCAACCTTTGAAATTGCGTCCTTAGCAAGGTCGAACCGGTCAAGCTTGCTCATAACCCGCACATCAAAGGTTGAAGTGATATCACCATTTTCACGGTAACCATGAACGCTCAAGTTGTGGTTGTGACGGTCAAAGAAGATACTTTGAAGCATGTCTTGGAAACCACTCCAAGCGAAGATCACTGGCTTGTCAGCCGTGAAGTAATGGTCAAATTCAGCATCTGAAAGTCCTTCTGGGTTCCGACTTTGTGACATCAATTTAAGTGGTTGAACCACGTTGATGAAACGAATCTTCAATTCAGGGAAGGCCTTGTGTAAGATGTCGATCGCAGCCAAGGCTTCTTCGTTAGGTTCCGTCCCAGCAGCTGCAAAGACAACATCTGGTTCTGCCCCTTGGTCAGTAGATGCCCAATCAACGTAGCCTAAACCATTGTTAACAATCGTCTTAGCTTCGTCAAGTGAGTACCATTGTGCTCGTGGTTGCTTGGAAGTAACGAATAAGTTAATGACATCTTGGTCGTTGAAGGCCACGTCAGAAACTGCCAATAATTGGTTAGTATCAGCTGGAATGTATTCCTTGATTAATTCTGGACGTTCCTTTTCAAACAAGTGCGTTAACAGACCTGGATCTTGGTGAGTGTAACCGTTGTGGTCTTGTTGGAAGACCGTGGAAGTATCCACGAAGTTCAAGGCTGGAATGGACTTCCGCCAGTATTGTTCCTTAGCCTTACGTAACCACTTCATGTGTTGAGTCAACATAGAATCAACAACCCGACCAAAGGATTCGTAAGTAGCGAAGAAGCCGTGACGACCAGTCAAGGTGTAACCTTCTAACCAACCTTCAGCTTGGTGTTCGGAAAGTTGTGAATCGATCATCCGACCTTGTGGTGCCAAGTTTTCATCGTTTGGTTCATGAATGTTTTCCATCCATTGACGCTTGTCTTGGTCAAGCACCGTGTAAAGACGGTTAGACTTGGATTCATCAGGACCGAACCCACGGAAGTTGTTCGGGTTCAATTCCATCATCTTAGCAAGGTACTTAGCCCATTCGATCATGTCTTGAGCAACCACTAAACCTGGTTGGTCAAACTTCAAGGCAAAGTCGTTGATGTCTGGCAATGCCAATGGCTTTTGGTCTGCCCCACCGTTAGTAGCAGGGTTAAGAGCCATCCGTTGGCTACCTTCAGTAGCGTTAGCCAAAACTAATTCAGTTGGGTGACCATCTTCGTCAAACAATTCTTCTGGCTTGTATGACTTCAACCAGTCAACTAACATGTCAACGTGTTCCATGTCATCTTGTGAAACTGGTAGTGGAACTTGGTGAGCCCGGAATGAGTTTTCAATTGGGTTCCCATCAAGATCAGTCGTTGGACCAGACCAACCCTTAGGTGCCCGAACAACAACTACTGGCCATGCTGGCAAGGAGTTGTCATTGTTTTCCCGAGCGTTCTTTTGGATAGCCTTGATTTCTTCAACGGCAGCATCCAATTCCTTAGCCATTTGTTCATGAGTTTCCATGATGTCCTTGTAACCACTAAATGGATCGTCAGACGTCTTGAAAGCAGAAACAAAGTGTGGCTTCCAGCCCATTCCTTCGAAGTACTTAGTAAGTTCTTCGTCGCTCATCCGCGCTGGAATAGTTGGGTTAGAAATCTTGAACCCGTTCACTTGAAGGATTGGCAAAACAGCCCCATCCTTGATTGGGTTGATGAACTTGTTAGAGAACCATGAAGTAGCCAATGGGCCAGTTTCGAATTCCCCATCACCGATTTCAACGGCAGCGATCAAGTCTGGGTTATCTAAGATTGCCCCAACCCCATGAGAAAGGGCGTAACCAAGTTCCCCACCTTCGTGAAGTGAACCTGGTACTTCTGGAGCGGCGTGTGAAGCAGTCCCACCTGGGAATGAGAAGTGCTTGAACAACTTAGCCATCCCAGCTTCATCTTGGGTAAATTCTGGGTAAAGTTCTGTGTATGAACCATCGATGTATGAGTTAGTTTGCATAACTTGACCACCGTGACCAGAACCTTCGATGTAGAACATGTTAAGGTCATACTTCTTAATTGCCCGGTTTAAGTGAGCATAAATGAAGTTTTGTGGTCCGATCGTACCCCAGTGACCAATTGGCTTTGGCTTTACGTCAGATGGCTTTAATTCCCGACGTAATAATGGGTTGTGCATTAAGAACATCGCACCAGCTGAAAGATAAGTGGTTGCGCGCCAGTAGGCGTCAACGCTTTCCAAGTATTGCTTGGAATCGTAATCTACAGTCATAGATATTATCTCCTTTAGATAAAAAGTAACTACTACGTTTGACTTATAAACGCATTGTAAACTCGCACATTGCTCGAAATTACAAAGACTATCATAACGGTTTTGACGGAAATGTCAACCTTTTTAGAAATTGGACCGGTCCAATTTTAAAAAAACTTATATATTTAACCATATTGCTGAATTAAATAAGCTTCAATGACTTGTAAAACCCCATCTTCATCATTAGACGGTGCTAGATTTTGGGCCGCTTCCTTGACGATCGCCATCCCATTGGCCATGGCATAACTGTGCCCGACAAAATTCAACATCGATAGGTCATTTTGACCATCTCCAAAGGCCATTAACTCACTTGCCTGCCAGTGATTAGCTTGGCATAATTTGGCGAGACCCGCCGCTTTATCTTGGCCAGTAATAATCAAGTCGAGATCGTCATAGCCACTGGTAACGGCGGTCACGCCCTGAATATGATCATTAATGTAGGTCTGAAGCTGGCTGGTCTGATCCACGGGGACCTTGATTTGCATCTTAACGATCGGCTCGTTAACTTCTTGTAAATCATCAATTCGTTTTAAGCCCAGATAATGGTGCTTGACGGAGTCAAAAAACTCATCATCTTTTTCGCCCATCAAATAAGCTTGATTAAAGCCCGAGAGGATAAATTGACTATTGGGCAGGTCTTGATGTAACTGGAACACATTTTGAATCGCACTTGAAGTCATTTGCTCACAAGACAGCACCTGTCCGGCTTGGATCACTTCAACCCCATTTTCAGCCACGTAAGCTAAGTCGGCTTGGACCGGAGCAAACTGCTTTTTTAATTGGTAATGTGGATTCCCACTCGCCGCAATCAAGGTAATCTGATGGTCCTGTAACTGTCGAAAGACCTTTAAGAAACGGTCGTGATTATAAGTTCCATCAGAATGTAAAAAGGTCCCATCCATGTCAACAGCAATTGCTTTAATCATTTTTAATCTCCATTAATGTTGGTAAAAGTGTTGTAACGTAGATATCGGTAGTGAAAACGCATATTAGACACCTCAAAAGGCGTCCCATCGTCTAAGAAGAAGACCCCATCTAAAACCGCTACCGGTTCGGTCGGCTTTAAATCCAGCAACTCTTGATCCACGGCCGTTGAAGGAGCGGCCGAAACGGAAACATAAGAGCGGGTGACCGTCTTTCCCAAGGCAGCTTCGATATAATTAAAGACCGATCCTTGAACCACTTCTTCTGAAATCGTTGGCGCAATCTTAATCGGGATATAACCCGTTTCCAGGATGAAGGGTTGGTCATCGATATAACGAATCCGTTTGATTTCATAGACAAAATCCGTCGGCTTCAAGAATAGATCCGTCTGAACTTCTTCGCTGGCCGGGATTACTTGAAAGGACTTAACCTCAATGCGCTGGGTCTTTCCGTCGAATTGATAACTATCCGTAATCCCCAGATTGGATCCTTCATAAGAAAACATTGCCTGCTTCTTTAAGTATAAGGGGTTAATAAAGGTTCCCGAGCCCCGCTTTTTAAAGATAATGCCTTGGCGCACTAGAATTTCTAAGGCCCGTTTGATCGAGCTACGGCTAACGGCATACTGTTGACTCAGGCTCCGCTCATCCGGCAGTTTCATTTCCGGGTACTCACCATGCATGATCTTTTGTTTTATATCTTTCATGACGGTGCGGTATACTAAATCTACCATTTAAATTTGACTCCTTTAGTCATTCACTATTTTTATATTATATCAGTCCAATTTATTTGTGGATACTAATTCCTTATTAATTGGATCGAACCACTTTTGCTTACGGAGGTACCAATCTTGAGTAAGAAAAAAGGGATCAAAAAGACCCAGGTCGAACAAATTTTAGATAAACATCATATCCCATATCAGCAGGCCGCTTTTGCGACCACCCAGGATGGCGACAGCGCCCGTTCCTTGAAAATGTATCATCAGGGCATTAACGACCATCTCATCTATAAAACACTTGTCTTGAGAGGGAACGTCACTGGACCACTGGTCGGCGTCGTGCCCATCGATCGACACCTTGATGAAAAAGCCTTAGCACGAGTTTCCGGCAATAAAAAGGTCGAAATGGTCCCCTTAAAGGATCTCTTGAAAACGACTGGTTATGTCCACGGTGCTAATACACCGATCGGGATTTACGAAAAATACCACTACCCAATCTTCATCGATAACGAAGCTCAAGCGACCCCTACTATTTACGTTTCTTCCGGACAGGTGGGGCGCTCCGTCCAACTCAAGGCCAGTGATTTAGCCGATCTCGTAGACGCCACCTTTGCCGACTTACAGAAATAGCCTATGGAAAATTTAATTAATATCTTCTTTGTAATCTTAATCTGGATCATTGCCATCCCCACGATTTTAAGTATCGCTCTTTGTTATGTGGGTCGTCTCAGCAAAACTGCGACCGTTCGCTTTGGCGGTTTTTATGGTCAAATTATTTTTGGTGGACTCGGCGTCATGATCCATGAATTAAGTCACCTATTAATGGCCTTGCTTTTTCGTCATCATATTACCGGCTTTCGGCTGCTCCATATCCCGCGGAAAAACGATCCCAATGATCGCGCCTTAGGGTATGTCAACCACACTTGGAATCCGCAAAGTTTTTACCAACAAGTTGGGAACCTTTTTATTGGGATTGCCCCTCTCTTTGGCGGAATTGCAGCTCTTCTAGCAACTTTTCGTTGGCTGACGCCGGGAATGTACGATTGGTGGCTAACCTTGATGGGCAGTGAACACCTGGTGATTGCCAATCAAACACCTTGGTGGCAATATTTAATCGCGATCATTCTTGTGATTCATATTAGCGTGGGTTGTTTTGATCTTAGTCGCGCTGATTTACAAAATTCTAAGCAAGGCTTAATTGTTGCCCTTGGCTTAATTGTCGTTATTACCCTTATATTAAGTTTATTGATGTCGGCAAGTGCTTTTCAAACCGCTATCTTCTCATGGTTCCCAGTGGTTTATTGGGCCTTTGCCTTAGCAATTGCCTGCAATTTATTAGTCTTGTTAGCCTTTTATTTAATGTATCTATTTAAACGTTAATTCAAGAAAGAAGGTTTTACCTATGTCTCAATCCTTATCCGCTTGTACCACGGTTTTAGTCGGTAAAAAAGCCACTATTGATGGTTCTACCATGGCTGCCCGTAATGATGATACTTTTAAGCCCTTAACGCCCCAGCGGGTGGTGGTTTATCCCAAATATCGGCAACACCCGAATCAAGTACATTCGTATTTAAACCATTTCGTTGGTGATCGACCGGCGGAGGGCGCACGTTATCAAGGGGTTCCGAACGTGAATTACGAACAAGAAGGGGTCTTTGATGAAAATGGCTTCAACGAATTCAATGTCGGCACGAGCGCCACCGAAAGTGTTTATGCTAACGAACACGTGCTCGCTTTTGACCCATTGAATACTGAATCTGGGATCAACGAAGACGTGATCGTTGCGATGACCCTGCCCTTTATTCACTCTGCCAAAGAAGGGGTCCAATATCTCGGCCAATTAATTGCGAAATATGGTTCCGCCGAAGGGAATGGGGTCATTTTCGTTGATCGTGACGATGTCTGGTATATGGAGATCGTTACCGGTCATCACTGGGTCGCCCAACGGATTCCCGATCAAGCATATGCCGTCACCGGCAATCGGGTCGCTATCCAAGACGTTGATTTCACCGATCCCCACCAATTCATGTGGTCAGATGGCATCCGTGACTTCGTTGATCAACATCACCTTAATCCTGATTTAAAAGGCTGGAACTTCCGCCATATTTTTGGAACCGCTACTACCTTTGATCAACATTACAATACCCCTCGGCAATGGTATGGTCACCGCCTATTAAAGCCAAGTCTAGAACTTGAGCCCACGGATTTCGATCTGCCCTTTATTCAAGAACCTGATCGCAAATTATCCTTAACCGATGTGGAAGCCGTCCTGTCGAGTCACTATCAAAATACTCCTTATGATCCCTTGGGACATGGGAGTGATGCTGACAAGCAGCGATTCCGGCCGATTTCATTAAATCGGACCCAAAATTCACACATCCTTCAGGTTCGTTCCGACCTACCGGAAATGGCTTCGACGATCATGTGGATGAGTCTTGGTATCCCATCCTTTACTCCCTATGTACCTTTCTTTGGCAATGCTGATACCTTAGATGCCACTTATCGGCTAACGCCGCCAGAAATGAACCCTGATTTCAAGAGTGCCTACTGGATGTACCGAGGGCTTTCTATGCTCGTCGAAAGCCATTATGCCGAGTTTATCCAGGCTGACTACGACTATCTCAAGGATGCTCGCGAGTATCTGTATCGGTTTGTTGAAGATACCGCGCATCAAACGGCTGATCTAACTGCCAACGAAGCAATTCAAGTCTTAAATACAGCTTCTACCGAACTAACGGCGGAAATGGCCCAGCGCACCAAAAAATTAATGAGTCAACTAATGATGCATGGACTCGAATTATCTAAATTAACTTTTAAGATGGATGCTAATTTATAAATTAAAATCAGGTCGCTAACCCAAATTAAGGTTTAGCGACCTGATTTTAATTTCAGCGAAACTACTGTTTTCATTACCGCAAATTTAACTTTCTCAATAAATGACACGGGTTGGGCTTGCCAAGGTTGATTAGGGAGATAAACCACCCGGTGCCGATTTTCATACCAATTTTCCTTATTTAAATTCGTTAATGGAATCGGATAATTGGCCACTGTAAAGTTCCCGGCAGCAATTAACTGAGCTAGTAAAAATAATTCTTTACCAAAAGTAACCGTGGCAATGCTACCCAGACCAGAACCAAGAAGGCGCAGATTATTGGACCGTAGATAGTTAGCCGGTAAAGTCATTTCGGAACCAGAAATGCTCCCAATTTGAACCCACTCTAATAAGCGATCATGCTCTGTCCGAGCAGCTAAAAGGGTCGCCATCAGGTCGGCAGCTGGCTGACCATACAGGTAATCCAAGACCATATCTACATCGGCATAGGGTTGCAGATTTTGCGCTAAGTGATCATCCAGCAAGACCCGCCCATCTAAATTCAACTGCTGCAAAGCCTCCGCATTCCGGGCGACACCGATAACCGCTTGGGCACCTAAATAACGAGAAATTTCAATCGCTAATTTACCGGCATTCCCCGTCGCTCCTAAGATTAGCACTTTTTTACCTTTAACCCCTGCAGACAATTGTTGCCAAATTGCCATCCACGATGATAAAGCCGGATTCATCGAAGCTGCCAAGCTAGCGGCATCCGTGGATGACGGCAAAGGTAACAGTCGGTGTTGATCCACCAAGGTATACTGAGCAAATGATCCGTATCGTCCTTCTGAACCCAGAAAATAATATAATTTCCCATCATCAGTTTGTCCAACCCCATCTAACCCTGCTACAAAGCCAGTTTCTTGACCTGCGGAGTAGTGGCTCCCATTCGCCCGTGAACGAGTCACATTATTGATACTGGCCGCTATCACCTTGATTAAAACTTGTCCCGCTTGGGGTTGTGGAACTTGGATTTCTTTGATTTGCGGGATCTTATTAAAATCTTCGACCACCGCAGCTTGCATTGTTGATTTCATCATTTATCATTCCTTTCTTTTTATATTACCGGTAATTTATTTTAATTATACCTAGTTGTGCTATAATGTCAATATAAATTACCCGTAATCAAAAAAGGAGAATGATTATGATTACTTTCCAAGAGCTTCGTCAGGCCCTCCAGCACTTTGATGAAGCTAGCGAATCCCGGCGACAACAGTTAATTCAAACGATTATCCAGGAGCAAGCAACGCCTTTACCCCAAACACTCACAGATCGTTTTAATCAGGACCGCTTTTCACATTCTGAGATGAAATTACTTTCCTATATCGATAACCACGGCGGCGAATGTTCTTATCAGCAATTAACCCAGGAGCTCGAGCTTTCTCAAGGGATGATTTCGCGTTATGTGAACCGACTAACTACCAACGGTTTATTGGAAAAGTTTCATCGTAATGGCAACAAAAAATCCGTCTATTTAAAAATCACCCCTACTGGTCAGCAAGTTTCTCATATTCATCTGACCATGCATCGGCGCGAGGATGAATACTATAATCAAATCTTAGAAAAAATTGATGAAAATGATCTGCAAGCTACTCTAAATATCCTACAAAAATTATCATAGAACCTGTTAAACAAGCCTTTTCATCCACCAAATTTGTCGCTACAATAGTATATACAATCTCTTAAATCGAAAGGAAGACCTGTCATGGATCCACTATACTGCCTTTACATTTCCATCAGCGGAAATACCCGCTCCTTCATGCAACGCCTGAAGGAATACGCCCTTCAACTTCATACTATTAATCCTGATCAAGATTACCCACTCATTGATCTAAAGGAAATTTCCGATCAATCTATCCCTGCTCGCGAAGACCGCCCCTTCTTCGTTTTCGTACCAACCTACCTCGATGGTGGAAACGGATTTGAAACTGGGACGACGGAAGTTATGACCAATTCCTTTGGTGAATACCTATTAGATGGCGATAACACTGATTTAGTCATGGGGGTTGTTGGCAGTGGTAACAAGAACTTCAACGAACAATACTGCTTAACGGCTCGGAAGTACGCTAAGGAATGTCACAGTGAGGTCATTGGCGATTACGAACTCCGCGGTACCGACGAGGATATTGAGCGAATTTACCACCAATTAGTACAAGTAGCTAAGAACTATCGTAAATAAGGATAAAATATAAAACCGAAACTTCACAAAAAACGCTTCACGTATGAAAAAATTATGTGAAGCGTTTTCTCTTCGATTAAGCATCTTTTGTTTATGGTTATTGACTTTGTAGTTGTTGGTAGAGGGCTTTCATATTGTCACAATTTTTAGGATCAGAAATATCTCCCAATTCCTCTAAGTTTTGATAGTACCAAATCTTATATTCAGTCTGGGCTAGTTGCTTGCTAAGTTCTGCCATCTGCTTCTTAATGCTATTTCTTTGCATTTTAAATAGGTCTACCCTAGCCGCATAGGTCTCACTACCATGACGGAATAAATCAATGTAGTCTTTGATGTCTTCAATACTCATCCCTGTGTTTTTAAGGCAGGTGATGACCTCCACCATCTCTACATCCTTGTCACTATATAACCGCCGACCACTTTTGGTTCGAGCAATATCAAATAAGAGGCCCTCTTTTTCATACCACCGCAAAGTGTGAATCCCTAATCCTGTTTTTTCTGAAAATTGCCCAATACTGTATTCCATTTTAAATTCCCCTAATTTTTTCAAAAATCTCTTGACCTAGAGTTCACTCTAGATATTAACATACAAGTATCAAAAATCTAAGGAGAAAAACAAATGAAATCATTAGTTGTAATCACGGGTGCAAGTTCCGGTTTTGGTAAGGCGATGGCCAAGGAATTCCACGACGCAGGTCATCCACTTTTACTGTTAGCTCGCCACGTAGAAAAGTTAGAAGCATTGGGCTTTTCGGATACAATCTGCCAGAAAGTCGATGTTACTGACCAGGATACTTTCCAAAAGGCTATCCGTCAGGCTGAAGAAGTTTATGGCAAGACTGACCTTCTTATTAACAATGCTGGTGTTATGTTGTTAGGGAATCTAGAAATTCAAGATCCAAAAGAATGGCAGCAAATGCTAGACATTAATGTTATGGGCGTTATGAATGGTATGCAAATTGTTATGGAAGATATGAAGAAAAGACAGCACGGTACGATTGTTAATTTTTCTTCTCTTGCTGGCGTTAAGCCCTTTGTTAACCACGCTGCCTACTGCGCAAGCAAATACGCTGTCTCTGGTCTTTCAGAAGTTGCCAGAATGGAGCTATCTGCTAACGACGTCCGTGTTATCCGTATCCTTCCTGGCGCGGTTAACACTAACCTTTTAAGCCATACTACTAGTAATACTATCAAAGATGACTACAATGCCTGGCTCAAAGAAACTGGGGTCGGTCGAATAACTCCAGAAGACGTTGCCAAGACTGTTCATTTTGTATATGACATGCCTCAAGCCGTTAACATTCGGGAAATTCAAATTGCTGATACTAAGCAAGATGCTTAATAGACAAGATTCGGGACATAACAAGGTAGTTTAGCCTAAATAGTGAAAATTCTCATCTAAGCGATGGGGTTTTCACTATTTTTTATATCTGACATTATTTTTCAGACCGTATCCCAACCTCATCTATTTAGGGCCCAGCGATAAGGAAAATTAGGATCATCTAAGGACCATGTCCCGATCACTTGACCATCGGGACCGATTACTTTAACAATCGTCGTGGATGAGGATGAATTATTACTCGTCCCACTCTTGGAACTCGAACCAGTCGATGAACTTGTTATGTCTGCCGCGGATAATTGAGATTGCGCAGCTTTTAAGTTGGCCTGAGCCTGGTTAAGTTTCGTTTGGGCTTGGTCTAGTTGCTCTAGAGCGGCTTGATAGGCCGCTTGCGCCCGCGCTAAGTTTGTTTGTAAACTAGCGCTTTGACTCGCATCTAAACTGGTCGTGGTTGTCGGTGCGGTCAAAATTGTTTCGCCTCCCTTATCCTGGAAGGTCGTTTGGTCTTTGATATAGGCACTGGCATCTGTAATATCAATAATATGAATTCGAGTATACAAATTCCCATCATTTACAATCGCATCCGTAGCTACACCAAGATAAGTAATCCGTTGCTCTACCGGAGTTTGATCCCGAATAAAATTATTGTATCTCAAGGTTCCTAGCAAGGAAACGGTGTGACCATAGTTGGAATCAGCATCTTGGAAGAGCATCTGCATAATAGCCGTATAGAGCTGATTTTTCAAATCCGCCATGGTCGTGGTTGTTTCATATTTTCCAGTAGAATCCCAAAGGACATTAATTGCTAGATTCTCATAATACTGACTATTGCCGCTAGTAGTTGCCAATCCATAACCACTCGCCACCGCATTGATTCCACTGTAGTAATGTTGTAAATCAGTATAACGATCATTTTGGTATTTATTGGCCACATCAATTGCCATCGCAACAGCTCCCGTCGTGACAACTACCCGACCAGTATAATCAACTAAACCTAACTGTTCCCGCGCTTGGTTAATTACTTCGGCCGCAAACCAAGATAGTTCATCAGCCTGGCTAGTAGTCAAGTTAGTCCAATCAGCAGCGGTCGCTAAGTCACTAGCATCCGTATCCGCATATGAATTTAAGGCGTAACCTTGATCAAGTGCTTGCCCCCAAGTTTGCTGAGCAGCACTCAGTTGGGCACTCGTTGCATTGCTATTAGTCAGAACCTTTAAATAATCATTCGTCGCACTTTGCATAGCTGTATTCACGGTTACCGTTGGGGTATTCGCTGAACTGGCCGAAGTTGCCGTCAGTTGACTTTGAATATTTTGGACTGCCGCAGAGGTTGAATTGACTGCCGCTTGTGCCTGATCGTATTCACTTTGGGCTTGGTCAACCGCTGTTTGCGCCGAATCCACAGCTGACTGCGCCGCCTGAGCTGAACTTTGCTGGTTGGTAGCACTTGAGTTAGTAGCGGCCGTGCCAGAACTATCCGCTCTGACGGTTGGCGACTGACTCCAGAAAATTCCACTCGCCAAGACTGTTGTTGAAATAAGGGTTAAAATGGTCTTTTTCATAATTCACCATCCTTTCTAATTTTGGAGTTGCGTCATTTTAGCATGTTGTTGCCAATAAATATATGTATCGAGTTATATACATAAATCAACGTCAAGCCTGTATTTATCAATAGTTATCGGTTATCAGTCCTCGAAAATTTTTATTCGATCATTTGAAGTTATATCAAAAGTTATTTAAAAAGGCGTTTAAATAAGCCCTGCCAAGGATGGCAGGGCTTTCATTATTTTCAAACATATATTTATTTTCTTAATCTTAAGCCTGACTTTATAAAGCCGAAACTTATTTGATAACACAGAAATCTATTCACAAACTTATCAAAAGATCTTTTTCACAAAATTTATAGTGAATTTTCGAAAATAGTGCTAAATTATCTCCGCAACTTAATTATTTTAAATTATTTCTTGATATATATCGTTAGTTATCCTACTTTCAGTTAAATTTCTAAATGAATATAATATATATTAACGCATAACTTTGTGAAAACTGACCCTGATACCAAGGAGTATATTCGAAAGGATTTCATTATGGATTTTAAAACACGCCGAAAATTATACAAAAGTGGTAAACAATGGGTCATCAGTACCATCTTTAGTGCTGCCGTTCTCTCAGGAATGATCTTCTCGAGTCAGCCAGTCACGATTCATGCCGACTCAACTCCAAGCATTACTAACTCCTCCAGCGCTGCCAGCATTGATTCTGCCCAAGTTGCTCGGGACCAAGCGATCGCAAGTGCAGCAACCAGTCAATCCGCAGCTTTATCAGCTAATTCAGCCGCTGTAGAAGCAGTGAATAATCGGCTAGAAACAGCACAAAATAACTACAACGAAGCAGTAGCTAATGCGCCTGAAGTTACTAAAACGGTTGCCGCTAATCAACAAGCCGCCACTGGTAGTGATGATTGGAATCAATTAACGACGACCGAACAAAATGCGATCCAAGCCATTGTGACGACACCTGGAAATGAATACTATCAATCTTCGTATCCCGCTGAATTAGCCGGTATGTACCCCACCATCACGATTGGCGAAAACAGCACCAATGTCTTTAAAGACGGCGTAACCACCAACATAGTTGGTTCTGTCGATCAGCTTCCCTTAACCTTTTATCCTGGGATCTTACAGTATGATCCAACTAATGACACTTCAGCCACGGTTTCCGGACAACTGACTCGGGATCAAGTAATCGAATTAAATGACCTGTCCAATACTTGGATGAACTGGATGCGCAACTACATTTACAACACCCTGGGCTGGACCATTCAATCGGCCACGAGTGATGAAAAATACTCCAAAGATGATTTCCAAACCGCTGATAACCAATTATTAACTTTAAGTAGCCATCTCGACTACTTTAATGAAGCGCAGTCGCTGCGGAACGTTCCGCCGAACAACTTGGCTATCAACACAGTGTTAATTTAAAGGGCCTCGATGGTTCGGGCTTCCGACGGGGATCCCAATATACCTATCGGGCAATGACCAATGATCGTCAGTTAACGGCCAATAAGAGTTCTTATGCCGGCGAAAACCTTTATGAGATCTCAGGAAAGACCATGTTGCAACTAGAGGTTGACCTCTACAACAAGATGCAAGCCATGCTATGGAGTGAGGTACTACAAGAAACTCCTGACAGTACTAGTGAACACCCAGCCTATTACGTCAGTGGTCACCTGCTTAATGCTTTGACGCCATACAATTCGGAAGCTTCACTCGCTACCCAATACGTTGATGACGATACTTATTATGTCATTTGGGAATTTGCCGGTATTAAAAATGGTCAAGCCCTCACTGATAACGGTAAAGAAACCGTCTCTTCAGGGATTATTGATCAAATCAAGCAAGCTACTAGTCCCACTAGCAAAACTTACATTGACTACACTGGCGATAATATCGTGGCAGCTCAAGAAGCTTTAACCGCGGCTCGGCAAAATGCCCAAAGTGAATTATCAACCTTGGAAGCAACCGCCGCTCAAATCAACCAAGATTACGTTTCGGCAGTTCAAGCGGCTAATGAAACTTACAACCTCGCCTTAGCTACGGCGACAGAGCAATTGAATCAGGCAAGCAATGCTACGAACAATGATTCAGTTCTCTCATCCACTCCCGTAACCGCGATCCCTACTGATGACGACACCGCTGCTCCAGTGTCAGACAACTCTTCTCTGAGTGACTCTGTTTCTGAAAATACGACGGCATCCGCTAGTGAAGAAATCAGTCAAAGCACCGCTGAAAGTGTCTCAATGACTACGAGCCCCACAAGCGTTAGTTTAGCGACTACCAATTCAATAACTGCGTCGACTGTCTTGACATCTGCAACTTCTACTAGCAATTCAGTTGTTACAGCAACGTCGACTTCCACTAACCAAACCAGTAATAACTCTGTCGAAAGCACCTCAACTGCTAGCAGTGAAATGGTTAGTCAAGACCCCGTTCAGTCAACTGCATCGTCAACCGTGGCAAGTACTGCAAATCGGCTTAGTCAAGTGAATGTTATCTCAGCTTCAACTGCATCATTAGTATCTGAAACCACTCCAGTTACTTCCACTAGCCAAGCTCCTCACATTCTTCCAGCCACCGCTACTAAAGCAACCAGCCTCGTAACAATTTCTGCCACAAATACGACCGCATCTACTCAAAAGGCAACTAATGAAGGCCAGAAGAACACTACCTTGCCACAAACTGGCAATCAATCAACGACTGTTTTTGCCTTCCTAATGGCTAGTTTGACTAGTTTCCTTAGCCTGATAGGCCTCCGTCGTCTTAAATAAATCCACTTAGAAAAACTAAATTGATATATAAAAAACGAACCCCCTAAGTTAGACCAACCATCCAACTTAGGGGGTTCGCTTATGCGATCCGATATACTTTTTGATTATTTCAAATACTTTTCTGGGTCATCTAACAAGTCTTTTACTTGCACTCGTTGACGCTGATTATCAGTCACCGATTTGATTTCTAATTCTTCAGTTTCAACTTCGCGATCACCAACCACGACAAAGTATCGACTATTTTTCCGTTCGGCTTCTTTAATCTGCTTCCCAAGCTTAATCCCTTGATAATCTTTATCGACTGCCAGGCCTTGTTCTCGCAACTTTTGCATTAATTTAAAGGCATACTGGTCACCTGTTTGATTGGCGGATACGAAGAAAAGGTCCAGGGATGGTTGGGGAATAAAGGCCGGATTTTCTTCTTCTAAGAGTAATAATAAACGTTCGAAGCCAAGGCCATAACCGATCCCGCCTTCTTCTTCGGGGCCACCCAATTGGCCAATCAAACCATTGTAACGACCACCACCACAGACGGTGACATAACCTCCCCCAAAGGCTTTAGAATCAGACATAATTTCAAAAATGGTATGGGTGTAATAATCTAAGCCCCGAACCATCGTCGGATCCACCACATAATCAATTTCAAAGTCATCTAACAAGCTCTTTACTTGGGCAAAGTAATTGGCCGAGTATTCATTTAATGAATCCATAATTGATGGCGCATTGGCCACAATTGCTTGATCATGCTCATCTTTACTATCTAAGACCCGTAGTGGGTTCTTTTCTAGCCGAGTTTGAGAATCCGCACTTAATTCATCTTTATAAGGGGTTAAGTAGTTGACCAAGGCAGCATGATAGGCCTCCCGTGATTCGCGATCTCCCAAGGTATTAATTGCCACCCGCAAGTTATTAATCCCTAATCGCTTAAAGAAGGTTAAGGCTTCTAAAATGACTTCGGCATCAATTTGTGGCGATTCACTATTTAAGGCTTCACAGCCGATTTGCGTGAATTGGCGTTGCCGACCAGATTGAGGCCGTTCATAGCGAAACATTGGGCCAATATAAAACATCTTGTATGGTTTTGGATATTCTGGGCCAAAAAGCTTGTTTTCCACATAAGAGCGGACCACACCAGCCGTCCCTTCTGGTCGCAAGGCAATGTGACGGCCACCTTTATCATCAAAGTCGTACATTTCCTTGGTGACAATATCTGACGTTTCACCGACGTTTCGCGAATAAACATTAAATTCCTCAAACATCGGGGTCCGAATTTCCGAATAACCATATTGATGGAAGGTCTCCCGAGCGACTGCTTCCACCTTTTGCCATAATTCACTATCCCCCGGTAAAATATCGGCGGTTCCCTTTGGTTTTTGATAGCGACTCTTTGCCTTTGCCATATTTCCCTCCAACTAACTTTTAAATTATTAATTCCAAAAGAAAAACTCCCCCACGGCAAATGCCTGGAGGGAGTTGATAACTCTGTGCCACCTCTGTTCGTGATAATCTCACAATTATCACCTCATTAAGTCAGTCTTGACTTACGCAACTAACGGAGCGGCCCGGATAATCTATTCTCAAGTGTGTATTCACGTTATGACCAGCTTTCAGCAGGACTGGATCTCTGTTCAATTACCATAACGCTTTCGGGTTTGAAATTATCATTTTCATTTAACTTATGATTGATTCTATTCAGCTCAGGCCCGCTTGTCAAGCCCCATTCTACAAAACTGCATCAACCATTCCCGCACTAATCTGCCAAGTAATTCCATAAGCATCCACAATCTGACCCATCTGCCCATCATTTTCCCGTTTTCCAAAGGGAATCGTGACCCGCTGTTGGTCCGATGCAGATAAACGTTGGAAGAGTTCCTTGGCCGCGCGTTCGTCATCATCAAAATCAAGCATAATAGCGATTCTCGATGAAACCTGTGGATCCGACATCAACGCATCCGCACACACAATCACTTGTCCCGCAATCGAAAATTCCGCTTGCATGGTCGTATCCATCATTTGATCGGGATCTAAGCCCATCGATTCGATTTGTTCCTCACTGAGGGGCCGGTGAGCAATGATCTCCGCACCAAATTGTTCAACGTAATAATCCATCGCCTTTTTCGCATTGTCAAAAATTAAGTATGGATATATTTTTGCCATATAATGCCTCCATTTCGCGATGGATAAATTATACGCAAGATCCGAATTTCCGTCAAACCAGGGCCTTCTACTATGATAGAATGATGGACGGAATTTACTTTAATTAACTGAGGAGCAAATCTATGAAAAAACGCCAATACAGTCGGTGGCTAGTTTTAGGAATCTTCTTACTTGCTGCTTGTATGCGCTCACCTTTTACTTCCTTGCCATCCGTGATCGATCAAATTGCGGCTAGCTTCCATCAACCAGCCACTAATCTAGGAATCTTGACCACGATCCCCCTAATTTGTTTTGGACTTTGTTCCACTATTGTACCGTCTATCAGTCGCCGCTGGGGCAACGAAGTCACTTTGGGGGTAGCTTTGCTGATCATGGTGATCGGTTCTTTTCTCCGGATCTTTAATTTTGTAACTTTGATCTTTGGCACAATTTTAGTCGGAATTGCCATCACCTTTTTAAATGTATTATTGCCAGCTGTAATTACGGAGAAGATTCCGCAAAAGATTGGTCTCTTGACCGGGATGTACAATGTTTCTTTAGCGATTTTTAGTGCGATTGGCGCCTATGTAATCACCCCGGTCACCCAAGCAACGAATTGGCAGACCGCCATTATCGGTTTTACCCTCCTGATTGGCGTGACCTTTATCGTCTGGTTGCCTAACCTGCGCTTTAACCACCGCCATCTCGTTCCTATCCAAGCAGGAAACCAAACGCGGATTTGGACAAATCCTCGGGCTTGGTTGTTATTAATGTATTTTGGTCTCCAGTCTTTTGCCTTTTATATCATCGTCGCTTGGCTTCCTTCGATTGCCATGGCCGCCGGGCTTTCAAATGCAACCGCCAGTTTAGTCGCGAGTTCTTTCCAACTATTATCGCTCCCGGCTGCCTTTCTTATTCCGACCATCACTCCCCGGTTTAAAAATCGAGTTCCCTTAGTTATTATGGCGGCCACTCCCCTATTAATCGGTCTGATCTTATTGCTCTGGCCACTTAACTCCTTGGCTTACTTTATTTTTATTAGTTTCCTCTTGGGAACGGGAACCTCGGCCACTTTTGGGATTGTTATCACCCTCTTTGGCCTTAAAACCCATTCGCCAGAAGAAACGAGCCGGTTATCAGGGATGGTCCAATCCGTCGGCTACATTCTCGCGGCTTTAGGCCCTGTGATTGCCGGAAACATCAAAGCAGCGACTGGTAATTGGCAGGCCAGTTTATGGATGACCATTATCATCGTCGTCATTATGATCGCTTTTGGCGCCCTAAGCGAACGGCACCAATACATTAACTAGAATTTATTTTAAACTAGACCAATTCTAGACCAATTTAATAAAAAGCGATTACATGACCATTTTTTAATCCAGACCTTTTTAGCTGTCAAGGTTAAAAATCGCCGTATTAGTGCATTTATTAACAAAAAAGGCTATAATATCACATGTATTTAGATCACAATCATAAACATAAGGAGTGACGATTTTGGCTACCGAAATTAAAGCTGTTATCACATTGTTTGGGGCTACTGGTGACCTTGCGCACCGGAAGCTCTACCCATCATTATTTAACTTATTCCGCAAAGGTTTCCTCGCAGATAATTTTGCTTTGCTAGGGACTTCTCGGAGTGAGTGGAGCGATGCCGATTTCCAAGCAAAGGTTCGTGAATCAATTAGTAAAGTTGACGAAGACCAAGCAGGTCAATACGACGCTTTCGTTAAGCACTTCTTCTACCAACCACATGACGTTACTAATCCTGAACACTACGATAAGTTAAACGAACGTATCGCTGAACTAGAAGATAAGTTCGCTACTGAAGGTAATCGGTTATTCTACATGTCCATGGCCCCACGATTCTTTGGGACTATTGCGGCTAACATCAAGTCCCAAGGATTGCTTTCTGACAATGGTTTTAACCGTCTCGTCATTGAAAAGCCATTTGGCCGTGACTTTGACTCAGCTCAAGAATTAAATAAGGAATTAACCGAAACCTTTGATGAAGATCAAATCTTCCGGATTGACCACTACTTAGGCAAAGAAATGGTCCAAAATATCTCTGCCCTTCGTTTTGGTAATACTGCCATCGAAGCTCTTTGGAACAACCAATACATCGACAACATCCAAGTTACTTTAAGCGAAGACATGGGGGTTGAAGAACGGGCTGGTTACTATGATCAATCTGGGGCTTTACGGGATATGGTCCAAAACCACATCATGCAAGTAGTAGCCCAATTAGCCATGGAACAACCATTAACCTTCACTGACCAAGACATCCGGGCTGAAAAAGCTAAGGCTTTACGGAGTTTACGGAAGTACACCCCATCTGAAGCAGCTGCTAATTTTGTTCGTGGTCAATACGCTGCCGGTGACAACAATAACGAATACCGTAAAGAAGATGGGGTTGATCCAAAATCCATCACTGAAACATACGTGGCAGCTAAGTTAACCTTTGATAGTTACCGCTGGGCTGGAGTTCCTTTCTACGTCCGGACCGGGAAGCTTTTAGCTGGTAAGTTCACCCGTGTTGACGTTGTCTTCAAGAAACCACTTATTGACATTTTTGCTACTCCAGCCAATTCCAACGATCAAAAGTTAAACAACAACGTTTTAACTATTTACATTGATCCAACACCAGGCTTTAGCTTAACCCTTAATGCTAAAAAGGTTGGTCAAGGTTATACCACTGAACCAATTGATTTGACCTTTAATCAAAGTGCCGAACAAAAGGCTCTTTCGCCAGAACCATACGAACGACTCTTCCACGACGCCCTTGAAGGAAACAGCACCAACTTTGCTTCTTGGTCAGAAATCGCGGATGCTTGGCAATTCGTTGACGTCATTCGCCAAGTTTGGGACCACGAAGAACCAAACTTCCCGAACTACCAACCTGGTTCAATGGGACCAAAAGAAGCTGATGAATTATTAGCTCGTGATGGTCGTCAATGGGTTTACTAAACTAAATTCTTAATTATTTAGAAGCTCATCCTTTGTCGGGATGAGTTTTTTTATTACTCAATTTAAAATTCCCGCTTTCCTTATCAACCAGAATTGATTATTATTTGAATAGTAATATCTCAGCATTTAAATATATACACAGGAAATTAAGATGAAAGTAAATATCACAAATCTATACGGAATGGCAGCTAACTCAACTGCCCAATTAGCCCAAAACAAGGTCACCAACATTGCCAAAGAGCTTGGCTTTAACGAATTAGGAATCTACTACTATAATGCTCTGGGTGAATCTGAAGAGCAACGCGCCTCCCGTATTGATGGGATCTTAGCCTCAGTAGGCGTTGGCGACATCATTATCTTCCAACTGCCAACTTGGAATGCCATTGAATACGATCGCCTCTTCTTGCAACGAGCTCGTGCCTATGGCGTTAAAATCGTCATGTTCGTCCAGGACATTCTCCCCTTAATGTTCAAGAGTAACTATCATGACTGGATGCCAGTTTTCGTTGATTTCTATGATCAAAGTGACTACTTGATCTTGCCGAGTCCAAATATGGAAGCTAAATTGCGTGAAGAAGGGCTAACCATGGATCACGATCATATTATCTTCCAACGCTTGTGGGATCACCCTACCAATTTTGAACCCCAACGGCCAACTTTTGAACGCAAACTTTCCTTTACTGGGCAACCGGAGCGCTTCCCCTTTATCAAAAATTGGCACTTTACTACCCCGGTTGACGTATACACCATGGGCGATCCTGAACAATTCCAGGATTTAAATATTAATTTCAAGGGCTTTTATCCCGATGAGTTGCTCTTATATCAATTAAATCGCGGCTTGGGCTTATGTTGGAGTGAGAATTCGCCGGAAAAAGATGAACGCGATTACTCAAGATGGAATGCTTCCTATAAGCTCAGCACCTATTTGGCAGCCGGGATGCCAGTCGTCGCTAATCGTGACATTTCATGTGCCGACCTCATCGAAGAACACCACCTAGGGATTTTAGCAGACACGCTCGCCGAAGCAGACCAATTAGTCCAAAGCCTAAGTGAGGATGAATACAACACCATGGCCGACAATGCCGTTAACCTTAGTTTCTTGTTGCGGCATGGGCACATTACCAAAGAATTATTACTGGAGACCGTCCGGCGGGTGCTGAGTTTTTAATTGTGATATGAATCACGCTTAGTTTCTTTCAGTCATTTGGGTGTATTTAAATGGCGCGAATCCATCAATTCTTAAGATTTATTCATGTTGCTCACTAGTTATCAAATAATTAACATAAGCCCCGTTTATCTGTTATAATAATAGAGTAAAAACTTTTAAGGAGTGTGACAAACTAATGTCAGAAGAAGCACAAATTGGTGTTATTGGTTTAGCCGTTATGGGTAAGAACCTGGCGCTTAACATTGAAAGCCGCGGATTTACTGTTGGTGTTTACAACCGTCACCGTAACCGGACTGACGAAATGATGAAGGACCACAGTGAAAAGAAGTTGGTACCAAGCTACACGATTGAAGACTTCGTTGACTCATTAGAAAAACCTCGCCGGATCTTGATGATGGTTCAAGCTGGTAAAGGGACTGATGCAGTGATCGATGAATTACTCCCATTACTTGACAAGGGTGATGTCTTGATCGATGGTGGTAACACTAACTTCCACGACACGATGGCACGGAATGCTAAGCTTGACGAATCTGGAATTAACTTCATCGGGATGGGTGTTTCCGGTGGTGAATTAGGTGCCTTACAAGGACCTTCATTAATGCCAGGTGGTCAAAAGGAAGCTTACGACTTGGTTGAACCTATCTTGACTCAAATTGCTGCTAAAGCTGAAGATGGTAAGCCATGTGTTACTTACATCGGTCCTAACGGTGCTGGTCACTATGTTAAGATGGTCCACAACGGGATCGAATATGGTGATGAAGAATTAATCGACGAAGCATACAATGTAATGCGTAATGTCCTTGGCCTTTCAGTTGATGACATGGCTGACATCTTTGCTGACTGGAACAAGGGGGAATTGGACAGTTACCTTGTTGAAATCACTGCTGACATCTTAACTCGTAAGGATGACTTAGGTGACGACAAGACTAAGCCAATCGTTGACATGATTCTCGACCGTGGTGCTAACAAAGGTACTGGTAAGTGGAGTTCAGAAACGGCCCTTGATGGTGGTGCTCCTCAATCAGTTATCACGGAAGCTGTTTACGCTCGTTACATCTCAATGTTGAAGGACGAACGGGTTGCTGCAAGCAAGGCCCTTCCAGAAGATGTTGAAAGTGCTAACTTCACGGATGAAGAAAAGCAAGAATACATCGAAAAGGTTCGGGAAGCTCTTTACTTCGGTAAGGTGATGAGTTACGCTCAAGGATTCGAACAAATGCGGATCGACTCAGAACGTTACGATTGGAACCTTCAATACGGTGAATTGGCTCAAATCTGGCGTGAAGGTTGTATCATTCGGGCCCAATTCTTACAAAAGATCACGGATGCTTTTGAAAAGGACCCAGAATTGAAGAACTTATTGCTTGATGACTACTTCAAGGAAATCACTAAGAAGTACCAAAAGGCTATCCGGGACGTTGTTGCTCTAGCTGTTAAGGCTGGTATTCCGGTCCCTGCCTTCGCAGCAGCTATTAGCTACTACGACTCATACCGGGCTGAAGTGCTTCCTGCTAACTTGCTTCAAGCACAACGTGACTACTTCGGTGCTCACACTTACGAACGGACTGACCGTGACGGTAACTACCACTACAGCTGGTACGAAGAACAATAAAAACATTCCTAAAACGTTTTTAGGCTCCCTAATTTGGGAGCCTTTTTCTATGCAGTAAAAAAATGCTAGGCAACCCCATCGTCCACCTAGCACTAACATTGATTTTATAGAATTAGCAACATTGGAATGAATCCAACCACGTTATTTAAGAAATGTACCCCAATCGAAAGTTTGATATTACCCGTTTTCCGATAGATAAAAGCTAAGACACACCCCAACGAGAAGTAAATCAAGAAACTATAAATAGTGGTACTTGCATGACAAGCCGAAAACAAAGTGGCTGATAAGATAATTGGCCACCAGAATCGTTCATCTTTAAAGAATAAATTCATGATCAAGCCCCGAAAGATTAATTCTTCCACCACTGGAGCCATAAAGACGAGTGAGATCACGACAAAAGTTACCGAAATCTTATTACCGTTCATAATTTGATTTATCTGCATATCATTAGCCGTTTCCCCTTGATGAGCAAGGACCTCATTTAACCAACTAAATAAAGATACCAATACCCGGCCAATGACTAAGCCACCCAAAACCCAAAGGGCCTTCTTACCATTTGACATTGTCACGACTGGCCAACGTCGATATTTAGGATAATAAGATGCAACCCACCAAATAATTAATCCATACGCGATCAGGGCTATAGCACCAAAGAAAAGCTCTAACCGAATATTTTTCTCACAATTTCCCATGATCATCAGAAAGACCGGCGGGATTGAGATAACCAGATAAAGTAAGAACAACCATAGGATCCGAATCAGATAATCTGCCTTCGTCAATTTTTTCATAATGTCCCCCAATAATATTACTAAAGATTATTCAAATAATATCATAATAATTAGTGGGAACAAGCTAATTTTATATACTTATTTATTTTATTGACTTTGCGGAATGCAAGCTTGAATAATTTCCACCATCTCATCAATATCTTCATGGCAATCTCGCCGCAACCAGCGACTGATCACTTGGGTAATTCCTGCCATGAAGAAACTACTCATATAACGAATTTTCTCTTCATCCATCACCCCATGCTTTTGATACCGTGGTCGGAAAATATTAGCGACCAATTGATCAAAGCGATCCTGATGATGAAAGTCGCGTTGGTGGGTTAAATAAATTCGGTAAATTCGTGCATGATCACGCACAAACTGAAGATATGGTTTTAAGTATTGCTCACTAACCAGGCTTTGATCCTCATTCGATGAACCCGCAGCTTGATATGTCGCGAACTCCGCCCGGAATAACTCTACTAGATACTCATAGGCCTCTTCTAACAGATCATATTGATTACCATAGTAAGCATAGAAGGTGGAGCGATTTACTCCAGCGGTTTGGCAGATTTTACTTACCGAAATGTGATCAAAATCTGCTTCATCTAATAACAAGATCAGGGCTTGTTGTAATTTAATCTGCGCCTTAGTTGCCATTTTACTGTTTCTCCTGATGGTGACGCTTCGATTCCTCAGCAGACGCTTTTAAGCGCGCTTTCGCACTGGCGATATCCTCGCCGTCTCTGGTAAAGAAGCGGGCAATGAATTTATCGGAAATATTGTTAAAGCCATCCACGGCCATCGTTTCCGTTTTTTGATAAGCCTTGGTCACACCCTGTTCAATTTGATGATGGGCGGCTACCACTTGCTTCGCAATTTTTTGATTTCTTTCGTTAATTGACATCTTTCTTTCCTCCAAAATGCTCTGCTTTGATTATCTATACTATAACTAATAATCAATAATCTAAACACAACATCTTGATCAAAAAGTGTTGGCTAACAAAAAACGCCACCAAGTTGGTGACGTCATCATGATTATTTATCAAAGAACCGCGCACAGTAGGCTGCTAAAACTGCCCCAATTTCGGGTGCTAATAAGTAGACCCAGTAGTGACTGATTGCACTACCACCAGCTAAGAGTGCTGGACCAAATGACCGCGCTGGGTTTAAGGAACCACCCGTTAAGTTCAAGCAAACAATGATCAAGAAGGCTAAAGTGATCCCAATGATTAAACCGGCCATCATCCCGTTACCAAAACGATCGCTGGTCACCAATAAAATGATCAAGACAAACAAGAAGGTTGCTAAACATTCAACGATTAAAGCGGTGAATGATGAAATCTTCGTAAAATCAGTTTGTCCAAGAGCCGTGGTATCTTGACCTAAAGCAGAGACAAAGTACTTTACAAAGCCAGAAGCCACAAGTGCCCCAATAAATTGGGAAATAATGTAGCCAATTGCATCGGCCCCTTCGATCTTTTTGTTTAACCACATAGCCGTCGTTACGGCTGGGTTAAAGTGCCCGCCAGATACGGCTCCAAATGAGTATGCGGAGATCGTAATGGCTAACCCAAAGGCTAACCCAATTGCTAAGACATTGCCCTTAGCAATGACTACTGTTGCGGTCCCTAAAAAGACCAACATGAATGTACCGAAGAATTCGGCGACATAGTTTTGAATCTTCATGATTCCCTCCTATTAATTTGATTTTATCCAACTTATCTATAATACCAAATTAATATATATAATGTCAATCATTCAGATAGCACTCGATAAATTAAGAACGGTTCGCAACTCCCTATGCTTACTTGATCAAACCGAACTTGGTTAGCCATTGACGAACTTGGGCTTGGTTATCATCATAACGGAGCCCATTTTTGAAATTCGCTCCATCGGCTTCAGCCAATTGACGAACATATTTTTGAGAGTCCTTAATGGGGGTACTCATACTCGTGGTAAAGGGAATAATGGTCTTACCCTTAAAATTATATTCCTCAAATAAAGTCCAAAATAACATTGGCGGGCGTGACCACCAGGTCGGATAACCTAACAAAATGGTATCGTATTGATCCAGATCCGGTAATTGCGTTGCTAAGGCCGGGTGAATATTATTCTTCAACTCTCGTTCCCCACGCTTTGCTGCATCATTATAGCCATCATACCGATCTTGAGGATAAATCCGAACCATGTCCGCACCCGTTTGTTTTTGAAGATACTGAGCAGCTTCTTTTGTCGAGCCCTGTAAAGAAAAGTAAATGATTAAGGTCTTTTTCGCGGCAGCCGTCGGACTCGCTTCGACCTGGTCTTCTTGACTAAAATTACTCCAAAAAGCTGCCAACGCCGATATCATGGTCATGATAGTAATCATCAATCGATTTCGAAATCGGATTATAGTCATTATCAAATCCTCCTAATAAATTCTAAGTTGGTATAATTAGTTTAGGTAAAATTTGCTGGCCCTAACAGAACTTATTTCACATGGTACCATTCTCCTAATGCATACTAAAAGCGACCAACCATCAATCTTGCGATTAACCGTCAGTCGCTTTTTCTTTAAGCCAATTTATTTATCTAATTCTGTCCGCACCACTAAAACATCAATCGGCGCACACCGCTTAACATATGAAGTTACCGAACCAATCATCGCTCGTTGAATCCGCGTTAAACCACTAGCCCCAATCATAATTAAGTCATTATGGTGATCCTTTGGGAAATCGTATGCAATCACCGTCTTTGGGTTACCTAGCCGGATATGTACATCTACATCCGTAAAATCAAATTCGTCCTTAGCTCGTTGAACTAATTCATTTAAGTATTCTTGAGACTTATCTACCAATTGGTAAGCAATACTACTATCTGACATCCCCGCAAAGTTGTATGACATTGCTCGGGTATCAATAACATTTAAAACATCTAAGTGTGCATGGTTCCGCTTGGCATTGTTTACCGCCTTTTCAAAAGCAATCTCCGCTTCTTTTGAACCGTCCACCGGAACTAAAATGTTGTTGTATTCTTGCATGATCTCAACCTCCATGTGCAACCTATCTTTATATTTATTATACCATATTCACTGGTTCACGATTGCCACGCTTTTCCATAATCCAATTGACATTTTAATCAAAATCTAATAATATTTTAGTAATTAATATTACTAGCCTAAGGGAGTTGTATCATGGACGCAATTGATAAGAAAATTCTTAACATGCTACAGGAGAATGCTCGAATCTCACTTAAAGAGCTCTCCAATGCATGTTTTATCTCTTCACCCGCTATTGCGGCGCGGATTAACAAGCTCGAAAAATCCGGGATCATTAACGGCTATCACATGAGCATCAACCTCGATGCGATTGACTACTATGTTAAAGCCTTCATCATGGTTCAACTCGAACCACGGCAAAAGGACGAATTTTATCCCTATGTTCAATCAGTCCCGAATGTCATCGAATGTAACTGTGTCACAGGTGACTTTTCAGAAGTCATGGAGGTTGCTTTCCCTACCACTGCGGAACTCGATTCCTTCATTAATGAAATCCAACGGCGGTTTGGTAAAACCAGCACCCAAATTGTCTTTTCCACCAGTGTTGAAAACCGGGGCATCATGTTTAGTGACGCCGAAGAAGAAGAAAGTAAATAAGGTTCCGATCGCGAGCGGAACCTTATTTTTGATGTTTTAACAAGTCCTCGATTTGATCTAATCGTTCTGCAAACATCTTTAAAGCTTGATCAAGATAAGCACGGCCGGTCATATCAATGCCAGCTGCCTGCATGGTTTCAATCGGATCTTTAGAGCTGCCTGACTTCAAAAAGCCTAGGTACCGATCTAGAGCCCCTGTCTGTCCCGCCCAAACTTGTTGGGCAAGACTGGATGAAGCAGCCCAAGAAGTAGCGTATTGGTACACATAATAATTCATATAGAAATGCGGTACATAGGCCCAGCTCTGACTAGCACCTCCTGCTAATAAGCTCACCTGGGGCCCGTAGTATCGATGCAAAAGCTCAGTACTAAGTTGATCTAAATAATCGGCCGTTAAGGTTTGACCGTCTTGTTCTGCTTGATAAGCTTGATGCTCAAATTCCGCAAATTGGGTCTGGCGGAAAATGGACCCAATGTAGCCATTAATTGATTCTTCTAAAACGTAAAGTTGAATTTGCGGATCGTCTTGATACTTGGCCAGTAAATATTCGGTCAAAATATTTTCATTAAAGGTTGAAGCCACTTCAGCGAGAAAAATCGGTGCATCCGCATATTGGGCTGGTTGATGGTGTTGACTAAACCAACTATGCATCGCATGACCAGATTCGTGCGCTAAAACGAAGGTACTGTATAGCTTATCAGTCCAATTTAAAAGAATGAAGGGATTGCCATCGTAAACACTAACTTGATAACCACCCGAGCGTTTTCCTTTGTTTTCGGCCACATCGATCCACCGTTGGTTAAATTCTGTTTGGAGACCTTTCACATAATCATCACCCAGCACCGCTAAGGCCGCCAGTGTAAGTTCCTTCCCTTGGCTAAAGGTTGTTTTCATAACCTCATTGCCAGCTAAAGGAACGTTAAAGTCCGCTTGTGAAAAGTCACTAATTCCCAATGTCCGTTGCTTGATTGCATACCAGCGATGAGCTAGGTCTAGATGATCATTTACCGTGGTCACTAAGGTGTCATAAACTTGTTCATCAATTTGGTGGGGAGTAAGCGCTGCCTGCCGAGCCGATTGATAATGACGAATTTCTGCTTGGGCATTTTGACTGCTGACAAAGCTATTAAAAGTCTGGGCAAAGGTGTTTCTTAAATCATGGTATGGCTTAGCATAGGCTTTTACCGCTGCTTGGCGTACCGAGCGATCCATTGATTCGGTATACTGGCTACGGTTTCCATGGGTTAACTCGACCCATTGGCCGTGCTCATCTTTAATTTGTCCAAATTTTAGATCGGCATCATTTAAGGTATTGTAGATCTCTTCAGCACTGTCTAAAGTTCGATTTAGTCGATTTAAAAGGGCTTCTTCACTCGTTTTGAGAACATGGCCCCGTTGAAGACGCATCCGCTTAATTTCCACTGCAAATTCTTGCAAGGCCGGACTTGTTGTTAACCAGTTCGCTAACTTATCTTCGGGAAGTGCCAATAATTCTGGCTCAATGAAGGCCGTTTGCGTTTGTACCTGAACTAAGGTTTGCGCAGCTTGACCAAATAAATTATTCGCCCTCGCATCAGTAGTATCACTATCCCGACGCAAGAAAGCATAGACATAGGCTTTTTCTAACTTCACGTCAAGGTCGCGGGACGCTTGTAAAACCTGAGTTAAAGCTTGGGCGCTATCACCTAAGTGCCCCTTCATGTCACCTAATTGTGCCGTCAGTTTAGTAATCTCGGCTAAGTCCGCCTGCATGGCTTGATCATCGGAATAAAGTAAACTTAAATCCCACTTTAATTCATTCGGGACATCTTTTCGTAAAGGTAAGTGTGTGCTTGGCATTTAGACTAAATCTCCTCATCGTTCTTTATTATTTAATGATTTTAGCAGAATCCTGATAAATCTTAAAATTAATCGTTCATCCTTTGAAAAAGGTGTTAAGATGGGTACCGTTATAAAGTAGGATTTACGGGAGGATCTTATCTTGTCAGAAAAAGTTGCCAATACCTTTGATGGGCGTCTAATTTTTTTGATGCTATCAATTTTGCTGAACGTCTTTTTTAACGCTTTAACGGTTTCTACCAATATGGGAAGTGCCGTCTGGACTGCTTCAGCCGTTAACTTGGCACACTTGTTTAATCTTTCACTAGGCAACACCCTCTTTTTAGAGGGTGTTATTGTTGCCATTGTCAATTTAATTTTACTTGGGCAGTTTGATTACTTCCGTTTGTTCCGTAATTTAATCTTTATTGTGCCATATAGTTATCTGTTAGCCTGGTTTAAGCAACTTTTCTTCGCTATGGGGATTCCCTTATTACCAATTGGCTGGCGCTTTGTCCTCGACCTAGTTGGCCTAACTGGCGTGGCCGTGGCCGTGTCCCTTTATCAACGGGCCAACGTTGTCTTACACCCAAATGATGATTTACCTTTCATTTTAAGGTTCCGTTTTCTACATGGATCACCATGCTGGTCACAATGGGACAGCAATATTCCACCCATTGCCATCATCGTTGTTACTGCCATCCTTACGCATCAACTCTTTGCCGTTAACATTGGGACTATTCTTAACTTTGTGATGCAAGGTTACATTATTGGTTGGGCTGACCAACATATTTTCCCGCAACTGCATCACCATCTTGACTTTAAATCGACATTACATTAACCAAAACGATGTAGAACCACCAATTCTTGAAATATCAGGAATTGATGGTTCTTTTGTATCAATGAGTTCGAAATGCATGAAAATTCATCTTCCGCCTCCCATGTGATACAATTTTGGGTACCAAAAATCACCCCATCATATTTTGATGCAGAAAAAAGAGGTATTCATTATGCAAATCGCACTTATCACCGGCGCAGGACGCCAAGGAAACTTAGGATTCGAAACAGCAAAACAACTGGGCGAAAAAGGGTATACTGTCATTCTAGCCGCCAGAAGAGCAGTAGAATTAGAAAATCTGGTTGCAGAACTAAAAGATAGCGATATTAATGCTTCTTATGTTGTACTTGATGTTACTGACGAAGAAAGCGCTCGACAAGCTGCCTCAGTCGTTGCGACCAAATACGGCAAAATTGATATTCTCGTAAATAACGCGGCCTTAATGAAAGCCGGTGCTTCCATCGAAGAAGAAAGCATTAAATTGATGAAGGAAACTCTTGATACTAATGTCGTTGGTGCCTGGAACGTTACCCAAAAGTTGTTACCGCTTTTAAAGAAGTCGGACCACCCCCGGATTGTAAACGTATCTAGTGGTGCTGGCTCTTATGACGATCCAGATTACGGCCTTCGTTATGGTAAATTTGGCGCAATGGGCTATGGTATCAGTAAACTGGCCCTCAACGGACTCACCGTGAAAATGGCCAGGGATCTCGCACCATATGGCATCCTTGTCAATTCCGTCTGCCCAGACGTAACTGACACTTACGGCAGTGGGTTCGGTCGAAAGGTCGCAGATAGTGCAAAGAGTGTTATCTGGGCCGCTGAACTACCGGATGACGGCCCCACAGGTGGCTTCTTCCGGGATGGCAAAGCACTGCCCTGGTAATTAAAAATCGAGAATGGTGAAATTTCACCATTCTCGATTTTTATTTTGCGTCATTATGAAATCTTTATATTTGGCAGTTAATTTTACTATTTAACCAATTCAGCTACCTCATCAGCAGCCTTTACAATCCCATGGTCATCCATGTACTTAACAATAGCGTCAATCGTTAAGAAAGGCACCTCTAATCGATCAGCCATTCCTGCTAAAGCATCCCGGCGGGCCATCGTCCCATCAGCCTTTAAAACTTCAATAATCACCGCCACCGGTTGACGATGAGCTAGATAGGCTAAATCTACCGCCGCTTCGGTATGCCCTACCCGGTCCCGCAACCCATTTGGTTGAGCATATAAGGGTTGAATATGACCTGGATGATTAAAATCAGTTGCCTTTGCATCCGGCTTAGCCATTTGTTGAATAGTTGCCGCCCGATCAAAAGCAGACACCCCAGTCGTCACGCCAGTAGCTTCTAATGTTCCGTCGGCAGTAATTGTAAAGGGAGTCCCATGAGGATCCGTACTGTGCTTAACCATTGGAGTAAAGCCGAGCTTTTCAGTTAACGCCTTTGGCATTGGTACACACATTAAGCCATTTGCTTCATGCAACATTTGGTAAACAACAGCTGGTTGGATGTCTTGGGCTAAGGCCACCAAGTCACCTTCATTTTCCCGTCCTTCATCATCAGCTAAAATAATAAAACCGCCTTTTTGTAAGTGTTCCAAGGCCACTTCAACTGTTGAAAATTCCATTCGTCAATTACCTCTCTTTTCTAATCAATTATCTATCTCTCGTTCGAACGCAACTTCATAATAACGAACTTTTAATTAAAAATCAAGGTATATTTTTCATTAAAACACGAACTATATATCGTTCATTCACGTGAATGTTAGTGTATAGGCAAAAGACGAGCTTCAAAATTTATAAAAAAGATCAGCGAAGAGTGTAGACACTTCACTGATCGTTATTAAATTAAGATTTAATTTTCCGCAATCCTGGCAATGAAATCATTACCAGAAAACTCAAAATATAGAGGGTTGCCAAAAAGCCCATGACAACTGTTAAGGAATAATGATCAATTAGCAAACCAATTACCACCGAAGAAAATCCACCAACTGCTCGACCCGTGTTCATGATGACATTATTGGCAGTTGACCGGATCTCTGTTGGATAAAGCAGACTAATTACGGCACCATAGCCACCAAACATTCCGTTGGAAAAGAAACCGATACATGCCCCCGCTAGCAACATTCCTACCATGGTATGAGCATTTAAGATGGTGAACATTACTCCAGCGCTCCCCAACAAGAAAATAGTAAAGGCCCACCGTGGACTTAATTTGTCGAGAACTGTTCCAAAAACTAACATCCCCAGACTCATCCCAATAATCGTGGCGATCATCCAATAGGATGAACCAGAAACACTCAGGCCATGTTGTTGTTGAACAATTGATGGTAACCAGTTCATCAAACCAAAATAACCTGCAATCTGTACAATGGTCATCCACATTAAGCCTAAGGTTTGCAGGCTTAAGCTTGGCGTTGCGAACAAACGACCAAAAGAAATCCGCTCTTGATTCTGTTTGGCTTGGGCCTGAGCCTTTAAAAAGCTATCACTTTCTTGCACGTGTTCACGGACAAAGTAAGTCAAAATCACGGGTAAAATCCCGAAGAGGTACAAAGTATTCCAACCCCAAGTTGGGACAACCCAAGCCGCTAACAGAGCCGCTAAGATCGATCCCACTTGACCACCAATAGCTGCTATCGAAGTCATGCGACCAATTTGACTGGCTCGGAAATTTTCAGCAATTAAGGCAATCCCAACGCCGTATTCCCCACCGGCTCCAATTCCGGCGATAAACCGTAGAATATACAAACTGGTAATGTTATGGGCGAAGAAAGTTAAGCCGGTGGCGATCGCAAAAATAAAAATGGTATAAGTAAAGGTTTTGACCCGACCAATTCGATCACCTAGGAGTCCAAACAAGGTACCCCCAACAAACATCCCTAAATTAGTGAAGGTCCCAATCCAACCACCAGCGGCACCAGAAATGTGCAATTGGGCAATGATCGCTGATAAAGAAAAGGACAGAAACATCACGTCCATATTCTCCAACATAAACCCTGACGATAGGGATGCTAAGACCCACTTTTGATTGGCACTCATCGACGATGAATTGGCATCTACTTGTTTCACAATATTTCCCTCCAAAATTAATGCTCTCAGACATTAGTTATTCTGATTCCTTCAAAATTATGACACCAAGCTTTAGCAAGGTCAATAAGATTTTAGTCTTTCACAAAAGCGATGATTCCGGCTTTTTACCAACTTGTGAAGTAAAAAATAATTTTTTACTTAATTTTTTACTAAAAACATCTTGATCATTTATTTGAAAGCGGTTACACTATATTTGTGAATTTCATAAAGCTTGATAGGAGGTTCTTTTATGAATGACGCTACTGCACCACGCGGTAATGGTATGACCGCGCGGATCTCATATTCATTTGGTGCCTTTGGTCACGATATGTTCTACGGGATGTTGTCCACCTACTTCATGAACTTCGTGACGGGACACTTGTTCTCAAGCGGCGCTAATACCGCTAAGATGGTCGGTTACATTTCTGGTTTGATCATGATCTTGCGGATCGTTGAATTGGTCATCGATCCATATATCGGGAATGCCATCGACAAAACCAACACTCGTTGGGGCACTTTAAGCCTTGGGTTGTTGGTGGGGGGATTATCTCTGCCGTTGCTATCGCCATCTTGTTCACTAACATGGGTGGCTTGACGACTCGTAGCCCTTACCTATACTTGGCAATCTTCGCCGTTATCTACATTGTGATGGATATCTTCTATTCATTTAACGATGTGGCCTTCTGGTCAATGATCCCTGCGATCTCATTTGACTCGGAAGAACGGGAAAAGACCGCCACTTTCGCCCGGATCGGGTCAACAATTGGTGGTAACTTAGTTGGGGTCATCATTATGCCGGTGGTCCTCTTCTTCTCCATTAAGTCAAATGGGGGAACTGGTGATGACCGTGGTTGGTTCATGTTCGCCTTAATCGTTGCCGGAATTTCCGCCATTACTGCTATCGGGGTGGGTCTCTTCACCCATGAAAAGCAAAACGAACTCCGGGAGAACAAGGAATCTACGACGATTGGTCAAGTTTTAGGCGTTTTGGTTCATAACGACCAATTAATGTCAATTGCCGTTACTTACTTGTTCTACACCACTGGGGTTACCTTACTTAACTCTTTGGAACTTTACTACTTCCAATACATCATTGGTAACTCAGCTGCTTACTCCTACCTTCCATTACTGAATGGGGTAATCGGGATCTTCACTGTGGCACTTTACCCTGCCCTTTCCAAGCGGTTCACGCGGCGGAACGTCTTCTTTGGTTCAGTAGCCATCATGCTTTGTGCTGTTGTCCTCTTTGCCTTTGCTGGTAAGTCAGTCGTTATGGCCACGATTGCCGGGGTGCTCTTTGCCTTACCACAACCATTAAACTTCTTAGTTGTCTTAATGATCATCACGGATAGTGTTGAATATGGTCAACTGAAGTTAGGTCACCGGGATGAAGGGTTAGTCCTTTCTGTTCGTCCATTGCTTGATAAGTTCGGGGGCGCCGTTGCTTCTGGGGTTGTTGGTTTAACTGCTACTGCTGCCGGCATGATTTCCGGTGCCACGGCAGATACGATTACGAGCCACGGATCTTTGGTCTTCAAGACGATGATGTTTGCGGTTCCTGCCGTAATGGTTATTATCTCAGTCTTCATCTTCGCTAAGAAGGTTAAGTTATCTGAACAATACCACGCTGAAATCGTGGATGAATTGGAACGGACTTGGCACCAAAACTTGGCTGAAGATGATACTGAAGCCATTGCAACCCGTGATGGGGACGAAGATGCGGCTTACGGTTCTAACAGCACCACGCAATTCTTAGCTCCAGTTGACGGAAAACTCTTACCATTGGCTTCCGTAAGTGATGAAGCTTTCGCCAGTGGTTCCATGGGTGAAGGATTTGCGATCGATCCATCTGCTGGTGATGTTTACGCCCCATTTGATGGGAAAGTGGTCGCAACCTTCCCAACTAACCATGCGGTGGCCTTAGTATCTGATGATGGTATTCCAGTCTTAATCCACGTTGGGGTTAACACCGTTGAGATGCAAGGAGAGGGCTTCGTCAGCTTCGTTCATAACGGTCAACGAGTTCACGCCGATGATAAATTACTCGAATTCTCATCCAGTGCTATTAAGAATGCCGGCAAAGATGATACTGTAATGGTTGTCTTTACCAAGAATGAAAAATCACCAGACTTTGATCTTACGACAATTAAAGATTCTGGCGCGGTCCTTCATAATGAAGCCGTTCTAGAAGTTACGACTAAGTAGTCTGGTAAACAAATGGCTACAAAAAGCGAGGTTTACCATGGTAAATCTCGCTTTTGCTTTAAATTATTGAGGAGGAAACTTCCATGAGTATTAATGTTAATGAAGAACATCAACTTTTCCATTTACAAACCGCTAACACTAGTTACATCTTCCACGTGATGATCAACGGCGATGCTGGCCAATTATACTACGGAACCAAAATTCCGGTAAAAGCCGACTACCTTAACCTTGACACCCACGAAGAACACGATTGTACCAACACTTTAACTGATGACCAAACTGATTTCCAATTGGAATTATTAAAGCAAGAATATGCTAGTTTTGGTAAAGGTGACTTCCGTTACCCAGCATTCCAATTAACTAATCCCGACGGTTCACGAATCAGTGAATTTAAGTACCATCATTATGAACTAACGAACGGGAAGGAACGATTGGCTGGTCAACCATCCGCTTTCGCTAGCGACGAAGATGACAGTCAAACGCTTAAACTTCACTTTTTAGACGATGTTAACCAAGTCGAACTAGTCCTTAACTACACTGTTTTTGAAAATGAAGATGTCATCGTCCGCAGTAGCACCTTTATCAATCATGGCGCACCGGTCGAATTAAACCGTGCTTTAAGTATGCAATTAGACTTACCTGATCGCCAATATGATCTCGTCCAATTTGACGGATCTTGGGCCCGGGAACGTCATCTCCACCGGAGTCCACTTCGTTACGGTACTCAAAGTAACAGCAGTCTTCGTCTTCACTCTGGTCACCAATCTAACCCCTTCTTTATGTTAGCTCGACCACACACGGATAATAACCAAGGGGGGGCTTTCGGCTTTAACTTGATCTATTCTGGTAATTTCTTAGATAGCGTTGAGGTCGATCAATTCGATACCACCCGAGTTCTGGTCGGAATTAACCCAGAAGAATTCGGTTGGCACCTTGGAACGGACGAATCCTTCCAAACTCCTGAAGCTGTCTTAACCTATACCGACAATGGATTTAACCAATTAAGTCAACAACTTGGCGCCTTTTACAACCACCACCTCTTGAACCAAAACTTCGTTAACCAAGATCGGCCAATCTTAATCAACAACTGGGAAGCTACTTTCATGGACTTCACCGAAGATAAGTTGATGCCAATCGTGGAGAAGGCTAAGGAATTAGGGATCGAAATGTTTGTCCTGGATGATGGTTGGTTCGGTCACCGGGATAATGACCTCTCCAGTCTCGGTGATTGGTTCGTTGATCAAAAGAAATTTATCAACGGGATTGGCGGATTCTCTTACCGAGTTCATAATCTCGGCATGAAGTTCGGCCTTTGGTTCGAACCAGAAATGATTTCCGTGGATAGTGAATTATTCCAACAACATCCCGAATGGCGGATCGGAGCGCCAAAACGGCAACTAACGCCTGCCCGGCATCAATTCGTCTTAGATATGTCGCGGCCGGAAGTCGTTGATTACTTATACGAAAAGATGAGTGCGATCATCAAAGATACCCAGCTTGATTACATTAAGTGGGACATGAATCGGAGTATTACCGAAGCCTTTAGCGCCGACCTACCTGCCGATCGGCAACTTGAATTTGGTCACCGCTACATCCTAGGGGTTTATGACCTTTATGACCGCTTAACCAAGGCCTTTCCAAAGGTCCTCTTTGAATCATGTGCTTCGGGTGGTGGACGCTTTGATCTTGGGATGATGTACTATGCTCCCCAAGCATGGGCTAGTGATGATACCGATGCCGTAGAACGGTTAGCCATCCAGGATGGGACTTCATATGGTTACACCCAAAATATGTGGGGAGCCCACGTTTCTGCCGTGCCAAATGACCAAGTCGGTCGACTGACTTCCATTGACCTACGGGCTAAAGTAGCTTACTTTGGTGACTTTGGTTACGAATTAGACATCACCAAGTTAAGTCCCGAAGAACAAGCAACCATTCGCGATCAGGTCGCTTTCTACAAGCAATACCGGCACCTCTTCCAATTTGGGAAGTTCTACCGCTTGGAAAGCCCGGATAGTGATGCACAAAATGTCTTTAGTTGGGAAGTCGTTAACGACGATCAAACCGAAGCCATCGGTGCTCGCTTCCAGGTCCTAAACGGGGCTAACCCAGCTTACATCCGCTTCTACTTTGCCGGACTGGATCCTGAAAAGCAATACACAGTTAACGACAGCGATGAAGTCTTTAGTGGCCAAGAATTAATGTCAGCTGGTTACTTTGTTCCACGGGTAATGCCACGGACCCCTGAAAAGGATCCTGCTGACTTTAAGGGTAGCCTCTTTATCGCTAAAGCGATTAAATAATCATAATTGGGGTTTGAAATCGATTCCTAAATTGATTAAAATAAAATAGAAAATTACTAAACGGACTGTTGCGAAGACCATCGCTAATCAGTCCGTTTTTATTGTGAAGGATGGCAAATTATGACCGAAACAACCAGCAAAACCACTTATTGGGCCCTGTTTAGTACTGCTTTAATCACCTTTTTAGGAATCTTAAACGAGACCTCCATGAACGTTACCTATCAAATTTTATGTAATGAATTCCATATTTCTTTAGATATGGTCCAGTGGATCACCGCTGGTTATCTGTTAATTGTGACCATCGTCATGGGGACCACGGCCTATTTAATTCGGAAATACGCTGCTCGTTGGCTCCACTTGACGGCGGGGATCGCATTTATTATCGGCTGTTTATTATGTGCCCTCGCTCCTAATTTCCCGGTCCTTTTAGTTGGGCGCCTGATTCAAGGAATTGCTACCGGATTTTCCACTCCCTTAATGTTTCATTTAATTTTCACCCAGATCCCGAAGAATAAATTAGGGGTTATGTCTGGAATTGCTGGGATGGTGATCTCTTTTGCCCCCGCCTTAGGACCAACTTTCGGTGGGGCCGTCGCCACTAGTCTTAGCTGGCGTTGGATCTTCTGGATCATTATTCCCTTTGTCATCTTAGGGACCGTTATCGGTCAATTAACTATTCGCAACCATCCAATGGGTAACGACAAGCCCTTTAGTTACTTGGGCTTATTCGTCCTCGGTTTATCCCTATTCGCCTTTGTTTATTCTACCGCCCAATTAGGTAGCCATGGCTTTAATCAAGACTTTTGGATCTGGTGTCTACTTGGCATCCTCTTCTTGGTCGTTTTTATTGGCGTTAATCACTTTGGCAAAGCCGAATTAATTAATCTCAGAATTTTTAAAAACGGCTCGATTTCCTTAGCCACCATCACCTATTTCTGTTTGCAATTTATCAACATTGGTCTTTCTGTTATTATTCCTACTTATGCCATCTATGTGCTGCATAGTTCTTCTTTTATAGCCGGGTTAATCTTACTTCCCGGATCCTTTGCGGGCGCCTTCACTTCCCCCTTTGCCGGCACTCTCGCTGATCGCATTGGATTCCGTCTACCGATCAGTATTGGGAGCTACTTATTAATTATTGGGACCTGGTTTTACATGGGCTTACAGTCGTTACTAACGCCTCTCATGATCTCGTTAGTGTACATTGTCATCCGAGTTGGTTTTAACTTGGCATTTGCTAACACCATCTCCAACGCTTCCACCGTCGTGAGCCGGCAAGAAACTGCTGACGTTAATTCTGTCTTTAATATGGTTCAACAATTTGCTGGATCCATCAGCGTGAGTCTCTCGGCCGCTCTCATTTCTATCCAGCAACGGAGTAAACCCACCAGTGCAATTGCCTTTCACACTTACCTGGGTGGTCGTCAAGACTTTATTATGATGTTTGTCTTAGCGGTTATTATCGCTATTACTGTTTGGTACAATTTCCACTTACAAGCTAAAACAAAGCAATAACCTACTTGCTCAACTAAAAACTCGGCCCTACTTGTGGGCCGAGTTTTTAGTCATTTGCGGTTAGTTTGGCATAAACATCATCAAAACGCGTCTTAATGTAATTAGCTGATTGAGCTAATTGCTGTTCTTCTTCGTCCGTTAAATTTAACTTTAATTGTTGAACCACTCCATTATTACCAACAACCGCTGGGTAAGAAAGATAAGTTTTGTACTTTTCATTCCAGTTTGAAACCGGTAATTCCGCATTCGCATCGTTTAAAATCACGTTGATTAACCGGACGGCTGCAGAAGCGACCCCATAATTAGTGTAGTGTTTCCCGTGGAACACGGTGTAACCGCCGGCCCGCGAAACTTCTGCTAATTCATCTAAATCCAGCCCCTCAGTTTCCGCTAATTCTGGCAGGGAATGACCTAAGGCCCGAACTTGGGACCAAGCTGTAAATTGCGAATTACCATGTTCACCAAGGTTATAGCCCGTTACCGAACGCGGATCAATATCGAGTGCTTGCCCTACCGCCTTCTTCATCCGAGCCGAGTCAAGCAAAGTCCCAGTCCCAATCACTTGATCGGTTGGTAGGCCAGTAAAGCGTTGGTATAGCGCCGTAATCACATCACACGGATTCGTGATCGATACCAGCACCCCGTTAAAACCAACTTCTTTTAAGTGAGTTCCGACTTCTTTAGCCGCCTGACTGGTAAACTTAAGCTCGACAAACCGATCATGTTTAGCATCATCATTTTGTAAGCTAATTGCCCCCACGGATGACACAACTACATCCGCATCCGCCAAAGCTGCAAAATCATTCACCACCACTTTACTATGCCAATTTAAGTTCGCAGCCGCATCCTCAAAATCAGTCGCTTCCGCATTCACCTTTAATTCATTAGTATCAACTAAGACTAATTCATCAACCGCTCCCGTCACTAACAGATAATTCGCGATTGCTGTCCCGACGTGACCTAAACCAATAACACCTACTTTTCTTGTCATCTTTTTGCCTCACATTTTCTAATCATTTTTTAATTGTAGTCTAATGTAACGCGATCAAAGTTGAATGTAAAGGACTTTTTTAATAAATTTAAGTTTTTCCTTTTAGTGACTAAAAAAGGAGGCCCTAATGCCTCCTTATCACTTTATGTTCTAAAGCTACCTTGTCACGAGTTGCGTCCCTACCACCACGCGTTCTGGCGCTAATTGATTGTTCATATACTTGGAAATCAGGTCAATCCCGATCATGGCCATTTGATCAGTCGGCACATGAATCGCATCAAGGGGTGGGTAGATATAATTAGCAACCCCAGCCACGTCTCCAAACGAGATTAATTTGATCCCAGCCGCTGAAGCTTCTTGTAAGGCGCGATTAGCCCCAATGGACATGGCATCATTGGCTACGATGACGGCAGTTGGTCGTTGGTCAACTGGTAGTTGTAAAATAGCTTGCATTTGCTCGTAACCACTATGATCCGAATAATCCCCTAACCAGGTTAAATTGTCCGGCCGTTTGCGCTCCTGCATCAAATTAACAAAGGTCTTTAACCGTAAATCGACCACCGTTTCTTGGTCACCGGTCGTTTCTTGACCCGCAATCATCCCGATCCGCTGATGCTGGGGAGCTAGATAATCAACTGCTTGGGTAATGCCCCCAACAAAGTCTGGTACAACACAAGGGATAGATTGAGCTAATGCGTCGCCATCCACATCCACAATCACGTCGGCATAGCGCTTCATTTTTTCTAATTGACGGGCACTATATTTCCCAATCGCAACGATCCCATCTACCGGATCAGCTAGGGAAGTCAAATTTCCTGCAAAGACCGTGGCCGTCGAATAGCCCGCTTCTTGGGCAGCTCGTTCCACGTTCAATCGCAAATTTAAATAGTATAGATCTGATAATTCATGCTCAGTCGAATACCACTCAACGATCGCTAATCGCCGGTTAATCGGTGATTGACGCCGTCGTTTATTATAGTCCAAACGTTGGGCAATCGTGACAATCCGTTCTCGTGTTTCGGGGCTAACGGATAGTTGGGGATCGTTGTTCAACACCCGAGAAACCGTGGCTAACGAGACGCCCGCTTCATCCGCTATATTTTTTAAGGTGACTGCCATCTGATCATCTCCTCAATTTACAACTGTTTAATGAATCGTTGCCAACCTGCCTCACCATCAGCATTACGCTTAAAGACTCCCGCATCAGCTAGGACATCACTAAAGACTTGGGCCACTTCTTGTTCAAGCACTGTTTCAACATTATCAGCCGTAATCGTTTGTCGAGCTTGGACTTCTTGAGCCCATGGCAAATGACTTTCGGCAATTTTGTTAGGTTCTTGTAACCAATACTTCTTGACTTCGGCTAACTCATCTTTTAACCGGGCTGGTAAGATTGCTCGTCCCATCACTTCAATCAGGCCAATATTTTCCTTCTTGATGTGCCACAATTTTTCGTGCGGATGGAAAATCCCTAACGGATATTGATTCGTCGTATTATTGTCCCGCAAAACTAGGTCGAGAATAAACTGATCACCATCCCGGTGCATAATTGGGGTGACTGTATGATGCCGGTCGTCTGCCGTTCCCGCATTAATTTGTAAACTTGGATCACTATAGTTTTGCCAAGTCCGCATAATGTGGCTACCTAGGTTAACTAAGGCCGTCGTATCGGTGCTAGTTAAGCGAAGATCACTCATTGGCCAATCAACAATCCCGGCCGTGACCATTGGGTAATCTGGGAAGGTCAACTCCTGCTTAATCGGTGCCTTCATCATTGGGAAAGTATGCCGTCCTCCTTGATAGTGTTCATGAGCAAGCATTGATCCACCCACAATTGGTAAATCCGCATTACTCCCGACGAAATAGTGGGGGAAAGTCTGCTCAATTTCAACCAAGTTAACCAGGGTCTGTTGGTTGATTTCCATTGGCTCATGTTGGGCTAATAAAAAGATGCAATGCTCATTAAAGTAAGCATATGGCGAATATTGAAAACCCCATTCACGACCACCCACCGTCAAGCGAATAATCCGGTGGTTACTCCGTGAAGCATAGCCTAAGCGACCCTTGTAACCTTCATTTTCCATACAAAGGGCACATTGGGGATATTTCACCGCTGTATCATGAGCTGCCGCTTGGATGGCTTTAGGATCCTTCTCCGGTTTCGAGAGGTTAATGGTAATTTCTAATTCATTGCCATCTTGGACCTTTTTAACAAATTCAATATTCTTTTTAATTGCCGCGACTTTGACATAATCATTTTCTGTACAAAGTTGGTAAAAATGATCAGTCGCTTCTTGGGGACTCCGATGATAATCTTCCCAAAAGCGCGCATTAACCCGCGCTGGGCTTGGGGTCATCAAATCAAATAATTGATCATTTAGAATTGAACGGTCAGTTACACTGTCTTCAATGGCTCCATGAGCAATCGCGAGTTCCACTAATTGATCGACTAATCGGCCATCACCCACTGCGACGTCCTCATCACCAACTAATCCTCGGATTTTATTCATGACATAATTGCGATCCAGCGGTTCATAAGCGCCACTGGCAATTACCTGATCTGCATATTGACTAATTACACCCATCTTCATCGATCCCTTCATCTCTTAAATCTTGTGTGGTCCGTCAACAATTTCCGCATCGTAGAAGCTAGCATCATAACCTACTTTATCCCGATAGATCTTACCAACGGCTTGCTTCAAGTTCTCGGCTTGATCTTTCTTGACAATGGCGATCGCACTCCCAGCGAAGCCACCACCAATCATCCGGGCCCCCAGAACTCCTGGTTGGGCCCAGGCTGCTTCTGCTAAGGTATCTAGTTCCGTTCCCGAAACTTCATAATCATAGTGTAAGGAAACGTGGGAGGCATTAATTAAGCGACCTAATTTTTCTAGATCACCATCTTGCATCGCTTTCGTAGCTCGCAAGGTCCGGTCGTTTTCTAAGACCGCATGCCGAGCCCGTTTAATTAACAATTCGTCATTAATTAAGTATGAGTATTCATCAAAGGTGTGTTCGTCTAATTCACCTAAAGTCTGAATATCTAACTTTTGTTGGAGCCGTTTCACGGCTTCACCACATTCTGCCACCCGATCATTATAAGCCGACCCAGCAAGCGAATGCTTCTTGTTCGTACTCATAATGACGATTTCGTAATCACCTAAGTTCAATGGCAAGTACTCATATTCCAAGGTGTTACAGTCGAGGAAAATGGCATTATCCTTTTTGCTCATCCCCACCGCAAATTGGTCCATAATTCCTGAATTTAACCCAACGAAATCATTTTCGGTTTTCTGGCCTAATTTGACGAGATCTAGTTGTTCAATCTCCAGCTTATATTCATCTTTTAAAACATTCCCCATTAGTAATTCAATTGAAGCTGAAGATGAGAGTCCCGCTCCATAAGGAAGATTTCCATATACATAGAGGTTGAAACCTTGATCAATTGTAAAGCCACCTTGCTTTAAGTACACCAACATCCCCTTAAAGTAATTCGCCCACTTCCGATCATCATCCGTTTCCGGTTGGTCATCATTCAGGTCAAAAATAACCTCATCACCCTCCATGTTGCCAGAATAAAGGTGCACTTCTTGATCATCACGCTTACCAAAAACCCCATAGGTGCCTAGACTAATAGCACATGGGAAAACGTGTCCACCATTATAATCTGTATGTTCACCAATCACATTAATCCGTCCTGGTGAGAAGAAGACATCGTCTCCTGGTACTTGAAAGAGGTCTTGATACTTTGCTAATAATTCTGCTTTATCCATGTTTTTTCCTCACTTCTAAGTAAAATTAAGTAAAATCTTTTACTTGTTCATCTTACTATTGCCCATTAAATCAGTCAAGGTAGCGCTTACATTTTTATTAAAATTTAGAATTTTGGGCCGGCATGATTTTTGGCACTCACCCAAAAAGCTTGTATAATCAACTTATAAGCAAGTTTGAAAGGAGCCACTAATGACTCAACGATTATTATCAATTAATGATGGCGAAAATTTCCGTGATTTAGGGGGCTATCAAACAACTGATGGTCGCACCGTCAAATGGCGAAAATTAATTCGTTCTGGAGCTCTCGGGCGACTCTCGGCCAATGATTTAACCTACCTGCAACAATTCAACCTCACTCATGATATTGATTTACGGTCCCCCCGCGAAGTTAACTCCTTACCGGACCGCGTCCCCGAAGGCACTCATTTTCATCATGAGCCCGTTTTTGGAACTGATTTAACCGAGGCTTCCAAACGCACCTCCGAACTCGAACCCGTGATGAACGTTAAACCAAATACCGGGTCGCAACATATGCGGGAGGTTTACCGGCTCATGACCGAATTAGATAGCGCTACTAAGGCCTATCGAAATTTCTTTACTTATCTTCTGGAAACTCCCGAAGATGGTGCCGTCATCTTCCATTGCCAAGCCGGTAAAGATCGTACCGGAATTGGCGCATATCTGGTACTAAGTACCTTAGGGGTAGACCAAAAAAACATCGAACAAGATTATCTCTTAACAAATCAAACCACCAAACAATGGATTGATGACCGGTTGAATGAATTAAAGGATCAGGGAGCGACCCAAACCTTTATCGATAATTACGCTCAATTAGCTGGCGTTTCCTTGGATTACCTGAACTCTGCCATCCAAGAGATTAACACTAACTATGGTTCAACTCAGCGGTTCTTAAGGGATGCTTTGCAGTTAAGTGCCACCGACTTAAAAGATTTACGGACGCTCTATTTAGATGACTAAGGAGGCCACCATGAAAATTTCGGTTCCATTAATTAACGGACTCTTACCTGATCAATATGGTAAATATGCACCGGAAGCAGATTTATTAGCTGACCATCCGGTACATTCTTTTCCCATCGATATTACGGAGGCACCGGCAGCGACGAAAGCCTATGCCTTAGTTTTCATTGACTATGACTCTACTCCCGTCTGCGGTTTCACTTGGATCCACTGGTTAGCAACTAACCTTCCAGCCACGTGGACCCAAATCCCTGATGACGCTAGCCGAAAACTGGCTGATCAGTTTGTCCAAGGTAACAATAGCAATGCTGGTAGCCTCGTGAATGGCGATCCTCAGATTATAACTGGCTACGTCGGTCCCCAACCACCGGATCAAAATCATGATTATACGCTAACGGTTTATGCGCTAGATCAAGAGTTACCTTTATCAAAAGGTTACTGGTTGAACGAATTTTTAAAGGCTGCCCAAGGACACATCTTAGAAAAAGCCAAGTTGACCATTCCTAGTCGCGCCTAAACAAAGGAGAATTATCTTATGCCTACAAGAATCTTTTTTAATCCTGCTGACTCAATTGCTAATGTTCATGATTATGATGAAGCGGTTCGGCAAGGACAAATTTTTCGCGAAAAACAAATTGATGATGAATTAGTAATCGCTAAGGGCCCGCATGATGAAGAGTATGCCATCTTTTATGCTAAGGATACCAAGCCAGCCGATCATGAAGCGGCACAACCTTACCAAGTTAAAAAACGCCTCAACTAAAAAGACGCGAGCTTCGAAAAGATTTTCTCGAAGCTCGCGTCTTTATTACAATGCCATTAAGCTGATTTTATCTACCGCCAACAATTTGTTCAGTGGCCTGAGCTAAGCGATCCGTTAGTTGATCAGCGTTGGACTTAAATTCATCAACCAAGCTCGTTTCACTAGTGGCTTGACCAACAAGTTCCCCCATAAAATCAATCACCACCAAGGATTGATCCTGCCACTTAACTTCATCATAATGACCATCGAACGCATTATCTAAGAGTGCCTGCATGGTTTCTTGAATCGCTGTTTGAATGACTTGATCAACCGTAATATTATTACCACGAACTTGTTGTTGGGCCACTTTCATGGCCACTTCTTCCATATTAGTGGGAATTTCAATACTCATCTTCAACCGCTCCCTGAAATTTAAATTATTTTTTGTTATTATAACCCTAATCTAGTAAGGAGCAGAACCCATGCCCGAAATCTATTATCAACTGATGACGATTACTGGTTATCAGGAAATCGAAAGCCAAATCACTAAATTAAAGTCACAGCGTCCTACCCTCGTGGCCCGCTTAAAAGCTGCCCGAGCTCTGGGTGATTTATCAGAGAACACTGGATATAGTACTGCTAAGCGTGATTTACGTCATATTGATAGTCGGCTCCGCTTTTTAAATAAACAGTTAAAATATGCTAAGGTGATTGAGCCAACAGATTCTAAACTAGTTGAAATTGGCACAAAAGTCGTCTTAGAAGATCTATCAGATCAAGAAGAAATGATCTACCAGGTGGTTGGACGTCAAGAAGCTGATGTTAATCAAGGAAAAATCTCATATGAATCTCCTCTCGGTAGTGCCATCTTGCATCAATCAGTCGGTAAAATCGTGACCGTTACCGCTCCGGAGTTCACTTATCAAGTTAGGATTATCAAAATTGAACTAGTTTAAAAAGCTGGATAGAAACATGAGGTATGTTTCTATCCAGCTTTTGTATCTTAAAATACGATTCCAATAACAATGGTTACTACTAATAAGCCCAGTAAAATTATCGTCCACGAATTGTGTAAATTAATACTCCAGCC
>NZ_AICN01000013.1:0-61968 GCF_000247775.1 Limosilactobacillus gastricus PS3
AGACCGACTTTAATTTTTAGTATGTAGACATGTAGCGATCTTGTTCCCAACGGGATACTGATTGCCGATAAGCATCATATTCCATCGTCTTCGCTTCCATAAAGTTGTAGAACAAGTGATCACCTAAGGCTGCTTTAACCACTTCATCCGTTGCCAAACTCTTCAATGCATTATGAAGGGTGTCCGGAAGGGTTAAGATTTCTCGACTAACCCGTTCTTCTTCGGTCATGGTATAAATGTTTTCATCCACACTGTCAGCTGGCTTTAGATCATTCTTCAGTCCATCTAAACCAGCAGCCAGAATCGCAGCAATGGCCAAGTAAGGGTTAGCTGATGGATCAACTGACCGTAATTCTAACCGCGTTCCCATGCCCCGATCACTTGGGACCCGGACCATTGGGCTCCGGTTGTGAGCTGACCAAGCAACGTAAACCGGTGCTTCATAGCCTGGTACCAAACGCTTGTAGGAGTTTACCGTTGGATCGCAAATCGCGGTCACGGCCCGAGCGTGTTTCATAACCCCGGCTAAGAACTTGTAGGCCGTTTCAGATAATTGTAATTTTCCGTTTTCATCGTAGAAGGTGTTACCATCTTGATCAAAGACTGACATGTTCATGTGCATCCCTGAACCGTTAATCCCAGAAAGAGGTTTTGGCATAAAGGTTGCATGGAAACCATACTTCTTCGCAATTGTCTTCACAACCAATTTGAAGATTTGAATGTTATCAGCTGCTTCAAGGGCGTCCGAATACTTGAAATCAACTTCGTGTTGACCAGGTGCCACTTCATGGTGCGCAGCTTCCACATCAAAGCCCAGCTTTTCCAGAGCTAACACAATGTCACGGCGACAATCTTCACCTTTGTCAGCAGCTTCTAAGTCAAAGTAGTTTTCTTCGTCGTTAACCTTTAAAGTTGGTTCCCCATTTTCATCCGTTTCAAATAAGAAGAATTCTGGTTCTGGTCCGATGTTAAAGGCGGTAAATCCGGCATCCTTCATTTCAGATAAGACCCGCTTCAAGTTATTCCGTGGGTCTCCCATAAATGGTTCCCCATTAGTTAAATGGACGGAACAAATTACTTGCGCTACCTTCCCGTGTTCTGCACCCCATGGCGAAATTAGCCAAGTGCCCATGTCTGGGTATAGGTACATATCACTTTCTTCAATCCGAACAAACCCATCGATTGACGAGCCATCAAACATCACCTTATTAGCCAATAACTTATCTAATTGACTAATTGGAAGATCCACGCTCTTCATCGTGCCAAACAAATCAGTGAACATCAAACGCAAGAACCGAACGTCCTCTTTTTTGATTAGTTCACGAACTTCATCATTTGTGTATACGTGTTTTGCCATAAACTTAAATCCTTTCGCATTTGCGGTTATAAATTTAACGGCGGCTAAAAGGTCAATGTTCGGATTTTTAGGCTAAATCCTCAACTGACAACGTCTAACAGTCGTCTTTCAATTGCATATAACTATAACAATCTTGCTAGGGAAAATCAATTAGATGTTCAGAGTTCGAAACACTTAAAGTTATCTCGAAAAGATACTTTATTTTTTTAACCACGCTACTATACTTTCTTCAATTTCGTTAGTTGAATTTTCCCCGCTAACGAGATCATACCAATTGGTTGCTACTTGATTTCTAAACCAGGTTAGTTGACGTTTGGCATAGTGACGTGAGTCTAATTTAACCCGTTCAATGGCAGATGCTAAATCATCATCACCAGCTAGATATGAAAAGAATTCTCGATAACCAATCCCTTTTGCCGCGGGCAATTCACTCCCACCTTGATCTTGCAACCATTTCACTTCATCGAGCAACCCAGTTTCCATCATTAAATCGACTCGATGATTAATTCGTTCATATAAAGTTGAGCGTTCAGTCGTTAGACCAATTACTAAAAATTCATCTTTTGCTTGTTTTGTCCTTTGGGCAGAAAATAAGTTACCGGTTCTTTCAACTACTTCTAGTGCCCGAATTACCCGCCGACTATTTTGCACTGGAATCTGATGAGCCGCTTGAGGATCCACCCTTTTTAATGCCTGCCAGATTGCTACTGATCCTTCACTTTGTAAACGGTCTTGCCACCGTTGTCGAATGATCCTTGATTGGTCATCAAAATGATCATCACCTAAAGCGAGATTTTCCATTAAGGCTTTTAAGTAAAAACCAGTGCCCCCGACAATTATCGGTAAATGTTGCCGTTGACTAATTTCGTCAATTTTTTTCTGAGCTAAATCTTTAAATTCAGCGACCGAAAATCGTTCTGTCACATCCTTAATATCAATTAGGTAGTGCGGTATCCCTGCCATTTCGGTAGGAGTGACCTTAGCGGTGCCGATATTAAGGTGGCGATACACTTGCATGGAATCACCTGAAATGATTTCACCATTTAATCTTTGGGCTAGTTGAATTGATAGAGCCGTTTTCCCCACGGCTGTTGGACCGACGATTGCGACTACTTTTACCATCACAAAATCCTTTCATTATATCCGTTAGGCTGGTAATTTAACATTTTATCTTGCATAATAAAGATAATTAGTTTGAGGAGGTTTTCAAAATGAAACAGTTTACTAAAGGATTCTTTTTAGGAAGTTTAGCTACTATTGGTGCTTTGGCCAGTGGCGTCTTTGCTTTCCACAAATCAGTTATTGAACCCATTGAACAAGAAGAAGAACGATTTGATCAAAATCGGCGGCAAGCTAACCGGAAAAATCGGTCAGCTCACCAACTATAAACCTCTTGTTTAAAACAAGGCCTCCTGGTTCCGACAACGGATCAGGAGGCCTTTTATTTAATATTTGGCTTTTTTGGTTTTACCATCCCACTTTGCGTAACCACCATCAAGAATATACAACTTTTTATAACCGCGTCGTCCTAAAAAGGCCGCTGCATTAGTGCTCATTGACATTCCTTGGTCATACATATAAATGGGTAAATCCGACCGCAATTCCCCATATTGTTGCTTCATAAATGCGTATGGTAAATTCCGTGCCCCTAAGATGTGGCCCCGGTCAAAATCGGCTTTTTGTCGGAGATCAATCACTTGCGCCTTATGGGAGCCCTTTTGAAATTCATCCTGCGAAAGGACTGTGGCGTAGTGACTCCGCCGATAACGACCGATCACATATGTTACTAGCCAAAAAACTAGTAAAACCGTTACCACTAAATCAAAAACTAATAAAAATGAATTCATGCTTAATGCCCCTCCAACAATTAATCAAATTGCTTGGCTAATGAAGCGGCACCAATAACCCCAGCATCATTACCTAATTGAGCTAACTTCAAAACGGTAGAAGTCCGAACCGTTGGGAAAGCATACTTTTCAAAATTATTCTTAACCCGATCAAGCAAGTAGGCCCCAGCAGCCGAAACACCACCACCAATCACCAAAGATTCAGGGTTTAAGGTATTACTAATGTTTGCACAAGCTAATCCCAAATAGAAACATACTTTATCAACTACTTGATTTGCTAAATAGTCACCGGTTTGGGCGATTTCAAAAACATCCTTGGAAGTAACTTCTTCGCCGTTATCAACCATTTCCTTAAGGGGACTATTACCAACATATTCCTCGGTTGCATCTTGGGCTAGGTGTACAATTCCCGTGGCTGAAGCATACTGTTCTAAACAACCATAGTTACCACAAGTACATTGGTAACCGTTATTGGGTTCGACACACATATGACCAACTTCACCAGCGGCTCCATTAATTCCATGAACTAATTCACCATTGGCCACGATTCCACCACCAACACCGGTCCCAAGGGTAATGAATACGACATCATCGCCGTCATTACCGGCACCTTTCCAGGCTTCACCAAGACCGGCACAGTTGGCATCATTATCAATTGCAAACTTCAAACCCGTTCCCGCTTCAATTTGTTCTTTAACTGGTTGGGTCGTCTTCCAATTTAAATTATAAGCTCCAATAACCGTCCCTAATTGACGGTTAACCGTTCCGGGAGTACCCATCCCAATCCCAACAAATTGAGATTTATCCATTTTGTATAAATCAATGTGATGGTTGATTGATTCGATGATATCAGGCACGATGTGAGATCCTTCGTCCAAAACATTGGTCCGAATTGACCACTTTTGTTGAATCTTTCCATCATCAGTTAGAATGGCAAATTTAATTGTCGTTCCACCTAAATCAACACCAATTAACTTCTTATCACTCATCTTTCTTCTCACTTTCTATTTATTTGATCGATTGGCTTGCTCTTCTTCTCGATGTTCTTTTCGCAAAACTAATTTAGCTTGCATATAAAGATCCCGATCAATAACGCCGGCACGAAAAAGATTATCAACTTCCAATGCCATTAATTCAATATCCCACAATCGTTTACCAACATATACAAAAACATTAAATCGTTTTAATAATTGTTGAACATCATATAGGGTTCTGAGTCGGGGTTGATTATCCATTTAACAATACCATCCGTGTTAAGCTGGCCAAAATTAAGATCAAAATCGCCGCACTTAGTAAGCGCTTCACTAAACGAATTTTACCAAATTGTTCGGGATCAAACAAGGCACCCGCTAAGAAACCAGCTAACAATCCGCCTAAATGGCCCCAAATATCAATCGACGGACTCATTAAATCAAACACTAAATTAATGATCATTAAAATGATATATTGTCGGGTCAAGATCCGCAAAAAAGACTGTTGACGATGCTCAGCACCTAAAAAAATGAAAGCGCCAAATAAACCAAAAATTCCAGTACTTGACCCTGCTGCAATACTTGTTGGGCTTAAAGCAGCACTTAGTAAATTACCGCTAATGACACTAATTATATAGATTAGGATCAATTTCCAGTGTCCAAATAATTGCTCAATGTAATTCCCCATATAGTATAGGACAATACTATTTAATAAAAGGTGCATAATACCAATGTGCACAAAAGCGGATGTGATTAATCGCCACCATTGTCCGGCCACTAACAGCGGAGTATATTCGGCGCCAAAATTTAGTAGAGTTACCGTATTGGTTGAACCACCATTCAGCTCCATAGCTATAAATACGAGTACCCGAATAACTATAATGGTAATCGTTACTGGGGTTCGTTTAAAAGCTTCAATCATAACTTCCTCCGCTAGTTAATACCATCTGGACATCGATATCAAAGGCATCACGTTCCCATTCATCCTCTTGGGCTAACTGGCATTGCATTGCTAAAGCGATCGTTTGACCATGAAAATTAGCTAAATAACGATCATAAAAGCCCCCACAAAGCCAAGTCGCTTTCCCTGCTGAGTGAAGGCCACCCCAGGCACGATCATTAAATCAATCTGATTTGTAGGATAGAAACGACCATTAATTGGTTCCATCACCCCAAATTTAGTTTGTTCAAAGCGAGTTTCCTGATCATATTGATAAAATTTCATCTGACGATGAGGAAAAGTTTTCGGGACGACGACGATTTTCTTAGCTTGCCAAGCAGCTTGACAAATTGGCTTCGTTTGCAATTCCATACTCTGACTCATCGTAGTCGCAATCACTTGGGCAGTCTGCCAAGCTGATGTTGCCGTTAATTTATCAACTAAGGCTGCTTCTTCATTTTGGCGATTCGCTGTACTAATTGTCATCAACTCCAGGTGACGTGAACGTACCGTTAGTTTATCCATCAAAAGGCCTCCATTATTGGTCAAAAAAAGAGGATCAGCTAAACGCTATCCTCTATCTCACCAAGTATAAAACTACTTAGTTTCACGGTGTAATGTCACTTGACGTTCCCGTGGGCAGTACTTGTTTAATTCAAGACGGTCTGGGTTGTTACGCCGGTTCTTACTCGTTAAGTAAGTCCGTTCGTGGCATGAAGTGCATTCTAAAGTAATGTTAACACGCATTATTTTTAACCTCCGTTGCTATTTTATAATTGGTTATACGTTTTCGTACAATCCGTAACCTAACTCGTACAACTATACCATTAAAGTCAGCTTTTGACTAGTCTTTTTCTTGGAATATGTTAAGGATATTTCCTTGACAGGTTTCTAATTACTAGAACTATTATTTTTGACCATTGACCAGTAAGCTGAGAATATTTCTTTGGCCATGGTAATATTAGCCCCACTATCATCATCCGTGGCTCCATTAATCGCTAACGCTACCACTACCTGTGGATTGTCACTTGGTGCATATCCAGCAAAACTTAAGGTCGTTGTTGAATTCCCATTATAATAGGTTTCGGCCGTCCCCGTCTTTCCAGAAATTGATGGTGTTTCCGAACCCAAAGATTTGGCCGTGGTATTGGAATCAGTCCCATGAGTAACCAAGTACAATCCACGTTTAATGATATTTAACTCACTCTTCGTAACCGGAAGCGTCGATTGAACCGTCGGGTGAGCTGTGTACTCAACTTTGCCCAAAGATCCGGTCGAAGTAGTTTGCCGAATCTGTTTAACTAGGTACGGTTTCATCTTCTTACCACCATTAGCGATCGTCGACATGTACTGAGCCAATTGCATTACGGTATATTCATCGTAGTTACCATAGGAAAGATCAAGCGCCTTCCCTTGATCGGAACTCGTTGATGACCCTTCATATCCTGAAACTTCACCTGGCAAATCAATTCCCGTCTTCGTTCCTAACCCAACCATGTTGTAGTAATAACGAAGTTTAGAGAAAATATTAGATTTTAAAGCTAAGTGAGCGCCACTTCGGTAGGTAAAGCCACCAATTTTCATGGCGATCTGCATCATATAAGAGTTAGATGATACTTGCAGAGCTTGAGCCGCCGTTAATGACTGATTAGCACTCCCGGTCTTATTGAACCAAGAAGTCTTGGCACTCGTTCCCGCTAATTTAATTGGCATATCAGTCAACGTATTATTCGACGGCGTAATCACCCCTTCTAAGAAACCGGCGATTAAAGTAGCCCCCTTAACAACCGATCCCATCGTCATAGCCTGAGTAATCGCTCCCGTTTCGTCTACAGTTTCTTTCCCGGTCGATGGATCCCGATCAATACCAGCCATGGCGTATACAGCTCCTGTATTAGGGTTCATTACAACTGCGTAAACTCCGGTTGAATACGTATTCCCAGCTGAAGAATAATTATCTGATAGGATCTGTTGAACCTTCTTTTGGAAATTGTAGTTAATCGTAAGGACTAAACTTGATCCTCGCTGACCAGCATATGTCGTCTTTTCTTTGGTGACCTTATTACCATTAGTGGTGATCTTCGTTGTCCCTTTGATCCCCGCTAACGCTGACTGGTACTGTTTCTCTAATAGACTCGTTCCCACGCTATCATTACGTGAATATCCTTGGGCTAATAAGGTCTTTAATTGGTCGCTCGGTAAACCATTTGTCGAAACCGATCCCGTCAGCGAGGTAATATCATTATCGGCATACTTTCGCGTCCATGCCGTCGATAATTTAATCCCCGGCAGTTGACTTAAATGTTCACCAATCTCGGCAATCTCCTTAGATGTAACCCCCGACTTTTTCAGGTAGGTGGTTGACATAGTATAAGAACTGTTCATCGTGGTATATAATTGTGCGCTATTTTTCTGCGATGCGGTTAATTTATATACCGAAGGATGTTTTTCAAGATACCGTAGAGCCTTTTCGTATTGTTCTGTTGAACTATCAGCATCCGAAGTCTTAATCTTTTTTAGAACGGCTTGATAGTTTTTAGTATTAGCGAGATAGTAAGCTTCCTGATCAGCCGTTGATAAATTATCAGTATCAACCGTTAAATATTTACTCAAGCGATTAGCTAATTTATAAACATCAGAACTACTGGTCCCCGAACTCTTGGTATAGGTAACGGCCTTGTGGGCTTGATTAGTCACAAGGGCAGAACCTGTGGAATCAAAGATTAAGCCCCGCTGAACATTCGTCGTCCGAGTATAGGTATTTGAATTGCGGACCGCCGATTTATAATAAGACCCCTGCAAAATTTGCATATAAAACAAACGAGCCCCTAACATTACCATTAAAATTCCGGCAATCCATAATAAAACATGTAATCGGATTGGCAAAGTTGACGACTTAACTCTGCGCCGTCGACGGCGCCGTTCCCGCGATCGAGTTGATTGATTCGAATTTTTATGTAGCAAACTCAATTAACTGACGCTCCTTTTAAAAGTTTCCCCTAACCATTTGATAATACTCTATTTTACAGTGGTTGAAAATAAAATTTCACTTTAAATCACATAAATTTAATCTAAATGCAAAGTCTGACCAGTTATAATGAAATTTGATTAGATTGAGGGAGAAGGATGAATCTATGTTAACGAAATTAAATCAGCGTCGCAATATTCTAGCACTCAGTTTCCTAGTTCCCGTTTTGATTATGGGATGCTATTTCACCCTTCGTGGCATGGCACCATTTGGAAAAAGTAGTATCCTAACGGTTGATTTGGGTCAACAATACGTTGATTTTTACGCTTATCTCCGCTCATCCATCTTGCACCATCCGGCGAGCCTTTTATATTCATTTTCCAAAGGACTCGGCGGTGAAATGTGGGGTACAAATGCTTATTATTTAATGAGCCCCTTAAATTTATTGCTCTTATTTTTCCCCGGTGCCTCCCTGAGTAGTGGAATTTTATTTTTACTATTAATTAAATATGGCTTAGCCGGTTTATCCATGGCCTATTTATTGGATCGTTCTAATTTACAGTCTGGGTACCGACTTTTAATGTTTAGTACCCCCTACGCCTTAATGGGATGGATGATTGCTAATCAATTAAATATGATCTGGTTAGATGTCCTATGGTTACTCCCCTTAGTAATTGTGGGACTCATGCAGTTGTTGGACGGTGGCCGTCCCTGGTTTTATTTAAGTTGGTTAGCCATTACCATGATTGTTAATTACTACATGGCCTGGATGGTTTGCGTCTTCACAATCCTATTTACTTGGTGGCATTTAAGTTTAAGTCGTTACCCCTGGCGCCAAAAAATCCGGCGCTTCCTCCGGTACGTAATTTATTCATGTTGGTCCGGATTACTCAGTGCGGTTATCTTATTACCAACCATTTATGCCCTGACCCAAAGTAAAGGAACTTATAATAATACTGACTACACTTGGAAGTTAGAATACAATCCGTTAAAACTCTTTGGTAAGTTAGTTCCTGGCTCCTTTAATTTTTCTCAGATGCCTAGCGGTCAAGCTAACATATACGTGGGCATGTTGATGATGACTGGTTTTCTTTTGTATTTCTTTAATCGTCGCGATCGAAAATGGTCACGCATCATTGCGGCTCTGATATCTATATTTTTAGTGGCCTCTTTTGTTGTGCAACCACTAGATCTCTTTTGGCATTTAGGTCAATTCCCGGTTTGGTATCCATCGCGATTTTCTTTCCTATTTTCTTTTTGGGTAATCTGGCTGGCCGCTCGAACCTTAACCCCCAATTTCCAGCTTAAATGGCCCCAATTACTATTTATCTTAGCAATCAGTTCCTTAATTACGGTAGTTTTATTAACCAAGGTCAATTCAATTTTAAGTTATATCAACACTACCCAAATTTGGATCGGCTATAGCTTTGAATTATTAGCTCTCATCGCTTTATCAATCCGCCGGCATGACTATTTTTACCATGGTTTCTTAATCTTATTAGCTTGTGTGGATGTAAGTGTTAGCGCCATCTTATCCCTGAACCAGATTTCATATGTCAGCCAAAGTGACTACGGCAATTACACGACGCAACTTCAGCAATCAATTAAAAAGATTAAACAAGCTGATCAGAGCTTTTATCGGATCGCTAAGAGTTTTTCCCGAACTAAAGATGATCCTTTCCAAGCAGACTTTTATAGTGGTGATCACTTTGGGTCTACCTTGGAGCCAAGTATCTCTAAATTTATGACCTTAATTGGGCAACCAGCTGGGGACGGTGTGATCTCATATGCGAACGGGACTAAAATTACGGATTCTCTCTTAGGTTTTAAATACAATCTTTCTACCACCGCAACCAATGATTCAGCGCTAGGAGTTAACACCATTCGACCTGATTGGACGGGTAAAACGATCGCCAAAAATGGCAAGATCACCATTAAGCAAAACTCAACTGCCCTGCCAATTGCTTTTGGGGCTAGTCAAAAGATTTTAAATCTTAAATCATCATCAAGTGATCCAACTCAGTATCAATCCATGATTTATCAAGCATTAGCTGGTAAGTCTACTAACCAGTCCCTCTTTAAGGTCCAAAACTTTAGTAATGTCACTTATACTAACACTAATGAAACAACACAAATTACGGGAGCAATGATCGTCAAAAACGATCCCCTCCTAGTCGGTAAGGTCGAATTAACCTTTACCCCGCAAACAAACGATCCCTATTATCTAACCCTGGGCGAATCCGCCGTAGCGAATGCCACGATTGAAGTCAACGGTCGCCCCGTCACTAATGTTTCGAGTTTCCGCAATACCATTATCATGAACGTTGCTAACCATCAAAAAGGTCAATCCGTTAAGATAACTTTCACCCTTAAAAAAGCCTCTTTATGGTTACAAAATGTCAGTCTCTATCAACTTAACCAGGCTGGTTTTCAAGCTGACTATCAGAAATTAAGCCAATCGCCATTTAAGATTAGTAAGTCGGGAAGTAATTACTTGACTGGAACGATTAAACTAGCTCGGAACCAAAAAGTAATGATGACAACCATTCCTGCAGCTCAAGGATGGCACGCAATTGTGGACGGTCACCCCGCTAAATTAACAAAAGTGATTAATACCTTCTGGGCCCTAAAATTAAGTCCAGGTAAAACTTATCGAATTACCCTCTACTTTATTCCGCCATTCTTATTTACTGGTCTGATCATGACTATCATCAGTTTGACCGGGGCGATCATTATGGCAAAACGAAAAGCTAAAAATGTTATCAAAAAAAGCGGCTGAGCAAGAACCCCATTTCTTCTTCAGTCGCTTTTAAAGTATCCAAAATATTATTTATATCGACGGTCGCTCCACCATGGTCACTGGTAAGTATTCTGTTCCTAACTTTTTTTTCGGATCATGGATCATTTCTAATAAGAATTGGGCTGCTTGTGATCCCATAAGCTCCATATCTTGACGCAATAGGAAAATCCCATCCCCGACAAACCGTGACCAATCCCAATCATCATAAGAGATTAAGCCAATATCTTGAGGGAAAGTTAAGTTTAATCCCCTAAAAATATCCAATAGATTGAATAACAATGGGCCCATTAACGAAATAACAGCGGTTCGCCCACTCAGTTCCTGCAAATTTTGTTGTAATTCAGCTTTGAGCCACTCCACATTGCCATCCCGTATTTCTAAGTTAATATATTGAAGCTGATGATCATTGGCCGTTTGCATTAATCCTTTAATCCGCAATATTTGACCAGAAGCTTCAGCTAAGCGGGAACTAACCGAAATGACATTTTGGTAACCATGATCAACTAGGATTGGTCCTAACCGATAACAGGCATCAAAATTTTCACTGGTGACATAAGCAACATCAGTAGGTAAATCTTTCATCGTCCGATCGACAATAATGATTGGGATACCATTAGTTCGGCACCGTTCAAATTGTGCAAACGATGCTGCACTGGGTTGAACAATAATACCATCGGCCCGTTGTTCAATTAAACGATCGAGATGCCGACTTTCCGCTTCCTTAGAATCGTTTGAATTCATTAATTGAATGTCGTAGCCCGCCGGCTGTAAAACATCATAGATTCCCTTAGCCATCAAAGATGAAAAGGGATTGGCAATATCACCAACCAAGACTCCTACTAAATGACTAGATTTTTGTCGCATTTGGCGAGCCGAAGAAGATGGCGAATAATCTAAGTCCGCGATTACTTGGGCAATCCGCGCTTTAGTTTCATCACTCATTTTTTGATAATGATGATTTAAGTATCTAGATACTGTGGTTGCCGACACATGTGCTTGTCGGGCTACGTCTGAAATAGTCGCTCTTTTTCCCATAATCGTACCCTTTAAACAAAAAACTTGATGTTAATCATTATAACATCAAGTTTATTAACCATTCAGGCATTTAAATAAACAAAGATAAGGTATAAACCGCCCCTAAACCAGCTAAAGAAATTACTATCGTTAAGGTCGTCCACGACAATAAGGTTTCCTTCAAGGACAGCCCAAAGTATTCTTTAATCATCCAGAAACCAGCGTCATTAACATGATCACAAAAGATTGATCCAGCGCCGACTGCCAAAACCATCAAGGCTGGCATTGCTGATCCAGGAGCATATTGTTCAGCCATCGGTGCTAATAAGCCGGCCGCCGTGATTCCGGACACTGTTGATGATCCTAAAGAAACCCGCAAAATAGCAGTTATTAACCAAGCCGCAAAGATTGGTGATAAGTTGGTACTGGTAAAAAGCGCGGACACATATTTGGAAATTCCACCATCAACCAGAACCTGTTTGAAGGCACCCCCACCACCAATGATTAATAGCATCATTGAAATTGATTTAACTGACGATACCATAATATCAGAAATTTCTTTCATATTTTTTTGACGGAAAATCCCCATGGTAAAAACCGCGATCAGCATGGAAAGTAACATGGCAAAATCTGGCGCTCCGATAAATTGAATCACTTGGTTAACTAAACTCTTGCTAGGCAAAACAAAGAAACAAATTGTCGCAATGGCAATTAAGATTACTGGCATCATCGCCGTTAACACCGAGATCCCAAATCCAGGTGTGTCTGCTAACTTAAATTCCTTATATTCACCCAAAACTGAAATATCAATATTTTTCCGATATACCTTAGGATAAAGTTTTTGTAAGGCCCAGTTATACAAGGGACCAGCGATAATAATCGTTGGAATGGCAACGACGATCCCGAGCAATAGAACATGGCCTAATTGTGCATGTAAAACTTCTGTAATCGCAGTTGGTGCTGGGTGTGGCGGCAAGAAACCATGAGTCACGTTTAAAGTCGCTGCCATCGGAACACCTAAGTACATTAAGGGCATGTCTAATTCACGGGCGATGAAAAAAATAATTGGTAAAACTACTACTAATCCGACTTCAAAGAATAAGGCTAAGCCAATGATAAACGATGCCAAGATGACTGCCACTTGGATCCAACGGCGACCAAATTTATTGATTAGCGTGGTGGCAATCCGATAACCACCACCGGCTTCAGAAACAAGGGAACCAAGCATAGAACCAAATCCGAAGATAATGGCTAAGTGACCTAATTGAGAACCAATCCCAGATTCAATAGTGGTTGGAATTTTGGTAACTGGTATTTGCAAGAGTAAGGCTACAATAAAAGAAGTAACGACTAGTGAAACAAAAGTGTTCAGCTTTAACTTTACGATTAAGAAAATAAGAATTATAACCCCAATTAATACAATCAATAATGGCATGATTTTTCTCCTCTATTTTTGATCTTCCTGCAATTCTACTAAGGCCGCATAAGTTGGTAGTAACTGCTCTTCAACTTGTTTGAAAACAAGTAAATACCGTTCATACAAAGCCGCCACGGCTTCATCTGGCAAGTAGGCTTCCACTTGTCCCACCATGGACGTAACGTCTGCCAAATTTGATAGTTCCCCTAAACTTTGCATTGCCATCACTACGGCCCCTAAACAGCCCGATTCAAATGACTTCGGTACGTTTACCGGACAATCTAAAACGTCTGCCAGCATTTGACGCCAAACCTTGGAATTAGCAAACCCCCCGGTTGCCGTAATGCGCTTAGGTTTGCCCACCATTGTCTGGACTGCATCAAAGACCGTAGCAATGTTAAAACAGATCCCTTCCATAACAGCACGTAACATATCAGCCCGCGTGTGTAACGGATTTAAACCGACAAAGCTCCCGCGCGCATTTGCCTCCCAAATTGGGGCCCGTTCTCCACCTAAAAATGGATGGAATAATAAGCCATGCGCTCCCGCTGGAACTTGATCAATGAGTCGATTGGCAACATCATATTTAGCTTGAATTTGGTCTTCAATCAACTCTTCAACCGCCCATTGGAAAACATCCCCGCCATTGTTAATTGGTCCACCAATCACCCATAAATGACGATTAACTGAATAGCAGAATAAACGCTGATGAGGATCAATGACTGGATGATCACAAATTACCCTGACCGCTGCTGAGGTACCGATCGTGATCGCTACTGTATCTTGTTGGATAGCGCCCACCCCAAGATTGGATAAGGCCCCGTCAAAAGCGCCATAGACAAAAGGTACTTCCGCATCCACTCCCATTAGGCCAGCCATCACAGGACTTAACCCCACGGCTTGATCAATTGAATCAACAATCTCCGGTAATTGATCAACCGACACATGCAGCATCGCTAGAATGTCTGGATCCCAATTTTGAGTTTCAAGATTCATTAAACCGGTACAAGAGGCAATCGAAACATCAATTCGAAATTGGCCAAATAAGCGCCAAAATAAGTAAGACTTAATATCGGCATAAAAGGACGCTTGCTTTATTAAATCTGGTTTGATTTCTTTTAACCACATTAACTTGATTAGGGGTGACATCGGGTGAATTGGTGTTCCTGTTTTTTCATAAATTGTTTTAGCCTTTGAACTTTGCTTTAATGCTTCCGCTTGTCGCCGTGCTCGCGTATCAGCCCAAGTCATCACGCGACTAATTGGATGATGATCCTGATCAAGTAATATCAAACTTTGATTAGCACAGGAAAAAGAAACACTAGTCAGTTGATTGTCCTCTTCATTAGTTAGCCCGGCTGCATCATGAATCATTTGTAAAACCGCTTGAACGATTTCTTCTGGATCTTGTTCTGCCATCCCATCCTGATCTCGGTACAGCCGATAACCCTGTTGAAATTTATTAATGACATTCGCATCCTGATCATACAAAACCGCTTTGGTACTGGTAGTTCCAATATCGACTCCAATATAATATTTCATTTTCATCCCTCGAATTCATTTGGTTTATCGATACACCAATAATAAAACACCAGTGTAAGCGCTGTCAATACGATCCATTAAAAAAAAGTCCTGCCAATGGCAAGACTTTAAAACCAATTATTTAACATCTAAAACTTCAACTTCCATAGAACCACCATTTGGTAATTCAACATTAACCTTATCGCCAATTTTGTGACCAATTAAACTCTTGGCCATCGGTGATTCATTGGAAATTTTTCCTGACATAGGATCTGACTCTGATTCTCCCACAATCACATACGATTCGGGTTCCTCATCTGGAAGCTCCTTAAAAGTTACTTCCCGTCCTAATGCTACCTCATCAGCGTCAACATTATCATTGTCAATGATTTCAGCATATTGAAGCATATTTTCAATTTGCGCGATGCGTCCTTCGACAAAAGATTGTTCATCCTTAGCAGATTCATATTCAGAGTTTTCTGATAGATCCCCATAACTCCGCGCAATCTTAATCCGGTTAATAACTTCAGGGCGACGAACCAACCGGAAGTTTTCAAGTTCTTCTTCTAACTTTGCTTTTCCCTCTAATGTCATGGGATAAGTTTTTTCATCTGCCATTAAAGCACTCCTTACTATATGTATTCACAGTTTTTAAACTGTACCACTCACGGAAATTTTTTTCAACTAATTTATTAGATCCGATGCCCTCGCTGTACCAAAATATCGCGAACCTTCGTGGCTAAAAGATCGATTGCCACCTGATTCTTGCCCCCTTCTGGAACTATAATATCGGCATAGCGTTTGGTCGGTTCAATAAACTCATGATACATCGGTTTGACCGTCGTTAAATATTGATCAATGATTGACTCAATTGACCGGCCACGCTCCACCATATCTCGTTGGATTCGTCGAATAATCCGAATGTCATCATCCGTATCAACATAAACCTTAATATCCATCAGGTTCCGTAACCGTTCATCATCTAGGATCAAAATTCCTTCTAGGATTATGATTTCTGGTGGTTCCACATGGCGAGTTTCATTTGAACGGGTATATTCAGCATAATTATAAACCGGCATTTCAATTGCTTGATTATGACGGAGCTGATCTAATTGTTGATATAACAAATCATTATCAAAGGCTAACGGATGATCGTAATTAACCGCTTTGCGTTCTTCCATCGTCATAGAAGCTTGATCATTATAATAAGTATCTTGTGTGATAATTTCCATCGATTGACCATTCATGAGATCATAAATAGCATGACTTACCGTGGTTTTACCACTACCTGAACCGCCTGTTACCCCAATTACTACGGGTCGTTTTCTTGCCATGATCTACTCCTAACGAATTTCCGCCGCTAAGGTTGTTTGAAGATGATCAACTACTTTTTCAAAGGCTGCATTAACTTGATCTTCAGTTAAAGTATTCTGCCGATCTTGGTAAGTCAGCGTGTAGGCAAGTGACTTCTTCCCTGCTGGTAAATGAGCTCCTTCATACAAATCAAAGAGTTGAACGTCAACCAAGTATTGACCACCCTTAGCCTGAATGGCTTCCACAATTTGAGCATTCGTAACGGTCTGATCAACTAACAAGGCCACATCGCGGGTTACGGTTGGATATTTACTGATTGGCTCATAATGATGGTCTAAACGTGGTGCAGTTTCTAACTGACTCAGATCTAACTCCATCACATAAGTTTCAGGAATCTTATAGGCTTGGGCGGTCACTGGATGCACTTGTCCAAGAAAACCAATTAATTGATCATCTAAATAAACATCCGCCGTCCGTCCTGGATGCATTTCATCGCGTTGATCATTTGCCCGGTAAGAAACTTTCCCCGCAATAGCTAAATTAGTTAATAGTTGTTCTAAAATTCCCTTAACTGTATAGAAATCAACTGGTTGGGCCTTATCTAGCCAAGAATTAGTTGTTAAGGAGCCAGTTAAGGCCATGGCAATATGCTCTGGTTCGTCTGGTCGAGCTTGGTCGGCTTGCGGTAAAAAGACCCGTCCTTCCTCATACAAAGCTACATTCTCAACTTGCCGAGCGACATTGTAAGCCACATCGTTTAATAGGCCGCTAATGATATTCATCCGTGCGGCAGTGTGATCAGAACTCATTGGATAGTCCAATTGCACTGGGGCAGTTTCAGAAGGATTAATCTTAAATTGACGCGCTTTTTCATCGGTAGTCAAGGAATAACTGATTGCTTGATTTAATCCCAAGCCCTCTAAGACATGCCGAGCCTCTCGAACTAATTTTTGCCAAGCAGTAAGGCCACCTTCCGTGTCGCCGGTTGCTGGTAAGGTTGACGGTAAATTGTCATAACCATAAATTCGAGCAATTTCTTCGTATAGATCAGCTTGAATTTCAATATCCCAGCGCCGTGGTGGAACTACTACTTCCAAATGATCATCATTCATCACTTGAGTCGTGAATTGCAGTTGTTTAAAAATCTGTTGTAAATCGGTCATTGACAAATCAGTTCCTAAAACATCGTTCGTCTTGGTAAGCGATAAATCAATGTTAACGTCGCGTGCAACTTTTTCGCTTCCCGTGGCAATTCCTTGGGTCGCTTGTCCGCCCGCCAATTCTTGTAGCCAGTAGGCGGCTTCATTCAATGCTTGCTCACACATTGCTGGGTTAATGCCTCGTTCAAACCGCATGGAGGATTCACTATGCAAATCTAAACACCGGGCTTGCTTCCGTACTAAGATGGGATCAAAGATGGCCGATTCAAGAACTACATTGATTGTTTGATCATCAATTTTGCTATCATCACCACCCATTGTCCCAGCTAAAGCTACCGGATGATCACCGTCGGCAACCACAAGATCCTGACTAGTCAATTCCCGATCTTCACCATCTAAAGTAACTAAATGTTCATCAGCTTGCGCATGACGGACCGTTAAATGTTTTTGATTGAGTTTGTCAAAATCAAAACTGTGGAGCGGTTGTCCATACTTCAGCAAAATATAATTGGTCACATCGACAACATTATTAATCGGCCGAACCCCGGCATTCCAAAGACGAATCTGAAGCCACATGGGGCTATCTTGAATCGTTACGTTTTTAATTACCCGGGCCTTATAAGTCGGTGCTAATTCAGGATCAGGGATTTCAACTTGTAATAAATCGGTCGTCTTTTCTGCACTGGATTCTTCAACTGTATGCATACTGAAGTTCACCGGCAAGTCGTACATGGCTGCAATATCATTAACGTTCCCATATACGCTAAACATGTCACCCCGATTAGGCGTTACATCCGTCGCAATGATGGTATCGTCCATCCCTAAATATGGGAAAACACTGTCACCCACTTGGGCGTCATCAGCCATGAACCAAATCCCTTCTTCATAGTCCTTTGGCGCTACTTTTTCACTAAAGCCAATTTCTTGTAAGGCACATAACATACCGTTAGATACTTCGCCACGAATTTTGCCCTTCCGGATTTTTTGATTATCAGCCACTCGTGCTCCCGGTAAAGCTACAATCACCTTTTTACCAGCCGTCACATTTGGCGCTCCACAGACGATTTGGACCTTTTCCTCTGAACTAATTTGGACCTGACAGAGCTTGAGATGATCTGATTCTGGATGTGGTTGACATGATTCAATATAACCAACCACCAGCTTACTTAAACCCGTACTTGGTGAATAAACATCATCAATTTCCACAGAAGTCCGCGCCAGTTTTTCAGCTAATTCAGCTGGCTCAATCTGATGGTCTGCTAGTGGTAAATATTCATTAAGCCATTGATATGATAAATTCATGTTAATTATCCTTTCTGATCAAATTGCGTTAAGAAGCGCATGTCATTTAAGTAGAAGTTTCGAATGTCTTCCACTCCATACTTTAGCATTGCAAAACGGTCTGGTCCCAAGCCAAAGGCAAACCCACCGTATACTTCGGGATCCACTCCTGACATTTTTAAAACATTAGGGTGAACCATCCCGGCCCCTAAAGCTTCAATCCAACCGGTTTGCTTACAAATACTGCAACCCTGACCATGACAATTGAAACAAGTAATATCTGCTTCCACTGAAGGTTCTGTAAATGGGAAATAGCTAGGTCGCAAACGAACTGATAATTCGTCGCCAAATAGATTTTGCGCTACCGCTTCTAAAGTTCCCTTTAAGTCAGCCATCGTAATATGCTCACCGATTACAATTCCCTCGACTTGATGGAATTGATGACTGTGGGTAGCATCATCAGTATCCCGTCGGTAAACTTTTCCGGGCGAGATCATTTTTAAAGGTCCCCGTGAAAAATCATGTTTTTCCATCATCCGAGCTTGCATCGGGGAAGTTTGAGTTCGCATCAAGATGGAAGGGGTAATGTAAAAAGTATCTTGCATGTCACGGGCTGGATGGTCTTTTGGTAAGTTTAATTTTTCAAAATTATAAACTTCCTCTTCCACTTCATGCCCGGTAGCGACTTCGTAGCCCATCCCAACAAATAAATCGATGATTTGATCGATGATCTGCTGAATAACATGTGGTTGTCCTTGAATTACTGGCCGACCAGGTAGGGTTACGTCTAAAGTTTCGCTAGCTAATTGCTGGTTTAATCGAGCGGCTTCAATTGCCGATCGTTTTTCATCTAAAGCCACTTGAATTTGATCGCGGATCTCATTTGCAAATTGACCAACCTTTGGACGTTCCTCCTTTGATAAATCCTTCATTCCCCGTAAAACGGCGGTAATTGGTCCCTTTTTCCCTAAGAACTTAACGCGTGCTTCATTAATGGCTTGATCATCAGTACTATTTTGAATTGCTTCTAAGGCTTGCGCCCGCAGTTCAGTTAATTGGTCTTTTAAACTCATTTCATTCTCCTTACTAGGGTACGAAAAAAGCCCCGTCCACAAGGGACGAGGCTTCGCGGTACCACCCTAATTCATGATATAACTATATCAAACACTTAGTGATTGGTAACGATAATCAACCGGATACAAAGTATCAACTCCGGAAGTGAAATTCATTGACTTGGTACTCAATGGCTTCCAGTCCATGGCCATTGTCCCTGTTTCCCGACATCAACTACTAGTTTCCATCTTGGTTATTAACATTGCCATTCTATCGAACTGGTTAACAATGGTCAAGATCTTTCAAGAATTCTCCTAAGATTTTACCGCCATTTCTTACTCCAATCATGAACGGCATCCATAATTGGGGCTAATTCTAAACCCGATTGGGTTAATCGATAGGCTGGTCGAGATGAATGGCCGCCATCAAGCACCCGTTCAATAATTTCTTCATCTTCTAATTCTCGCAATCGTTCACAAAGGACCCGATCACTACATTTTTCAACTTGGCAGGCTAAATCCTTAAATCGCGCTTCATGTTCATTTAAGAGCACTTCAATAATTAGACCATTCCACTTCTTGCCTAAAATCTCAAAAGTCTTCGCAAAATGTGGACACAAACTGAAATCACTGGTGGTTGTTGATAACTGTTCCATTCACTCGCTCTCCCCTCATTTGATGACGTGTTTGACGTCGACTAGCTTGGTAACGACGCTGTAGATTCCGCTTTTGATGTCGCAATTTCTTCCGCATAGGACGGAAAAATTCGTGTTCGGCTTCATAATCATCCACTAAAGAGACAATCAAACTTTCCCAATACTTAGGCACAGCTAAAGTCGAACCAAACATATGCTTCAAAATTATATCTTGCTCCTTGTCATTCAGGTCTGTCAACTTTTCTGCATTTCGTAAGGCAACGCGCGGATGAATAAACGCGTGGGTTCCTAAATCAAATTTGGTCGTACGCCAATCATAATAAAATAAATCATGTAAGATCCCGGCCCGGGCCGTACTTTCATAATCTAGGTTCAATTTTTTAGCGACTCGATAACTATCATATGATACAGCGATCGAATGTTGGAGCCGGTTTGAATGATGATGTTGAGTATAATTTGCTAATGCTTTTACTTCTGGCTTTGCTAAAAGATCTTCTACAATCGCAACATATTCTGGATCTTTTCGCCAACTTTGATCTGTCTTCATAATGGGTCGTGTCCTTTCTAAATCCAGGTCCTTTATTATATTTTACCCGGTTTGGCTAGCGAAAAGTAAGCCATTTCATCTAAATTATTACAAACTTAAGAACTAATTCACGGAAAACATTAAAATCCCGGCCGACACCGCCACATTCAACGATTCGGCCTGTCCGGGCATCGGAATATAAACATTTTTAGTCGTTAACTGTAACAGGTTATCGGCCATTCCCTGTCCTTCATTCCCCATTACGAAAGCCACTTGATCACTTTGTGGTAGCTCGCGATAACTAATGGCTTGGGGATTTAATTCCGTCCCGTAAACCGGCATGCCATTGGCTTGCATCGCGGGTATTAAATCACTCAACTCAGCCGTTGCTAACCTGATATGAAATTGGCTTCCCTGCATTGAACGCATAACTTTAGGACTAAAAAAATCTACCGTTCCCTTTCCAGCAACTACTCCATTAAATCCAGCCGCATCCGCCGTTCGAACCATGGTACCCACATTTCCTGGATCTTGGACCCGATCTAGTAATAACCACTTGCCCGATCTTGGAATTGTCTTCAATTGTAAAAGGGGTGACCCGACAACTGCTGCAATGCCTTGAGGGGTTACTGTAGCCGTGATTTCTTGCATAATTCCACCAGTAACCTGATAGACTTGATTAACGCGTGCTACAATATCATTATGTAAAGCTAATTCCGCTTTTGTTCCGATTAGAGCCGTGATTTGAACTTGGCTTTGCAGGGCTTCTTGAACTAAATGCCACCCATCCAATAGATAGCTTTGGCTTTGTTGACGCCCTTTCTTAGTTTGTAATTTTTTCCATTGTTTAACCCGTTGATTTTGGGTTGAGGTTATTATTTCCACCATTTGTCACCTATTTGTTTAATTTGTTTAATCATACCATAAGTTAGAAACTGGAGATGAATCGAATGATTAATTATGAAATCCTTGTTGATGGTATTGTCCATGGCGTTGGATTCCGCTGGGCTACAAAACAAATTGCCGATCAACTGGGCTTAGTCGGCCTAGTCCGAAATCTGCCAAATGGCAAAGTTTTTATTATTGCTCAAGGTCCCAAAGAGCAAATGACCGCATTTGTTAACCAACTCAAACAGGGACCGAATCCATACTGTCAAGTTGACCATGTCTATGTTAGCCAAAAGAACATCGGCGACTTCCATAACTTTCAAGTAACCATGTAGGTTAGGAGTGGTATTTAACCCGCTTTTACGGTAAGATAGCACTTGTACATTTTATTTAAAGGAAGTCTAGCATGAAACATAAACGATTGTTCACCTTATCCGGACTAACCCTTCTCGGCTTGGTCCTCAGTGGTTGTGTTCGAACCACTAAAAGCGGAAAGCCTTATGGGATCATCTATGATTACTTGGCGAAACCAATGCAACATTTTATGGAATGGTTAGCGGGTATCTTTGGCGGTAACTATGGCTTAGCTATCATTGCCTTAACCATTATTATCCGGTTGATTTTGTTTCCCATCATGTTTAACCAGATGAAAAAGTCAACCATGATGCAAGAGCGGATGTCTAAACTCCAACCGCATTTAAAGGAACTACAGGAACGGCAAAAAAATGCCAAGACTCCAGAAGAACAAGCTCTAGTTGGCCAACAAATGATGTCATTTTATCGTGATAATAATGTCTCTTTAACGGGTGGCATTGGTTGTTTACCATTATTGATTCAACTTCCAATTTTCGCCGCCTTGTATGCAGCAATTCGTTATTCTCCCGAATTATCAAGTTCTCCTTTCTTTGGGATTCCACTTGGTAAACCAAGCATCATTATGGCTCTGTTAGCTTTTGTTACTTACGCAATTCAAGGAGTCTTGTCTTTGCAAGGAGTTCCCCAAGAGCAACGAGCTCAAATGCGCAGTGCCATGTTAATTAGTCCGATTATGATCTTGTTTATTTCTTGGACTTCTTCAGCTGGACTAGGGCTCTATTTCTTTGCTGGCGGAATTTTTGCCATTTTGCAAACCGTTTTAATTAATCTCTATCGTCCAAGAATCCGGAAACAGATTGAAGAAGAATTAAAAGATAACCCTATTAAGGTACCTGATCCAATCCAACCTGCTAATTCTCAATCGGATGTTCAAGCAACCATTGATCAATTAAGGAATGATCACCAAAAAGCGGATCACGAACATCATCCTAAAGGGCGGAATGCTGGTAAACAACATCATCAATCATAAAACTAGGTCGGGTTCGCCCGACTTTTCTTTTGAAAGGAAAACCTATGATTAAACCCATTTGTAAAGATCCTCAGGTCCTAAGTCAGCCTAGCCAACCAGCAACCCCTCATGATTGGCCAATCGCCCAAGATCTTCTCGATACGCTAGTTGCTCATCAAAAAGAATGTGTCGGGCTAGCCGCGAATATGATTGGGATTAACAAACAAATCATTGCCGTTAGCCTAGGACCTATTAATATCGCCATGCTTAATCCGCAGATTACCGTTAAGGAGCAACCTTATCAAACTCAAGAAGGATGTCTCAGCCTGATTGGTCAACGGCCAACCAGGCGCTATCAAGAAATTACCCTTGTTTATCTAGATCAAACTGGGCACCAACAAAAATTATCCCTCCATGGCTGGGCCGCACAAATTGTGCAACACGAGATCGATCATTGCCATGGCATTATCATTTAAGCAAAAATCCCCTGAATGAACCTAATCAGGTTTATCCAAGGGATTTTTTTATACTACTTCTTCGGCATAAATCTCATCTAAAATTCGCTCAGCTAAGACCGCCTGATGGGCTTTTTTATCATCACCTGAACCACGATAAGGATTCTCAAAGACTTGGGCAATATGTGAATTCTTAACAACTACAATTCGATTGGCCATCCGAGTTGCTTCATGGACATCATGAGTAACGAGGACCGTAGTTAACTGACGACTTTGCGTTAGATCCATAATTAAATCTTGCATTTTTAGTCGTGTTAAGGCATCTAAGGCGCCGAGCGGTTCATCCAACAATAACAATGGTGGATTATCCATTAATGCTCGCGCTAAAGCAATTCGTTGCTTCTGTCCTCCTGAAAGGCGACTCGGATAATAATCACCAAAATCAGCTAATTCAACTGCTGCTAACAATTCATCCGCTTGTCGAACTTTATCATCTTGATGATTACCAAAGGTCAAATTATCACGTACCGTCATCCAAGGCAAGAGCCGATCATCTTGGAACATCACTCGTGACTGACGGTTAATGCCATTAATTTCTTGACCAGATTGTTCAATCTTACCAGTGCTCGGTTGTTCTAACCCGGCAATCATCCGTAATAAGGTCGTTTTCCCACCACCGCTCATTCCAACTAAGGCGACAAAATCATTTTGATTAATCGTTAAATTAGCATTGCCTAGAGCGGTTTTTTGTCCATATACTTTTGTCACATCATTGATCGTTAATAATTTAGACATCATTCTCCCTCCTAGCCTTGTTGGCGCCAATTCAAGAACATCACTTCGAGATTTTTCGCAATTATATCCGATAATTTTCCGAGTAAAGCATAAATCACAATACATAGGAAAATTGTCTTCATATTCATTAATTGTTGAGCGTTGGTGGACATATAACCAATCCCTGAATCAGCAGAAACCGTTTCAGCAACAATTAAGGTAGTCCACATAACCCCAAGTGCATACCGAAGCCCCATTAAAATAGTTGGTAAGGCACCGGGAAAAATAATCTTAGTAAACATTTGTCGCTTGTTTAATCCATAAGATTTACCCATTTCAATTAAATTAGGGTCGACTGAAGTAATCCCATGAAATGTATTTACATAGACCGGGAACATACATCCAACAGCCACCAATGAGATTTTAGCTCCTTCATTAATCCCTAATACCAAGATCACCACAGGAATTAAGGCTAAGTGCGGAATATTCCGGACCATTTGAATGGTGGAATCAAAGGCTGCCCGGGATAACCGGGAAACACCATTGGCAAACCCTAAAATAAAACCAATTCCACCACCAATTAGTAAACCAGAAGTGGCCCGATAGAGCGAGATACAAATATTAGTAAATAATTCACCCGAGAGCGCTAATTTCCATCCTTGTTGCAGTACTTCCACTGGTGAGGGCAAAAACGTCGAAGTGACGATTCCGGTATCGACAACTACTTCCCAGGCAACTACCAAGAGGACGGGAATTGCCCACGGTAGAATTTTAATTAACCGATCCTCCAAGGTTCGTTGACTAACCTTGGGTGAGATAGGTTGTTGTACTTGAATTTGTTTACTTTCAACCATTTCCATCTTCATCACCCCTCATCTTATTTCAAATATTGCACATGATCACTGATGTCAACCTTTTTGGTGATCACTTTAGCTTGATAGAATAGATCTGCGATTTCTTGTTCTTCCTTAACGGTTGCTTTCGTCATCGCTTCCCAACTATAAGACCGCCGGTTAACCATCTTAGTAACTACTTTAGTGCTTAATTTCAACTTCTTAGCCATCATCTTAATAACCTTGGACTTATGTTTGTTAGCCCATTGCATATCTTGATTAGCATACTTAATAATCAAGCGAGAAGCTTCTTCATTATCTTCAGCAAAACTGGTGCTAGCCATCAAGTATGAACGGTTATTAACCCCTAAGGTCTTACCGTTAATTAGTAATTTTGAATTGCCAGTTACTTCAGCTTGTGAAGTTGCAGGATCCCAGTTTGCCCATGCATCCACTTCGCCGTTGTTATAAGCAACACTGGCCGCCGATTGATCCAAATTCTTTAAGGTAACATCGGAAGTCGACAATCCCGCCTTCTTCAAAGCCATTCGTAACATGTATTCCGAACTAGTTCCTTTTGTATAAGCAATCGTCTTCCCTTTCAAATCAGATAAGGAATCAATGCCGGAATCATTTTTGACTAAGATTCCCGATCCATTCGCTTTATCCGCCCCAGCAGCAATGTAAGTCAATTTAGTTCCAGAAGCTAAGGCCGTTACTCCAGGGGTATCACCCGTTCGAGCATAATCAATATTCCCCGAAGCCAGTGCTTGCATTTCGGCCGATCCGTTGGAGAATTCTTTAAACTTAACTTTGTAGCCCTTGGCTTTCATCTTCTTAGCAAACTCACCGCGGGTTTTTGAAATATCAAATTCATCCCCGGCCTGATAACCAATCGTAATGGTTTTTAATCCTCCTGCTGAATCTGCATGGGTTAAGCGGTAACCAATAAATGCCACAACTAGCCAGGCCACTAATAGAACTAAGGTTACAATTTTACGAACCGTACGTTTCTCTCTCATTAACTCACGCTCCTTATACAGCTAATTCGGCTTGCATTAACTGCGTCACCTGTTGTGACAATTGTGGTCGCATAATTTTGCCGGTTGGATTTAATGGGAACTCATCCACAAAATATACTGCCGTCGGTCGCCGATATTTAGCTAATTTAGTGGCTGCATATTCCATAATTTGATGTTTTAAGAAATTAGATTTCTTTTGATCATCTTGTAAAATAACCACGGCCGTTACGGCTTCCCCATAAATTTCATCAGGGGTTGGCACAACTGCCACATTTTTAACGTAATCAAGTTCCCCGATCACATCTTCAACCAGGGTTGGATTTACTTTTTCGCCCCCGTGATTAATTAAATGTTTCTTCCGACCGTTTAACCATAGATAGCCATCTTCATCAAAGTAACCTAAATCACCGGTATGGAACCAACCATCATGAAAATCTTTTTGAGCGCGTTCGTCACCATTTAAATATTCCGTAATGACATGGGGACCACGAATGGCAATTTCTCCTTCAACCTGGGGATCATCTGTATAACCATTATCAGTAACAATCTTGACTTCGGAACCATATGGGATTCCAACAGAACCCAATTTAATAGCATCTAATGGATTCAAGGTACATTGACTACATGATTCCGTCATGCCGTAGCCTTCCAGAATCGGCACCTTAAATTCATTTACAAATTGTTCATGCCGTCCCACTGGTAACATGGCTGATGCACAACGGATAAACCGTAAATGATGGTTAGGATTAAATTCGGCTTTTGAGGCTTCATTTTTCAAAAGAATCGTGACAATCGTTGGAACAACCGACGACCAAGTACAATCATCTTCATTAATCCAATGCCAGAATTTTGAAGCGGAAAACTTGGGAGCAATCACAATTCGACCACTGACTAGGAGCATCGAATTAATGATTAACTCTTGGGCATTGATATGAAACATTGGCATTACAATCAAAACCGTATCATCCGATGTCATGCGGTGGGTATAGGCATCATCTTGGGCCGCTTGCCACATGAACTTATGGGGTAAACCAACTTGCTTGGGCTTTCCGGTGGTTCCAGAAGTATTTAAAATCCAGCCCAAACTTTCTTCATTAGGTTCTAGTAGACGGCCATCATTTCGATTCGTTTTTTTACTCAAGATCACCAATCCTTCCGGGAAGGTTTCCAAGGTCACTAACACCGAATTCAAATCATCACGACCCTCAAATGCAGTGGCCATCTCGGCCGTAAAAATCATTGCTGGATATTGATGTTCTTCATAATCAGCCACTAACTCTGCTGCCGTCGAGGTTGCAGATACCGGGTGGGCCGTCATGCCATAGCGCCATAAGGCTTGATTAATTGGTAAATAAGCCGCCGTATTGGCCAAAGCCATAAAGACCACATCATCAACTGACAAATTTATGGTCTGAAAGACGGCTTGCAAAGTTTGAATATCATTTTCCAGGTCTTCACCCGTAAACCAACGCCCTAACCGAATATCTTTCACAACCGGGCGCCGCCAATTATTAGTTAATTGTGCTTTTAAATCATGAGTTAACTTGGTCATAGTTTCTTACCTTCTTTCGAAAATTTATTTTTTGTGGTCGACCGACTAGCACACCGAATGGTGGCACCTTATAGCAGAAGAATGAGATTAACCATGCTCCCCCAAGGGCAATCAGATAGCCAAATGGTAAGAGGATAATTAATTCCCAACTGGATACATTATTTTTGATTAACCCTAACAGACCGGCTAACAAGGATAGTGAAGCCGTTTGGGTTAGATAAACCCCAAAGGATAATTTAGAAGATAGATCCACAGCCTTAGTAAATTGTTGCCAATTGGGTAATTGACGACGTTGCGCATATTGTTGACTTAAAGCAATGATTGTCAAAATCATGAAACTTGCATAAAACATCAAGTATGGTTGATGAATCAGGTTTGCATAATGGCGATTAAGGTGTAGAACCTGAACATTATATTGATAAAGAACTAAAGTTCCGAGTGCCAAAAAAGCAGTGATTGCATAAATCTTTTTTCGATGAGTTTGAAGCCAGTTAGTAAAGGCTTGATAATGAATTGCTACATAAGCCCCCGCCATAAAGTAAAACTGGTAGGCAAAAACATTAATCCCATAATTGCGGATCCAGTATGGCCAGTTGCTAGTGTCTAAATGCGGTAATTGGTATTTGACAAAGAATAAAAATACTAACTGTAAAATCCCACTAATCACTAAGAGTAAACCATGGTGTCCTTCTGTCTTTCGATAAATCCATACCATAATTGGGAAAATTAGGTAAAGTTGCATTGTGACCAGGATATAGTAAAGATAGAAATAATTTCCATGTAGCAATCCCAAGCCCAATTCACTCAGCCATGATGAAAAAGTGATCGTACTTCCCGTAAAAACAGCGGTCATAATTAAAAAGAATCCCATCCAGAAAACATAAGGAATCCCGGATCCCTTGTATCGTTTCTTCCAAAAGACCCAGTAATTAATTTCTGGTTTGTAATAATAACCCAGAAATAAAACCAATCCGGTAACGAACATGAAACCCATCCGGGTGAAATGAAGGATCAAGTGGGTAGAAACCAAAAAATTGTAGGCCCAACTATTACTTGCTGCTGCCGCCGTAAAAGTCGAGGTTGTATGGTTAGCTAAAACTCCAAAAATAAAAATACAACGCATTAAATCCACTTCGTATAAATATTTTCTTTTGGTGGTTGCCATGGCCTCAGCTCCTTTCGATTTATCATGATTGCTAGTTTACCGAACGGTTTCGACCAATTTATGAATGAAAAAGTCTACTTTTTCTGGTTGTTTTCGGAACGAAATATGAATTCCAACGAGAAATTATGAATTTACTTGTGAAAAGTAAAAAACTCCCGTAAGCTATCTCATAAGCTATCCAGGAGTATTAATCATGAAAAATTTAAAATGGTATCTTATAACTAGCCTAATTGGTCTAGTGAGCATTAGTGGGATCTGGCTCTTCATCGGGAGCCTTCACCAAGATCGTCCAGATCGTTCTGACGCTGATTTTATCCAATCATCAGTCCCAACCTTTTTTCTCCATGGTTGGAAATCTTCTTATCATGCTGAACAACAAATGGTTAATTATGCAAAAAAACAAGGCGTTACTACCAATATCATCGTGGCCCGGGTTCATCGTTCAGGTCGAGTGACCCTTTCCCAAAATCTGAATTCTGCGGCCAAGAATCCCATCATTATGATTAATTTCGATGATAACCATATGCGTGATTATCATACCGACGCTAAATGGTTGCGCAATGTGATTGTTAAAGTACGCCAGCATTATCACTTCACCCGCTATAACCTAGTTGGGCATTCAATGGCCAATATGACCATTTATCACTTTATTTTGGTCTATGGAAATGATCACCAGCTCCCAAAATTACAGAAAATTGTTGATATTGCCGGCAATTATAATGGAATTTTAGGAAAGAAGCATCAGCCCATCCACATTAAAAATCACCCTAATATGAAACCCCAAGAAATGTTGCCCGCTTACCAACAATTATTAAAGCTACGTCAGACTTTCCCTAAAAAACAAATCAAAATTTTAAATATCTATGGTGATTATGATCATTCTGGAACCGATGGACACGTTGCTAACGCGTCAACCCTATCTTTAAAATATCTCTTAAATAATCGCGCCAAATCATATCGGGTGATTAAAATCACGGGATACCATGCTAACCATAGCGGGCTCCACAACAATTTAAAAGTTGATCGAATCTTAGTTGATTTCCTTTGGCGGAAGCATTAACTAAAAAGGCCAGCGTCACCAAAATGGAAAATTCCATTTTAGGTGCCACTGGTCTCTTTTTTTGCTACTAATCTTTTTCATCAATTATTGGCAATTTAACCGTAAATACTGACCCCGATCCCAAGGTGCTTTCTAGGGTGATCATACCATGATATCCCTCGATCAATCGCTTAGCAATGGCCAATCCAAGCCCATTGCCACCCTTCTTTCGGCTCCGTGCTTTATCAACCCGATAAAAGCGATCAAAGACTTTATCAATATCTTCATCCGCGATCCCTTCTCCATAATCCTGAATCCCAATTTCTACAAAATTAGCACTTCGGGATAAGGAAAAATCCACTTCAGGACGATTGGTAGAATATTTTACAGCATTATCACAAAGGATAATCATTATCTGTTCCAAATGATCATGATATATTGGCGAAATCACTTCGCCAGGTAAATCATCATCCATCACAAAAGTATAATCAGGATGGATCATCTTAAAGTTATTATAAACCTGCATTACCACTTCTTTAACCGGTGTGGTGGCATCGCGGAAGTTTAATTCCACTTGTTCAGCACGACTTAGATCCAACATCTCTTGAACCAAATTATTCATCCGTTCCGTTTCCTTTAGTGAAGCTTGAATCGAGTCAGCTAAAACTTGGGGATCATCTTTTCCCCATCGATCCAGTAATTGCATATGTCCCTGGATAATAGCCACAGGAGTTCGTAGTTCATGAGAAACATCGCCCACAAATTGTGACTGTTGGTCAATATACCGTTGTGTGCGATCCAACATCTGATTAAACATGGTTGACAGTTCACTTAATTCATCATTTTGCCGTAATTCGGGAACCCGCACGTCTTTCGTTGGATCATCGCTAATCGCCTTCACCGTGTCTTCAATATCATTAAGGGGCCGCAAAAAGAACCACGATAAGAAATATCCCATCAAACCACTTAGGATTACCACTAATAATAAGGCGATCACGACTACTAGGAGTTGACGCTGGTAGCGCTGGTGATAAGTATTCAGATTATTTTCAATCTGTAAATAACCAATTACTTGATGATCTTTCGAACGAATTGGCATCCGTCCCACCAAAATTTGATGGTCATTGCCTCGCATTAAAGAAATCGTACGTTGGTTACTGGTTTTAAATTTGACTTGAACCTTACCAAGCTGATAAATTACTTTCCCCTGCTGATTATAGATTGCCATCTCAATTTGAGAATTACTTAGTCCTCGAACAATATCCCGTGAGAAAACTGCTTTACTGGAAGTGGATCCCACTTCCGAATTAATCTCTTGCTTAATCTGTTGCGAAGATAAAGTATCCAGATGATTATTAATTTGCTCACTGACCGAAGTCATCGTCGACGAAAGCGTTTGGCGCTCTTGGCGAAGTAAATCTTGCGTGAATGAACTAAAAATAATGACAATCAATAAAATTGAAATAAGCCAAGAGCCCACGGCAGTACCGAGGGCCCATTTTAATTTCAATGATAGAAAGCGCTTGGTTGAAGCTTGATTTTCCATTCATTTCACCACTTTTAGGAACGAATTACATACCCAGTTCCCCGTACTGTTTGAATGTAACTTGGTTCTCCTGGACGATCAATCTTGTTCCGCAGATAACGAATGTAAACATCAACGACATTCGTCTCAACATTGGTATCGTATCCCCAAACCTTACTTAGCAAGTCCTTCCGAGACATTACCACGTTAATGTTCTCCATTAGGATTAACAATAATTCGTATTCCCGCTTCGTTAAGTTGATTACTTCTTCGTCCCGTCGAACAATCCGATTTTCTTTTTCAATTACTAGATCCTTATAGGTCACCTTAGTTTGGTGATCAGAAGCGTTATCTTCTTCAATACTGATCCGTCGTAAGAGAGCCCGGACCCGGGCTAATAATTCTTCAATTGCAAACGGCTTAACAATGTAATCATCCGCCCCATGATCTAATCCCGAAACCCGATCAATCACTGAATCACGAGCCGTCATGATAATGATAGGCGTATTCTTAACTTCCCGAACCCGCCGGGCGACTTCTAACCCATTCAGTTCTGGCAACATTAAGTCCAATAAAATGACATCATAATCATCTGCTAAAGCCGCTTCTAACCCCTCACGACCATCTAAGGCTACTTTGGTTTCATAACCCTCATGTTTCAATTCTAGTTCAACGAAATGTGCTAAATTTTCTTCGTCTTCAATAATTAGTACTCGACTCATAAATTCCTACTCCTTCAAGGATAAAATAATATAACCCTGAATATTTTATCATAAAACCCTAATTAATTCTCTGATTTTATGATAAAAGAAAAAGCTTCTCCAGGTCCGGCACCGAAGAGAAGCTTTTACCATATCTTAGTTGTTAGCAGCCACTTGCTTACCGTTGTAGTATCCACAACTTGGGCAAACCATGTGTGACTTCCGTAATTCACCACAATTTGGACATGCAGTTAAACCAGGTACAGTTAACTTAATGTGTCCACGACGATTACGCTTCCGCGTTTTTGATGTTTTCCGTGCTGGAACAGCCATGCTTAACACCTCCTTATAATTTTCTTATCCACTAGTGGTTTTTAGCCGTTCGCTATTTACCATTATCCTGATCAGGAAATAAATTTTTTAACTTAGCGAAACGTGGATCAACCTGTTGATGCTGTTGCTGGTCTAACTGATCTTCAGTTATCACTGACCAATCCTTCCCTTTAGGAAGCGCCTCGCCAGCTTTCTCAGCAGCAGTTAAAACTTTTAATGGAATTTGTTCCACAATATTCTCTGACAAAATTCGATCTAAATCAATTAACTCATCATCTTCTAAATAGAAAACTACTTCATCGTCATCATATCGATCAAAATGACTGTGCTCGTTGGTATAAGACTCAGTAATGTCAAAAGAAAGTTGTAATTCCACTGGTTCTAGCGAACGACTCGATGGTGTTGTCACCGTAGTGTCAACATGCATCCCGATCGTCGCATCACCTTTATCAAATGACCAATAACCATCCACTTTAATTGGCGCGACCGCCAAAATCTGTTCTGGAAATCGTTTCGTCATCATTGCGTTGAGATCAAAAGTGGTTGCCAGATGAAGTGGTTCATCATGGTAACGTGATAAGTCTTCCAGAGACCATTTCATAGCTTTTCCTCCTAATGCAACATTTTTTATTATACGCATCCCCTATTCGCTTGTCAATGTTATTTCCTTGACAGTGCGAATTGGCGCATGTTTCATATCTTGTTCAACCTTAGTAAAGTTTTGATATAACTTTCCTGCTCGATAATCCAGGTTAAAGCGTCCATCCCGTTCATCCCGATTCACCTTTACAATTAAGGGAAAGTCGAGCTGTTTTTTCACTTGATTTAAATAAGCTTGACCAACTTGGTTAAACCCTAAGATATGGTGATAAGGGACTTGTTGATGGCGATCATGTTCGACCTTGCTAATATTCAAAATGACATATAAAGATAAGCGACTTAAATAAGCATAAGTATACCGCTTGGTTTTCACTAACCGAATAAAATCAGCATAGGTTAAAGCACGTTGAGCTGCTTCCTTCATACGATATTCAATTCCTTCACCCATTTGGTAAATTTGTTGAAGCCATTCAACAGGTGTTTGAATCAATTGGTTTCGTAAAATTGGGTATAAAAGGTCCCACGATGGTAAGCGCTGTAATTGAGCTAAATCACTGACGGTAGTTGCGGGAACGGTATTTTTAATGGTTTTTAGATCTGACCAAGCGGCCCGAATCGCACTGGCACTGGCGAGCCTACCAGTAATAGTTTGATCATGATAATCATTGCCTCGTCGCTGAATTGGTAACAAATTCATGGTATAGTGCCCCTCTTGACGCGCTTTATAATAGGCAAAAGCTAGAATATCGTTAGGATCAGTCAGCGAATAACCAGTTTGAGCACTCAATTGTTGATTAAATTGGGTAGCGTAGGTTGCATGATAATCCTTAAAATCGCTAGCCTTGAACCTAGCTTCTGCAGCAACCAAGGAGTCAAAGTTCCAAGCTGGATGTTCGGCACCAAAAACCACGGTTACTACCTGAAGATCATTTAATAATCTTAATGCCCCTTCCGCAAAACGATGCGCTGGTTGGATGGCATTAAAAACCGGCAACTCGACCACGAGGTCTACCCCATTAGCCAAGGCGGCTTGGGTACGTTGCCACTTATCTAAAATGGTTGGCTCCCCACGTTGGGTAAAATTACCGCTCATTACAGCCACCACTACATCAGCACCTGTTAGTTGCCGTGCCTGCTGGAGATGATAACAATGTCCGTTATGAAACGGATTGTATTCAGCTACTAAACCCAGTGCTTGCATCCAATCCTCCTATTTTTGACAAATAAAGAACCAACGAGTAGTGTGCTCATCAACAGCCGCTTTCCCAAAATCAGCTCGTACTTGAATCTTTTGATAACCTAATTTTTCCAAAGTCTTTAGCACCCATTCGCGGGGATACGAACGTTGAAAGTGCATTTCCGAAATACGATCATATTGACCATTATTAGACTGTACAAAGAAAGTTAAATCATGAATTACCCCATGGTCAACATCATCGTCTGCAAAACTTTGCCACATAAAAGCGCGTTGATGATCCTCATCTTGGTAATTAAACATATAACCGGGATAGACCTGATCCATTTGATAAGGTGACATCATATCAAAGATAAAATGCCCCCCATCTTCAAGATGGGCATAGATTTCACTCAATGCCTGTTGGAATTCAGCAAAATTGTCAAGATAACATAAAGAATCCGCAAAACAAGTAATCACTGGATACTTTGGTAAATCACCAAGCGCTAACATATTCCCTTCAACTAGCATTAAGTCAACTTGCGCCGCTTCCCGATGTTCAACCGCTAAACTCAACATCTCTGGCGATAAATCAAGATCTGTCATTTCGTAGCCACGTTGAGCCAATAAAACTGCTAATCGACCGGCCCCACCAGCGACATCCAAAATTGCCGTTGGTTGTGGGACGATGGTTTGGACAAAATCAGCCCAAGCTTGATACATATCATCATCGAATAATTCATCGTACAGGCGCGCAAAAGTTTGGTAGATCATTAATCCTTAATCCAATCGTTAATATTAACTAAAGGTGCTTCCGACCAAAGTTTTTCCAAATTATAAAATTGGCGCGTTTCTTCGCGGAAAATGTGCACCACCACTTCACCTAGGTCAACTAAGATCCATTGGGCCGCGTTTTTACCTTCGACACTACCAATTGGTAATTTTAATTCATGTGCCTTTTTTACAATGGCATCAGAGATGGCTTGAACTTGCCGATTTGATCCCCCCGTCATTACTACAAAGTAATCGGCCATAGGGCTAATTTGATCAACTTTTAAAGCTACAATATCTTCTGCTCGGCGACCATCCGCCTCCGTTACCACCATTTTTAAAATTTCTTCGCTATTCATCTAGTAAAAATTCCTTTCTGTATTGCGGGACCCATGCATTATAGGTATCGATGGTTGCTGGATATACCGAAGCACCTTTTTGAACTAAGTAATTTAAGGTGTGCCAGGTTTGAAAGGCCACTCCCTTTGCTAAGGACTGCTGTGTGATTTGGCGCGCCTGATCAACCCCTGGAAAGTCTCGACCAGGTTCAATATAATCAGCCATGTAAAGCACTTGAGATAATTTAGTCATGACTGGGCCTCCAAACGTATGCTGGCGAATAGCATCCAAAATTCGTTGGTCATGAACTAACAATTCATCGGCGACCATCTCAGCCCCCACAACTCCATGCCAAATGGCGTTGCCAGCGGATAGCAAATCAGGCTCTAATTGTTTCGCCTTAATTACCTGTATAAAATCCTCAGCTGGTCGTTCCTTGGCATAATCGTGACAAAGCCCGGCAATACTAGCCAACTGTTCATCAACTCCGTACTGGCGCGCTAATTGTCGTGCCGTAGTTTCAACGCGTAAAACATGCTTAAAACGTTCCGGACTCAAAGCGGCTTGAATTTTGGTTACTAATTGATCCCGATCTAGGTAAGCAAATTCACCGGTATACTTAAATTGTTGGTCATTATTAGTCAAGGTATAATTGATGCTCCTTTATATAATTTTCCACACCTGCTGGAACCATATATTTAATTGATTGTCGATTCCTGATCCGTTCCCGAATGGCCGACGAACTAAAATCAACCGTCGGGACATCGACCCAAATAACGGGATAATTGGTATTATTCTCGGCTCCTTGTCGACGGACCCCGACAAAATTAACCATCTTCATTAAATCATCAATGCGATACCAGGTTGGTAAATAATCAACCATATCGCCTCCGATGATGAAATAGTAATCATTTTCAGGGTGTCGTTCTTTTAGTTCCTTAATCGTATCATAGCTATACGAAATTCCTCCCCGGTTAATCTCCGCCATTTCAATACCTAAATATGGATTGTCATCAATCGCTAATTTCAACATATCAACCCGATATTCAGCCGCCACCGCAGACTTTTGGTCAACATGGGGAGGAATTAGATCTGGCAAAAAATCGACCCGATCTAACCCTAAGGTTTTACCAACTTGATCGGCTACTAAAAGATGCGCATTGTGGACTGGGTTAAAGGTCCCACCATACAAACCAATTCGTCGATGCCGAAAACTAGTTAATGGTTGTACTTCAACCTTTGGAATCATCCGAACTGCAGATTTAATCGGCATCCCCGTCACTTCCTTTAAATCTTTTCAACCTGTTCCGAGAGTTGACGTAACTCTGGATCTTTAGCAACCTTAAATAAAACCAATACCCGACCAATTTTTTGGACGACTTGAATATCACTTTGCGATTCAATATATGCTTTGACTTCGCTAGTTGTTTCATCTGCATTTTGTAAAATGCTGACTTTGATTAATTCGCGTTTATCTAAGGCCCCCGATAGTTGAGCTAGCCAAGCTGGCGTTAAACCATTTTTTCCCACCGAAGACAGGGGTTGTAAGTGATTAGCTTGGGCTCGTAAAAAACGCTTTTGTTTCCCTCGTAAATGCATTTTGTTCTCCTTATATCATGGCTGGACGAATCAGTACGGCAACCCCCTTTGGTGCCCATCCAGCTACTACTGTCCCAGCGGGGATTGTCATCCAACCCAAACCTTCAAAGACTAAATCAGATTTTTGCTTAATAGCAAATTCATATCGTTCTAATGGTGGAAAATCGGCCAGATCGTCAGTACTTGGTGGTGTCAATAAACCACCTAAATGCTTATGATAAAAATCGTCTGCATGGGCTAACTTAGTCCGATGCATTGGTAGATTATTATCAAAATACCCGACAATCCCCACCTTTGGTCCCTTTAAGTAATCAAACCGCGCTACCCCACCTAAAAAGATCGTTTGTTGATCTTGTAATTGGTAGGTTCGTGGTTTAATTTCCTTTTGTGGTGTCACCACTTTTAGATCTTTAGCTGGCAGAACATGAGCCATCTGGGCTTGGTGAATAATTCCTGGGGTATCAACTAATTGATGGCCATCATCCAGCGGGATCTCTATTTGATCCAAGGTAGTTCCCGGAAAACGAGAAGTCGTAATTAGATCTTTAATTCCAGTCCGTAATTTAATGATTTGGTTAATTAAGGTCGATTTTCCAACATTAGTAACCCCTACCACATAGACATCCCGATCATTGCGTCGGCGATCAATTTCTTTCAAAAGGTCCTCAATTTGATGATTCTTTTTGGCTGAAACCAAGACCGTTGAAATTGGTCGAATCCCGGCTTGATTAACTTGTTGGCGTAACCAGTCACGTAATTTATTCCGACGTAATGAGCTAGGTAAGAGATCTTCCTTATTCCCAACTAACATGACTGGATTATCACCGACAAAGCGATGTAAACCCGGAATTAAGCTCCCATTAACATCAAAAATATCCACGACATAAACGATCAGAGACTTGGTGTCACGGATATGGCTTAAGAGCCGCAAAAAGTCGTCATCCGTTAATGAAACCGGGGCAATTTCATTATAATGGCGTAAGCGAAAACACCGCTGACAATATAATTCGCCACTTTCTAACCCTTTTTGGACTGCTGACGCCGGAGTATAGCCTAATTCATCTGGATGGTCGGATTGAATTACCGCTCCACACCCAATACATCTTAATTCATCATCAACCGTCGCCATTTACTTTAACTCCTTTTGCCATTGCATTTGAGAATCTTGGCCTTGCAATAATCGCATCACTTGCTTTTCCATCATTCGATTCGGTTTCGTAATCCATTTATCGCTAGGTAAGAGTGGTTTAACTAGGATACTACGAATTCCAGCACCATTCGCCGCTAAAATATCTGTCATAATCTGATCACCTACCATCACCACTTCTGAAGGTGCTAACTGCATCTTTTTTAAGGTCCGATTGATACCAACCGGAAGTGGTTTTAAAGCGCGTGAAACAAATGGTAATCCAATTTTTTCAACGGCACGCCCAATTCGGTCATGGCTGTTATTAGAAACCACAATTAATTGAATTTGTGCGTCAGCCAATTTACGCATCCATTCCCGTAATTCAGGAGTCCCATCTGGATTGTTCCAAGCAATTAAGGTATTATCCAAATCACTGAATACTACATGAATTCCCATTTGTTTTAATTGGTCCGGATCAATATCACTAAACCGTTCAATCATCCAGGTTGGTTTAAATCGTGCTAACAATCTTGTTCCCTCGTTTCTTTGATCCTTCCATTATACCGATTGTTAGAAAGTGGATCAATCTTTATCGGTAGGGCCAAAATAAAAAGGACTGACCATGCCAGTCCTTGATCTAATTTAGTTTAAAGCCTTCTTAGCTTCGTCAACTAATGCCTTAAACGCATCAGCATCGTTAACAGCTAAATCAGCCAACATCTTCCGGTTAAGATCAATATTAGCTAACTTCAAACCGTGCATTAACTTACTGTAGCTAATGTCGTTCATCCGTGCACCAGCGTTGATCCGCGTGATCCATAATTGACGGAAGTTTCGCTTATTAACCTTCCGGTCACGGAAAGCATAAGTTCCACTCTTCATCACTTGGTCTTTAGCCGTCTTGAAAAGACGGTGCTTTGAACCAGTGTATCCCTTAGCTAACTTCATGATGCGCTTCCGACGAGCGCGCGTAACAGTTCCACCTTTAACTCGCATTGTGGTGTCCTCCTAGTAATTTTAATTATTTAAATCTCGCCTACTAAATTACTTAGCAGGAACCATCTTCTTGTAACGACTAACGTTACTCTTGTCCATCATGCTTAAGCCACGTAATTGACGACGTTGCTTCTTCGTTTTACCGTGGAAACGGTGGCTAGTAAATGAGTTACCACTCTTAAATCCACCATTAGCAGTACGCTTAAAACGCTTAGCAGCAGACTTCTTTGTCTTCATCTTTGGCATAACTATATCCTACCTTCTTAATTTTATTTTTTCTGCTTATCGGACAAGGGAGCAAGAGTTAGGAACATGCTCCGTCCTTCCATCTTTGGTCGTTGTTCAACGGTGGCAATATCTTTTGTTTCCTCTGCCATCCGTTCAATCATGTCTCGACCAATATCCTTATGTGTGATCGCCCGACCACGGAAACGAAGCGAGACACGGACTTTATCACCTTTTTCGATAAACTTCCGCACCCGACTTAATTTCACATTAAAGTCGTTCGTATCAATTGTGGGACTCAAGCGGATTTCTTTAACCGCCGTGGTCTTTTGGTTCTTCCGGTTTTCCCGTTCTTTCTTTTGCATCTCAAAACGGTACTTACCATAATCCATAATCCGCGCAACTGCTGGACGTGCCTTTGGTGCAACTAGGACTAAATCTAAGTCGGCTGCTTCCGCTAATTGCAACGCTTCCGCCTTCGTCTTTACTCCTAATTGTTCCCCGTTTTGATCGATTAACCGAACTTCACGGGCACGAATTCCATCGTTGACAAACATTCCTTGAGCTATGTTAATACACCTCCAATATCAATGATCTGGTATCAAAAAAGCGACGTGCAATTTTGCACCCCGCACCATTAATTTACTAGTCTAAAACATATAAATATGCCAGTAATTAAGTGATTTGCCCGGTTACTCTAGTAACCTAGGCGAGAAGCGGGTGCTTCTGCTTTTTATCAACGATTATTACTTTAACTAACTTTCGACCATTTGTCAATCATTCCTTAGGACATTCGCAAATTATTTCCTTGTACATCAATCTCACGCGATAAGTACTGGATCCGTTGCATAATTCGTTTAGCCTTCAGCGGTTCAACATTATCCTTGTTATCTTCAGCCAAATGATTTTCTAACTCATTCATGGTCATATTAGATGAAAAGAAGGTCGGCAGTTCTGCTTGCATCCGATATTCTAAAATCACCGCTAACAAATCATCCCGCGCCCAAGCGGTCATGACGTCGGCTCCAATATCATCAATCATTAAGATGGGTGCCTGACTCACCTGATCACGTTCCTCGTTTAAGGTTCGGTTTTGGATAGCTTGGCGCATTTTCACGACAAATGAAGGAAAATGCAAAATGGTTGTTTTAACATTGCGCTTCGCTAATTCATTGGCTGTTGCTCCCAACAAGTAGGTCTTTCCGACCCCAAAACTACCTGACAAATAAAGTCCCGGCTGAAAATGATCAACTGAATAATTCATACAGAATTTTAGTGCTTCTTCCAGGGCCAAGTTCCGCGATGGTGATCCTTGTTTTTCATCCGTATAAAAATCATCAAAGTTAGCAGCTGGCAACCACTTCGGCATGCTAATTATCGTGACACGATCGCGCAGTTCTTTAGCTCGTTGTTCGGCGCGTAATTGGGCGCTTGGGACATAGGCTACATCAATTTGCCCAGCATTAATTAATAATTTGGGTTGATAACCAGGCGCAATAGAAGTTTGATTTTGTAAAATCAAGTGATTTTCGTGGAAAAATTCATATAACTTGGAATAGTCCCGTTGCACACTTTCGGGGGTCAATTCTGCTTGATGTTGATTTAAAAAGGCTTGAATCTGTGGATCGGAAAAAACTCGCTCAACGGTTTTTTGATATTCCTGATTATTAGCTTGAGCTTGCATCCGTTTCATCATCGCCACACTTAATGATTGCATATTGAACCTCCTCTCTAGGGTTGATTATTTTGTTGTTGACGTAATTTAGATTTCAGATTTTCAATATTAGATAAATTGCCTTCATCCGTCGCTTTTTTCGCTGGTCGTGGTTGGTAATCGGCTTTCTTTGCCCATTCTGGCAGCTGTTCTTTAACGTGCTTCCCATTACTAGTACGCCTTGATTGACGTGATTTAGTCTGGCGTTGCTTTCGAAAGTCTTTTAAAGCTCGAATGGCATCACTAGCCGACTGCACCCCTTTTCGGGTCCAGGTATTAGCAATGGCATCCACTAAATTAGCATTCAGAGAAGCTTTCCCTTGCTCTACTATAACATAATGTAAAAGAACATTAATAGCGCTAATCGGTAAGGTTTGCGCTTCCACCAAACGTTCTAAAGTATAGCGTTCATTATTACTAACATAGCCACTATTGGTCGCATTTTTTAATCCCGTCAAATAATCTAAAGGCGAGTAGGCTTGCACCTGTTGAACTAATTGCTTTTCAACTTCCGATAAATCACGTAGATCTTCATTGGAATTGGACGTTTGGGCGCTAGGCTGACGGCTCGCTTGTCCTTGTTGACGGACCAATTGCTTAAACCGGTCAACATCAAATTGATTATTGGTGACATCAACTGCCTTAATCATTAATTCGGCTAATTGAAACTCATCTAATTGATATAAAAGATGCTCCGCCATAATCACTTGATGATAATCAGTCATGACCTGATGATCAATTCCCTGCAATTGTAATTGTTGGCCTAATAATTCCCAGTCAAAAGCTGGATCACTCACCTTCGAAGACTTGGATTTAACTAGTGCATTGGTTTGCCGGGCAGTTTCGATCACTGGATCAACCTGCTTTAATGCTTGTTTACCAATCGTATAAACGTCTAAAAAGGGTGTGGTGACTTCCGCTAGCTCACTAGACTTCAAATAATATTGGTTTGCCCTTTGAGATAACTGATTAAAGGCTTGTTCACCAACCATTTGTAGTAATAGAACACTTAGTAAATCATCTGCTAAAAATTCATCTGGCGATAAGGTCGGATGCAACTCATAAACAAGTACTTCGCCCAAATCGTCGATTTGCTGAAAAGTTTTTAGCAAGCCTAATGCTTCTAATTGCTGTCTTCCTTGATCAATCGCTTGAATCCCGGCCCCAAGTTGCACCATTAGCTTTTGGTGCGGTTGCCGGTCCGTTAGCACTGGGTGGACAGAGAGATTTAACTGTAAAGCATAAAAAAGCCCCATAGCAGTGGGACTCATCAATGGCTGATAAAAATTAAGAAATGTCGTTTGGTCAAATTTACCAAAATCAGGACTCAAAGAGACTACATAGCCCGTTTGAGACTGTAATCGAACCAGATTGTTCCCCATGACACTCACTTCTTCTCCATTGATTCAATTTCCTTACGAAAAGCTTCAACATCCTTAAATTCACGATAAACACTAGCAAAGCGAATATAGGCAATTTCATCAACTGGCTTTAATTCGTTCATCACAAATTCACCGATCGCTTGCGTGGATATCTCAGTTTCCCCTAACCGCCGGGCTTGGGACTCAACCTTATCAGCAATTTCAGTTAAGGTTTGCATGCCGACTGACCGTTTCTCAGCCGAACGAATCAAGCCGTTCAATAACTTCTGCCGATTAAATGGTTCCCGGCTGCCATCTTTTTTGATCACTAACAATGGAATCTCTTCATAACGTTCAAAGGTCGTAAATCGGAAACCACAGTTAGGGCATTCCCGACGCCGTCGAATACTCGAGCCATCATCGGCTGGTCGACTGTCGATTACCCGTGATCCTTCTTGTCGGCAATGTGGACAAATCATTGCTCTATCCCCTCTCAACTTGTTTTATTAATTATATCACATGAATATCATTTACGATAATTTAGCCAGGGCTTGATCAACTTGGTGATATAAACCAGATTGATTATTATCATTCATCAAGACCACATCGGCCCTGGCCATCTTTTCGGTCAAGGGATACTGAGCTGCGATCCGGGCTTGAGCCGCTGCTTGATCCAAATGATCCCGAGCCATTAGACGGGTCAGTTGCTGCTGAGGAGAACAAGCGACCACCCAGGTCAAGTCACATCTTTGCTCCCAGCCCGTCTCAAATAACAAGGGAATGTCCAGGACCACTACTGGACATCGCTGGGCTTTTAATTCTTCAAAACGCCCTAAAATGGTCCGAAAAATTAACGGATGGAGGATCTGGTTTAACTTCTGGCGAGCCTGTGAATCAGCAAACACAACCTTACCTAATTGTGCTCGATTAAGGCTGCCATCAGGATTGATAACCTCTTTACCAAAGGCTTCTTGAATTAAAGCGAGCCCCTTGGTTCCTGGTTCGACAACTTGGCGAGCTACTATGTCAGCATCAATTATTTTTAACCCTTTGGTTCTTAAATACTGACTGACGGTTGATTTACCGGTGGCAATTCCGCCGGTCAAGCCAATTACCTTAGTCATTTTGACCTCGTAAGGGCTGGCACTGCGGACAATATGTGGTGCCACGTTGAGCTACCTTTATTTTAATCATCGTCGTTCCACACCGAGGACAAGGCTCGCCAGCATGTCCATAGGCTTGGAGTTCATTTTGAAACTCGCCCGCATTACCAAAGGCATTTTTGAAGGTATGGACGGTAGTTCCATGTAACTTCGTTGCCCTTTTAATCTCACTGATAATACTTTTTCGCAATATACTTGCTTGGGTATCTGACAAGGAATTTGCCGGTTGCTCAGGATTAATCTTGGCCATCCATAAGACTTCATCACAATAGATATTCCCCAAGCCCGCTACATGCGATTGGTTCAATAGGAACGGCTTAATCTTGCCGCGACTGTGCTTCAAAATATCGATAAAATAATCTAACTTAAAATCATGTTCCGTTGGTTCCGGACCAATCGTTTTTAAGCCTCCCACTTCATATTCATTCCCCGTTTTAACCAAAGTCATCCGGCCAAATTTCCTGGTATCGCGATAACAGAGATCCGTTTGATCTGTAAAATGGAAAATGACGTGCGTATGTTTATCTACTTCACCGCCTGTGGGTTGGTTAAAATAACTTCCTTCCATTCGGAGGTGGGAAACCATCGTTAATTGATTCGTAAATCGAAAGAGCAAATACTTTCCTCGACGATCAATATCCGTAATGGTCTGTCCGATTAAAGCTTGGCGGAATTCTTCAACATCATTTGTAATGGTTTTTCCATACAAAACATCAATCCCATTAATTTGCCGCCCGGCCGCAATTCGCATCAATCCCCGACGAACTGTTTCTACTTCTGGTAACTCAGGCATTGTTAATCCTCAATTTTCTTTAAATCATACCAAGTTGGTCCAACTTTACTTTCAACTTTTAGCGGGACAGATAACTTAACTGCCGAATCCATCACCTCCGTCACAACTTGACGAAGGGTGGCTAACTCTTCTTTCGGTGCTTCAAATACCAATTCGTCATGGATTTGCAGGAGCATCCGAGCTTGCAAATGATGTGCAGCAAGCGCTGGTCCCATTCTGATCATGGCAATTTTAATAATATCAGCCGCGCTCCCTTGAATAGGTGTATTCATAGCGGTCCGCTCAGCAAAAGAACGCAAATTAAAGTTTTTAGCATGAATATCTGGCAAATACCGGCGCCGATGGGTAATGGTTTCAACATAACCTTGCTGCCGAGCAGTTTCGACAATCGACTTGGTATAGTCATGAACTCCTGGAAATTCAGCAAAATAACTCTCAATAAAAGTTTTCGCCTGTTTAGGACTGACATTAATATTTTGGGCTAGTCCATAATCACTAATTCCATATACAATCCCAAAATTGACGGCCTTCGCTTGACGCCGCATGTTAGGGGTGACTTCTTCGTCGGGTAAGAGATGAAAGATCCGTCGGGCAGTTGCTGCGTGAATATCCTCACCATTGATAAAGTCCGCTTGCATATTTTGATCGCCACTAACATGGGCTAAAACCCGCAGTTCCACTTGTGAGTAGTCCGACGAGAAGATTTCCCAACCCGGTTCACTCGGTACAAAGGCCTGTCGGATTCGTCGACCTTCTTCGACACGAACCGGAATATTTTGTAAATTGGGGTCGACCGAAGATAGACGTCCCGTTTGCGTCAAAGTTTGTAGATAGCGAGTGTGAATCTTGTGGTCATCAGGATGAATTACCTTCAGCAGCCCAGTTACATAGGTAGACTGGATTTTGGCAATCTGCCGATATTGTAAAATCAAATCAACTACTGGGGCCTGGTCACGTAGCTTCTCTAAAACACTCACCGCTGTTGAATAGCCAGTTTTGGTCTTCTTAATCACCGGTAATTTTAACTTTTCAAAAAGAATTACCCCTAGTTGTTTAGTTGAATTAATGTTGAATTCTTCACCGGCCGCTTGATAGATTGCTTGCTCCAATTCACTCAGTCGCTCAGTTAGTTGGCTTTGCATCTGAGTTAAAGTGCTAGTTTTCACCATTACACCATCAATTTCCATTTGAGCCAGAACTGCTGACAGTGGCCGTTCAATATCAGTGTATAAGGATAGTTGTTCATTCGCCTTTAACTGGTCAAACAGCGGCTGCCGCAATTCATAAATGGCGCGAGCCTTATTAGCTAAATGCGTGTAAAAAATTTCATTATCCTCCGGCACGGCTCGTTTCGCCCCTTTGCCGTAGACTACTTCATCAGGTTGCACATCATGATAATCATGAACTTGGGCTAGTAAACCTAGATCATCACTATTTTCATTCGTATCTAACAGATAAGAAGCTAATAATAAATCAAATGCTACGTGATGAAGCGATACCCCTAATCGATGCAAGGCTACCAGTTGTGCCTTCGCATTAAAGACATCTTTTTTGATTTCATCATTAGCCAATAATTGCTTAATTGCTGGTTTTTGCAAAAGATTAATATCTCGACTCACTAACCAACAATCGGGACTGCCTAAGACAAAACCAACTGGTTGAGCCAAATGATAATTTGCTTCTAGCATTTCTAGATGAAAAACCAAGCTGGTCTTAAATTGATCTAGTAAGGATAGATTATCCGCCGTTAATTCTACGTATTGAACGGGTTTAACAGTCGGTACGGGAGCTTCAACGCCCATTTGAGATAAAAACGATTGGAAATTTAATTCCCGATATAACTCCGCTAAGGCTTCCTGATCAGGTCCTTGATAGGTTAAATCTGTTAGCTGTACTTCAACTGGGGCATCACGTTTAATCGTCGCTAAAGTTTGGCATTCCCGGGCAATCTTTTCCTCATTGATTAGGTTTTCCTTCCGCTTACTTGGTTTCATGTCTTGAACATGCTCGTATAAGCCATCGAGAGAGCCATACTCTTGAATCAAACTAACTGCTGTTTTTTCGCCAATCTTAGTAACGCCTGGATAATTATCCGAGCTATCCCCCATTAACGCCTTCACGTCAATGTATTGAACCGGCGTCACGCCCAGTTTTTCTTGCATATATTCAGGCGTATAATCTTCCGTTTGGGTTACCCCTTTTTTCGTTACCGCCACCGTGGTTTGCGGAGTCACTAATTGGGTTAAATCCCGATCACCGGTAATAATCGTAGTTTCGTATCCCGCTTGATCAGCTTCTTGGGCTAAGGTGCCAATAATGTCATCGGCTTCATAATTAGGCAACTCATAACTTTGAATTCCGCTATCTTGAACCAGCCGCCGAACATAGGGGATTTGTTCGGTTAATTCACTAGGCGTTTTATCACGACTTCCCTTGTAATCATCAAACAACTGAGTTCGAAAAGTAACCTTTCCCGCATCAAAAGCCACCAACGCAGCATCCGGCTGATATTCTGCTAAGACATGGTCAAGCATTAGTTTAAATCCATAAATCGCTGCGGTATGTAAGCCATCTTGATTCGTGAATCGCTCTAATTGATTATGCATGGCGAAGAAAGCCCGAAACATAATACTATTACCATCGATCAATAATAATTGTTTTGCCATTTTAACTCCCCATTAACCGTTCGTATTCATTGTTCAATTGTACCAAACATTTATCAGAATTTTTAATCTGATGCCTAATTACCTGATAAATAAAAAACCGGGATCTCATTAGATCGCCGGTTCATGATTCAATTAGTCTCGATTACTCATCCCAAAAATTTGAAGGAATTGGATGAATAGGTTAACAAAATCAAGGTAAAGTTGCAAAGCTCCCTGAATTGCTAAACCTGTCATGGAAACCTCATGACCATAATTTACGTAAATTGCTTTCATCTTTTGAGCATCCCAAGCGGTTAAAACAACGAAAATGATCACCGCAATGTAAGAAAAGATGTAAGTAATTGCCGCACTACGTAAAAACATATTAACAATGGTGGCAATAATTAGAGCAATTAATGCTGCCATCGCATGGCTACCAGCCCGGGTTAAATCACGCTTTGTAACCGTTCCGTAAAAAGCCATGGTGATAAATACCGCCGACGAGGAAACAAAAGCTGCCGCAATATTGGCAGTCGTAAAGGCCCCCGCGATTAAAGCAAACTCAAAGCCATAAATAATTGCCGTCAACATTAGCATCAAAAAGGCCCCCGCGGGGTTCCGAGTAGCACTGAAGCTCACTCCCATAGATAACGCAATTGGTAATAATAGGATTAACCAAATCATCCCCGTGTGTTGTGCCGCGAAAAGCATTAAAGTCGTCCGAAAGGCTGTCATGGACAAGTAAGCTGTCGCCGCTGAAACTAAGACGGCTAAGGTCATAATCCCATACATCCGTGTCAAAAAGGCATTTAAGCCCACTGCAGCATTGACTTCACGCCGTTGCGGCTCTTGTGTATAGTTGTTCACTATTTTACCTCCTAAATTTTTCCCAAATTATTCTTGATTGATTAAAAAAATGGTAGCAAATGCTACCATTTCAAGCAAGTAATTTAACCTAGCAATTTCTCATATTGATCTTCATATTTTTCGATATCACCGGCTCCCATGAAGACCACTACTGCTTGGTGATATTGGAGTAACTGATCAAGGGTATGCTCATCAATTGCATGTCCATTGGGGATCAGATCAATCAGATCTTGATTCGAAATATCGCCAGCTTGTTCCCGAATCGATCCAAAGACCGGGGTTACATATGTTTGATCGGCTTTTTTTAGGGATTCCCCAAATTCATTTAAGTAGGCTTTAAGCCGAGAATAAGTATGCGGCTGGAAGACCGCTACCAATTCACGATCTGGATATTTTTGGCGGGCTGCATCCAGTGTCGCCTTAATTTCCGATGGGTGGTGAGCGTAATCATCAATAATGGCAATATCACCTTTATCGGTTTCGCTAAACCGCCGCTTGACTCCGTTAAAGCTTTGCAAAACTTCAGCAACGACCGCCATATCTAATTGTTCAGTATAGGCTAGCGCAACCACGGCCAAAGCATTTAACACACTGTGTTGTCCATATAGGTGAATATTAAAATGTCCAATTAATTGATCCTGATGATATACGTCAAATGCCGAGCCCGATGCTGTCCGTTGGATATTTACTGCCCGAAAATCATCTTGTTCATTTGTTCCATAATAATAAACCGGCACGTCAAACGTCATTTGCCGTAATTGTGGATCTTCTCCCCAGGCAAAAACGGCCTTTTTTACTTGTTGACTGTAGGCTTTAAATGATTCAACTACATCAGCTAAATCTTTAAAATAATCGGGGTGATCAAATTCAACATTTGTCATAATGGCATAGTCGGGATGGTAAGCCAAGAAGTGATCGCGGTATTCATCGGCTTCAAAGACAAAGAATTGCGCATCGGCAACACCACGCCCGACCCCATCACCAATTAAATAATTAGTTGGCGCAAGCTTGGCCAAGACATGCGATAACAATCCGGTCGTACTGGTTTTTCCATGAGCTCCGGCAATCCCAATACTGGTATATCTCTGGACTTGTTCTTCCACCGTTGCGGGGTAACTTTGGACCGTTAAGCCCATGGCATGCGCCTGAACAATTTCAGGATGGTCATCATTAAAGGCATTCCCTTGGACCACAATCATGCCTGGTTTTAAATTGTCAGGATTAAAGGGTAGAATCTTGATTCCCGCAGCTTCAAGTGGAGCCTGAGTGAACGTTTCCTTTTCAATATCAGATCCAAGTACCTCATGCCCTTGATCCTTTAATAATCGTGCTAAGGAAGCCATTCCAGTTCCCTTAATTCCCACAAAGTAATATGTACTCATTTTGTCACTTCCCTTAGACAAATAATTGATTTCCTTTTTCAAAATCAAATGCATCCCCAGCTTGGCCAAAGTCATCTGGTAGAATCACACAGCCTGGTTGTTGTGGTGCATTGGCCAGGTTCAGTTCTCTCCCGGCACAAATCATCCCAAAACTAGGTACCCCAACTAACTCACCTGGCCAGATCATCTGACCACTTGGCATCATTGCTCCTGGTTTGGCAACGATCACTTTTACATGATTAGCAATGTTAGGTGAACCACAAACAATTTGTAACTGTTGATCGCCAACGTCCACCTTTGTAATATGCAAATGATCAGACTTAGGATGATCTTCCATTTCAGCCACATAGCCAATTACAAATTTAGGGTCATGATCCGCAACTAATAATTGGTCAAAGCCGGCCGCTTGTACTGCCTGGTTCAACTTAGCAACCTGACCATCAGTTAAGAATAGTTGCACAGCAGCTTGACTGGTTAATTCTGGTAAAAGTTCGCTTGCTGCTAAGAAGTTATATCCTAACAAACTACCATTCTCACTCGATGTTAGTTGCACTACTTGACCTGCTTTGTGGACGGTTTGTCCACCAACTGTTGGAGCCACCATTGTGACTAGGACGTCCCCCATCCCAGCTTGATTGTAACTTGAAATTAACATTTCTAACCTCATTCATTTCTTTTCAAATCAGGGTCTAGTTTACCATAGTCATTTGCTTATAAAAAGGACTTGGGTCAAATATCAATTGATCCCAAATCCCTTGTTTAATTCTTATTCAATCCGTTAATAAAAGTTTCTACTTCTTGCTTGGTTTTCCGATCCTTGTTTACAAATCGTCCAATTTCTTGACCATCTTGATAAGCAACAAAACTCGGAATCCCCATAATGCCCATTTCAGCGGCTAAATCAATGTTTTCATCGCGATCAACTTTAATAAAGGTGAAATCTGCATATTCCGCTTCAATTTCCGGCATCGCAGGCTTGATAAAACGACAATCTGGACACCAATCAGCCGTAAAAAAGAGGATGTAGCGACCGCTTTGTAATTGTGCTTCTAAATCAGTTAAATTAGTTTTTGGTAAATCTTTCATTGCCAACCTCCAGAAAGCTTTTTATTTAGTCTACTGAATTTAATCTTCAAATGCCAATTAAACGCTCATCAGCACCTCAAGCGAATTTATGATAAAATAAAACTACTAAATTGATATGTGGGGGCTCAATATGTCAGAAAGATCATCACATCTAAATCCCCTAGTCGTGGTTTCGGCCCTTGGTTTAGCAGGAATTGCCGGTTACTCAGCTGGGTACCTTTTAGCTGATCGTGGCTTATCTTCCGAACAGGTTTTGCGACATGTTATTAATACTTTTGAAGCCAATGGTGAAATTATCGGAACTTGGATCCACAAACACCCCGAAAAGTACCCTTATCAGGATTCGATTCTCCGAGTTTACCATGGTGGATTTCGTCAACAAGTTGGTTATGAAATTTTATCCTATGAATTTTTCGTTGATCGGCGAACTGGAACCGTCGTAGAGTTACAATTAACGGATTCGACTGAAGCCAAGTAAAAATATTTAGGCAGGTAAACACCTTGTTCAATCAAGGTGTTTACCTGCCTTTTCGTTATTTAAAATGAGCCCTCAATTTGTAAATCGGTTGACCCTTCGCCGCAAATTTTTGTTCATACTCGGTTTCAACATTGTTTTCCTGCTCATCACTATGATGCAAATCCAGCCAAACTCCATCAAAAACCATCCCATAATTATTTAAACTCTGGAGTGAGTATTCAAATAAGCCCATGTTATCGGTTTTCATTTCAATACATCCTTGGTCAACTAGCACCCGTTGATAGTTGGTCAAGAAACTCTTATAAGTTAAGCGTCGTTTCTCATGTCGCGTTTTAGGCCAAGGATCGGAAAAATTCAAATATAACTGTTGGATTTCGTCTTCAGCAAAATAGGTATCTAATCCTGCCCCATCGGCCCGCACAAAGGTCAAATTAGGTAAAGCTAAGGGTTCAGCTTTTTTAGCTGCAATCGCCGCCACCGTGCTTTCAATTTCCAAGCCAATGAAGTTAAACTGGTGATATTTTTGAGCCATCCCAATGATGAATTGTCCTTTCCCCATTCCTACTTCTAGATGCAAAGGTTGATCCTTTTCAAAGCGATTTTGCCACTTACCTTTGTATTCTGTCGGATTGATACTCACGGTTTCGGGATGACTTTCTAAATAAGGGTCGGCCCACTTCTTGTGTTTTACACGCATTTATTTCTCCTTAAAAACTCGCATTGGCAAATACCAATGCACTAATAATTCACCTTCAATTATAATAATGAAAACATTTAAGATAAGGTATGAACTCATCACCGTCGCCAATATTAAAATAATTGCGACTGGCCATAGCACCCGTCGAGTTAAGCTTAGATAAGCATTTTGACGTTGCTTAACTTCCAGGGGATACAGATAAGTAAAGACCTTATTGTCAAATTGATGATACTCAGGTCCTAATTGACTGACAATTACATATAAACTTAATGCTAATACGACCGTCTGCAACCAATTGATCGGAATGAAAAAGGTAATGATTGCTAAGATTAATGTTAAGCGCACCACCAATCCACTAGTATCGGAACCTCGTACGAATCCTCGGGCATATAAATAGCCCCACTGACCATCTTGATGGGATAAATATTTGATAATTCCATCCGCCCAAGCCCGACGTTTCACTCGTCCTTGCACTTGCGGAACATCCGTGAAGAGATTAAAAAACCGATAGATCGATTCGGTTCGTGCCTGTTCATAAGCAATGGCGGCTGACCAATCGAAGCTGGTTCGCGAATTTAAATATTGGCCAGTCAACAAAAGCATTAAACTGAAAATCCAGGCCATCAATGGCCACTCCATCCACATGATCGCCGCAATCACCAGGGTCATGCCCCACTGCACGAAATTAATTAATCGTGTGTTCTTCGTAAAATTCAAGAAACGTTGTTTTTCCCAAACTAACCAATTTAATTTTAAAGTTACGACTGTCAACCCCATCACGATCATAGTAAGGGTCGATATTTTCATGATAGTTAAAGCCAAGGGCAGAGCAATAACCGTTAGGGCCAACGTCATAATTAAACCTAGGCTCGCACTATAATAGCTTGCTGGTTTTAAGTACTGCTTGATTTGACTAGTTAAGGGCAATAAAACAACTGGATCAGGTTGTTCAACAAACAGGGCCCAGCGTCCGACTTGCATAGCTAAAGTAACCCATCCAATTAGTATCAGTCGCCACCATGGTTGCGAATTAACCTGCGGTAACAACTGATCATAACTGTAAGCCATCGCTCCTGCCATAAAGAAAAGGGCAATAATAAAATGATCATTAAAAACCAGTCGCCAGTAATGCAGATAATGGACCCAACGACTTTGCTGACGCTGCCAAAATAATTTATTTAGCATGGCGATCTCCTTGCGCTAATTGCAAATAGATTTCATCCAAGGATTCTCCCTGATGACCATTCAAAGCCTGCAAATCTTGTAAACTACCTTGAGCTTGCACTTGTCCATCTGCTAACAAAACGAAGCGATCACAGTATCTTTGAGCCGTATCAAGAACGTGCGTCGACATGAGAATGGCTACCCCTTGCGCCTTCTTTTGATCAATAATTGTCAGTAAGTCGTGGACGGCTAAGGGATCCAGACCATAAAAAGGTTCATCAATTACTAATAACTTTGCCTCGGTCATAAAGGCCATACAAATCATGACCTTTTGCTTCATCCCCTTTGAAAAATCAACTGGAAACCAATCTAATTTATTCTCTAACCGAAAAGTCTTTAATAGCTCCTTGGCCCGTTGCCAAGCTGAAGTTGGCGCTAATTGATAAGCATTGATGGTTAATTGGAGATGTTCCCGTAAGGTCAGTTCTTCATATAAAACCGGTGTTTCTGGAACATAAGCGATGGCTTTTTTGTAGGTAAGCGGATCATTGGCTAAAGTGGCCCCATTAACTTGAATCAAACCCGAGAATGGTTGTAACAGACCAATAATATGATTAATCGTGGTTGACTTACCAGCCCCATTTAAGCCAATCAACCCTACTAATTCGCCGGGTTGAACTTGAAAGCTAATATTTTTTAAAACTGGCACTTGGGAATATCCGCCGACCAGTTGGTCAATTGTTAACATTTGTCGCTCCTTTTATTAGTTCACTGATTATATCATAGTAATCCAAAGATCAAAATGCAATTATCACCCCAGTTGCGGTATACTAATGGAAATGAAAGCGAGGTTATGAAGATGGAAGATTGTATTTTTTGCAAAATTATTGCTGGCGAAATCCCTAGCTATACCGTGTACGAAGATGATGTCGTCAAGGCTTTCTTGGACATTTCCCAAAATACACCTGGTCACACGCTAGTGATTCCTAAGAAGCATGTCAAAGATATTTTTGAATACGATGAAGATTTAGCGGCCGAAGTTTTTAAACGGATTCCTAAGATTGCTCGGGCAATTAAGGCATCAAATCCCGACATCAAAGGGATGAACGTCATGAATAATAATGGTGAAGTGGCATATCAAAGTGTCTTCCACAGTCACTGGCATCTCTTACCACGCTATTCTAGTGATGATGAGTTCAAGATTAACTTTACTGATCACTCTAACGATTACGCTAGCGAAGATTACGAAGCTGTTCGCCAATCCATCGCAGCTCAGTTCAAGGATTAATCATGTTTACCAAATTAAAAACTGAAGTTAAAGATTATCAGGATCATCTAAAAGCAATCACAAAGGCCGGTCAAGATTTAGGTAACCATGCCCAAACCTTAACGAATGAACTGGCTAATTTAACTCAAGTGATTGCAGAAATTAATCACGATCTGGAATTGTTTAATTTCCGCAATCAAGCTCATTTGGACCGAATTAATCATATTTTAGAAAAATATCATCAATCATAAAAGATGAGGATTGGAAGAACCTAATGCTGGTTCCTCCAATCCTCATTTTCTTTATCACACTGGTAACTATTATGTCAAAAAGTGCTCCATGAGTTTCAAGCTATCTCGATGGAGTTCCTGCATGTCTTTTCCGGCTTATTGTCTACTTATTCAAAGTTGAATAAATCGGTTGAGAGGTATCGTTCCCCACCATCCGGTGCTACTGTAATGACCTTCTTACCTACTCCTAACTCTTGAGCTAATTGGATTGCTCCGGCAATATTAGCCCCTGCCGAAATCCCTGGCAAGAATCCTTCTTGTCGGGAAACCGCTTGGGCTGTCGCAATCGCCTCATCGCTGGAAATTTCAACGATTCCATCATAAACATCTTGATCCAAAGTAGCTGGAATAAAACCAGCACTAATTCCTTGGATCTTGTGTTTACCAGCTTGACCATCCTTTAGTAATGGTGATTCAGCCGGTTCTAAAGCATAAACCTTGACTTGATCATTAACCGCCTTTAAGTCGTGACCAATTCCCGTCAGAGTTCCACCAGTCCCAACCCCGGCAACAAAGGCATCTGGTAAATCATCTTCACCAAATGCAGCAATAATTTCCTTCCCAGTCGTTGCTTCATGGGCCGCTGGGTTGGCTGGATTTTCAAATTGCATCGGCATAAAGTAGCCTTTTTGATCGACTAATTCTTGAGCCTTAGCAATCGAACCTTTCATTCCATCGGCTCCGGGGGTCAAGATTAGTTCAGCCCCATAGCCCTGCATCAATTTACGTCGTTCTACACTCATGGTTTCTGGCATGGTAATGACTAAATGATAACCTTTAGCAGCTGCAACGGCCGCTAATCCGATTCCAGTATTCCCCGAAGTCGGTTCGACAATGGTATCCCCAGCTTTCAAAAGACCATCTGCTTCTGCCTTTTCAATCATGGCTAAGGCAATCCGATCCTTGATCGAACCGGCTGGGTTAAAGAATTCCAATTTAACGTAAACATCAGCGGCCCCTTCTGGAACCACCCGATTAAGTTTAACAATCGGGGTGTTGCCAATTAATTCATTGATTGAGTTGTAGATTTGCTTTGTCATATTGTTATTTCTCCTTTGACTTGAGTTAACCAATTTTCAAAAAAACGTTGCGAAACGGTTTGCCAGTGATAAACTGGCTCACCTAGTTGCATATAATAATTTACCGGTCGGGCGATTAAGCCAGGCGAACTTTGGGTCGCTTGCACTTCTCGTTGGTATTCCTTTAATAGAGCGCGTTGACCATACTCCAAATGCGAAAACAGGAAAGTAAACGGAAATTCACGACTGGTGAGTAAAAAGTTTCGATGATTAGAAGCTACCGCATTCACTACCAAATCTTTAGTTGCAGCAATTTGATCTGAATCCATCTCCGCGTAGCGAGCGTGCGGAGCCATGAAACCTGACTGCAACCCCTTTAACAAGGCGGTTGGTTGGGTAATTTGATGAGAATAAGCACCGAATAATTTGTTCGCTAACGGGTGCTTATCAATCCCATAAAAATGATGCATTGCGACCATGGCTCCCCAACAGACAAAGAGGGTCGGGGTGCGATTAGCTTTTAATTGTTCTAATAATGCGATTATCTCATCATAATAAGTTACTTCTTCAAAATCAATTTGTTCTAACGGCGCTCCGGTGATAATAAAAGCATCATACCGATAAACTTGATCAATCGCCAGGGGTTGCGAAATTTTAGCCACTAACTCTGGAACGGGACGATCAAGATAATGATCAACCGGATACAAAAATTCAATTTGAACTTGGGGGGCAGCGAACCTTAAAACTTCTTAAAATCGTTTTTGAGTGTCAAGCTTATCATGCATTAAATTTAAAATTCCAATCGTAGTCGTTATAGTCACCCTCCTTTATCTTTTGCAAACAAAAACGGTCACTAACCAACATGGCTAGTGACCGTTTAGATCAAGGTTTTCGAGATCCTATCGTACCTCAAAAGACCCAACTGAGACCATGTCAGTTCGGATATTTTGACGAGTACAACAACAAAATACATTTCTTAACATAATCTCAGCTCCTTTCTTCGCTTGCTTATTGAAGTAACTTTACCTGATCTCTTACTATTTGTCAATAATTATTATTAAAAAGCTCTTAGACTTGCAACCAATTTATTATTCCGCACTACTGCTGGAAGCCGAACTTGATTCCGTGGAGCTACTATCGCTAGCTGAGCTTGAACTAGTGCTGCTAGAAGATGAACTTGAAGAACTGGATGAACTAGATGAAGAAGTATTCAAGTAATCAGCAAGAATATTCTTCAAATCACTATCTTTAATTGAGACGTCACCCTTCTTCAAAGCCTTGGAAACAACTTTCTTGACGAAATCACTATCATTCATGTTTTCTGTGACAATCTGGTCTTTCAAGTCACTGATGTGATTAGCATACTTCCCTTTAGCAGGGTGCTTAATCATATAAATTACATAGTAAGTATCATCATCGCCTTGCACTGGACTGGTGGTGTATTCACCATTCTTCAGCTTGTAAGCAGCGGTCTTAACTGCATCTGGCAAGGACGTATCCGTATTATCAAAGGTTGGCATTACCCCACCGGAAGAAGCCGTCGCACTATCCGTCGATTTGGATTTAGCTAACTTTTTAAACTCTTTCAGCTTGTTACTAGAAGTTGAGTTCAAATCATCAATGATACTTTGAGCATCCGATTCACTCCCCACCGTAATCATTGCCGTTGAGATCTTTGGTTGATATTCCTTCCATTGCTTCTTCAAAGCTGAAGTTGAGAAGGATGAACTAGCCCGGACAGCTTCTTCTAATAATAAGCGCGACCGAATTTGGTCTTTGAAGGTACTAGTAGTATACCCCTGTTGAGCAAGGACTGATGAGAAGGAACTCCCATAAGTCTTTTTAGCTGCATTATATTCTTTGTTAACGTCACTGGATGAAACCTTGCTTCCATATTGTTTCTCTAAAACTTTATCGAGGATCATTTGTTGCAAGACTTGCTTCCCAGCCGTCGTTTGCTTCATGCTACTGTAATATTCACTTTGGGTAATTTTTCCCCCATTAGTTGTCGCAACCGCTTTATTCCCACAGGCTGCTAGTGGTAGTGCGAGCGCAACCCCCGCAACTAAAGCCAAAATTTTCTTGGACTTCAAACTATTCACATCCTTTTTATTGATACCTGTTTAATATACCACATGTTAAAGGAAAACTCTGGATTTACTCGGAATCTTTAAAATCTCTTTGCAATTCATCCTTAAAAAAGCGCCGGTTTTCTAGTGAAAAAACACGTTCCGAATAATCATCAATTTCTACATCCTTCATCGCTTGATTAATTTCCACAATCGAAGCATCTAATTCATCTAAGCGATGTAAAATTTCGGCTTCGATTAATTGGGGACGCACCGGCGAACCATATTCTAGCAAGCCATGATGAGCTAAAATAACATGTCGTAATAAAATGACCGGTTCGCTCTCGGCATCTAAGTTCTTTCGTTGACAGGCTTGCACAATTTCGCCATCCACAATTGAGATATGCCCCAGTAAACTTCCCGCAATCGTATATTGAGTGGCCACCGGGCCTGATAATTCAATGACCTTGCCTAGATCATGTAGCATCGCTCCTGCATACAAAAGCGAGCGATTAATTCCTGAATATTGCTCGGCCACAGCTTGTGCTAATCTCAGAATCGATAGTGTATGAAAAGCCAGTCCTCCAACTAGGGCATGATGATTAACTTTCGCAGCCGGATATTGAAAGAACTGATCACCATAATGATTCATTAGATCAGTGACAATAATCCGAAATTCATCTACCTTAATGGCCGAAAAAAATGGTCGTAAAGCTTCTCGTAGCTCCTGATCGGTTAGGTCAACCCGTTGGACATATAAATTGGGATCAGCTGGTTCATCATTCGTTGCCAATCGTAAGCCCTGAATATTAACCTGAGCTTGGCCTTGATATTGATCACCCAAGCCCTGCAGATAAACAACGCGGCCTGGTTGGAATTCATCGATCTGAATCGGCGTGACATCCCAAAGATTACCACTAATCTCCCCAGTTTGATCGGAAAAAGTAATATTCAAATAGGGATTCCCGTTACGCGCTGTGCGGGCTTGTACATCTTTGAGTAAAACAAAGAGGGTGAGTGGTTCACCGACTTCAATTTGATTAATTTGCATCATTACTCCTCATGAAAAAACAACTCCAAGTTTGTCTTAGGCATCCTTGGAGTTGTTAAATATTATTCTGGATCCTTCAAAAGATCATTGTATAGGGATTGAATCGGACTCGTCAGGTTTTGATTAATCTGTTGAATCATTTGATCAAGCCGTTTTTCTTGTTCCATTAACTTCATAATGGATGCTTCCGCGCTAACCTTTTTCGCCATGTCTTGAATGGCTTTGATTTCGTCTTCACTAGGTTGTTGGCCCTGCATTTGCTTGTGTTGGGCTTCCGCCTGTTGCTTTTGGAAATCCCGGAATAAAGCTACTGCCGCTTCATCTGCCAACAGTTCTTCAACAGCTACCTTTAAATCCTGGTACTCTTGTGTTTCCACCATTTGGCGCGACATTTCATTTGCCGTATCAAAAATATTTACTACCATCTTAATTTGGTCCTCCATTAAAAATCTGTTCTGATTGTATCATGTTTTTTAGCTCTCAACCACTAGAAGAGCGACGTCAGCTGGTTCCAAGCATTAGAGATCTGATCACCAATGCCGCTGCTAGAACTTTCATCCGTGGAGTCGCTCGTATCAGTGGTGTCAGTGGTATCAGTTGAATCACTATTACTATTACCAGTTAATTTATTCCACCAGCTAGTTGCCTGTTCCCATAGCTTTTGCGTCCCACTGTTGCTGGAAGCCGAATTGGCTCGCGTTGAGGCCGCTTTTACCGTGAAGCTGGTTCCCTTGGTATATGGTAACAAGCTCGACATTTCTGTCTTGTACAAGGAGTAAATATCACTACTTTCCAAATCACTCAGTTGTTGTTCATCCGTCGTGGAGTCATAACCTTCCCAGGTCGCTACTACTAAGTCTGGGGTATAACCTACGATCCATTTATCCCGGTCGTTGTCATTTGATAAGCCCGAGTTTGTCGTCCCGGTTTTCCCGGCGATGGTATAGTTTGCCGGTTTGGCATTTTTCCCCGTCCCCAACTTAAAGACATCGATCATCATGCTTGTCATTTGATTGGCAATCTTGGTAGAAATGATCCGTTTCTTAGTCAACTTGGTCTTACGAGGAACTTCATTGCCTGAAGCATCCACAATTTTAGTAATGTAATGGGCCGTCGGCAAAGTCCCGCCTGAAGCAAAGGCTGAATATGCACGTGCTAATTGTTGTGGAGAAACCCCTTTGGTCATCCCACCAAGCGCGAGGGCTAAGTTTTTGTCGCCACTTTCAACCGGCAAGCCAAAGTCTTGCGCTGATTTATAACCCGCATTCACCCCAATCTTATTTAGGAGCCAAACTGCTGGCGCATTTAAACTCTTATACAAGGCTTCATACATTGGGACACTACCGCTATATGTTCCATCATAGTTTTTGGGCGTGTACTTGTTGGTCCCATATGATTGTAATTTGTCTTGGACGGTTGAATCATATGAATACCCCTTTTCTAAAGCCGGCGCGTAAACCACAATCGGTTTAATCGTTGAACCAGGTTGTCGCCGCATTTGCGTGGAACGGTTATAGCCACGGAAAACATGGGTCCCCCGACCTCCGACCACAGCGGTTACCCCACCAGTCTTTGGATTCATAGCAATGGAAGCAGACTGGACAATGGTCCCATCTGAACTAGCTGATGGGAAATTAGAACTATCATCGTAGGTCGACTGCATCGCGGCTTGTTGATTTTGATCTAGGGTCGTATAAATTTTATAGCCATTATTCATGACTTCACTTTCAGTCAAGCCATAATCACTAATAGCTTCACTGATCACCGCATCAAAATAGTAGGGATATTTATAGGTATCTTCAGAGGATTGATAACCATTGGTGACCGTTAACGAAGTTTTCTTATACTGATTAGCCGCTGATTGACTTAATTTATTATTCTCAACCATCAGTTGTAAAACAACATTTCGCCGTTTTTTAGTGGCGGATGGGTATTTAACCGGATCATAAATCCCTGGTGAGGTCAACATTCCCGCTAAGGTCGCAGCTTGCGGAACCGTTAAATCAGCAGCGTCCGTATCGAAATACCGTTCCGCTGCATCCTGCACCCCCCAGACCCCATTACCAAAATAGGCATTGTTGAGGTACATGGTTAAAATCTCTTTTTTACTGTATTGATTCTCTACCTCAATTGAAATAAAGATTTCTTTTAGTTTTCGCGAAAAAGTTTGCTGCTGCGTCAAGAAGGCATTCTTAACTAATTGCTGGGTTAAAGTACTTCCCCCACCGGAAATAGCACTACTCCCCGTCAACCGGTTCCGGACTAACAGAAAGGCCGCTCGGGCGAGTCCTTTAAAAGAAAAGCCATGTTCATGATAGAAGTTACGATCTTCCGTTGATAAAACCGCATTTTGCACATTTTTAGAAATCTTACTTAAGGGGACATAAGTACCCTTTTGGTCATAGAGGCTCCCCGCTGATGACCCATTTTTATCATAAATTTGGGTATTTGTTTCTAAACGAGCCTTTAAATCTTTCACATTGGCCGTTTTAGCAACAATGGTCAAATAAATACTCATTCCTAAGAAGAGTGTTAAAAAGACGATTATCAACCAACGAGTCAAATTGAATCGTCGCCATTGATGGAAAACCACATTCGATCCTTTTCTCCACCAGTTTTTGAGAACTGGTCCTGGATGTTCTTTAAACCAGGTCAGAAATTGTTTAAAAATTTTCATGATTTCCTCCGTCATCTGACAATGCGAATATTTTATCATATTGCCCGTTATAAGCGTGTCTGATTTCTCTTTTCCCACGAAAATTTAACGAAAAATAAAAAATCGCCGGGCAACCGACGATCATCAAAGCGGGTAACGAGAATCGAACTCGCGATTCAACCTTGGGAAGGTTGTGTTTTACCACTGAACTATACCCGCATAAAATATAAGTAAAAAGATTACTTATATATCATATCACACTTTAACTATTTGTCATCACTTTTTTCCGACTTCTTTTTCCGTGACGATTTATTTGCCTTAGCCGCTTTTGCCGCCGCCGCCTTTTCTTCTTCAGCCGCTAACTCTTCATCCTCTTCGGTCCGTGGAACCGCCTTGATGATTTCTGTTTCACTTTTGCGCAACACGGCCCGGTTGTTCAATTCATTAACACCACTTTGATCAGCCGGTTCAAATTCCCGAATGGCAACTAGAACGGAATTATCATAAACTTTTTCAACCTCACCTGTGAAGTCATGTTCAAGTGGGCCAAATTGCTTACACTTAACGTAATCTCCAATTTTAAAATAAGTCATGGCTAATTTACCCCTTCATTTTAATCATAAAACCAATTTTACTCATCCTCAGTTATAATTTCAAGTCTGAAGCTATCAGTGCTAAAATAATAACAACTAAACTGATAAGGAAAGTGCTCATGAGATTTTACCAATTTATTGCTAATGTCATCATTTTACTCATCTTAGTTTTCACTACTTACTATGGAACCCATGCCCGTAAGGAAAAACGAGTCACGGACGCGTTAATTATTACTCGCAGCTTATTATTATTACTGATTGCCGAGAAAATTGCTGAATTTTTACGGTATCTTCCAGCTTTTGAAACCCTTAAATGTGTGCAATTTATTTTTCTGTTAATCTTATATTTACTTGCTGAAACCACTTATCGACAAAAAAGGACCGGGTTTGGAAATCCCTTTTTAA
>NZ_AICN01000012.1:0-6381 GCF_000247775.1 Limosilactobacillus gastricus PS3
CAATTCCTGGTAAGGTCTTACCTTCAAGGTATTCCAAGGAAGCCCCACCACCTGTAGAGATGTGAGTTAATTTATCCGAAATACCTAATTGTTTAGCGGCTGCGGTGGAGTCCCCACCACCAACAATCGTCGTAGCATCCGTTAAGGTGCCTAAGAATTCACCAACTTCAAGTGTCCCTTTAGCAAAGTTTGACATTTCAAAGACACCCATTGGTCCATTCCAAACCACGGTTTTGGCATCCTTTAACACGTTCTTAAATTCAGCAACTGACTTAGGACCAATATCTAAAGCCATGTAGCCATCATCAATGTCTCCTTCAATGACTTTCGTGTCAGCATCATTAGCAAACTTATCAGCTTCAACACTGTCAACTGGCAATACTAACTTATCGCCCGCCTTGGCCATAATTTCCTTAGCAACATCAATCTTGTCTTCTTCAACTAAGGAATTACCAATTTTAATTCCTTTGGCAGCATAGAAGGTGTAAGTCATCCCACCACCAACAATGACCTTATCAGCCTTGTTTAGTAAGTGATCAATGACCCCAATCTTGTCAGAAACCTTAGCTCCTCCAAGAATTGCGACAAATGGGTGAACTGGATTATCAACCGCATTCCCAAGGAATTTAATTTCCTTTTCCATTAAGAATCCAGCAGCCGCTTGCTTACCATTAGCCTTCATTGCCGTTGCAACGCCGACATTGGAAGCGTGTGAACGGTGAGCTGTCCCGAAGGCATCATTAACAAAGACATCACCAAGAGAAGCCCAGTATTCGCCAAGTTTTGGATCATTTCCCGATTCACGCTTAACGTATTCACCATTAACCACATCTTCGTACCGGGTATTTTCAAAGACCAATACTTGACCATTTTCTAATTGATCAATCGCCGTTTCTAATTCAGTTCCCTCAGTTGCTGGAACGAATTGCACAGGCTTGCCAAGCCGTTCTTCAAGTTTAGCAGCCACTGGCTTCATTGAAAGACCTGGTTTGTCATCTTCTGACTTAATCCGGCCTAAGTGTGAGAACAAGACCGCACGACCACCATGATCAAGGACATAGTTAATCGTTGGCAAAGCGGCCACGATCCGGTTATCGTCACCAACAACCCCATCCTTAATTGGCACGTTAAAGTCTACCCGCATTAAAACTTTTTTGCCTTCTAATTGAAGGTCTTCAACTGTTAATTTAGCCATTTATTTCCCTCCTAGTGAAAAGGCGGGCGGATTGCTCCGTCCACCTTTCATGAGACTACAATATTCGCATTAAAGAGTTGCGAAGTGTAACAAAGTACGGATCATGTTTGAAGTGAAACCGTATTCGTTGTCATACCAAGCAACCGTCTTAACTAATTGCGTGTCACCGGCAGTCGTAACTTCAGTTTGTGAAGGATCAAATACTGAACCAAAAGTTGAACCAATGATATCACTTGAAACAATTTCGTCTTCAGTGTAACCAAAGGCTTCGTTACCTTCAGTAGCCTTCTTCATAGCTTCGTTAACTTCTTCAACCGTAACCTTCTTGTCTAAGACCGTTACCAATTCAGTTAATGAACCGTCAACAACACCAACCCGTTGAGCGTGTCCTTGAAGCTTACCGTTTAATTCAGGAACAACTAAACCAATAGCCTTAGCAGCCCCAGTTGAGTGAGGAATAGTGTTAACACTAGCAGTCCGGTTGTTACGCATCTTGCTACCACGAGGTCCATCCAAGATCATTTGAGTTGAAGTGAAGGCGTGGATAGTAGTCATGGTACCAGCCTTAACACCAAAGTTCTTGTTCATGAAGTATGCCATTGGTGCAAGACAGTTAGTCGTACATGAAGCAGCTGAAACGATCTTGTCATCAGCAGTTAAAGTGTCAAGGTTAACACCTGGCACAACAGTCTTGATGTTACCAGCAGGTGCTGAAATCAAGACACGTTCTGCACCGGCTTCAAGGTGAGCGCTAGCCTTTTCTTCTGAAGTGTAGAATCCAGTACATTCAAGCACGAATTGAACACCATCGTTCTTAACCCAAGGAATGTTCTTTGCATCACGTTCTGCGTATACAGGGTATTCCTTACCGTCAACAACGATCCCAGTTTCGGTAGCACTAACTTCACCAGGGAAGGCACCATGAGTTGAGTCATACTTAAGTAAGTAAGCTAACATTGCAGGAGTAGTCAAGTCGTTGATTGCAACCACTTCAATATCCTTAGCGCCTAGTTCGTGAATCCGCCGGAAAGCCAAACGACCAATCCGACCAAAACCGTTAATACCAATCTTTACAGTCATACTGTAAGTTCCTCCTTTAGGAAAATAATTTACATGTATAGTCTAGCACTCTTGTTCAAAAAAGTACAAGCGAAACACTGCCTTTTTTACAGAATGCAAACTTTAAACAACATTTACTATTCTATTGGTTTTATAATCAAATGTCCATTGCAATATAAATGATTTATTGTTGGATAATGGTTGATCTTTCAGGCGCGGTTATGTATAATTGGAAAAGTTGATTATACGAAATTAAAAAGGAGGCACATTCCAATGCGTAAAGCACATCCACATGGTGTACAAGGACGTCGTCCAATCGCTTCAAAGTACAAGCAAACTCAAAAGCAAAAGAAGATTGATGCTATTCGTAAGTGGGCTAAGGGAACGCCTGCCGATGAAAAGTAATGATTAAGAGCCAATGACAAGCTAACCGGTTTGTCATTGGCTCTTTTTTTGAACTAGGAGGTTCTAATGTTAAATATCGCTTATTTAGGTAATGGAAAAAGCACTAACCGTTACCATCTTCCCTTTATGTTGAAGTCAGGTAAATTTAACCTTAAAACTATCTATGCTCGCCACCTCGATGGTCCTTGGAAAAAGCTTCCGCAGGTCCACTATACGAAAAACCTCAATGATTTGTATCAGGATGATACTTTAGATTTAATCGTCATCACCACCCCACCAGAATTTCACTATCAATATGCCAAAGAATGCCTTGAACATGGTAAAAATGTGCTAGTTGAAAAGCCATTCGCTCAAACGAAAGCCGAAGCCGAAGAATTGTTCCAATTAGCTAAAGATCGAGGACTCTTCATTCAGGCCTATCAAAATCGGCGTTTTGATAGTGATTTTCTCACTACGCAAAAAGTGATCGAAAGTGGCAAGTTAGGTACCCTGCTGGAAGTTGAAGATAATTACGACTATTATCGACCAGAGGTCCCAGCAAGTTCGACTGGTTTAGATTGGTCTAGTAGCTTCATTTATACCCACGCTTGTCATACCGTCGACCAAGTAATTTCCTATTGGGGACAACCACAACAAATTAATTATGATGTTCGTCAATTATTAGGTACCAATAAGATGAACGATTACTTTGATTTTGACTTTAACTACCAAAATCTCAAAGTTTCGATTCGATCCAGTTATTTCCGCATTAAAGCTCGCCCAACTTTTGTGGCTTACGGGACTAAAGGGATGTTTGTTAAAGAAACCGAAGATCGGCAAGAAATTGATTTAAAACATTTTTACTTGCCAACTAACGATCATCCGGATTTTGGACTTGATCAACCGGAACACTATGGGACCTTGACCTACTATGATGATCTAGGCAACTACCATGAAGAAAAAGTGGTGTCTGAAGTTGGGGATTATGCGCGGATGTATGAGGCCGTTTATGAAAGTATCGCCAACCACCAACCGAAAGTAGTTCAAGATTGGGAGACCATTGCTCAAATTGAAATTTTAGAACAGGCCTTTGGCAAGTTACAGTAAATAGTAAAAGACCAACTTCATTTTACCCAAATGAAGTTGGTCTTTTTCATACTATTCTATATGCCCCAGGCAGGATTCGAACCTGTACATGGTTACCCATACAACGACCTGAACGTTGCGCGTCTGCCAATTCCGCCACTGGGGCAACTGTCATACCTTAAGATACAACAAATGCGCCCCCGGGGAGTCGAACCCCGATCTCGAGAACCGGAATCTCACGTGCGATCCATTACACTAAGGGCGCATAATTATTTGCTTTTTACAACAGAAATCATGTTACACGATTTAGCCATAAAAAGCAAATATAAAATTAAAATAAAATCAAACGATTAGGCTTCATCCTCCATCAAGGAGAAGATTTTCTTCGAGATTAATAATAAACCAATCCCTAAGACAACACTAACGGCCCCAATTGATAAGAAGTATGGAACTTCTGTCCCGGTACTGTAAAACTTAACAATTTGCGCATTAATTGCTTGGGCCGCCGCGTCGGCTAACAACCATAAACTCATCATTTGAGAACTATAAGCTTTCGGAGCGAGTCGAGCGGTAACTGACAAACCAATTGGTGAGAGTAACATTTCACCAATCATACAGATGAACCAAGAACCAACTAACCAGAATGGACTAACCTTACCTGCAGTTGTCCCATGGATAATTCCTGGCAAGGCCATCCAAATATAAGAGGCCCCGGCAAAGATCAATCCACCAGAGAACTTCTTCGGTGAACTAGGTTGATTCTTCCAGTTATTCCATAGCCAAACAAAGATTGGCGTCAAGATCATGATGAATAATGGATTCAGAACTTGGAAGTTAGCGGCTGAGTAGTGCCAACCACCAATATGTAGAACAGTCCGTTGTGCTGCGAATAAGGCCAAAACAACGGATCCTGATTCTTCAATACTCCAGAAGGCTACCGCAGCAATCCATAATGGAATGTATGCCTGAACCTTCTTCTTTTCTTTGGATGTAACTTCTTTGCTCTTTAACATGATGACAAAATAAGCAATCGGCACAATGAAAGCTAAAACCGTCACCATATTAATAATGTTCTCAATGTTAAGTTGACCAACTAGGAAGAGACCGCCTAAGAAGGCGAGCACAACCACCAGACCAGCAACAATCCAAGTAACCACCCGACGAAGGTTTTCCTTTTCGATTGGTTCCGTTGGGACCAAACTTTGAGGTGAAATATACTTCTTGCCGTCGATTAAGTATTGGACCAAACCAATAAACATCCCAATCGCAGCCAAGGAAAAACCAGCATGGAAATTTTGGTGAGCACCAAAAGCGTGGAAACCAAATCCACCTGCAGCCCATGGTACGGCAATTGGAGCAATGAAGGCCCCAAAGTTAACCCCAAAATAGTAAAGTGAGAAACCAGCATCACGCCGGGCATCTTCTTCAGAGTATAACTTTCCCACCATGTTGGTGATATTCGGTTTCATTAACCCGGACCCCACTACGATAAAGGTAATGGAAGCATATAAAGCCCCCTGACCAAATGGTAGTGACAAGGAAATGTGACCAAACATAATCAGTAAAGCACCATAAAAAACGGTCCAATAAGATCCAAAGACCCGATCTGATAGCCAACCACCAACGATACTGGATAGATAAACCAGTGAACCATAGATCGACATCAATGAAGCCGCCGTGGCTTGGTCCATGCCCAAACCACCTTGACTAACAGCATAGTACATATAGTACAGTAAAATTGCCCGCATCCCGTAGTAAGAGAATCGTTCCCAGGTTTCCGTGAAAAACAGGGTTGATAAACCACGCGGTTGCCCGAAGAATGCAGTATCAAGATTTCTTGATTTTCCCATGAGTAGGCTCCTTTATTTTTAATAAAAAATTAAAAGTATTTTATAACGATTATAGGATGCTGTCAAATTGACCCAAAAAGACAAAAGTTTTAACTTCACCGACATATCATTTGACCTTTTTTGACCAACAGCGTAAACTATTGGCATACGTTAGCAAACAACACTAACGAGTGCTAAATATAAGGAGGCCGCATTATGAACTTAGTGCCAACTGTCATTGAACAATCGTCACGTGGCGAACGTGCTTATGACATTTATTCTCGGTTATTAAAAGACCGGATTATTATGCTTTCGGGTCCAATTGAAGATGATATGGCTAACTCAATTGTTGCTCAACTACTCTTCTTGGATGCCCAAGATTCTACCAAGGACATTTATTTATACATTAACTCACCTGGTGGAGTTGTTACTTCAGGAATGGCCATTTACGATACGATGAACTTCATCAAATCTGATGTCCAAACGATCGTAATTGGAATGGCTGCCTCAATGGCCAGTGTCTTGGTATCATCAGGAGCTAAAGGCAAGCGGTTTGGATTACCACACTCTCAAGTCATGATTCACCAACCTTCTGGTGGTGCGCAAGGGCAACAAACGGAAATCCAAATTGCTGCAGAAGAAATCTTGAAGACTCGGAAGATGATTAACGAAATTCTAGCTAAGAATTCCGGTCAACCATTTGATAAAGTGGAACAAGATACTGAACGTGACCACTACCTAACGGCCCAAGAAGCTGTGGAATATGGCTTACTTGATGGTATTATGGATAGTAACGAATTAAAATAATTAGATCCAAAAAAACTGAGG
>NZ_AICN01000011.1:0-19656 GCF_000247775.1 Limosilactobacillus gastricus PS3
AATCAATATCATTACAGATGACAACTGGTTTAATCAGATCATCCGGCTTATGGTGCATCAGTTCGATCGCATCAGGAATCTTATCAAAGCCTTCAAACCGATGCGTAATCAACAAGGATGGATCAATCCGACCATTAACCACTAATGAAGCTAGCTTTTCCATCCGTAAGCGACCACCAGGCATCAAACCACCATGAATGGTCTTATGGCCCATACCGACACCCCAGTCGCCAGCATTAAAGACCACATTATCATGACCATTTAGGTAGTTAACATTCCCAATTGAGCCACCGGCTTTAAGCATCTTGACGGCTTCTTCAAAGGTATGTTCAGCGTCACCTCCGGCAATCAAGACTTTATCAACCCCCTGGCCATTCGTAGCCGCTAGAATTTGCTCCGCAATGCCGCCATTGTGGTAATCGATAATATCTGTGGCCCCGTAGGCTTTAGCGACTTCGACCGTCTTTTCCCGCGAGCCAACCGCAAAGACGCGACCGGCACCATGCAGCACGGCACCACGTAAGGCCATCAATCCAACCGGGCCGATCCCGATTACAGCCACGGTGTCCCCAAAGGTCACTCCAGCCATTTCCGAAGCGTGCAAACCAGTTGGAATCATATCGGATAACATGCAAGCTTCCGCCGGGTCGATCTCATCAGGTAAGTGGGCTAAATTACCATCCGCATCATTAACATGGAAACGGGTCCCAAACACCCCATCTTTGATGTTCGAGAATTTCCAACCACCCAACATCCCATCGGAATCGGTGGCGTAACCAGCTTGCGAATAGACATCGGACCAATTAGGGGTAATCGCAGGTACAAGAACCCGATCACCAGGTTGAAAATCTTTAACTTCCCTTCCAACTTCCACTACGACCCCACAAGCTTCATGGCCTAAAATCATATTGGTCCGTGGTCCTAAGGCATCTTCATAGACCGTATGGATATCAGAAGTACAAGGCGCCACTGCTAAAGGTCGAACTAAGGCGTCCCGTTCGCCAACTTTCGGGTCAGCCTTTTCAATAAAGCCGGTCTTTCCCGGTTCAATCATCGCAAATCCACGCATGGTTTATTACCACCTTTCTAAAATGAAACTTATTAAAACGTTTACATCACGATTATAACCTGAATCTCCGGCTTTGTTAATATATTCACATATTAAAATTTTATTAAGCAGATCATTATCTAAAATCATATATACGAAAAAATAGCCAATGGCATTCATTAACCATTGACTATTTATGCTTAGTGCTTCTTAAATGGTACCGCATTTTCTTTGGTAATCTTCGTAATTCCATGGAAGTATGGAACCAAGACTTCAGGCACATCAACTGAACCATCTTCATTTTGGTAGTTTTCTAAAATGGCTGCTACGGTCCGCCCAACCGCCAAACCAGAACCATTCAAGGTATGTACGTATTGTAACTTGCCATTTTCATCCCGGTATTGGGTGTGCATCCGCCGTGCCTGGAAGTCCAAACAGTTGGAACAAGATGACACTTCTCGATACTTTTTTTGCGCTGGCATCCACAATTCCAAATCATGGGTTTCAGAAGCGGTGAAGCTCATATCTCCCGTCGTTAAGGTAATGACGTGGTATGGCAAATTCAACTTCTTTAAAATGTTTTCCGCATTGGCCGTCATCATTTCCAATTCTTCCCATGATTGTTCCGGCTTCGTATACTTCACCATTTCCACCTTGTTAAATTGGTGCATCCGAATCAAGCCCCGCGTATCACGACCAGCAGCTCCCGCTTCCGACCGGAAACTTGGCGATAGGGCCGTAACCCGAATAGGCAAGTCTTCTTCTGGAATCACTTCACCCCGGTAGTAATTCGTCAACGGAACTTCTGCCGTAGGGATCAAAGTCATATTCTCCCCATTTACTTGGTAAACATCTTCTTTAAACTTGGGGAATTGACCAGTCCCGTACATTGATTGGGCGTTAACAATGTATGGTGGTAAGACTTCAGTATAGCCTTCTTGCATGTGTTCATCTAACATGAAGTTGTAGACCGCCCGTTCTAATTGGGCACCGAGGCCGACGTAGTATACAAACCGAGCGCCAGAAACTTTAGCAGCCCGATCAAAATCAAGGATACCTAATTGTTCCCCAATATCCCAGTGATGCTTTGGTTCAAAATCAAATTGCCGAGGTTGACCAACTACCCGTAATTCCTTAGCTCCATCTTCCGTTAGGCTAACTGGAACCCCTTCATGTGGGATGTTTGGTAGGCATGACAATTCATTATGTAATTGTTCATCAACGGCGTTAACTTGTTCATCGAGGCCCTTAATCTTTTCGGCCACGGCTTGCATTTCGGCAATGGCGTCATCAGCTGACTCTTGGTTCCGCTTAGCTTCCCCAATCTTTTTGGAGGCCTCATTCCGTTGAGCCTTTAATTGTTCCGTTTCTTGCAACAATTCACGCCGTTTAACATCTAATGCTAAAATACTGTCAATTTCGGCCGCTTCCACACCCCGGGTGGCTAATTTTTCCTTATACCAATCCGGTTCTTGACGAATTTTCTTTAAATCTAACATATTGGATCTCCTTTGAAATTAATAATAAAAGAGCCATTTCATCCTCACTAGGGACGAAATGGCTCTTTACTCTTTTCCGCGGTACCACCCATGTTTGTCATTGCTGACACACTTTCTTAGCTGATAACGATGGCCAACCGTGTGACATTACTCACCCATGATTCGGTACCGGAGTTTCGGTTCCTAACTTCCACCAACCGTTAGTTCCCTTAAAACCTACTTGAAATACCGCTTGTTTTGAACATTTCTTATTCTAATATACCTGTCAAAATGATGCAAGGCTTCTAATTCTTACTTTTAACTTTTGCTAACGCTTCTTTAACTAGCTTTGGATCCGTCTTCCCAGGATTTAATTCAACTAACTTCCCAGTTTGAATATAAACGACCCATTCGGCTAAGTTAACGATATGATCTCCCGCCCGTTCTAAATTCCGCAGAACTGCTAGATATGCTTCGTAACTAGGAATTGCAGCTTGGTTTTCCGTCATTTTCTTTAAGATTTGCTTTTGTTGTTGGACATGCACAACGTCGACCGCTAGATCTTCTTCGGCCACTTCATACGCCGCCCGTTCATTATCGTTAACAAAAGCATCGAGGACCTTTTCGAGCATTTGTCGAATCGTGTTGGTCGTTGCGTCGATCGCCTGATCAACCGCTTGATCGGTATCAGCTGTCTCCACGTGTTTAGCTGAACGGGCGATATGGGAGGCATAATCGCCTAGTCGTTCAATATCGTTAGAGGCTTTTAGAATCGAAATAATCAACCGAAAATCATTAGCTAACGGTTGTTGGAGGGCCATTAATTTCAGGGCTTGTTTCTCCAGAGTTACTTCTTGATCGTTGATTTGCCGATCCAGTTCCAAGACTTGATCAGCCAGTGCCCGATCATGACTAGTAAAAGCTTTCGTGGCCCGGTAGATTTGTTCGTTAACGTTTATCCCCATCTCCACAAAATGGATCCGTAATTTTTTTAATTCATCTTTAAAAATTTCACTCATTGGTCTCTCCTTAACCAAACTTCCCTGAGAGATAATCAGCCGTCTTGGTCTGTTGCGGATTCATAAACATCTGCTCCGTTGGGTTAAATTCTATCAAATTCCCTTGATCGAGAAAAGCCGTCCAATCCGATGCTCGGGAAGCCTGCTGCATATTGTGGGTCACGATAATAATCGTAAAATGATCCTTTAAGTCATGCAGGGTATTTTCAATTTGACTGGTTGAAATCGGGTCTAGCGCACTCGTCGGTTCATCCATCAAGATGATCTCGGGGCGCACCGCCAGCGTCCGCGCAATGCAGAGCCGTTGTTGTTGTCCACCCGACAGGGATAAGGCACTTTGATGCAACTGATCTTTTACTTCCTCCCATAAAGCGGCTTGCTTTAAGCTCGTTTCCACCCGCTCGTCCAGTAATTGGCGGTCTTTAACCCCATCCAAGCGCAATCCATAAATGACGTTTTCATAGATAGATTTGGGAAAGGGCGTAGGTTGTTGAAAGACCATTCCGATTGATCGCCGGACTTCATAAACATTTATTTCCGGCTGATTAATATCAATTCCGTCAAAGATGATCTGACCAGTCACGGTTGCTAAACCATCATTCATCCGATTGATGGACCGCAACAAAGTCGATTTCCCCGATCCAGACGCTCCAATTAAGGCAGAGATCTGATGCTTAGGAAATTCCATTGAAACCTGATGGACAATGGGCTTATCCCCATAAGCAACACAGACCTTTTGTAATTCTAAGGCACTTTCTTGCATTTTTCACCCTCCTTACATCCGGTTAGCTAGCCATTTCCCCAGCCAGCGTGCTAATAGATTGAAAATTACAATTAAGATAATCAAGACGACGGCCGCACCAGCCGATACACTGATTGCATCTGGGACTAGCCCTTCGGTATTCAATTTCCAGATATGAACGGCTAAGGTTTCCGCTGGTCGCAATGGATTTAAAAAGGAAGTCGGACTGAAAGGATTCCAATCGCTGTACGAAATATTGATTGAGCTTTGTCCCGCCGTGTAAATCAGTGCGGCGGCTTCCCCAAAAATCCGGCCGATGGCGAGAATGGCGCCCGAAACAATCTCAGGAATGGCCATCGGCAGCACAATTTTGGTAATAACCTTCCACCGCGACATGCCTAACCCTAAACCGGCCTGGCGTTGGAGATCTGGAACATTGATTAAGGCCTGTTCGATTGACCGGGTCAAAATCGGTAAATTGATGATCGTTAAAACTACGGCTCCTGCTAAAAGCGAGAAGCCCAAGTGTAATTGAACGACTAAGACTAAGTAACCAAAGAGCCCCACGACGATTGATGGTAGGGAACTCAAGGCATCGATTAGCATCCGTAAACCTGCTGCCAAGCGGCTCCCCTTAGCGTACTCATTTAAATAGATGGCGCCACCCAAGGAAACTGGTAAAGCTAAAATCATCGTCAGGACAACTAAATAAAGAGAATTAAAAATCTGATCACGAATCCCTCCGCCGGCACTAAAGGATGATGAAACGGTCGTGATAAAGCGCCAGGATAAACTTTCAACCCCACTGACAAGAATATAACCAATCAAACTAATAATCAGTAAGCCGGCGATTCCGGCTCCGAAAAGAATAATTCCGGTCATTAGCCGATCAACCTGTATTTTTTTCATGACTTTGCTCTTCCTTTCGTCAATTGTGCCAAACCATTAAAGATGAGGGACATTAATAATAAGACTAAGGCTAAGGACCACAAACCATCATTGGCCGGAGTGCCCATAACACTATTTCCAATTCCAGTAGTAATCACGGATGTTAAGGTCGCCGCTGGATTCATCCAACCATTTGGTAAACTAACTGTATTCCCAATTACCATTTGAACCGCCAAGGCTTCCCCAAAGGCCCGGGCCATTCCAAAAATTAAAGCTGTGATAATGCCACCCTTGGCATAGGGCAAGATCACATGCCAGATAGTTTGCCAGCGGGTCGCCCCTAAGCCCATGGAGCCAATTCGATAAGCCGCTGGGGTTGCTCGAAGCGTATCTACGGTCATCGAAGTAATAGTTAGAAAAATCATCATCACCAAGACAACGATAGCGGCTAACAGACCAAAACCGGTACCGCCGAACCATTGCCGTAATTGAGGCACGACAACCGTTAATCCGATAAACCCATAAATTACCGACGGAATTCCCACCATCAGTTCTACTAAGGACCGAAGTAGATTTTGAAAACGCTCAGGAAGAATTTCGGTAATCGCCAGGGCCACTAATAAGGCTAAAGGTAAGGCGATAAGCCCAGCCACGAGAGTTACTACGAATGAAGTTAAAATCATTGGTAAAGCGCCGAATTTTTCTTCGCTTGGTGACCACTTAACTCCCGTCATAAAATCAAAAACGCCAATCCCATGATTAACAAAGAGGACCACCCCTTTTGTACACAAGAAGATTAGGATAGTGATAACTAGCAAACCGATAATGGCGATTGCTAATCCCACCCAGCACTTACCATGCCGGTCTTGTCGGCTCTCCTTGGATGGTTGTAATAATTTATGTTTAGTCATGATGGTCCTCACTAATTTTAGTTATCTTGCCATTGGCATCCTGTTGTACCTGCATATCATGAATCGATACATAATGTGATTTCTTAACCAAGTTGTTCTGTACGGTAGGCGATTGCACATACTTAATAAATGCTTTCGTTGCCTGACTCGGGTGTTTGATCGTATACAGGTGTTCATATGACCAGATCGGCCAGTATCCCTGGGTGATATTACTGTAAGTAGCTGAAACACCATTGACTTTTAGGACCTTCACCTGTGAATTAACATAGGCAACGGAGACATAAGAAATGGCTCCAGGGACATTAGCAACGATTTGTTTGACTGTCCCATTGGAATCTTGTTCTTGAGCTTGCGTCGTTTTTGACCCCTGCATAACTAACTGTTCAAAGGCCATTCGGGTTCCACTTCCGCTCGCCCGATTAATTACTGTGATTGGTTCATCGGGGCCACCAACTTCCTGCCAGTTGGTAATTTCCCCGGCAAAAATGGCCCGTAATTGTGTCAAACTTAAGTTTTTAACTCCTAATTTTGGATTGACGATCGGCACAATCCCGGTCACGGCCACAATATGGTCATTTAACTTACTAGCATCAATCCCTGATTTTTGTTGGGCAAAGACATCCGACATCCCTATTTCAACTGCTCCCGATGCCACCTGAGAAAGGCCCGTCCCCGAACCACCACCTTGGACAACTACATTTACGGTCGAAGCTTGCTTTTGAAATCCCGGCACTGCTGCTTCAATTAGGGGTTGCAAAGCCGTTGACCCTACACTCGTAATCTTAGCTGACTTGGCTTTGGAATTCGTCTGGTGGGCTAGATAAGCACCAACAACAAATAAAATTATGATCATCAAAGCAAGGAGCCACCAGCGTTGCTTGTGCATTCCTGTCATCCTCCTTTGTTTCCAAGGTAATTTATGTTACAAATATACTGTAAACAACTTATGTAAAACTTCGCCTGGACTTATGTAAAGATTCGGTAAATTATCGGAGGATCTGCTCATTAACCCTTTTTTACTGGTCTCTCAAGACCCCCAATTACAAGAAACGATGCAAGAACTAGCATCGATTAATCATTGGCAAATTGACCAAACTACTACTGCCACTAGTGCTGTCGCTAAAATTGCTCAGGCCTCATACGCCGCGCTTCTGTGGGATTTGGACACGATTAATTTAGAAACTACTTTGGCTACCATGATGTTGCTCCGGCCTGAATTTCATCACCCAATTCTGGTTTGGGTGCAAGCCCCCACAAGTCGTCAATCACGAAAATTATTTCGCGCTAAGGTTGATGATGTATTAGTAAAGACCACACCGCTCGAGGTTCTCTCTGCCCTAATTCAACAACGACTTTGGCTCTATGATCAGAACACTCTGGAACCAGATCCGATCAATAACCCCCCTGAATCTCCAGTGAATCAGCATCAAATTCAGATTGCGAATTGGATAATTGATAAACAAAAAGTGTCAGTTGCTAAGGATCACCAACCAGTCCTGCTAACCAAAAAAGAATTCCAACTGTTGTCCTATTTAGCCGATCATCAGGGCCAAGTCCTCTCCCGTGATCAGCTTTTATCGGGAGTCTGGGGCTATGATGAATTAGGATCATCGCGAATTGTCGATATGCACATTGCCCACCTTCGCGATAAATTAGAAGATGACGACCAAAATCCACAACACCTACTTACCGTCCGAGGCTTTGGCTATAAATTGAGATAAAAAACGAAAATAGGCTAACCGCTACCTTGAATTGATAGCGATTAGCCTGTTTCACTCTCAAAATTCGTGTTGATAACCAACTTGGCTCCGACCATCAGTGGCTGTCACTTTTAACTGGTCCGGAATTCGTTCTTCTAATTCCGTCACGTGACTAATAATACCGACCATCCGTTGCCCCTCAATAGATTGAAGGGCCGTTAAAGCTTCATCAAGTGCCTCTTGATCCAGTGAGCCAAAACCTTCATCAACAAAGAGGGCATCAATCTGCACACCCCCTTGACGTTGCTGCACGACTTCACCTAAAGCTAAAGCCAAAGCTAAGGAAGCCATAAAGCTTTCCCCACCAGAGAGCGTATGGACACTACGGGCCTTGCCTGCATAGTCATCATAAACATCAACTTCCAGGCCATTTTGCGTTGCGCGCGCCGTTAATTCCTGATCTAACACGAATTTATAACGATCATTCGTTAATTGACTGAAGCGCTGATTTGCGACCGTTAAGACCTCATTAAAGTATTGTTGTAAGACGAAGCGTTCCAAACCAAGCTTTTTATCTCCCATCCCCCGTAAGGTTTGCACTAATTGATTTAAGGACCGTAATTTGGTCATCATCGTCGTTTGTTGAGCCATTATTTGGTCAACCTGGCTTATCGTTTGCTGATGTTGATGAAGCCGGGCCTCTAATCGTCCCACTGCTTGCGCTGTTTCTTCAACTTGAGCTTGCTGATCTTTTAATTCTGCACGCACTTGGTCAGCCTCACCAGCCGGTTGCTTAGCCACCTGGGGCTTTAATTCAGCCAAACGACTCTCCACCACTTTTACTGCCCCTTGGTAATCACTTAATTGTTGACGAAGCTGCGGCAGTCGATCAAGCTGGTCAGCAATTTCTTCCATTTGTTCCCAAGATAAGAGCTTAGGCGCTTGTCCTAAAGCGGTCATTAATTGCGCTTTCAGTGCTCCTTGTTCTTGCTCGGTACTTGTTAATTGCTCTGCTAACGTGACTTGCTGTCCCTTTAACTGGTCCAATTTCCCCTGGGCCTCAGTCAAAGCTGCTTGCCACTGATCACGTTCTTTTAATTGACTAGTCAGATGCTTTTGGGCTGATTCTTGGGCTGCTTGTTGGTCCTGTATAATCTTTCCCAGACTATCAGGATCTTGATCAGTAACGTCCATTGCTTGGTTTAGCTGCGCCACTTGTTGATCAATTTGCGCTTGTTCTTCTTGTAGTTGCTGACTAGTTTGCTCAAATTGAGCTTGTAGCTGTGAGTTTTGGGCGCGCACTTTATCCAAGTGACTTTGCGCTTGCTTTACCTCATCTTCCGACACCACAATCAGTTCATCAACCACCACTGGATGCGGATGTTCCCTACTCCCGCATAGCGGACACGGCGATCCTGGTTCTAGTCGTTGAGCTAATCGGCTAATCATCGAACGCGCATATTGGTCATTGATGCTTGTATAACGTTCACTAGCTTCTTGGACTGATTGGCTAGCCACTTGTAATTGACTCTCCAAACTAGCTTGGTTTGACTTAGTGTCTTGATAATGTTTCAAAGCCGTTTGTAAGCGCTGAAAATCATTGGCTAGCTGTGCCCACTGACCGATTTCTTGCATTAAGTGGACTTGGGCTTGATCAAGGTTCCCTAATTGTTTTAACTGGGCTTGCGTTTCGGTAACCACCTGTTGATTATGGTCCCATTCTTGTTGAGCCAGCTGATTTTTTTGACTCAGTTCATCAATCAATTGATGTTGGCGATGATACTGATTAAGTTTAGGAACTTGTCCCTGGACCCACTCGTCCAGTTGGATTTGCTTTGCCACCTGGTCCATCGCTGGCTGTTCTTCAATTAAGGCTTGCTGTTTGACTTGGGTCTGCTCTAATTCAGTTTGAGCCTGTTGCCAGCTTTGCCATTGGCGATCAGCTGCCGTTAAAGTTTGTACCTGGGCCTGTAAGGTTGCTAATTGCTCTTGGGTTTTCGCCAAAGCTGACTGATCTTTTTGAAATAGTTCCTGGGCGTCCGATAACCATTCCTGGGGTTGTTCAGCCTCAATCTCCTCAATTTGCTGCATTAAGGTCGTCAATTGCGTTGTTTGTTGATCACTAGCCGCCTTTAATTGCTTATATTGATTTTGTAAATCATCCACCCACCGTTCATATAACTGAGTACCAAATAAAGACCTTAAAATCGCTTCTTTATCCTTACTAGATGATTCAAGGAATTGGCGAAATTTTCCTTGTGGTAATAAGACAATTTGTCGGAATTGATCAGCGTTTAGATTCAATAAAGCAACGATAACGGCTTTTACATCCCCATCTTTCGTTTTCTCAATTGGTTCGGCTGCATCCAAGGGATAAATTAAGGAAACCTTCCCTCCCAGCTCAACCCATTTCCCGCTTGAACGTCTTATCCTTTGTTTTGGTCGCCGTTCAAGTTGGTATTGAACTCCTTGGTGCTCAAACCAAAATTTCACTGAGGATTCCTGATCATCCGGTGCAAAGTCCGATCGTAACAGTTTAGCTTCCCGATCATCATTGGAGGTTTTGCCAAACAAGGCAAAACTCATCGCATCAAACAGCGTCGTTTTCCCACTGCCCGTTTTTCCACTGATTAAAAAAACTGGCACTTCGCTAAACTGACTGAAATCAATGGTGGCATGTCCATATGGCCCAAAATAGTTCAATTCTAATTTTAATGGTCGCATCCTATTCCCCTTTCTGAACGCGTTGCAAACTCTGAGTCAACCACTCTTTCTGTTCATGATCAAGCCTTTGCCCATCCGTAGCAAAATCATAAAACTTAGCTACCAATTGCATTGGATCGAGCGCTGGATCAATCGTCGTATCAATCTTCATTTGAACCGGGCCATTCACTCGTTGCAAGGCAATGATACGTGGATAAACCTGGCGTAAACGACTCATTACATCAGGAATCATTTCTTGATCCGTTAATTGAATCACCACAAAATCATCTCGATCACCTTCATCAGTCTTTTGCATTAGATCATCAAAGGAGCCTTTAATAATTCGAACATCATGCGCTGGTTTTAAAGGCACCCAGGTTGATTCGCCCGTGGCTGAATCAACAATTCGAACTCCTTTTTGGAGCTCAGCTTCAGAAGCCGACATTTTTAGAGGGGAACCACTGTATTTAATCACTGGATTTTTCAAGGCGTTGGGATTATGCAAATGACCTAAGGTTACATAATCAAACGCCGTTAACAAGTCGACGGGAACGGCATTTAAACCGCCAACTTCAACCTTGGTTTCGGAATCCGTATGGGAACTACCAGCGGCAAAAAAATGGGCAACTAAAACTTGATGCTTATCGGGCGCAAAATGATCCTGCATTTGTGCAACGATACGTTCCATCGCTACCTTGACCGAATGAATCTCATCATCACCAAAGTAATTACGCACTGCCTGTAATTCAAAATAGGGCAATAAAAAGAATTGGGTATCACCAATCACAATGGGCTCGAACGCTTGTGATAATTGGGTATGTAAATAAAATTGCGTTGCACTATACCAGGCATCACCCGTCGCCAACCGGGCGGCCGAATCATGATTACCACTAATCGCTAAAATTGGGAGTCGATCTTGAAGGTTCAATCTTTGCAGTTCCGCATTTAATTCACTAACGGCCTCTTCACTAGGTGCACCGCGGTCATATAAATCCCCTGCAATCACAATTGCATCCACTTTTTGTTCCAAAGCGATCGCCTCGATTTGTTGAAAAATATGTTTTTGTTCTTTTAAGAGGTCATAACCATGTAAAGATTTTCCGACATGCCAATCGGCTGTATGTAAAAATCGCATTGTCTTCCTACTTTCTTAAATTTTAATTAATCCGCCAAATTTTACGGAATTTTTATATTTGTTAGCAACTAAAGATGTTATTATTACTAATGTTATAGTTCGCACAAAATTCAATATTTGTGCCAGTAAGAGGAAAAACTATGAAAAAATTAAACGATCACCCGACCGCTAAGTTTATTCTTCGTACTTTATTTTACTTCATTATTTTAATGATCTTAATTTATATGTACGGATATTTTGGCGCTGGGGAAGCCCCATTCATCTATAACGAATTCTAAGGAGGATGATTGTGATGAACAACCTAATCTGGTCCATTGATCAAGTGGCTAGTCAACACCCAACGACCATCGCCTATGATGAAATGGGCCGCTTAAATACTTATCAAGACCTTAAAAACTACTCTGATGCTTTGGCTACTTGGCTCGATCAAAACTCAGCTCTCGACTTGCACCAACCAATTCTTTTCTATGGTGACCATCAATTCACAATGGTAGCTGGTTTTATTGGATCACTAAAAGCCGGTCACTCTTATATTCCCGTTGAAACAGGGACAGCCTCAACCCGGCTTGCTTCAATTATCGAAACCGGTCAGCCTGGGTTAGTGGTGGCCATCGATGATTTCCCAGCAGGTGAAGTTAATTATAATGGCCCAGTGTTGACCAGTGATCAATTAACCGAAATCATGCATCATCAAGTAAATTATCAACTAGATCATGTCGTTGATGGTGATCAATTATTCTACATTCTCTTTACTTCCGGGACCACCGGTTCTCCTAAGGGGGTAGAAATTTCTCATGACAACATCAACTCCTTTGCTAGATGGATGTTATCTGATGATTTTAAGATTCCTCAAGGACAAACCTTTTTAGGTCAACCACCATACTCTTTTGATCTTTCAGGAATGTTTTGGCTTCCCGCGCTCTTATCTGGCGGGACCATTAGGGCTTTGCCTTCAGAAGTTGTAAAAAACTTCGGTCAACTCTTCACCGTTCTCCCAAGTTTGGATTTGAATGTTTATGTTTCAACCCCATCCTTGGCCGACATGTTAATGCTAAGTCCGGACTTCAGCGAAGCCAAGATGCCAGGGTTAACCCACTTCCTCTTTTGTGGTGAGGAACTCACGGTTAATACCGCCAAGCGCCTGAAGGAACGCTTCCCTCACGCCCATATTTTTAATACTTATGGGCCAACCGAAGCAGCCGTAGCGATTACCAGCGTTGAGATCACCCAAGAAATGGTGGATACCCTAAAGCGTCTGCCAGTCGGCAAGGTTAAGGCCAATACGACTACTTCAATTTGGGATGGTGATCAAGAAATCACCACGCCAAAAACGGAAGGTGAATTGGTGATTACCGGTGACAGTGTCGCTCGTGGCTACTTAAACAACCCAACTAAGACTCAACAAAACTTTTTTAAGTTAAATGGGATCCAGTCTTATCGGACGGGTGATGCAGCCATGATTGATGAAGATGGAATGCACTACATTGTCGGCCGGATGGACTTTCAAATTAAGCTCCACGGGTTCCGGATCGAGCTTGATGAAGTGCGCAGCAGTATCGAAACTAGTCCGCTCGTTAAACAAGCTGTGGCGGTCCCGAAGTATGATGCTAATCATCGTGCGACGCACTTGATCGCTTACATTATTCCAAATGACCCAGTGGATGACGAAGCCGAATTCACAAAAGCGTTACGGAACGATTTGAAGGACCGGGTCATGGAGTACATGATGCCGACTCAATTCGTCTACGTTGACGATTTCCCGAAATCGGCCAATGGTAAGATTGCCATTAAACAAATGATTGCGGAGGCTAATCAATAATGCTGAATTGGTTACAAACCCTCCCCAACTATTCGGCCTACGGATCACCGACTTACTTTATCTACCTAATTATCGCCATCATTCCCCTAATGATCGGGATCTATTTTGGTAAGCGCTTGGTCTGGTATGAGGCTTTCGTTAGCTTTCTATTCATCTTCTTTATGTTCACTGGCTCCAGCGTCCAGCAAGGCTGTTCACTGATTGCTTATATTATTTATGAGACGATTTTGGTAATGTGGTATTTCTACTATCGCCAAAAGCATAATACCAGCTGGGTCTTTTATCTCCTCGCCTTCCTTTCGATCTTACCCTTAGTCATTGTGAAGGTAACGCCCGCCATGGTTGGGCATAACTCTCTCCTTGGCTTTATGGGGATTTCTTATCTTACTTTCCGGGCGGTTGGGACCATCATTGAAACTCGTGATGGGGTCTTAAAAGAACTTAACTGGTGGAAATTTATTCGTTTTATGGTCTTCATGCCAACTATTACTTCTGGGCCAATTGATCGTTATCGGCGCTTTGCGACTGATTACCAAGCGGTTCCGGAACGCCAAGAATATCTCAAAATGGTCGACAAAGCGATCTACTATCTATTCTTGGGTTTCCTTTATAAATTTGTAATTACCTACTTTTTTGCGATGCAATGGCAACCTTTTATGGAAAAAATGGCCATGCTTAGCGCCCCTCACCTTTCTTGGTGGGTCGTCGGCGTGGCCTACACGTACGCCGGTAATTTATTCTTCGACTTTGCCGGTTACTCGCTCTTTGCCGTTGGGATCTCATATCTAATGGGTGTTAAGACTCCGATGAACTTTAATAAACCATTTAGTTCACCGAACATTAAAGAATTCTGGAATCGTTGGCACATGACCTTGTCATTCTGGTTCCGTGATTATATCTTTATGCGCTTTGTCTTCTTAGCGACTAAGAAGCGCTGGTTTAAGAGTCGGAATGCCCTTTCGTCAACTGCGTACATGCTGAACATGATTATCATGGGATTCTGGCATGGGGTCACCTGGTACTACATTCTTTATGGGTTCCTACATGGGTTAGCCCTAGTGGTTAACGATGCTTGGTTACGCTACAAGCAGAAGCACTTTAAAAATCTTAAGTCCACTTGGTTGACCAAGGGGATCGCGATCTTGATTACTTTTAATTTTGTTGTCTTTACTTTCCTGATCTTCTCAGGATTCTTAAATAAGTTATGGTTTACACATTAATTGATCTTTAGGAGGAATTTATTATGAACGAAAAAATCCAAGAATTATTAGCTGCTGCTGCTGGTCGTGATGTGGCTGACTTCGCAGATCATGATGAAAACATCTTTACTTCAGGTAAAATCGATTCCATGTCAACTGTCCAATTCCTTTTCTCCTTACAAGAAGAATATGGAATTCAAGTCCCCGTTTCTGAATTTGATCGTGACCAATGGAGCACCATTAACTTAATTGCTGATCGGGTAAAGGAATTACAATAATGAAAAAACCAGCTAAACAGCTTTGGCTCGTGCTAGGGCCGCTGTTCGTTGCTGCACTCTTATGTTTATTGGTATTTGCCTATCCTTGGAGTGGAAAACGGAGTCAAGCAACCTTGCAAAGAGCCGCAGTATCATTGAGTAATGTGGTTTTTAAAAACCGCGACTTAAAAGTACAAGCGCTCAGTGATAAATCAAAACACTATGTGGCCTTTTTTGGCTCGAGTGAATTAAACCGGATGGATAAATACCATCCATCTGTAATGGCGGCTAAATACCACAACTATACTCCCTTCTTATTTGGTTCTCGGGGAACGCAGTCATTGCCACAAATGTTGAATATGACAATGATGAGTAAACAGTTAACCAACAAAAAGGCCGTTTTTATTATTTCTCCCCAATGGTTTACCAAGCCTGGGGTTGATAAAATGGCATTTGCTTATTACACAGGCTCTTATAGTGATATTTACTGGCTCTTGCAGGCCAACCCTAAGTCCGCCTATGACCGCTACACTGCTCAACGGTTAATTGAGCTTTTAGGCACGGATGGGACCATCCCTAACGCGGCTAAGCGAATTGCTAGCGGGAAGGTCTTAACCGGCTTTGAACGCCGGTGGCTATCATTTCGGATGAGTTTACTCGCCCATGAGGATAATCTTTTTAGTGGTTATTTCTTGAATAATAACTATCAAAAGAAGATCGTGCCGGATGAAGAAGCGTTACCGGTTACCTATAATTACTCCAAACTCTATCAACAGGCCGCTAAAGATAAGGCTAAACAATCCAAGAATAATCATCTCGGAATTATTGATAGTTTCTATCGGAAGCAATTACGTGGTAAATACTGGTCGACGAAGAATTCGCAACGGCACTTCGATTATTATAAGTCACCTGAATATGGTGATTTTGAGACCGTCTTAAAGCAATTCCAAAAGACTAATACCAACGTAATCTTTGTGATTACCCCGGTTAACGAGAAATGGGAAAAACATACCGGAATGAGTATGAAGATGTACTATCAAACCGTCAATAAGATTAAATTCCAGCTTCAATCCCAGGGCTTCAATAATATTGTTGATTTCTCTCACAAGGGGAACCAAAGTTCATTTATGAACGATACGATTCACCTCGGTTGGTCCGGTTGGGTTGATTTTGATCGTCAAGTTTCCCGGTTCATAGAGAACAAGCAAGCATCACCTAATTATCACGTTAATGATGTTTTCTTATCCAAGAAGTGGACTAATTTGATTCCAACCACTAATAATTTAAAGCAGTTCCAAAAAACGGAATTAAAATAGCATTTTTAAAAGCAGGTTACCCATTTGGGAGTTAACCTGCTTTTGTGTTGAATCTAGTAATTTAGGTTTGCTATAAAAAAATCAAAACGGCCATCAGAACTAGGCACTCTCCCATTCTGATGACCGTTTTTCTATTTACATTTCATCTGGCGCTTTAATATCAAGCATTAACAGCGCGTACTTCAAAACATGACTGATGGCTTGTACTACCGCCAAGCGCGCATCTCGTTGCTCATCGTCAACCAAGATCCGGGTATGTGCATAGTAACGGTTGAAGCGCTTAGCTAATTCTAAAGCAAACTTAGCGATAACGCTTGGATCATAATTATCCGCAGCCCGTTGAATGACATCGGCAAAGCGGCCCATAAAGGAAACTAATTCCCATTCTTCGGCACCAATCTTCGTTAAGTCGACTTGAGAGAAGTCCCGCAGACCACCTTTACGTAAAATACTTTCGGCCCGCGCCCGGGAATATTGGACATAAGGTCCCGTCTCCCCTTCAAACTTAACCACTTCATCGAGATTAAAGTCAACGGCATTGCGCCGGTTGTTCTTCAAATCGTGGAAAATGACAGCACCGACTCCGACTTGTTTAGCGACTTCATCAGCATTGGCTAAATCAGGGTTCTTTTCCGCAATTTGTTGGCGCGCTAAATCAATCGAGTCGTTTAAGACATCTTCTAAGGAAACGGTATTCCCCTTCCGCGTTGACATCTTTTGTCCGTTAATACTCATTAAGCCAAAGGAGATGTGCTCAATCTGATCATACCAGTTAAAGCCCATTTCCTTTAGTCCGGCCTTTAATTGATTGAAATAAGCTTCTTGTTCAGCTCCTACCACGTAGAGTGACTTTGCATGGCCAAACATCCGCTTCCGGTAAAGGGCAGTAGCAATATCCCGGGTAATGTATGTCGAGGTCCCATTACTCTTGATGATTAACAGCGGTGGTAAATCATACTTTTCAAGGTCAACGATTTCGGCCCCTTGGCTCTTTTTCAGGAGCTTTTTATCCCGCAATAATTGAATTGATTCCCCCATTTTTTGAGCACTAAAAGCTTCCCCATTGAAGGAGTCAAAGTTCACATCCAACATCTTGTAGACCCGTTGGAAACGTTCCAAGGAAATTGATCGGAACCAACGCCATAATTGCCAAGCTTCTTCATCGCCGTGTTCCAATTTGGCAAACCATTCCCGGCCCATGTCATCATATTCGGGATGTTCATCAGCTTCCCGACTAATTCGGACATAATAACTTAATAAGACGTTAATGGGATCCTTAGCAACTTCTTCTTCGCTTCCCCACATTTTGTAAGCGGCCATCATCTTCCCAAATTGGGTACCCCAGTCACCAAGATAATCAATCCGAATCGGCTTATAATGTTCTTTTTCGAGAATCCGAGCAATTGACTCCCCAATCATGGTCGAACGTAAATGCCCCATTCCCATCGGTTTGGCAATGTTAGGTGATGAAAATTCAACGCTGGCCGGAGCATTGTGTCCCAGATCACGGCGACCATAGTTGGCTGGATCAGCTAAAATAGCCTTTAAAATATCGGCCCCGACTTGCCCCTGGTTCATGTAAAAGTTGATGTAAGGCCCAGCTTGGACTACTTTTTCATATTTACTCGTGTCTAATTTGGCAATTAAATCTGCCGCAATCGCTTGCGGGGCCTGATGTAACTGTTTGGCTAAGAAAAAAGTAGGAAAAGCAAAGTCCCCGTTATTGCTATCCTTTGGCCGTTCGATTTTACTTTCGATTTCGGCGACCGAAAGCTCTGGCAAGACCGTTTGTAGGGTCATCGCAATTTGTGCTTGTTCGTTCATCGCATCCTCCTGTTTTTTATCTTGTCGTCTGAATGACGTTCGTTTATTCTCAATCCTAACAATTATAGCAAGGTTGATAAGGGTTATTCAACGATCATCGCTGATTTATGAAGCAATTAAGGTATAATACTAATTATTAAGATAAAAGGAAGTTATCATGCCATCAAAAAGATATCAACAATCACCAAGTCGGCCAACTCGACGACCGATACCACCAATTGAAGTTGCCATCGGTGACCGGTTTCCCCTAACGATTAAGAAACTGGGTATTAACGGCCAAGGAATTGGTTATTTTAAGCATAAAGTATGTTTTGTGCCCCAAACTATTCCCGGTGAAATCATTGTTGCTGAAGTGACGGCCGTTCACGAAAAGTATCTTGAAGCTAAGATTCATCGCCTAAAAAAGGCTAGTCCAGATCGTGTTCCTCCCAAGGACGACTATGCTGGCTTGGCTGGCGGTTTTGAATTAGAACATCTTGCTTATCAGCGCCAATTAGCATATAAACGTCAAGTGGTCCTTGATAGTTTAGCTAAATTCAGACCATTTGGTTATCAACACTATCAGGTGCGTCCAACCATCGCGGCCCCGCATCCTTATGGTTACCGGAATAAAGCCCAGTTCCAAATCCGCCAAATTGACGGGCAAGTCGTGGCGGGTCTTTATCGGGCTAATAGCCACGAGGTTATCGATATGGTCACCTGTGCGGTTCAAATGCCCGCAACGATGCAAGCAATGCGCCAATTAGTCCAATGGATCCAAGAACTCCAAATCCCCGTCTATGATGAGGAAGCTAATAGTGGAATTATTAAAACTATTGCTATTCGAGAATCCCGCAGTACCGGTGAAATCCAGGTTACCTTCATCACCAATAGTCGCAAACTCCCCCATAAACGCCTCCTACTGGACAAAATCCAAACTGAACTCCCCGCTGTTAGGTCGGTCATGCAAAACTTCAACCCTGGTGATACACCCCTGATCTGGGGAAAGGAGACCACCAAATTAGCAGGTGATGACTATCTAACCGAAAGTTTGATGGGATTAGACTTTCACTTATCCGCCCGCTCCTTTTTACAATTACATCCAGAACAAACGGAAACCCTGTATGAGGAAGCCGCTAAGGCTATCGATTTAACGCCTAACGATACCCTGATTGATGCCTACGCCGGAATTGGTACCATTGGTCTTTCCCTAGCAAGTCGGGTTAAACGAGTTCTCGGTATGGAAACGATTCCTGAAGCCGTTGCTGATGCCAATCGAAATGCCGCTTTAAATGAGATTACCAATGCGCGATATGAAGTCGGAACCGCCGAAGAAGTCATGCCTAGATGGCGTCAAGAAGGTCTTACCTTTGATGCAATCATTGTGGATCCGCCACGAACTGGTTTAGATCAGGTCTTTATTGACCAGATCCTTCAAGAAAAGCCCCATAAATTCGCCTATATTTCATGTAATATGGCCACCCTCGCTCGGAACCTGACTCGCCTTATCCCTACCTATCGCGTGGATTATATTCAACCGATTGATATGATGCCTCAAACGCCACGCTGTGAAGCGGTTGTTAAATTGGTGCTTAATGACCACCATCATCAATAAACCCTTATCTTCTTAAAATGAAA
>NZ_AICN01000010.1:0-3934 GCF_000247775.1 Limosilactobacillus gastricus PS3
AAATAATTTAAGCCCATGGCGTCTTTAACTTCATCCAGGGTTTGATTGGCTACTTCATTAGCCTTTTGACATCCTTGAGCTAACATGTCATAAACGGCCGGAATATCTTTGGCAAACTCGAGCCGGCGTTGACGAATCGGGGTAAAGTGTTCGTTTAAAACGTTAAATAAATAACGTTTAATTTTAACATCACCCAGGCCACCATGCTGGTATTGGTCCTTTAATTCTTGAACCTTTGCCTGATCTTCATCAAAAATATCAAGGTAAGTAAAGACGACGTTGCCTTCGACTTGGCCAGGATCTTCAACGTGAATATGATTTGGGTCCGTATACATGGACATGACCTTTTTTTGCAGGGTGTCTTCATCATCAGATAAGTAAATAGCATTCCCCAAGGACTTACTCATCTTAGCATTACCATCCAAGCCTGGGATGCGTCCTTGACCCTTTGGTGGGAAGACTCCTTGTGGCTCCACTAAGACTTCTCCGTAGATCCGGTTAAAGGAGCGGACGATTTCACGGGCTTGTTCCAACATGGGTTCTTGATCATCACCAACAGGTACGACAGAAGCCTTAAAAGCGGTGATATCCGCAGTTTGACTAACCGGGTAAGTGAAGAATCCGGCGGGAATCGATTGATTAAAGCCCTTTTGTTGAATTTCCGATTTGACGGTCGGGTTTCGTTGCAGGCGAGCGACTGTAACGAGGTTTAAGTAATAAAGATTCAGCTCGGATAGAGCGGGAATCTGGGATTGCACAAAAATAGTAGATTTAGCAGGGTCTAAACCGACAGCTAAATAATCTAGGGCCACTTCCGTCAGACTCCGCCGGATTTTTTCGGGGTCACGGGCATTGTCGGTTAAAGCTTGTTGGTCAGCGATCATGATGAAGGGGTCGTATTCACCGGAATTTTGCATCCGAACGCGTTCTCGTAATGAGCCGACATAGTGACCAATATGGAGTTTGCCAGTTGGCCGGTCACCAGTTAAAACAATTTCTTTGTTAGTCATAATTATGTTCCTTTCCAAATAAAAAGTCCTATTTCCAATCTGGAAATAGGACGAGTTACCGCGGTGCCACCTATTTTATGAGATTCAATCTCATCGCTTATTGTAGTTATTTAATTCTTGTCCAATGGTCCACTTCGTTTTAACGTCGATCCTTTCAGTCGAGAGATCGTTCCTGTTGGGGTTAAAACTACTCACCCATTGATTAATATCATTATAGTGGATTTGCGGGAACTAGAAATCATTAATTTTGCACTTTAGCTAAAGTGTAATTTTTCTTACCGCGCCGAACCACGACATATTTGCCATCAAACTTGGCGCTTGGGTCCACCAAGGCTTCTAGATCGGTGACTTTTTCACCATTAATGCGAATGGCTCCGTTTTGGACATCTTCACGGGCTTGGCGCTTTGATGGTTCAATCCCGTATTCAACGAGCCAGTCAACGATGTTTTGTGGGCTGGCAGGCACATCAACGGATGGTGTCCCGTTAAAGGCTTGTTCCAATTCGGTGGTGGTTAAGGCTTGGATGTCACCACTGAAGAGAATTTGGGAAATCTTTTCAGCTTCGGCAGTAGCGGCTTCCCCGTGAACGAAATTAGTGACTTCTTGGGCTAAGCGGCGTTGGGCTTCACGTTTCCAAGGTTCTGTTTCGACCTTTTGAGCCAAGTCATTAATCTCTGCTTGACTTAAGAAAGTGAAGTACTTCAAGTACTTAACGACATCACGATCATCTTGATTTAACCAGAATTGGTAGAATTCGTATGGCGAAGTCTTCTCAGGGTCTAACCAGATCGCTCCACCAGCGGTCTTACCAAATTTCGTTCCATCGGCTTTGACCATCAAAGGAATCGTTAGTCCGTAAGCTTGGGCTTCAGGACCTTCAATTTTATGAATTAAGTCAATTCCAGAAGTGATGTTTCCCCATTGGTCCGAGCCACCAATTTGTAGTTGGACATCGTTGTTTTGATGGAGGTGTAGGTAGTCAACTGCTTGTAAGATTTGGTAAGTAAATTCAGTGTAAGAAATCCCATTTTCTAAACGGCTGGCCACGACTTCTTTGTTTAACATGGTGTTGAGATTGAATAGTTTCCCATAGTCACGTAAAAATTCAATCAAATTCATTTGGCTCAGCCAATCGTAGTTGTTAACGATTGTGAAGTTCTCCTCACCAAATAAGCGTTTCATTTGGTTGGTGAGGGCTTCTTCATTATGGTGAATGGTGTCCATAGAAACGATGTCACGTTCGGTGTTCCGCCCAGATGGATCACCAATCGCCCCGGTTCCACCCCCGATGATGATGACCGGATGGTGACCAGCTAATTGGAATCGTTTCAGCATCATGAAAGGAATTAAGTGGCCGATGTGAAGACTATCCCCCGTAGGATCAGTTCCACAGTAAAGTGAAATTTGCTTTTCTTCGGTTAATTTCCGTAATCCTTCCTCGTCAGTGGTTTGGTTAATGGCCCCACGCCATTTTAATTCATCGACAATGTTCATGTGTTCCTCCTAAATTGGTGGTCAAAAAAACGTCCCTGGTCAAGCCAGGGACGAATTATCGTGGTACCACCCATGTTCGCATGTAGATCATGCCTCATTGATTGTTTTTGATTGTCAGAATTTAAGGTGTAATTCGAAGGGAAGTTTGTGCTGATTTGCAGCGAACATCAGCTCTCTATAACAGGGAAACCACTTCTACTAGAACTTAAACTATATAGATATTAAACACTGTTTGAAGAGTGGCGTCAAGAAGGATGATTAGTAAATGGAATTAAAATCACTTAATTTATAGATTGATTTAATCATGATATCATTACCATTTCTCTTTATCATTAGCTAATTCATGTGTATCTATATTATTAAAAGAATGGTACAATATCGTTATAATATTGTTTGAGGTGAGTGAATGAGTTTTATCATAACTGTCATTTCTTCGGTTGTAGTAGCATATATAACGTCAATATTAACAGGAAGAAGAGAAAAAAATAAGGGAGCGCTCGAACATAAGTATCGGTTGAGAGAGAACATAGTTAATAAGTTAATCGAGTTAATTTCAGATGGTGGAGAAACAAATGAGAAATCTCGGGCTGTTTTAACTAAAGTTCTAATAAATGATAATGACTTAGACGGTACAGAAAAAGTTTTAAGTGATGAGATGGCAATAAGTGATGATAATCAAAGCCTAACTTTACCAAAAATAGTCAGAATAGCATTAGCATCTTTGCTCGCACCAATAATAATTTTTATTGATTTTATTTTAATATCTAATGATTTTTGGAATCATATTTTGAGATTGATTCGAACTATAACTGGAATAAGTAATGGCACCATTTTTGCTTTTTATAATTTTTACATTAGTATGTTTTTTACAGTGTTATTGTTCATTTTTGGAACAGAATACGCTATGATGACATATGATGAATTTAAAGCTTTAGTGAAAAGGAATAAGGCTATTCCCATTAGTTTTATAATGGTTATAATTCAATTCGTTATTATTCCCGTGCTATTACATATAACATATCCGGAGATTGAAAGTGGGAAATATACTTTTGTTAGCACTTTACCGTTTTTGTTTGTCATCTTATTCACAATTTTTGGGGCAATATACTTAGTTTATATTGGATCTGATTCCATGTTTAATTCCATGAGTAAATTCCATCGCAATCATTTTTAAAGGGTTTAAATATAACGTTACTAAACAATGTAGTTATTTTTCTGATAAAGGTGATGGATTTGATTGTAGGGTGTTTATATTATTAGTTGTCTCAGACAATAACTTAGGTTTTGGAACAATTTCAGTATTAAATAAAGCAAGTGGATATTCAGATGGATATGTAACCCATGAAAAATTGGCGTTGTCTGGAGATTTTAGACCGAAAGTAAAACTTATTAGTTGGCCAAAAAAGAATCAGTTAAGAGAACCCATAAA
>NZ_AICN01000009.1:0-5621 GCF_000247775.1 Limosilactobacillus gastricus PS3
GCCGTACAAGTGTTTGCAAAATAGGTGGAATTTGGGTATCCTAAAGATTGTGACCCTAGAAATAGGGAATTCGTTTAAATTAGGGGGCAATAGTTTGGCTAATAAAACTACTGAATATGATGCATCCTCAATCAAAATTCTGGAAGGCTTAGAAGCGGTCCGGAAACGGCCAGGGATGTACATCGGTTCAACCGATACCCATGGTTTACATCACTTGGTATGGGAAATCGTAGATAATGCAGTTGATGAAGCTCTTTCAGGTTTCGGGAATCACATTGAAGTCACCATTGAAAGTGATAATTCGATTACCGTTCAGGATCATGGGCGAGGGATGCCAGTCGGAATGCATGCTAGTGGCAAACCCACGCCAGAAGTCATTATGACCGTTTTGCATGCGGGAGGAAAATTCGGCCAAGGGGGCTATAAAACTTCTGGGGGATTACACGGAGTCGGTGCCTCAGTTGTCAATGCCTTGTCGACCCATTTAACTTTAACCATTGTTCGTGACCATGTCCGTTATCAAGAAGAATTCGCCGATGGTGGTCATCCGGTGGGAACGCTTAAAAAGTTAGGCAAAACTAAAGATGATAGTGGGACCACCGTTAATTTTAAACCCGATCCCGCGATTTTTAGCACGACCGTTTATGATTACAATACCTTAGCCCGGCGTCTTCGTGAATCTGCCTTTCTTTTAAAGGGCGTAACCATTACTTTAACTGATCAACGCGCTGGTCAAGAACAAAGGGATGTCTTTTACTATGAAAACGGGATTGAAGATTTCGTAGAATACCTGAATGAAGATAAAGATACGCTTGGTAAAGTATTATCTTTTAGTGGAAGTCAGGATGGCATTGAAGTTGATGTCGCCGCTCAATATAATGACGGCTATTCTGAAAATGTCTTATCATTCGTTAATAACGTGCGAACTCCAGACGGGGGGACTCATGAAGCTGGTTTTCGTGCGGCCTGGACGAAAACCTTTAATGATTATGCACGTAAGATGGACCTGCTAAAAGACAAGGACAAGAATTTAGAAGGAAGCGACGTGCGGGAGGGGTTAACGGCGGTCGTTTCCGTACGTGTTCCAGAAAATGTCTTGCAGTTTGAAGGGCAAACCAAGGAAAAATTGGGAACTCCGGAAGCCCGTAAAATTGTGGATAGCATTGTGAGCGAACAATTAGGCTATGCTTTGATGGAAAATGGCGACTTTGCTCAAATGTTAATTCGTAAAGCCATTAAGGCCCGGCAAGCTCGAGAAGCAGCTCGTAAAGCTCGGGATTTAACGCGTTCTGGTAAACGAAAGAGCCGACAGGAACGGAATTTATCTGGGAAGTTAACCCCTGCTCAATCGAAGAATGCGGCCAAGAATGAATTGTTCCTAGTTGAAGGGGATTCTGCCGGTGGATCGGCCAAGCAAGGTCGAGATCGAAAATTCCAGGCGATTTTGCCATTACGGGGAAAGGTCTTAAATACTGAAAAAGCTAAACTTGATGATGTCCTTAAAAATGAAGAACTCAATACCATTATTTATACCGTTGGCGCTGGGGTAGGTTCGGAATTTAATGTAGAAGATTCAAACTACGACAAAATCATTATTATGACAGATGCTGATGATGATGGGGCGCACATTCAAATTCTGCTATTGACCTTCTTTTATAAGTATATGCGACCAATGATCGAAGCGGGGAAGGTTTATATTGCCTTACCACCACTGTATAAATTGCAAAAAGGCTCGGGCGCTAAGACGACCATTACCTATGCTTGGACTAATGAAGAATTAACCCAAGTTTCGAAGCGCGTTGGGAAAGGGGCTAGTTTACAACGTTTTAAAGGTCTTGGTGAAATGAACGCGGACCAATTGTGGGGAACGACCATGAATCCAGAAACTCGGACTTTAATTCAAGTCCGAATTGAAGATGCTGAATTAGCTGAGAAACGCATTACCACTCTTATGGGTAACAAGGTAGAGCCACGACGGGACTGGATTGATCATCATGTCCAATTTACGATGACTGATGATGAGGAATCAGATCAATTAGTTGATACCAAAGGACAAGCCCTACCTGAAGTTGAACCAACTATCAATACTTGGGATCAAGGATAAATTAAGAAAGGAGGATGACCATGCCTGATTCAAAAATTGAAGTCATGAATTTAGAGGCGATTATGGGTGATCGCTTCGGCCGGTATTCAAAATCAATTATTCAAGAGCGGGCCTTACCAGATATCCGCGATGGCTTAAAGCCTGTCCAGCGTCGGATTTTATTTGCTATGAATAAAGACGGCAATACCTACGACAAAGGTTTTCGAAAGTCTGCCAAGTCAGTCGGGAATGTCATGGGTAATTTCCACCCCCATGGGGATAGTTCCATCTATGAAGCCTTGGTTCGTATGAGTCAAGACTGGAAATTGCGTGCGCCCCTAATTGAAATGCATGGTAATAATGGGTCCATGGACGGAGATCCACCTGCTGCGATGCGGTATACTGAAGCCCGGCTGGCGCAAATTAGTGGGTTGATGTTAGCAGACATTGATAAAGAAACGGTTGAAATGACCTGGAACTTTGACGATACGGAGAAAGAACCCACGGTCTTACCGGCACGGATTCCCAATCTGTTTGTAAATGGGGCCACGGGGATTTCAGCGGGTTACGCAACCGAAATTCCGACTCATAATCTAGGTGAGATGATTGATGCTAGCATCTATTTGATTGACCACCCCAATGCTAGTCTGGATAAATTAATGGAATTTGTACCAGGACCTGATTTCCCGACTGGCGGGATTATCCAAGGGGTCAAAGAAATTAAAAAAGCTTACGAAACCGGCCGCGGTCGCGTGGTTGTTCGGGCCAAAACGGCCATTGAAGATTTGCGTGGTGGTCGTCAACAGATTACCGTTACCGAAATTCCATATGAGGTTAACAAGGCCCAATTAGTTAAGCGGATTAACGATTTACGAATCAATAAAAAAGTTGAAGGGATTGCGGATGCTCGTGATGAAACTGATCGCAATGGTTTAAGAATTGCGATTGAATTAAAACGGGGAGCGAATGCTACAGGAGTATTAAATTATCTCCTTAAAAATACCGACCTGCAGATTAACTATAATTTCAACATGGTAGCGATTGATGATCAACGACCAATGCGGGTGGGCTTAAAACACTATTTAGCATCTTACGTTGATTTTCAAAAAGAAATTGTTACTAAACGGACCCGTTTCGATCTGAATAAGGCCCAAGCTCGCCTTCATATTGTGGAAGGTCTGATCAAAGCTTTATCCATTCTTGATCAAGTGATTAAGACGATTCGGGCTAGTAAGAATCGACGTGATGCCCAGGATAACTTAGTAAGTGCTTATCAATTTACGCAGCGGCAAGCCGAAGCAATTGTTGCCTTACAACTTTATCGGTTAACCAATACGGATGTAACCGCCCTTGAAAATGAGCTAGCTAATCTTAATGAACGGATTGCAAAATTCAAACAAATCTTGCTTGATGATCATGAATTAGCCCTTGTAATTAAGCAAGAATTACGCGCAATTAAAAAATCATTTGATAGTCCTCGCCAGACGCAAATTGAAAACGAAGTGCAAAAGCTGACTGTCGATACTAAGATTACGGTGGCTAATGAAGAGGTCATGGTTTTAGTTTCGCATGCTGGTTACATTAAACGGAGTAGTATGCGATCCTTTAATGCTTCTGACTTTAGTGATAACGGTTTACGGGAAGATGATTATCCGCTTTTGGTAACGAAGACCTCGACTTTAAGTCATTTATTTATGTTTACTAATCAGGGAAATGTGATTTACCGTCCCGTCCATGAAGTTATGGATGCCAAATGGAAAGAAACCGGTGAACATATTTCACAAACAATTGGTTTAGCCGACGATGAAGAAATTATTACGACTCTGGTTGTTGATCAACTCGAACAAGCCGGTTCAATTTTGATGGCTTCTAGTGATGGTCAGGTCAAACAATCAGCTTTTGCGGACTTCAAGCCTGGTTCTCGATACAAATCTCGACCAACCTTAGCTTTCAAATTAAAATCCAGTGATGCTAGAGTCGTAGCAGTGCATTATTATGATCCGCTAGGTCCTAAACAGTCCTTAGTAGCGATTTCTAAAGCCGGTTATGGATTACGATTTGCCGTTGACGAACTTCCAGTTACTGGCCTCCGTACTTCTGGAGTAAGGGCCATTAATTTAAAAGATGATGATCAATTGGTTGATTTGGCCTTAGTTGAAGAAAGTGATCATTTAGCACTGATTACGCAACGTGGGGCCTTTAAAGAGATGTTGGCCAGTGATTTGGAACTCGGCGCTCGGGCCCGTCGTGGTAACCTTGTTTTGCATAAACTAAAGAAAAATCCACATGAAATCGCGGACTTTATCGGTCATGCTGCTGATTATCAAGGAGCCTTGGAAATCATTACTTCACGACCAGTCTTTCAAGATGTTTTAGTAGCTGACCATCATTTAGGAACGACTAAATCAAATGGTACCTTTGTAATCGATACCGATACTCAAGGGGTTCCAGTTCTGATTCGGAAAAAAATCATCATCAGTCAACCTAACGATGATGAGCATGAAAATGATCAATCCATTGAACAATTAACCTTATAGTTGAGTGGGCAAATCGTCCTTGATCGTGATATGATAAGAATGTTAAATTAAAGCTTTCCAGGAGGAATTTCATTTATGAGTAAAGAATTAGTTTTCGGTCATCAAAATCCTGATACTGATACCATTGCTTCAGCGATGGCTTATGCCTATTACCAAAACCAATTAGGTTACGAAGCGGAAGCTGTAGCCTTAGGGGAACCTAATGATGAAACCAAGTTTGCTTTAGATAAATTTGGATTTGAACCATTACGGGTGATTGAAACGGCTGCTAACGAAACTGACCAAGTGATGTTAGTTGACCATAATGAACCCCAACAAAGTGTTAGTGATATTGATCAAGTCACGGTCACTCATTTGATTGACCACCACCGGGTTAACGGTTTTAATACTTCTGCTCCTTTATTCATGTCAGTTCGCCCATATGGGTCAGTAAGTACCATTTTGACAGAAATGTTCCAAGCTAAGAACATTAACATTCCAGCTAATTTAGCAGGAATGTTGTTATCTGGTTTGATCTCTGACACCTTACTCTTAAAGTCACCAACAACGACCGATCATGATCGCGAAGCATTGACTTACTTGGCTAACTTAGCCCAAGTTGATGCTAACGACTATGGGATTCAAATGTTGAAGGCCGGGACTAATTTAGCTGCTAAATCAGACGAACAAATTGTTGATGGGGATGCGAAGACCTTTGAATTGGGTTCATCTAAGGTTCGGATCGGTCAAGTTAACACTGTTGACCTAGATGACGTGTTCTCTCGTCAAGCTGACCTAGAAGCTACCATGAAGGCTTTGATGGATGCTAATGGTTATGACACCTTCTTATTAGTAGCTACTAACATTTTGGATAGCGATTCCGAATTACTCTTTGTGGGAGCTAATGCTGATAAGGTTGAGGCCGCCTTTGAAAAGAGTTTAAATGACCAAAACCGGATGGATTTACCAGGAGTTGTTTCCCGGAAGAAACAAGTGGTTCCACCATTAACGGCCGCTTTTGA
>NZ_AICN01000008.1:0-5265 GCF_000247775.1 Limosilactobacillus gastricus PS3
AAAAAGTGTAGAACCTTCCTTAACAATTAATTATTTCCGTCAGCGTATTGGCCTAATTGATTAACCGTATTGGCATCTGCAGAGTTCAAAGCGGCATTTTTAATGGTCGTCAAGCTAGCCGAACCAACTTGAACTTCAGATGATGGCCCAGCCACATAGAAGTAGACTGTCCCATCGCTTGAAATCGTGTAACCAATATCAGAATTGTAGGCTCCAGCAGAAAGTCCATAGAATACCCCATTCCCATAGTTTTGAAGGGTGGTAATCTTATGGGCATCTTGAGAAATGTAGGCAAAGGTCGAATTCCCCTTGGCTACTTGCCAAACACTATTGAAGCTTCCATTACCTAGTTGGGTCGCTCCGTAGTATAGGATGGCGGCCGATTGGGTTCCTAAGGTATCCGCATAGGTAACTGGACTCAGGGACGAATTTGCCGGTTGGCTAGAAGCAGCTGCCGACGACTTCCCACTAGTTGAAGTATCACTTGCAGATTTCGAACTTTGCGTTTGATCACTAGTCGATTTAGATGTCGACTTTGATGAACTAGCCTTCTTGCTAGTAGAACTGGTGGATTTGGCGCTCGATACTTGATTGCTACTTGATGAGCTAGACTGATTGTTAGTTGAACAAGCGGCTAAGCCAACCGCGGTCATGGCGGTAATCAAGATCAGGCTAATTTTCTTAAACTTTTTCATTTTTCCTTCACCTTCTCTTCTTTATATTTATATTTTACCATAAATATCCTTGTGAATTGGAATGCGGAAAAGAAAAACACCTGAAAGCAATCAAGCTTTCAAGTGTTCGTAATATTTGTAACCTATTTGATAACGTTGTAGGCAACCCCATCATTATCAAAGTAGTATTCAGTCCCATTAATGGTCCGGGTAGTGTTCTTCAACAAGGCTCCATCAGAACCAAAGTAGTAGACATGACCCCAGTTAGAGTACCATTGATTAGTGTAACGAGCGCCATCTTCACCAAAGTAGTAAGTATTACCCCAGTTAACGTAGAATTGATCCTTGTATTCATGGCCTTCAGCGTCGAAGTAGTAAACCTTGCCATCAACCGTTACAAATTGGTCTTTGACATCGCTAAGTTTCGTGCTGACCCCTTCGCTATTAAAGAGGTAATCAGTACCATCAATCGTCTTAACCGTACTCTTAACTAAGATCCCGTCATCACCAAAGTAATAGGTGTTACCCCAGTTACTGTACCATTGGTCCGTGTAACGAGCTCCGTCGGCACCAAAGTAATAAGTGTTACCCCAGTTACTGTAGAACTGGTCCTTGTATTCCTTACCATCTTCGCCGAAGTAGTATAACTTCCCATCATTTGAATAGAAAGCATTCGTTTGCATAACTCCATCAGCATTAAACCAGTAAGTTGCCCCATCAATGTCAGTGACTTGATCCGTCACCAAGGCTCCATCTGCACCAAAGTAGTAGGTGTTACCCCAATTGCTATACCATTGGCTAGTATATTCCTTACCATCTTCACCAAAGTAGTAAGTCTTGCCATCATTACTGTAGAAGGCATTGGTTTGCATGACCCCTTCAGCGTTGAAGTAGTAGGTTGCTCCATCAATCGTTTTCGTCGTATCAGTAACTAGAGCACCGTCATCACCAAAGTAGTACTTGTTGCCCCAGTTAGAGTACCATTGATTTCTGTATTCAATACCGTCTTCATCAAAGTAGTATGTCTTACCATCTTTAGTGTAGAAAGCATCTTTCTTAAGGGTGGCTACACCATCGGCATTAAAAGTATATAAACCTGAATTGTTTATCCATGCTTTATCTAAGTTGGCAGCTTGTCCACCATCGACCATTTCTTCAGTGCTAGTTAGACGCTTCCCATCGGCACCAAAGTAGTACCAATTCCCCCAATTATAATACCATTGGTTAACAAGCGCCTTGCTATCAGAACCAAAGTAATAGACAGAATTATCTGTTGGATTAGTGTAAAAACCATTTGTAAGGGCCTTACCATCCGATGAAAGATAATAGATTCCTGTCTTATCCTGAATCATCGTATTGGTCTGCTTTATACCATCAACATAGTAATAGTTTGATCCATCTTCGCTCTTTAAACCAGTGTTAGTACTGTCATCGTTGTCGACAACTTTAATGCCTTGATTACCATCATTAGCTACTGGAGAATTTAAATTAGTTGAATTATTAGCTGAATCTGTAGCATTATTCTTATTATTTGTCCCAGCATCAGTACCGGTCTTTTCATTCGTAACGGAATTACTGTTAGCCGTTGATTCCGATTGATTATTACCCTCTGAATTAGACGTACTATCAGCTTGACTCATTGAATTCCCTGTTGAGGCTGGAGCGGTTTCTGTCGGGCCAGTTGTTGTTCCATTATCTGTCGTGTCCGCATTGGCCACAGCCGTTGTCGCAACAGCCCCAACTGTTAAAGCAGCAGTTGCCACTGCCATGGTGACCCAACGTTTACCACTCTTATATAATTTATAATGTTTTTTTGTTTCCATTTATAAGCTCCTCTAAATTTTTAAACCTATGTTCCCATTATAGCAAATTCAACCAAAAAAATATGGATTGATAACAAAATGTAACAATCCACTTGATATTCTTAAACAAATATTTATATTAACTAAAATATTCAGAACTATTTTGATTTAAAGAGATACTTTCGATGCATATAAAAACTTCGAATAACGGGGATTTGCCGAACGATCAGGACCATCAAAATTGCAAAGGTAGTTCGATAAAAAATTCCAGCATAAGTGGCCATTAACTGCCCAGTATGAGAATAGACGAAGCCATACACATGAACCCAAACGTGGAGATAATCTAAATCAATTAAATGGAAACATAAAATCGTTAATGACTCTGCCCCCATAAAAGCCAGTCCCGTAATCAACCAGTTAAATTTAAATCGTTTTCCAAGAGCTTCTATTTTTTGGGAAACCCACATTAAGAAAAGACTATTGGTAATCCCAGCAATTACACCGATTACCATCGTATCATCCCTCACGTCTGCGACAGATAAAGTCCCTTGAGTCCCAGAGTATACATAAATAACTGCTAGGATTATGACGATCCACCAGGATAATCGAGTCATAAGATCATACTTCTTGATTAAATAGCCACTAAAGAAGAAAATTTGAACAAACAGGGCTGAGTCAATCGACCATGGCAGATAAAACCATTGGGCGATCGTGACACCGGAGATAGTACAGATCAAAACAATAACAGCTTTAACCAAATCCGACACCTGAAATCGCATGATTAAATTAAAAATTTGGACACCAAAGAAAAAGGCCAGCAGAAACCAAATTGCTCCGATTCCAATGATTGGATGATGGAATAGATTAACCGTTTCATTAACCCCATAGAGTCCTGAAAAGATTAAATCTTTAATTGAAAAAATCCGATATGGCAAGATGTATGCGTTCGGAACAAAGCGAGCAATCAGGATTAATATTCCCCCAATCACCACAGTAGCAGAATAAGGCAAAATTAAATTGAACCAACCACCCTTTAATTCTTGTAGATATTTTTTTGGGCGATATAAGTAACCACTTAGGACAAAGAAAATCGGCAGGTGAACGGAAAACAGAAGTCGTGTCCAATAATCACCATAATAATTCATCTGCGAATGTCCAATGATCACCATAATGATCGCTAAACCACGGGCAATATCAATCCACTGAATCCGCGATTTGGGCTTTATTTCGACCACTCGACTGTCCCCCCTATTTTTTTAGTAATTCCTTGGCCATTGCAACCACCGGTGCCTTAATCAGCCAAACACTAGCAACATATACGATTACCCCAATTATGATTTGAATTGCTAAGGTCAAGATATTCATTGGCAACCATAGGTTAACTGCATGCACTGCAAGATACATCAAAGCTCCGCAGACAAAATACTTCCATAAACTTTTGAATAAACGTCGCCGTGAAATTGTGGTTCGAATACACCACAGTTGAATCGCGGTAACCGTAAATTCAGAAATAACCGTCGCTAAAGCAGCCCCATTAGCTTTGTACCAATAGATTAAAAAAAGATTGGCAATCACATTAACCACTGCTCCGGCTGTTACAGAAGCAGTGTATTCCTTCACACGATCAATTGGCATTAAATATTGATTCCCAGTGACAGTACTCCAGGCAATCAGAACGACAATTGGTGCTTCAATCATCATAATGGTCCCGGTTTGTAGATATTGGTTCCCTAAAAACCAGGGTGCGAATTTGACGGCAATCGCCGTTAAACCCAAAGCCATCGGGACTGAAATTGCCGTCACAAAATCAAAGGATTTATAAAGACTCTCACGTACCCCTAAAATATCATGATTGGCAAATTTCTGCGCCACATTCGGGATCATCACAGAACCAGTCGCCGTCGCCACCGCTAAAATTAATTTAACCAGTCGATCCGCATAGGTAAAATTACCCAAATCAGCAGGAGTGACCATGTGTCCAAGCATGAGTCGATTCACAACTAAGTATACTTGCGTAGTGATAGTTGGAATGAAAAGCAAGAAAGCTGGATAAAAGTGTTGAAATGGATGTAAGTCCCGTAATGGTACCCAATGAACCAGCTTCCGCAAATAAGGCCATAAGGTTAAATTACCTGCTAGTTGGGCCCCACCTAGTAAGATGATGTACTTCCATAAATCGTCTGAACTTTTCACCACCAAAAAGATCAGGGCGATTGTGACAATTTTGACGATCGTATTTCGGACTACAGTTTTCTTAAAGTCTTCCATCCCCATGAAGAACCAAGAAACATCAATTGCCGTCGCAATAATCCATAAAGTCTGCAGTAAAAAATACTCTTTAAAAGTGGAACTAAAGACAAAGACCGCCATTAAATAGGCAATTAAAGAAACCGAAATAGTACATGCCTGTAACAGTTCAATTTCCCAAAAAGTTTTGGAACGTTTATAATCATCATTCCGATGATAAGCAATCTCACGATTCCCATATAAGATCACGCCCATTTGACCAATGAGGTAAAAGAAAGTAACCCAACTATTGGTATATTCATTAATTCCAGTATAATGGGCACCCAAAACCCGTGAAATATATGGGGTTGTAATCAACGGGGTAAACATTAATAGAATTTGATACCCCGCATTATAAATATAGTTTTTGATTACCCGCATGGTTAAACCTCATCGATACTTATTAATAACCTTTTCATTTTATCATAGGTTTTTGTCATATGACCGCTAGCTTCCATTTTAATACATAAAATCAGGACCATCATTGAAAATTCAATGACAAT
>NZ_AICN01000007.1:0-22572 GCF_000247775.1 Limosilactobacillus gastricus PS3
TTAAAAGACAACTTCATAGTAATATCAGAACTAAAATAGCATGTCAACACTTTTTTTATTTCTAATTTTATTCACCAAGTCGTTTGCCTTGATGACGTATATTACTATAGCGGTTTTATCAGGCAGTGTCAACGCTCTAATTTCACCCATCTATCGATCATATCCATAATTTATTAACGATTTACACGATGCATATTAATTAGTTCGGATTTTAATGTCAACTGTCTTCTTTTTACTAGTTTTTTGAGAGAACAGGCCTACAAAGTTGAACTTTAATTTTTATAAAAAAAAGATGCTAGAACTAACGTCTAACATCTTAATAACTGCCTATTTCTTTAAACGCATTGTTGGGAATAATAGTACATCCCGAATTGATTTGGCGTCGGTCATTAACATTACCAATCGGTCAATTCCAACACCGAGCCCGCCAGTAGGTGGCATCCCGTATTCCAAAGCTTCCACGAAATCTTCATCAATAGGTTGGAATTCGTCATTCCCTGCTTCATGTTCTTGTGCTTGAGCCTCAAACCGGGCCCGTTGATCGATCGGGTCATTTAACTCGGTAAACATATTGGCGTATTCACTACCCAAAATATAAAGTTCAGCCCGGTCAGTAAACCGTTCGTCATCTTTATTCTTCCGAGCTAATGGTGATATTTCTACCGGATGACCATAGATAAAGACAGGTTGCTCCAATTGATCTTGAACTTTTTCTTCAAAGAAGGCATTAATAATATGACCAACTTTCCACCATGACTCATATTTGACGCCATTATCATCCGCTAATTGCCGTGCTTGGTCATCGGTCATTGGTTCCCAGAAATCAATCCCCGTTGTCTCTTTAATGGCATCGACCATATGCATACGGGTAAATGGCTTTGAAAAGTCCAACTCAGTCCCCTGATAGTTGATTACCATATCATGGTTCATCACTTTTGCTGCGGCTTTAAAAATACCTTCAGTTTCCGCCATGACATCATTAAAGTCAAAATATGCGGCATAAGTTTCCATGGTATCGAATTCTGGATTATGCCGTGGATCCATCCCTTCATTACGGAACACTCGGCCAAGTTCGTAAACGCGTTCTAAACCACCCACAATGAGCCGTTTTAACCGTAATTCCGTCGCAATCCGTAAGTACATTTCAATATTTAAGGCATTATGATGGGTTTCAAATGGTCGTGCATCAGCTCCAGAAGCCACAGTTTCCAACATTGGAGTTTCTACTTCCATAAAGTCGTTTTCATCCATGTAGCGTCGAATAGCTTTAATAATTTTAGTGCGATTCTTAAAACGTTCCAAACTTTCTTGGTTTGTGATTAAATCCAAGTAACGTTGGCGATAGATTAATTCAGGGTCTTGCAAACCATGATACTTGTCAGGAAGAGGTCGTAAAGCTTTAGTAAGGAAAGTAATTTGGTTTGCCCGAACAGTCAATTCACCCATCCGGGTCTTAATTACATCTCCGGTAATGCCCCAGAAATCACCCAAGTCTGATTCCTTAAATAATTGATAGCTCTCTTCGCCGACCCGATCTTGACGAACATAAATTTGAATTTTACCGTCACGGTCTAATAGATCAGCAAAAGAAGCCTTACCACTGCCCCGTTTTCCAATTAAACGACCAGCAATTGTCACCACATTACCCTGTTGCAGTAATAATTCTCCGTCATCTTCACCATACTTTTCCCGAACTTCATTTGAAGTACTATGGTCAGGGGCAAAACGTTGTCCAAATGGATCGATGCCACGTTCCCGTAAAGATTGCATCTTGTCACGGCGAACCTGCATTTGATCATTTAAATGTTCTTCAGCCATTAAAACTCTCCTTTACTATCTTGCTGCTTGTTTGGCTAATCGCTCATGGTATTGATCAATTAATTGATCAAACAACTCATTCATTGTAGCTTGTTCTTCAGCTTCCATCAATGCTACTTTTGTTTTTGCAACTCTTGGGATTCCTTTTAAATAATAAGCCGCTTGTCCACGGAATTCCCGCACGCCCCCGTATTCACCCTTCAGTTCAACTAACCGGGCTAAATGCTCTTTAGCTGTAGTAATTTTTTCCTCGGGAGTAGCTTCAGGTAATAATTCGCCCGTTTCCAAATAATGGACCGTTTGCGTCAACATCCATGGATTCCCCATCGCTGCCCGTCCGATCATGACAGCATCCGCTCCGGTATAGTCTAAAACGTACTTAGCGTCTTCAGCGCTTCGAATATCCCCGTTCGCCATAAAGGGAATCGTCAATTCGCTAGCAACATCTTTTAAAATATCCCAATTGGCATGGCCCGTATACATCTGCTTACGGGTTCTCCCATGCATTGCGATTGCGGCTGCGCCAGCTTTTTCAGCTGCTAACGCATTTTCAACCGCTAAAATATGGTGATCATCCCAACCAATCCGCATCTTAACCGTTACCGGTTTTGAAACCGCATCAGTTACATAAGAAACCATCTCATAAACCTTATTAGGATCTAATAGCCAACGGGCACCAGCATCAGTATTCACTACCTTATTAACCGGACAGCCCATATTAATGTCAATCACATCGGCCTCCGTATGTTGATCAACAAATTTAGCCCCCTCAACTAAAGTTTCCTTGGTCCCACCAAAAATTTGAATTCCCATCGGGTGTTCGACGGCCTCGACATTCATCATGCGCAAAGTTTTCTGGTTATGATACATAATTCCACGATCCGAAATCATTTCACTCACAACATAGCCAGCCCCAAATTTTTTACAGATGACCCGAAAGGCAGAATTCATAACTCCGGCCATGGGCGCTACCACCACTTGATTAGGGATGTTTACATTCCCAATTTGCCATTCCATATTATGTTCTCCTCGTTTTTAAATCAGAATGCATTGTATCGCAGTCTGGCAAGTTCAAGCAAGCACTTAGATTGCCTTTTGATCCAACAAAGCTGTTAATTCTACTTCGTTAAAGTGATACTTCTTATGACAGAATCGACAAACTGCTTCCGCGCCATGATCTTCTTCAATTAATTGTTTTAAATCTGCTTTTTTTATAGCCACAAGCGCCTGAGCGAACCGTTTCTTTGAACAATCACATTCATATTTAACTGGTAATTTTTCTAATACCTTTAATTCATTAGCCGGGAAAATCCGTTCCATGATTGTTTCTGGTGTTTCACCCTCGCGGAGCATTTCCGAGACCAACGGCAAATCCTTGATAGTCGTTTCTAACTTGCCAATTTCCTCATCCGATGCTCCTGGTAAAACTTGTACCAAGAACCCACCGGCCACACCAATCGAATCATCTGACTCAACGAAAACCGACAAACCAACAGCCGATGGAATTTGCTCTGATTGAGCTAGGTAATAAGTAAAGTCTTCACCTAATTCACCAGAAACCAAATTAACCTCTCCAGTATATGGAGTTTTATCACCAGGTGTCATTTTCGTGACAGATAAGGTCCCATTTGTGCCTACAGCACCCCGAACGTCAATTTTATGTTGATCATTCAACGGCAGGTTCACGTGCGGATTTTGGATATAAGCCTTGACCGTCCCTTGCGCCGTCCCATCCGCCACCATGTATCCAACAGGGCCGTCACCTTGAATTTTTACTGTTAAGCGGCCCTCACCTTGTAGACCAGAAGTCGAAAGTAAAATCGTCCCAATCATCGTTCGCCCTAAAGCAGCTGAAGCCCCACTCCAGGTATCATGAATTTGACGAGCTGCCTCGACGGTTGCCGTTGCATTTAGAGTATAAATTCGGAACATCCCATTGTTAGTTATCCCTTTTACTAAGTAATCTGTCATCTTTTATCCTTTCCTCGAAAAAAGCAGGGGCAACAATGTGGTCACCACCTGCTTTTTGACTATTGATCTTCTGAATGATCAAAATTTGTTTGCTCACTCGTTAAAGTTAAATCTTCAGAAGTTGCTGTCGAACTCGAATCACTAGCTTGGTTCGTATCCGAATCAAGTTCATCTTCGCTATATTCTTGAGCTCGTTCGTTTTCACGACGTTCCAAAGCCTTCTTTGCTTCTTCAAAGGTTTGGGCACGTTGCTCTTCATTTTGGCTTTCCGCCTCATCTTCTGGCATCTTCCCAGTTTGGTACAGGCTTAGGATTTGCTTTTCATCCAAAGTCTCGTACTTCAATAAAGCCTCTGCAATTAACTTGTGTTGCTCACGGTGAGTTTCAATGATGTGTAAGGCTTGCTCATGACCTTCCATCAAGATCCGCCGGATTTCCGCATCCACCGTTGCGGCTGTTTCCTGAGAATATGATGATTGATCAAAACCTTGACCTGTAAAGACAGCTCCTGAACTTTGCAGTTCAACTGGGCCAATCTTATCACTCATTCCGTATTGGGTAACCATTGAACGAGCAATTTGAGTTGCTTGTTCAAAGTCGTTAGAAGCACCCGAAGATTGAGACTTAAAGATAATTTCTTCAGCCGCACGACCACCCATTAAACCGGCGATCTGCTCTTCAGCATTCTTCTTCGACATTAACATTTGGTCTTCCCGCGGTAGCATGATTGCATAACCACCAGCGCGACCACGCGGCACAATCGTCACTTTATGAACAACCCGAGCATCATTAAGGACTAATCCCACAATCGTATGCCCAGCTTCGTGGTAAGCAACTGTTTCACGTTCTTGCTTGGAAATCACCCGGTCTCGCTTAGCCGGTCCAGCAATAACCCGATCTTCGGCTTCATCCATATCCAACCGATCAATTTGATCCTTATTCCGACGCGCTGCTAACAAGGCCGCTTCGTTTAAGAGGTTTTCCAAATCAGCCCCGACAAAGCCAGGAGTTTGCTTGGCAATTTCTTTAAGATCGACATCTGCCGCCAATGGCTTGTTTTTAGCATGAACCCGAAGGATTGCTTCCCGACCCTTAACGTCTGGTCGACCAACCAGCACCTTCCGATCAAATCGGCCCGGTCGTAAAAGGGCGGGATCAAGGACATCAGAACGGTTAGTAGCCGCCATTACAATAACGCCTTCGTCGCCTTGGAAACCATCCATTTCAACTAACAATTGGTTAAGCGTTTGTTCCCGTTCATCATGACCGCCACCTTGACCATTGCCCCGGCGCCGACCAACAGCATCAATTTCATCAATAAAGATGATTGATGGCGCTGATTTTTTAGCCTGATCAAACAGGTCCCGGACACGGCTAGCACCGACCCCGACAAACATTTCCACAAAGTCAGAACCAGAAATTGAAAAGAATGGAACGCCAGCTTCACCAGCAACGGCTTTCGCTAGGAGAGTCTTCCCAGTACCAGGAGGCCCCTCTAACAGAACCCCGGCGGGCATCCGTGCCCCCAACCGTGAGAATTTCTTTGGATTCTTTAAGAATTCAACAATTTCAACTAATTCTTGTTTTTCTTCTTCTTCCCCAGCAACATCACCAAAACGAACCTTGTTCTTCTTAGGATCTGATGGTTTGGCTTTAGACTTGCCGACATTCATAATGCCTCGGCCACCGCCACTACCAGCTTGTCCCATCATCATGTAGAAGAAAATAATGATGATGACTAGCGGTAATAGGGATACTAACAGATTTGACCAGATACTATTGGACTCTTCGCCTTTAGTACTAATCTTAGTGTTAGTTTGGTTCGCGTAACGTTGGATTTCCGAAACCGTTGCATCATTTTCAAGCACCGACGTCTCAAATTGTTTCGTCGTCGTACTTGAAGATGCCCCTAAGGACAAACCAGTTGTTGAACTAGAACTGGTTGTCTTTGCTTTTTTGTATTCCCCCGTTACTCGGTATACGCCATTGCTTGGCTGCAATTGGACACTCTTAACTTCACCCTTGCGCAGTTCCTTAATGAACGTACTTTGCGAAACCTCTTTTTGTTCACCGGTTGAACTTGACCCTCCAAAGAAGAAGTACACTCCGGCCATAATACAGAAAAAGATTATCGCATAAAAAAGGATGTTATGAGTGAACCCATTGTTCCTCCGATTGTTGTTCATAACATTCTCCTATTCCAACATTATTTGATGGTCACTATCATAGCACAACCACCCGCGGTTGACTATTATTTTAATCACGAGATCACTGATAAATTGATGGTTTCAAAACGCCAACATAGGGCAGATTTCGGTATAAATTATTATAGTCTAGTCCATAACCAACGAGGAATTCATTGGGAACGTCCAAACCAACATAATCAGCCTTAACATCCACCACTCGACGTTCCGGTTTATCAAATAGAGTGCAAACTCGAATACTATTGGCACCACGCGCTGCTAAAACTTCCATCAGCTTCTTTAATGTCCGTCCAGTATCAACAATATCTTCAACAACGAGCACATCTTTACCCGCAATTGAATGCTTCAGATCCTGCAATACTTCTACCGTCCCACTACTAGTAGTGGTTGCCCCACGGTAGCTTGATAAATCTACACAATCTAGTGAGGCATAAAGACTGATCCGTTTAAAGAGATCGATCGTAAACATCATCCCTCCAGTTAAAACCGAGACTACCACTAGTTCCTTAGAATTAGCATAGTCTTGATTAATTTGAGTAGCCAATTCTTTAATCCGCGCTTGAATCTGGTCTTCACTAAATAATACCCGTTCAATGTCATTTTCCATTGTCATGATTATCTCCCTGATAGTACAAATAAATTTCTTGTGTTGCCCCTTGTGATGTTACCCAGGCGGTCTTACGTCCAACTAACCACAGCACTTGATCAAATTGATCCACAACCACTTGTTGATGAGTGCGTTTACTTTGTGGTACTTTTTGGTCAATTAGGATTCTATGAATTTTTTGATGACCCCCATTTTTAAGCCTTAAGCGATCTCCTGGTTGCCATTTTCTAATTTGTAATGGTAGTTGCTCCATTGTTAAATTAAAGCTCGCAATCAGATGGTCATTCGATTTATGCTTGCTGAACCAAAAAAGCTTGCCATCATCGGTTGAATAAAGCTCTTCCAATTCTATCATTGCAACATCAGCTGGCGATTTTATAACTTCTGCCGTTTCGCCCTTTTGTAACCACGCATACTGATAAGTCTTAACTAGTCGCCAATCAGCACTTAAATCAAGCTGGCCTTGGGGTTTATTTTGATTGCTTAGTAAATGGAGCGCTTGATTAAGTTGATCCTTGGTGAGCCGTTGCAAATGTGCCTGATTAAAATAATGCTTCAAATACAGGTCTTGCGTTGCTGACGGTAAAGAATTAAATTCAGTGACTTTTAATCGCTGACCATCTAATAAAACTTCATCATATTTGGACAACTCCGCTTCGGCAAAGGTCAATAATTTAGTCAATTGGTCATGAAAATCACCTAAATGAGCAAGAGCTTGCGGGTCTTCTTTAATCAAGGCCGGCAAAATTTGGTGCCGAAAACGATTGCGCTGAATCACCATGGATTGATTAGATTGATCCTCATACCATGTTAACCCGATTACTTGAGCCTGACGAAGAATTTCTTCCTTTGAAATTTGCAGCCAGGGTCGTAATAGCCAACCAGTATTAAAAGTCCGCGCCGTTTGTAGTCCAACAATACTCTTTAACCAACCACCCCGCACTAGCTTCATTAAAACTGTTTCTGCCAAATCGTTCTGATGGTGAGCAGTTAATAAAATCCGACTTTGCTCTTTATCCATAACCTGATAGAAAAACCGATACCGGAATTGACGCGCAGCTTCTTCAACTCCTTTGTCGGGATGATCAGCTACATGCCAATCAGCGATTTGGATTGCTATATGATGATCACGACAGTATTGGACTAAAAATTGAGCTTCCTGATCACTTTGCGTACGTAAATGATGATTGACATGGGCTACCACGATCGGATAGTGAAGTTGTTCTAACTCATGAAGCAGCAGCATGGAGTCCACTCCCGTTGAGACTGCCACCACCAGCTTGGATTGACCATCCCAATACTTTTTTAATACCTTTTGAATTGATGCTTGTAGTCCCCGCATCCGTGACCCCTCTTATGAAAAAAGACTGGGTTACCCCAGTCCCACTTTTTAGTTTACAAATTTATATAAAGTTTCACCATCTTTAGCATAGTCATACTTTTGGCGAACAAGCTGTTGGACGTAGTCGGGATTCTTAAGCAGTTTAAGTTCTTCTTGAATCGTTTGACCACGACTTTTTTGACTCTTGATTGTCTGTTCAGTCTTAACAATGGACTGATTTACTTGAGCCAATTCAATATGTGATTGCCACAACTCAAAACCTAAAAATAAAATCACGGCTGCAAACAACGTTAAGATCATTTTGATCCGTTTTACATGTGTATCTCGAACCACGTGCCGGCGATGATTCACCTGTTGAATATATGTATTATTGAGGTGAATTACCTGACTTTTATGTTGACTCATAACCGACACCCAAGACCTTCCCAAAGATTTTAAACCATTTTTAGTATAACAATCGGTTTCGAAATCTGTCTAGGCATTTTCCACAAATTATCCATAAAGTTCTATTTAAATTTCACGGAAATCTTGTTCGTATTTTTCCTCTAAAATCTCATACATTTGTTCCGCGTCTTCCTTTTTTGTACTATCTAACAATTGCTTAACTTTCACCACTAAAGTCTTATTACCAAACTTAATTGTCACGACGTCCCCCGTTACTACCGAACTGGATGATTTGGCCACCTTATCGTTTACCATAATGCGTCCTTGATCCGCAATTTTCTTCGCAATTGGGCGGCGTTTAATAATTCGAGAAATTTTTAAATATTTGTCTAACCTCATGCTTCTGCCTCCTCACTTTGTATTTGTTGAGCTATCCCCTTTACCAAACTCAAGAGTTGATTTAACCAGTCTATTTCGGTCATCTTAGGTTGGATGATCAAGCGGACTTGGAGCTGGCCTGAGTCGCTCTCGCTCATCGTTGCTTTAAATTTGGTCTTAGCTAATTCCGCCATAATTTGAGCCGCTTTAATCTGCTGACTACCTTCACTAGTAAAAGTTAAATATAAATTATCTTGTCGGCGTTCAATTTTCGTTAACATTGCCTGATCAGCTGCTGCTTTTAATTGTCCTACCAGCAAGAGATTCTTAACTGGCTGATCATAATCACCATAGCGGTCAATGAGATCGCCTTCTAAATCTAACATCGCTTCTGCAGTTTGTGCTTGCCGCACTTGCTTATATAATTCCATTTTCTGTCGTTGATCTGGTACATAGTCATCCGGTAAATAGGCTTCAATGCCAAGATCTAATTCAGCGTTAGAATGTGGAGTTACTTTCTTGCCACGACGTTTCGCCACCGCTTCGGTTAACATACTTGTATATAAATCATAACCAACTGAATCAATAAAGCCGTGCTGTTGCTTCCCAAGTAAATTACCGGCACCACGAATTGACAGATCCCGCATAGCGATCTTGAAACCAGACCCCAATTCCGTAAAATCGCGAATGGCGGACAAGCGTTGTTCCCCTTGTTCCGTTAAAACCTTATTGGGTTGATACATAAGATAAGCATAGGCCACACGATTGGTTCGCCCGATCCGCCCTCGGATTTGGTATAACTGAGCCAAGCCCAGTCGATCCGCATTTTCAATAAAAAGGGTATTAACGTTAGAAATATCAACACCCGTTTCAATAATCGACGTGGTCACTAAGACATCATATTCACCGCGAATGAAATCATATAAAACCCCTTCGAGCTGCGTTTCACTCATTTGACCATGAATATAGCCGACCCGTGCCTCTGGAACAAGCTGACTTATTTCAGCCACAACCTTTTCAATATCATGAACTCGATTATGTAAATAATAGACTTGACCACCCCGCTGTAATTCTCGCCGAATCCCGTCTTGAATCACAACCAGATTTTGTTCCAGGACATAGGTTTGAATCGGGTATCGCCCAGTCGGTGGCGTCTCCAAAACTGACAGATCTCTTACTCCCAGCATTGACATATGGAGGGTGCGCGGAATTGGCGTTGCCGTCAGCGTCAAAACATCCACGCTAGCTTTTAATTGCTTTAGGCGCTCCTTATGTTTTACCCCAAATCGTTGTTCCTCATCGACGATTAATAAACCTAAATCATGAAATTGAACATCTTTTGATAAGAGTCGGTGGGTCCCAACAATCACATCAATCTCACCGGCAGCCAATTGTTCCAAAGTGGCTGCACTTTCCTTGGGCGTTAGAAAGCGTGACAATACGGCAATTTTTACTGGAAATTCAGCAAAGCGGGTTTGCAAGGTTTCAAAATGTTGCTGTGCCAAAATGGTCGTAGGAACCAAAAAAGCAACCTGTTTCCCTCCTTCAACCGCCTTGAAAATGGCGCGCATGGCGACTTCGGTTTTTCCATAGCCGACGTCCCCTACTAACAGGCGATCCATCGGTTTCGGCTTTTCCATATCTTGTTTAATTTCATCAATACTCCGCAATTGATCTGGAGTTTCCGTATAGGGGAAGGCCGCATCAAATTGCTCTTGAAGATAATCATCCTGGGGGAAAGCATACCCGGGAGCTGCTTCACGAGCAGCATATAAGTCAATTAATTCATCAGCAATGTCTTCAATTTTAGCGGCAATCCGCCGTTTCGTCTTTGCCCACTCAGTGCCCCCAAGACGGTTGATCCGGGGTTCTTTATTATCAGCCGAAACATATTTTTGGACAAGATTAAGTTGGGTTACAGGTACAAAAATCTGTGCATGATCCCGATAATTCAAAACGATGTAGTCTTGATGTACCCCATCAACCACCATGGTTTGAATTCCTGTAAAAATCCCAATTCCATGATTAACATGGACAACATAATCGCCTGGTTTTAAATCGTTATAGCTCTTAATTCGTTCGGCGTTAGCCAATTTTTGGCGGCGTGATTGACGAACTTGTAGTTGTTTAAAGAGCTCGCTTTCGGTAATCACCACCAGATTAGCTTCGGGAAACTCAAACCCATGCTGGAGAGATCCCGTTACAATTTGCGTTTGACCGGCAATGACTTGATCACTCGTTGTTTCGGTTAAGGGTAAATCAAAATCATGAAACATGGTCGCAATCTGACGTTGCCGTTCAGGGGAATTAGCCAAAATAATCACCGTTTGTCCCTGAGCTTGCCAGCGCCTTAACTCGGTTTTTAATAAATCAAGCTGACCAAAAAACTGTTGCATTGGTCGAACGTGTAAATCAATTAGCTGGGCTAACTTAACCCGCCCGAGACCTTTTTGAAAACGAGATAGATAAAGTTGACTGTGCTTACTTTGCGGAATTGTTAGGGCTTGATCATTGGCTAAATCTGCTTGATGGACCCGTTGTTGATTTTGAACCTGACTCGCAATCCATTCCCGTTCTTGATCATCAATGGTCTGCAACATCTCTTTGATCCGTGCCCAATCATCTAACACAATCGTCGTTTCTGGGCTCAAATAATCTAAGATGCCATAGCCATCAGGATACAACCAATCCGCGTAATTTAAGACTTCATTCGGTAATTGACCAGCCGTCACTTCATCTAATAAATTTTGTAGGTTATCCACGGCTGCTTGATGACTTTCTTCATCTTCACCGGCAGGTAAGTTCGCCAGTTCTTGGGCTAACTTGCCTTTAAATTGGTCCATTTGTTCACCTGATGCCACTAATTCAGTAGCTGGCAACACCTGGATCTTAGTAATGTTTTCAATACTGCGTTGGGATTCGACTTCAAAATAACGCAGGGAATCCACTTCCGTATCAAAAAAATCAATTCGAACTGGATGAGTCGTATTCAAGGCATAAATATCAACAATCGAGCCGCAAATGGCAAAATCACCTGGCCGTAACACCATTTTTTCCGGTCGGTATCCCATGGTACTTAAACGTTGCCGTAGATCGTCAATTTCAAAGTCATCGCCAACTTGAATCGATAATGGTAAGGTCTTAAAAAATTGCGGATCCGGCAAACGCCGACGTAACCCCGCAGCCGATACCACCACCAGCGGGGTTGCTTGACTTTGCAGAGCATTTAAGGCTTGAAGTCGCTGCAAACGAAAGTCCGGTGAACTGGTGGCCATCTCCGTTGCTAAAACTTCTTCAACCGGGAAAGCATAAATTTCTTGATCAGGACGCAAATTCTGCAGATCATTAACCAGTTCTTGCAAATGAAACAAACTGTCTGTCACCACTAATTGTGGCCGTCCGACAGTTGATTGTAAAGCCGTTAACAACGCCGTAGAAAAGGATCCATCTACTCCAGTTACTAGTTGAGCCTGGTGATTTTGATCAACTTGGACAATTTTATTAAAATCGTTAGTCGCTTGCAGTAGCGCCGTCAAATCAGCCATAGGCCCTCCTAATTATAGTTATTCATTAATTCCTTAAAAGTAGCCCCATCAATCCAGTCGACCAACGCATGTTCAGCTACCTCAATACTATCGTCAATGGTGGCGCGTTCGGTTGTCGTAAACTTACCTAAAACATGACTAACCACGGTGCCTTGTTGGGGATGATCAATCCCTACTTTAACGCGATTAAATTGTTGGGTTCCCAAATGATCAATGATACTCCGTAATCCATTATGTCCACCAGCTGAACCCTTGGCTTTTAGGCGGACTTGGCCAACTGGCATATCTAAATCATCATTAACAATAACTAAATCCGCCAAATCAAGATCATAATAATCCATTAACGGTTTTACTGCGTGTCCGGAATCATTCATGAAGGTCGTTGGTTTTACCAACATTACCTTATGACCATTAATCATCCCAGTAACGGTTACCGCAGGAGCTTTTTCATGTTTAAAAGCGCCTAAATGATAATCTCGTGCCATTTGATCCACCACCATAAAACCGCAGTTATGGCGGGTTTCATCATATTGGCTACCAATATTCCCTAATCCAACAATCATTTTCATCAGCTCAATCTCCTCTCGATAAACTACAAAAAGGCTGCGTGATCGTTGACCACCCAGCGTTGATAAAACTATTATAACTTAAATCTTACTTTAACCCAAAAAGTCTGCCCCGCTTCTAATCTATTTCTCATATTCGGTTTCCATTATGTTATGATATTAGTATCGATTTATTTATACGGAGCTTAATTATGATTTTAGAAGATTTAATTCAGCCGCTAAACAAATTAACGACCGTCAAAGAAGACGCCACCTTAGCGGAAGCCCTGGACATCTTAGAAGACACCGGTTACCGCTGTGTGCCTATCTTAGATGAATCCGAAAAGATTTTTCGGGGTAATATTTATAAAATGCATCTCTATCGGCACAAATCCCGTGGCGGTGATATGAATTTACCAGTGACCGCTTTATTAAAAAACGCCACCAAATTTATTTCAATTGATGATGACTTTTTTACCGTTTTCTTCACCTTACGAGATCTCCCCTACATTGCCGTCTTAGATCACCAAAAACATTTTTACGGTATCTTAACCCACAATCACTTAATTAACATGTTAAGTGCAGCTTGGAATGTTAATACTGGTAGTTATGTTTTAACAATCCAAGCTAATGAAGAACGCGGGTTCTTGGTGAGTGTGGCAAAGGAAATTACTCGTTATTGTCAAATTGCTAATGTTATGACCTTAACACCGACTGGATCAAAGCAATTGATTGTCACCCTTCCCGAAGACGTGACCCCCGAATTATTCGCAAAAATTACCAATCGACTGGCCAAAAAACACATTCAAGTTTTACATATTGAAGATTTGAGGCAAGCCAAGTTATAGCATCTTAAAAGACGCCCAACCATTTTTGGTTGAGGCGCCTTTTCTATTCCATTAAGAATCGAGTCACTAAATCTTTGACGACTTGGCGTTGGTCCTGATCGCCCATTAAATTATGACTAGCCCCTGCGATTAGGTGCATTTGGTCATTCTGATAAATTTGATCATACTTTTTAGTTGCTTCATATGACACCACTTGATCATCTAATCCGTGGACCAAAAGAACCGGGCCTTGGTATCCCTGGGCAGTCTCATAAATGTGAAGGTGCTGCGCCGTCCGGAAATAGGCACCCCCAACTTCAAAACCATCCAGCATGATGGAGTCTGGAACGTTTTGGGGATCATAGCTAACACCTTGGCATATTCCGGCTTGGGCATCTGATACTAAAGTTGCGGCGGGAGCGAGCAAAACTAATTTTTCAATTTGATCATGATAATATGCGGCAAGCATACTAGCCACCACACCACCTTGAGAATGACCCACTAGATATAAATGGCGAGGTTGGATAACTTTTTGCACATATTCTAAGATGGCAATCCCGTCTTGAATCTCATTCAACACGGTCATATCTTTAAACTCACCATCACTATCCCCACAACCATTAAAATTGATCCGTAAAGTCGGAAGACCATGTAAGTTGAGTTGATTATGGGTATCAAAAAGGAGATTAGCTACATCATAACCAATACTGCCCTTAAAACCATGCATCATCACTACTAAAGTCTCATTTTTTAGCGTATCGGTACCTGATAACTCACCTCGCAAAGTCAGTCCATCACGTTGAATTTCTATTTTCATAAGTGTCACCATCCATTTTTTATTATGTTAAGCATACACCTTTAGGCCTAGTCGTATAATTCTTTTATCATTCAGTAAAGAACTTTTTGATGGTGGCTAGCTTCCGTAAGCTCACCTTGCAGGAAACTGGATCTGCCTGATCTGTCACAAAATAAATCCGTCGTTCATTCATGTTCCAATAATATGGTCCATCTCCTGCCAAAAAACAACCTGGAAAGAAACCAAATTAAGTTTCTTTCCAGGTTGTTTTCCAACTATGATTTGTAGATTCGTTTTAAGCGCGGGCTCAAACTAGTTAAGATCTCATAATTAATTGTGCCCGTTTGTTCAGCTAATTCCGTGGCCGTAATTTCATCATTCCCATCGCGACCCAGTAGCGTCACCTTCGTCCCGACTGGCAGTTCTTGTGGCAACCGAACCATCATTTGGTCCATGCATACTCGGCCAACTAAGTCACAACGTTGACCGTTAATCAGAGCTTGATAACCGGACAATTGGCGCGCATAACCATCCGCATACCCAACGGGAATTGTTCCGATCCATTCATCTTGCTTAGCCGTGTAAGTAGCTCCATAACTAACTGAATGACCGGCTTTTAGTTGCTTTACAAAAGTCAATCGAGCCGTAACCGCTAAAGCTGGCTGTAAATCCAATGTTGCCGGTAAGACCGTCCCTGATGGATTCAAGCCATACATCGAGATCCCCATCCGGACAGTATTCCCAGTAATCTGATCAGGATGCCATAATCCGGTCGCGGAGTTTGCCATATGGACATATGGCGGTAAAGTCGGTAAAACTGCTAATAATTCATGCCAATGAGCAATTTGTAGCTTAAAGTAAGCATCATTAGCTTCATCAGCCGTTGCAAAATGGGTAAAACACCCTTCGAATTCGAAAACTGGATCTTTGAGTAATTCAAGCGCCTCTTTCAATAAAGCTGGCTCCGTAAAACCAATTCGCCCCATCCCAGTATCAAAACCTAAATGAACTTTCAAAGGTTTAGGGATGGAAACAGTATGCGCTAATTGCTGATAGGCTTTTAGCCAATCCACGTCCCCAACAGTTAGTGAAATATCATTTTCAGCCGCAACCTCCGCATATTGCACCGGCGTAATCCCCAAAACAAGAATTAATTCAGTCAACCCAGCTTGCCGAAGTTCTAACCCTTCATCTAAAGCAGCCACACAAAAGCCATCGATACCGGCTGATGAAAGATCTTGGGCCACTGCAACGGCTCCATGCCCATAGGCATTGGCCTTAACTACCCCAAAAATGCGGTTGCCAGCTGGCATGGCTTGTCGTTGGGCTGCCACATTATGACGAATTGCTGCTAGGTTTACTTCAACTTGGGCATCTCGTAAATTAGCTGTTACCATCTGAACCTTCCTCCAAAATCACTTCTGTCATCACTAGTTGATCGGTATGACTAACGCTAGCGTGGGCCCGACCAGAAAAAATCGATTGAAAAACTTCTGGTCGACCTAAATCATTATTAATAAACGAAACATCTTGGAAACCAACTTGGGTTCCGATTCCTGTCCCCATTGCTTTAGAAAACGATTCTTTTAAAGAAAAGCGACTGCTGATATATTCCCAATATCGCTGGCCTCTTAGGCTTTCGAGCTGGGCTTGTTCGGCCGGAGTTAATACTTTAGGAATAAATTGGGCATGTTTATTAACTGCTGCTTGTACCCGTTTAATCTCAGTAATATCAATTCCGATCCCTTTGATCATGATTAGTCCTCTTTTCGCCGAATCTTAAATGAATTACGCTTTCCCTGACTCCGTGGATTCCGATGACTACCATTGCCCCCACGTGGACGTCGATTCCGATTATCACCTCGACGGTTACCACCATTGGACCGGCGCCGGTAGTGATTACCACCGTTCCGGTTAGGTTTCCGTTTCCGATTTGGTAATGGTCGTTCTGGAGTGATCTTAACCGGCACTTGGGTCTCATCATCCTTCGTTAACTCATTTAATAAGGTTGCCACCAAGTCCACCGCTTCATGAGTAGCGAGTAGTTCACTCGCTGCTTCCCGATAACGATCGTTATCCGGACGCTCAATCAGTTCGTTAATATCATTAAAGGCACTGGCCACCTGTCCCCGAAAGGCTTCTTCAGCCGTTGGTGGTTTTAATGGCAACATCCGCACCTTCGTCAACTTTTCAATTTCATGGAGATAGTCCATTTCATTTGGCGTCACAAAAGTTAGTGAGACACCATGGTTGCCGGCCCGGCCTGTCCGACCAATCCGGTGAACATAACTTTCGGGATCCTGTGGAATATCATAGTTGTATACATGCGTAACTCCAGAAATATCCAAGCCCCGGGCCGCTACATCTGTGGCAACTAGAATATCTAGTTCGCCATTCTTGAATCGTTTCATGATTTTGGAGCGCCGATCTTGTGTCAAATCGCCATGAATTCCGGCAGCATTGTAGCCCCGAGCAATTAAACCGCGCGACAATTCATCCACCCGCCGCTTCGTCCGACCAAAAACAATGGTCAGGTCAGGATCTTGGACATCAATTAACCGCGTCATGATATCAAATTTTTCGTAATCACGGGCCTTAATGTAGTATTGATCAACCAGGTCCGTAGTTAATTCCTTTGCCTTAATCTTAACCGTTTGTGGGTCCTTCATAAATTGGACCCCAATCCGTTTAATTTCGGGCGGCATTGTTGCTGAGAACAAAAGGGTTTGACGATCTGATGGTGTTGCCTGAATGATTGCCTCAATATCATCCAAGAAGCCCATATTTAACATCTCATCGGCTTCATCCAAAACTAAAGTTTGCAACTGATCCAACTTGATCGTTCCCCGATTCAAATGATCACGCAAACGTCCGGGGGTCCCAACAATAATTTGAGGGCCATTTTTTAAAGCTTTAATTTGCCGCCGAATATCAGCGCCTCCGTAGACAACTTGGACACGGGCCCGTTTTTCCTTTCCCAATTTATATAATTCTTCTTGGGTTTGAATCGCTAATTCCCGGGTTGGCGAAATGATCAGCGCTTGAATTGCTGATGATTGCGTATCAACATGCTCCAAAACTGGCAATCCAAAGGCTGCCGTCTTCCCAGTCCCAGTTTGAGCTTGGCCAATCACATCGAGCCCCTTCAAAACCATCGGAATGGTTTGCTCTTGAATCGGGGTGGCTTCTTCATAACCACTTCGTTGAACCGCTTTTAATAACTTATTTGATAAACCTAATTCACTAAAATACAAATTTCTACCTCATTATTCTTTCGTGAGTCCTTGCAGGACCGTTTCCAAATGAATGCCATGACTCCCCTTTAATAAGACAATATCATCTGTCCTTAAGGTGGCGTTCAGATCCTTCGTCAATTGTGCTAATTCATTCGTGTCATAGTGGTGTAACCGTTGATTAGGGAAACCATCGGTCGTCAATTGTTTCAATAAAGCTTGCATTTCATTCCCGACGAGATAAACTTCCGCAATTTGATCAGGATCAATCTCTGCCGCTAATTGAGCATGAAGTTGTGCGGAGGCTGCCCCTAGCTCCAACATGTCGCCAAGTACAATTACTTTTTTACCCTCGGCTTGAACTTGCTCCATCGTCTTTAAGACTTCGGCCACGGCGGTTGGGTTGGAATTATAAACATCGCTTAGGATGCGCTCACCATTGGTTCCTTGAATCCATTCAGCCCGATTTTCAGTCATCTGCAGACCTTGTAAGGCCTTTTGCATGTTTTCAGGAGTAATCTGAAGTTGAGCACCAACTGCAATCGCGGCTAGTGCATTATTAACGTTATACTCCCCCACCATTGGAAGGGTAAAAGTAAGATCAGGCCACTCATTCACACTAAAGGCGACTTGATCATCAGCCAATTGAACACTAGTGGCATAAAAGTCATCGGCTAACTGGCGCCCAAAGGTCACAACTTGTTGTTCAATATCCGCAGCACGTGCCGTTAATAATGGTTCATCCCCATTAATAATTAGGGTTCCATCTTCGTTCATCCCGTGAACGATCTCCATCTTCGCATCCGCGATTCGATCACGCGTCCCAAAGAATTCAATATGCGCTTCCCCAATCATCGTAATAACCGCAAAGTCAGGGGTAGCTAACCGACTTAGTAAGTCTAATTGATCGAACCGATCCATTCCCATTTCCACGACAACCACTTCGGTCGATGGTTCCATGTTTAACAGGGTTACCGGAACCCCGATTTCATTATTAAAGTTGGCAAAGCTTTTCGTGACATTGAACTGGGTCGCTAAAATTGCGGCTGCCATGTCCTTGGTGGTCGTTTTCCCATTACTTCCAGTTACCGCTACTACAATCGGGTTAATCTTTTTTAAGTAATACTGACTGAGGCGCTGAAAGGCCGCTAATGGGTCTTTGACTACTAGTCGAGGGAATTGGTCATCGCTCGGAATATCATGGTCAGCTGCCCATAAGGTCGCCTTTGCACCATTTTGAAAGGCTTGTGCCACGAATTCGTGACCATCCCGCGCCCCTTGTAAGGGCACAAATAAAGACCCAGGAGTCAAATTACGGCTGTCAAAAGCCACGCTGGTAACTTCCAACTCATCCCAGGCTGCATTTATATCTTGAGCATCAATTGCCTTAGCAATTTCTGCTAATTTCATTTTCATGAGTTTGCACTCCTCAATTTCGTCATGTTTGTCCAACTTTTAATTATACACTGTTCACGAAAACATAGATAGCACCAACATAAAAACAGGCTAGGCAAGAAAATACCTTGTCTAACCTGTCATAGGAACCCGTCATGAAGATTATCAGCTTCTCAATTTACATTTTCTCTAACCGCACAATCCGATCTTCCAAAGGTGGATGCGTATCAAATAGATGGCTAAAAGAACGATGCTTTTGATTCTTAAAGGGATCACTAATATATAAGGCCGAGCTATTGGGATCGGCAGCCTTCATCGGCTGTACATCCTCTAATTTTCTTAGCGCACTAATCATCCCCTGGGGGTTACGCGTTAATTCAACAGCACTGGCGTCCGCTAAATATTCTCGATTTCGCGACAGCGCCATTTGAGCAATCGAAGCCGCCAGTGGTGCTAAGATGATTAGTAATACCGACCCCAAAATGGCGATAACCCCACCGCCATCACGCTCCCGGTCGCGATCACCACCACCAAACCACCAAAAATTACTAGCAAAATTAACTAGTAATGAAATTGCGGCCGCCAGCGCTAACGCAATCGTTTGTAAACGAATATCATAATTTTTGACGTGCGACATTTCATGGGCCATCACCCCTTCGAGTTCTTCGCGATTCATCATCGCTAAAAGACCTTTAGTAGCCGCTACAGCAGCATGTTGGGGATTGTTACCAGTGGCAAAGGCGTTTGGACTAGGGTCGTCAATAATAAAAACCCTTGGCATTGGCACTTGAGCGACCATCGCCATATCTTCAACCACATGCCATAGTTCTGGATTCTCATCAGCCGAATGAATTTCCGTGGCATGATTCATGTTCATGACAACATCAGTGGATTGACCCACCATTACTGAAATGTAGATCAAGGTAATTATCAAGGCGATAATCACACCACCCGTGGCCGTTCCCGCAAATAAATATCCCAAAGCGGCCCCAATTAAGGCCACTAAGAGTGTAAAACCAGCCATCACATAGATAGTCCGCCGTTTATTTTGCGCAATTTGTTGATATAACATCGCTTCTCCTAGTCAAAAGAAACCTTCGGCGCCTCCTTAACACTTTCTGGAACTTGTAAGAATTCCATTGGTGTAAAGTGGTGAATTTTAGCCACAATATTCGATGGAAAGCTTTGAATCCGAGCATTTAGGGTTGAAACCGTACTATTGTAGAGTTGGCGAGAATAGGAAATCTTATTTTCCGTGTTGCTCAGTTCTTCCATTAAACGAGAATATTCTTCATTCGCTTTCAGATCAGGATAATTTTCAGCCACAGCATACAAAGAATTCAAGGCTCCCGATAATTGATCCGCCGCTGCCATTTTGGCTTGGTGATCATCACTGGATACACTTGCTACTTGTTGACGCAAAGAGGTCACCTTTTCTAAAGTGCCAGCTTCGTATTTCCCATAACCTTTCACCGTTTCAACCAGATTTGGGATCAGGTCGTTACGTCGTTGTAGTTGAACGTCAATTTGGCTCCATGATTCTTGCCCATTCATCCGTAACCGCACTAAGCCATTATAGGCAACCACGTACCAAATCACAATGATCACTACTAGCGCAATTAAAATGATAGTTAACATAAGTTGGTACTCCTTTATTATTTCTGTTAATGTTAGGTAATTATATCATCTTTTCTTTATTATCCCTAGTAAATTCGCTATCCTATACTTAAACTTGAAAGGATCGCTTATGAAAGTATTATTTGTCTGTCTAGGAAATATCTGCCGTTCACCAATGGCCGAAGCCATGTTTTACCAACTTATCAAGGACCATCACTTAGAAGACCAAGTCCAAGTCAGTTCGGCGGCCACCAGTAATTACGAAATTGGGAACCGACCGCATCCTGGTGCCCAAAAGATTCTACGTAAATATCATCTTGATGATCGGGGGCATACCGCTGCCAAATCACCACAGAAGATTATTATGATTATGATCTTATCATCGGGATGGACGAGCAAAACTTGCGCGATCTTCGCCGCCGTGCTCCCCAAGAATGTCTAAGCAAGATCCACGGAATCAATGATTTGGTCCCCGGAAAAGCAGGAATCGAGATTCCTGACCCTTGGTATTCGCATAAATTCCAGGATACTTATAATGACCTGACTCAGGCCCTCCCCTATTGGTTAGACTATGTCCAGCAAAATTAAAAGGCGGGACTGATGAAGAAAACATTTCTTCTCAGTCTCGCCTTTTAATGTCTACCTTGCATTAACTTCGAAACAGCAATTGAGACGGCAACGGCCAAGCCGAGCGGCATTAGAGCTGAATAATTCAAGTGACAAACTTCAGTGATCATAAATAAAGACATTAAGGGAGCTTGTTGCGAAGCGGTTAAAAGGGCCGCAGCACCAACAATTGCACATTGGGATAACAAAACGTCGCCACCAATAAATTGCATCCATAAAGTCCCCACCACAATTCCAGCCGCAGCACCAACCGCAATTGAGGGCGTCAAAGTTCCACCATACCCACCACCAGCGATGGTCATCAAGGTCACGATTGCCTTAGCTAGTAAAGCCGCCACCATGATTGCAATGGTCCCGGTTGAAATCGAAGTGGTGTCAATGGCTAGTTGAGCAATTCCCCGACCATTACCCATTATCTGGGGAAAACCCATGGCAATAATCCCCGTTAACAAAGCCACTACTGGTAAAGTGACCAAAAGTCGCTGATCCTTGAAGCGCCGTTGACCAGCTTTTTTGATCCCAGCTTTAAACCAGGTTCCGCCAATACCCATTAGGAGTCCCAACACTAATACCCAAGGAATACTTTTGGCTGAGAAATTTAAGTTAGTAACATGATAATAAGGATCCCACCCCTTAGCTAAAGAGCCAATTAAGGTGGCAATAACCGATGAAGTTAGACTTACCGCAATTGCCCGTGCGGAGATTTTTTTGTATAACAGCTCAAGAGCAAACATCATCCCCGTAATCGGCGCAATATAAACCCCCGCAAAACCCGCACCGGCAGCAGAAGCAATCAGCAAGCGCCGATCTTCTGGAGATAAATTCATTCTAGGGAAACGCCTTGATAACTTCGTCCATTGATGCGCTAACATGGCCCCGGCTTCCCGCGGTGCCAATTCTCGACCAATCGATCCTCCCGTTCCCACGAAGAAAATTTGCGTTAAAACATGAACCCATGTATACCAGAAGGGCATAGGGGCCCCATTTTCAATGGCATCTTGGATTTTAACTGGACTATACCGTTTTTGGAGCCAGTACCAAATCAGAGCAGCAATAATTCCACCGACCAATACGGACCCAAGTCGTCGGATCGGTAAAGCATTGATCGCCACCGGTTGTTGAAAGTTCTCGTTGAAGCCCAAAAAGAACCGTTCCACCTGATCAAGGAACAGACTTAACAACATCGAGCTAGTTCCGGCTAATGTTCCAATCACAAGCGTGGCGATTATCATTGGGAGATTCCGAGATATTGTTTTCGTTTCGTTCATTATATACTCCTTCTC
>NZ_AICN01000006.1:0-16608 GCF_000247775.1 Limosilactobacillus gastricus PS3
TTATTAAATATCTTCATTTTAATAATTCAGCGGCTAAAGCAAAATTGCCCCGCGTAGCTGATTCATTACGTGGAACTGACGGATGGATAATGTAGTCTTCGATCTCGCCAACTTCCATATAGTGGTTAAACATCCGTTCAAATTGTTCCCGAACTTTTTTAATTAGTTGTGGTCGAGCCACACTGCCTCCAAAAATAATTTTTTCCGGACGTAAAATCGTGGTTGCTTGAATCGAAGCTTGAGCAACATAGTAAGCTAAGATATCCCAAACATGATCTGTATCGTCAACATCTTCACCGCGAATACCAAGTCGAGCCTGGAAAGTTGGCCCCCCGACCAAACCTTCCAAACAATCCCCATGATATGGGCAAATTCCCGTAAAGGTACGATCATCTGGATGGCGTTTAACAAAGACGTGACCCATTTCAGGAGCCCCAACACCACCAATAAAATTACCATTTTGGATGGCACCAGCACCTACCCCTGTCCCGAGCGTAAAGTAAACTAAGGAACCATGATGAAGCTGATCTTTTAAATTAAGGTATTCACCATAAACTGAGGCATTCACCCCCGTGGTCCAGTAGATTGGCAGATTAAAATGTTTTTTTAATTCACCAACAAAATTAACGTTTTTCCACCCTACTTTGGGCGTTGTAGTGATATAACCAAACGTGGGGCTTTGAGGATCAATATCAATCGGACCAAATGAAGCCACGCCAAGCGCTGCTAGTTCTTCTTGATAGGGGCTAAAAAAGTCGACAATGTGCTTAAAAGTCGCAGCCGGATCAGTGGTTAAATAGAGTGCCTTCTTAATGATTTGTTGATGCTCATCAGCCACGGCACAAGTTAAACGCCGTCCCCCGGAATCAATACTTCCTAATAACATTATTTCACCCTCGAACTTTTTAATTATTACCCTTATTTTAGGCTTAAACTAAAATTCTCACAAGCCAAACCTTAACCCCTTGGGAAAGAAATTTTTCAGATTTGACCCAGTTACTTTCCCCCAGCCACAATGATGGTCCTGACAAGTCACTACATACCAACCATTAGTTGGTGGATCAGTTAAGGTGATCACATCACCATGAACATAAGAGCGCCAATCATCCAAGGAGATTTCAACTTGACGTGCCTGCTGACAAGCTAAGGCTAAGGCATGACTCGGTTCAAACCGTTTTTTCTTAAAGATTCCTAATTCAACGCCGCCTTGAATGATCTTAACTTTTGCATCTCTCGGGAATAAATCAGGCATCGCGATCAAGTGGTCGCCAAATACCACTAGACGTTCTGGCTGGTATGCTGGCAAAACCGACTGACGGAATTCTTCCCAATACTGTTGCTGTTCTTTGGTTAAACTAGGTCGCTGTCCTTTACGTGGTTTCGCTCGTTTGCTGGCATGCGGTTCTCCAGCACGGTGTAATTTAGCAATAAAGTGACCTTCACCCTGATAATGATGGGGGAATAAACGTAAGGTCTTTGTTAATTCAGGATTACCATTGGCCCAAGCCGGACGACCAGCATCCATTCCGGCTTGTTTAGGAATTTCGACCAGCGATAATTCTGAATAAGTATCCAATAACCATGCAATCACTTGTTCATCTTCTTCCGGTGCAAAGGTACAAGTTGAATAAACTAAGGTTCCCCCTGGTTTTAACATTTGCAAAGCCGATCCCAGAATTTTCCGTTGGCGATTTGCGCATTCAAGAGGATAATCCGGATGCCAATATTGGATTCCTTCCGGCTCTTTACGAAACATCCCCTCTCCCGAACACGGGGCATCAACTAAAATCCGATCAAAAAATTGTGGAAATTGTGGTGCTAAATGATCAGGGCTTTCACTCGTGACTACAGCCTGGTTAGCTCCCCAGCGTTCCAAATTTTCTGCTAAAATTTTGGCCCGTTTCGGAAAAATTTCGTTTGCCACCAACAGGCCTTGATCTTGCATTTTACCAATTAAATGGGTACTTTTGCCACCTGGCGCCGCACATAAATCTAAGACTTTCTCACCGGCTTGCGGAGCTACCACTTCCCCTACCAGCATGGCTGAAGGTTCTTGACTGTAAACCCAACCCGTTACATGATCTAAAGAATGACCATCTACCTGACCATAATACCCAGTTGGCACAGCAGCAACCTTCCCCTTTGCTTGAGCGATTGTGGCTGTAGGCAGAGCCGGTTTCAATGGGTTCGAGCGAAAGCCAGCTTGGCTTGGTGCTTGTAAAGCCGTTAAAAAATCAGCGGCTTCATCCCCTAATAGACGTTGATATTTTTCAATAAAAGCGGTTGGTAATTCCACAATATTTGCTCCTTCAGGTTAATAAGTTAATTTTACGAAAGCCATCCCTGAGATGCAAGAAAACAAAAAGGATCGCTAAATGGCGATCCAAAATATCATTATTCACTGGTCGATGTCGATTGGCTCCCTGCCGCGTTTTGCGTATTAGTCGTTTGATGACTTGCTAGCCAATCTTGAAAATCATAAGTTAAATTGTGCCAAGTTTGTTGTACTGTATTAACTAATCGACTGCCTTGACTTTCGTTGGTGGTGGTTGTCGCTGCTACCTGACTGGTAGCTGGTGACTGGGTATTTTTGTAATACCAAACGCCTCCAACGACTAACCCAATAATTACAATTGTCCTTAGTCGCAATCGTCAGACCTCCTTTGCTTAGCATGCCATCATTATAAAAATGAGATATGACTAATTCGGGAACAGGACTTTATTTATCTTTTAAAATTTTGGGACTGAACGTTGCTTCAGCTTAACGGGTGATTGACGATGTAGTACGATTGGCACAGGTTCCGTAATGACATCACTAAACTCTAACCCATAGAAATTAACGGGTGACAAGGTATGATTTTGTAACCAGATTCGAATATTAATCAGGCCCCGCTTCCAACCAGTGATTTGATTATCATTGCTCAATAATTCTTTAATAAACACAAATTTAAAGTCCCCAACTTGGCGCCCTTTGATAGTCGTATAAGCTTGCGGTTGCGGATCAATTTGTCCCTGATCCATCAGGTCTTGCACAATTTGACGGAGATAGAGGTTGACTTTGGTTGGCATTTTAAAGCCTAAATATAATTGGACATTGACCATGTTACGGGTTCCCATTAGATCAACGGTATATTCGCTAGTATAGGGTTCATCAGTGGTATTAACGGTAATAAACCAGTAGACCTTCGCCCGTTTTAAATCCTTATCCAATATCGAATATAAAATTTCGCGTTTGACATGATGATTCCGATTAACCCGGGTCATCATCACGAGATTAGAAACCGTCAGTGGCAAAGCATCATCGTTACTTAACTGGGCAAGCATCGTCTTGTAATTATCTAAATTAAGATATTCATTTTCGGAAGCAAAACTGTCCCGTAATTTGTTACCAAAGTACCAGCCGACCATAATTAGAAGAATCAATAAAGTAATCAAAATTGTTACATAACCGCCATGAACAAATTTTGTCATACTCGAAATAAAGAAGATTCCTTCGATGGTAACGTAGACAATAGCGAATAACCAAGCTAGACCAGCTTTAGTCTTTAATTGGAGATAATGGAATAACAATAAAGTGGTCATCAACATTGTCATGGTGATGGCTAGTCCGTAGGCTGCTTCCATATGCGCGGAGGTACGGAAATATAAAAGCACACATGAAGTTACCAGACAAAGAATCCAATTAACCGCACTAATATAAATTTGCCCACGGGCAAGCGACGGGTGTTCCACCTTTAAACGGGGTAAAAATTTCAAACCAATCGCCTCTTCAATTAAGGTAAATGATCCAGTGATCAGGGCTTGGGAGGCAATAATGGCCGCTAAAGCTGCAATTACGACCCCAAAAAGATAGACCCATGATGGTAACATTTGATAAAAGGGATTATACCCTGTACCAGTTGGACTAAAGCTCCCGATCCGATGCAATAGGTAAGCTCCTTGTCCAAAATAATTTAGTACTAAGGAGAGACATACAAAGGGCCAAGTCAAATAAATACTGGGACGACCCACATGACCAATATCAGAATATAAGGCTTCGGCCCCTGTAGTGGCTAGGAAAACACTCCCCAATATAAAGATACCCGCTTTATTCGCCGGTGAAAATAATAATTCAATCCCATAATGTGGTGATAAAGCTAATAAAACCCCAGGTTCATCGACCAAATTAGCAATTCCAAAAACGGCTAAAAAACCAAACCAAATGAGCATAATCGGACCAAAGGCTTTCCCCAGGATACTTGTTCCAAATCGCTGAATGATAAAGAGTATCAAGAGAATTAATAAAGTTACGATGACCACTTCCGATTGATTATGAACCCAAACCTGATTACCGATTTTGATTCCTTTAAGTCCTTCAATCGCCGAGGTAACCGTTACCGCAGGGGTTAGGGTCCCATCAGCTAAGATCGCTGCCCCTCCAATTAAGGCTGGAACAATCAACCAGCTGGCCTTCACCTTATGTCGCAAAAGCGCATACAAGGCAAAGATTCCTCCTTCCCCATGGTTATCGGCCCGTAAGGCAACCAGGACATATTTAATCGTCGTCATCAACATCAAAGTCCAGAATACCAAAGATAAAGATCCAAAAATATAATCACGGGTTAAATTTTGAGCGCCTCCGGCATCATTAATTAGGGCATTCATCACATATAGTGGGGAGGTTCCAATGTCACCATAGACGATTCCTAGCGCTACCAAGCCCCCTGCTAGTAAGCTCGTTTTTTTGGTTTTCATATTCTCAATCTCCTTTAGTGTTAACAATTTAATTTTAACACTATTTAACGAAAAGGAGCCGGAAGGTTATGCGCTCCCTTCCAGCTCCTAAAATCTTATTATAAGGCTAACTTATCCATTATTTGTTGGTAGACCTTATCAGCCCCAATGCCCGTTAATAAGGGCAATCCCGAAATAACCCGATCTTTAATCTCATCAGGGACTACCGTGGTACTAACAAAGACATCATAATCATCAACTTTATTGACATATTCTGCAATATTGCCCTTGTATATTTTAACCTGGTCTAAGACACCAGCTTGGGCTAGATAATCTTTAATCTTTCCTTCTGCTACCGTTGAAGTAGCAATTCCACTACCACAAGTTACCATTAATGTCTTCATCAAACTACCTCCATCTTATGCATCTTGCTTTATCCTTTTACGATTATGAAATTTATTAAACCAAATCATCAAGCCTAAGGTAATAAGGCCAATCAGGCCGATACCGCCCCAGGTCATCACCTTACCAAGGCCCACAATGACCCAGGTTGTCCAGACCCCACCATCACTTAAGACCGAAATTGAAGAACTTCCATGTAAGCTAAATTTAGCGGCCTTTGCCGAAGCGGTCACCAATGGGGCTACCCATGAGGCAATATATAAGCTAATGACAATATCAACAATTCCACCAATTAATGACCGGAAAATATCACCCCTAAAAACAGCACACATGATGGCAATCATATATGGAATGGTAGCCAAATCACCAAATTGCAGCATACTGTTACCTGGTAGGATAATCGCAATCAAGAGAGTAACCGGAACTAAAATTAAGGCTGAGGATAGGACCGTTTCGTTCCCTACGGCTAAGGCACTATCCATCCCAATGTATAGGTCACGACCGGGGAAGTGCTTCTTCACTAGATCATTAGCTCCTTCAGAAATCGGGGTTAACCCCTCCATTAAAAGTGATACCATCCGTGGCATTAGAATCAAGACTGCTGCCGTGGTCACACCTAATTGTAAAGTTTTAGCTAGTGAATATTTAGCTAAAGCCCCAATCACAATCCCAATAATTAATCCCATCACTCCAGAATCACCGAAAACGCCCATGCGCTTTTGAATGGTTTGAGGAGTTAATTTAATCTTATTAATACCCGGAATCCGATCCATGATCCAATTCAAAGGCAAGGCCAAAATAAAACCTGGGGCTGAAGCACCTTGAGGAAAAGAAATTCCCTCCAAGCCATATTGTTTTTGAATGTAAGGAGCAGATAAATCAGCTAAGAGATAAATAATCATGACATGAACCACCATCGTGAAGATTCCTAAGATGAAATCCCCGGTAGCAGCATAGACAATGGAACCAGTAAAAGCAATATGCCAATAGTTCCAAACGTCCACATCCAAAGTTTTGGTTAAACCAAATAATAATAAAACCAAATTAGCAATGACCCCAACTGGGATGGCTAAACTACCAAGAACAGTTCCATAAGCAACTGCAGAAGCTGCTGGCCAGCCAATGTCCAAGGTACCAAGATGTAAGCCAAAATTACGAACCATCGTATGAGCAGCAGGTCCTAAATTTTCGGTTAAAAGGGTAATCACCAAATTTAACCCAATAAAGCCAATCCCAACGGTTAAGCCCGCTTTAAAAGCTTTCCCGGGTTTAATCCGTAAGATTAACGCAAAGATAAATAACAGAATTGGGAGCATCACACTTGCCCCTAAATTAACGAACCACTGTAATCCTGCAGCAATCATCTCCATTAGAATTCACAACCTTTCTTTAGATAATCTGTGCGACTTGCATTAGGGTAATTAATTCTTCGTTTGATCGAATCGTCATCAAGTGATGCATGGCAGATGAATCTTGAAATAGCGCCATTAATTTTTGGAGCATCTTTAACTGATCTTGTCCCTGCTTGAGGGCTAACATAAAGATTATCTGCACCGCTATTTCTTGATTATCGCCCATCTGATGAAAGATCACCGGTTTTTTTAAACGCATAAACGCGATTTGCGGTTCGATAACCTTATCGGCATCCGTATGCGGAATCGCTACCCCCATCGTCTGAGTTAATAAACCAGTGGGAAATTGATGTTCTCTTTGGATGATTGCGGTCGTAAAGTCACTTGTAACTAGGCCTGCTTTCTCCAATTGACTAGCTAAAGTAGTTAGTGCCATCTCTTGATCCGCCATCTCCTGATCAAACAAAATGATTTGTTTATCAAACAACATTAATTCACTTACTCCTGTCTAAACATTGCTTTGATTTGAACCAACTGAATAGTAGGATCTTTTAATCGTTGTAGATGATCATCACTAATTAGTGCTTTCATAAAGCTATCAATCTGTGCATCAATCGTACGCATCAGTAGAATCACCGCCGTCGTAACATTTTGATCCACCAGCTTTAATGGCGTCTGCAGATGGCTGACAATAACTACATGATCAAATAAATTTTCATTAATGATGTGCGGCATCATTATGCCTGGATCAATGATGGTCGAACCAACCTGTTCACGCCCCACTAACTGTTGAATTAATTCATTCTGTAAATCCGGTTCCTTAGTCATGAGATGACCTAATTGAAGTAACCAATCCTGATAATCATTGACTTGCTTTAAATTGACTAATTTAAATTCCATCTTTAACTCCCAATAGTTGTCCCAAGCGTTTTTGATCTTGAACCGTAAATAAAGCATTCGTTAGCATCACGCGTTCCTGGTTATGAGCTTGGACCTCAACTGTAGTAATAATCAGATCAATTCCCCGATACCGTTCAGGATGAGCCTCGTACTGTGCTTTTGACGTAATCCCGACAATCTCTAAATTTGGAAAGCGTTTATGAACCTTGGCGCAAAGTAATTTGGACGTTCCAACCCCACTTGCACACATTACTAGTGCTCGTTGATGAAATTCGGTTTCTTCAAAGTATTTGGCAAAGTATAGCGTGATAAAGCCAACCTCATCTTCATCAATCGACCAGGGTAACGAAAGGCTAGTTTGTGCCTGCTGAGCTAAATGCTGGACCCGCGCAAATAATTCCCCATACTCTAATTTAATGTCTGGCAATAGTTTATTAGCCACTTGAATCTGATTGTTAAGCCGATTCATCATCGGCCGCAGATGACTCACCAAATCATTCCGTAAGGTTTGGATTCCAGTAGCATGCTCATCCAGATCAAATCCGTTTAGAAAAATTTCCACGAGTTGATTACATAGTGGAGTCGAATGGGGATCATAAATGACCTCATGACTATACCGCATGGATAACAAATACTCGACCAGTGAATTAATTTCGGCTGGTTCAATCGAATGATGAACATATTCCCCGACATTTTGAATAACATTTTTAGCAACTTTTAAAATGATCGGCTGCGCATGAATAAGGGCTTGATCTTGCGGTGATAATTGAACACTCTGACTTGACTGGACTTTTCCCGTTCGATACCGCTTCATTAAGACGTACAGATGCGAAAAAATATTGATATTGTATGGATAAGGGATTGTAGTTTGAAAAGACCGTTGAATTAATTCCAACTGGGCAGTTAAAAACTGCTGATCATAATTCCCCATATCAGGAAACCGGCTCGCAAAATCGCGAATGGTTTCCACATTCATCGCGTTACTTTGCATTAAAACCTTATTGATTAACCTTCTTATCGCTTGCTCATCGCCCGCAATCGATAATCGATTGCCACGACGGAGTAACTTCAAGTGATAAGTAGTTAGGATTTTCGTTAAATGCTGGAGATCGTACTGCATCAAGTCATAACTAACATGATACGGTTCATAAAGCTCATCAACTCGACAGGTTAAAGGTGAAGTAAATAATAATTTCGTCAAAATATCGTTGCGTCGTTCGACTGGAGTTACTCCAATAAAATCGGCCGCCAACGGAAGTTCATTACTCAACATTAAATAGCGATCATAATCTAGCAACAATCCTTTACCACGTTCGGAAATAATCACTGTTTGCCCAAAAGATTGGTTGATTTCTTTAACGGCCCGATAAATCGTTTTCGTCGATAACTTCAAGTCCTGAGCTAATTGATGAGCCGTCAAAAAATCATCCGCTTTAAGTAAGGCCACGATTACTTCTTCCCGTTTCTTTATCATGATACCTCCCTCCTCAATCATCATTTTAGCTAAATAAAGTTTACCGGAAATTAAAAACGTGTCCATAGCTATGGACACGTTTGAATGTTATCTCACATGATTAAGATTATTTACTAACGTTGTTGTCGCAACTCTTCTAATGACGCAATGCCTAATTGATCCATTAATGGAACTAAGCCCTTAGCAATCCGCGGAATCGCATCCCAGTGTTTGAAATGCGCTGTTCCAACAGCAATGGCATCCGCTCCGGCAAGGAAGAATTCAATTACATCAGCTGGGGTTTCAACTCCCCCCATCCCGATAATAGGTAAATTCGTTACTTGACGAACTTGATATACCATCCGCACCGCAATCGGCTTAACTGCGTGGCCCGAAAACCCACCCATACCTTTGCCCAGTACCGCTTTACGGGTTCGAATATCAATATGCAAGCCCAAAACGGTGTTGATTAAGCTCAGGCCATCAGCTCCCCCATCTTCAGCCGCTCGCGCAATCTCAGTAATGTCAGTGACATTAGGTGTTAATTTGACATACACAGGAACGTTACCGGTGACTGCTTTCACCTGGCTAGTCAATGATTCGACCGTTTTTGGATCAACGCCAAAGGACATCCCACCCGAAGCCACATTGGGACAAGAAACATTTAATTCCAGTGCATTAGCTAAACCAGATTGAGCTAGTTTTTGGGCTACTTCCACGTAATCACTTTCAGTATCGCCACCAATTGAAGCCACAATTGGTAGAACTGGATACTGTTGATGGAAGTTAAACATCTTATCGTTAATGACAGCTTCCACTCCCGGATTTGTTAATCCGACTGAGTTTAAAACCCCATCATCTAATTGGGCAATTTGAGGTTGGGAATTCCCGGTGGTCGCTTGCGGTGTGGTCGTTTTCATGACCATCGCTCCCATTTGATTTAAATCAAATTTGCTAGCTCCCGCAACATCCCCGAAGCCAAAGGTACCTGAAGCCGGCATTAAAGGATTCTTCATTGATAAACCCGGAATATTAATTGCCAATCGATTTGACATAATAAACTCCTTTCTTAAAGGGCCACGGTCGTAAAGGCCCGGCTTTCTAAGGCTCGTAATAGCGCATCCACCGTATCAAGTGGCGTTACGACCGGGATATGGTGTTCAATCGCTGTTTGTCGAATAATAAAGCCATCCGAATTTTGTTCATAATCATGACCCATGGTATTAATCACAAGATCTACTTGATCGTTGAGTAGCAGATTCATAATATTGTCTTCCCGTTGATCATGGATCTTATGAACAACCGTCGTATGTAAGCCATTATTCCGCAAGAAGTCGGCCGTTCCTTCAGTTGCCATTAAGCGATAACCAATTTTGGCAAAGCGTTTCGCTAATGGCAGGATCTCGTCCTTATCGTTGTCTTCAATCGTCAATAAGACCGATCCATTGTCAGGTAAGGTCATCTTCGCCCTAGCAAAGGCTTTGTAGAGAGCTTTTTCAAAGGTTGAATCCGTCCCCATGACTTCACCAGTTGATTTCATTTCAGGGCCAAGATAACTATCCACATCCCCTAATTTGCTAAATGAGAAGACCGGTGCCTTGACGTGAACCATGTGCGATTCTGGATAAAGCCCAGGGGCAAAGCCTTGTTCAGCTAAGCTTTCACCCATAATCACCCGAGTGGCCACTTGCGCCATTTCCACCCCAGTAATCTTGCTTAAGAATGGGACAGTTCGACTGGCCCGCGGGTTAACTTCTAGAATGTAAGCCTCCCCGTCATGAATAATAAATTGGATATTCATGATTCCAATACATTTTAGCGCCACGGCCAACTTTTCAGTAGCGGCAACAATCTGAGCTTTCACATCTTCGCTAATGTTTTGTGGTGGGTAAACGGCCATCGAGTCTCCCGAGTGGACTCCTGCCCGTTCAATATGTTCCATAATCCCCGGCAAGAGCACTTGGTGACCATCACAAATCGCATCCACTTCACATTCCCGACCAACCAAGTAAGAATCGACCAGGATAGGGTGTTCTTCAGCTACCGTTTCATTTTGTGCTAGATATTCTTCTAGCTCGTCTTGGTTATATACGATCTCCATTGCTTTACCACCCAAGACATAACTTGGTCGTACTAAGACGGGATAGCCGATTTCCGCTGCGGCATCAATCACCCCTTGATGAGTCGTTGCGGTCATCCCAATTGGTTGTTTAAGACCTAAGTCTTTAATAACCCGATCAAATACTTCCCGATCTTCAGCAGCATCCAAGTCTTTGACAGTGGTACCCAACACTTTTACACCATGGGCATCGAGTCCCGCAGCTAAGTTAATGGCCGTTTGACCACCAAATTGAACAATAACCCCCACTGGTTGTTCCAAATCAATCACGTTCAAAACATCTTCTAAAGTTAATGGTTCAAAGTACAATTTGTCCGAAATGGAGAAATCAGTCGAGACCGTTTCGGGATTCGAATTCATGACGATCGCCTCATAGCCTAACCGTTGCAGGGCCCGCACACAGTGAACTGTGGCGTAATCGAATTCGACCCCTTGCCCAATCCGAATCGGGCCAGAACCAATTACCATGACCGACTGTCGGTCTGATTGATGGCTTTCATTTTCTTGCGCATATGTACTGTAGAAATATGGGGTTTGGGAATCAAATTCGGCAGCACAGGTATCAACCATCTTATAAACCGGCACAATCCCATTAGCTAACCGTAATTGACGAACCTCATCACTGGTTTGACCCCACAGGCGAGCAATTGTTGGGTCACTAAAGCCATAACGTTTAGCTAATTTCAAGCTTGCGACGTCCCCTACATGGTCAGCTACCGTAGTTTCTAATTCCACCAGGTGCTTTACAATATCTAAGAAGTAAGGCGTGATTTTGGTTAATTGGAAGAGTTCATCAATTGAATATCCCCGCCGAAAGGCTTCCGCTAAGTAGAAAAGCCGATCATCTTGAACATGTACTAATTGCATCTCTAAATCAGCATCACTAGCAGCTTGCGCCGTTGGATAGGCCAAATCGGCCTGATCAATTTCCATGGAACGCACGGCCTTTAATAAGGCTTCTTCCAAATTCCGTCCGATGGCCATCACTTCCCCAGTCGCCTTCATTTGACTCCCTAAACGACGGTCAGCATGAACGAATTTGTCAAAGGGCCACCGAGGAATTTTGGCCACGACATAATCCAATGCCGGTTCAAATTCAGCATAAGTCGTTTCAGTAACCGGATTTTTAATCTCATCAAGCGTCAAGCCGACCGCAATCTTTGCCGCCATCTTAGCAATCGGATATCCCGTAGCTTTAGATGCTAAAGCAGATGAACGCGACACCCGTGGGTTCACTTCAATGACATTATAGTGATAACTATTAGGATCAAGGGCTAATTGGACATTACAGCCCCCCTCAATCTTCAAAGCGCGAATTAACTTTAATGCACAATTACGGAGCATTTGATATTCGCGATCCGATAAGGTCTGACAAGGAGCGATAACGATCGAATCACCAGTATGGATTCCTACTGGATCAAAGTTTTCCATACAACAAACGACCATGGCATTATCAGCTGAATCCCGCATAACTTCAAATTCAACTTCTTTATAGCCAGCAATTGATTTTTCAATCAAACACTGCGTGGCCGGTGATAACTCTAAACCGTTTTTGGCGATTTCGCGTAACTCTTCTTCATTATCACACATGCCTCCACCAGTTCCCCCCATGGTAAAGGCTGGGCGAACGATAACCGGATAACCAATTTCATTAGCAAAATCTACAGCACCATCGACCGTTTCAACAGTTTTGGAAGGTGGAATCGGTTCGTTTAAGTCTTGCATTAATTGCTTAAACTTTTCCCGATCTTCAGCTTGATCAATTGAGGCCAATTGGGTCCCTAAAAGTTGAATACCCAATTCATCCAAAATCCCGGTATCTGCTAAAGCGACGGCAAGATTTAAGCCAATTTGCCCTCCCAGGGTCGGTAAAATGGCATCTGGAAATTCTTGGCGGATAATTCGACTGACCGATTCAACGGTTAAAGGTTCAATATAGACATGGTCAGCAATTTCGTTATCGGTCATAATCGTCGCTGGATTAGAATTTACCAAGACGGTTTCATAACCTTCCTCGCGTAAGGCCATACAAGCTTGGGTTCCTGAATAATCAAATTCAGCCGCTTGTCCAATGATGATTGGACCTGACCCAATAACCATAATCTTATGAATATCTGTCCGTTTAGGCATTCGTACGGTCTCCTTTCCGTTGGTCAACCAGACTTACAAAATCATCAAAAATACTATCAGCATCATTGGGACCCGGAGCAGCGTCTGGGTGAAATTGAACTGAGAAGGCTGGATAGTCACGGTGACGTAAGCCTTCAACAATCCCATCGTTAATTTCCTCGTAAGTTACCATTAAATCCGTGTTCTTCACTGATTCCGGATCTACAGCATATCCATGGTTTTGCGAAGTAAAGGCAATCTCCCCAGTAGCAATGTTACGGACGGGATGATTAAAGCCCCGGTGACCAAACTTCATCTTAAAAGTTTGGGCCCCATTAGCTAAGGCAAAAACTTGATGCCCCATACAAATTCCGAAAATCGGAACATGCTTTTCAACTTCAGCCACCATCTCAGCTGCGGCTGTCATTTCTTGCGGGTCACCAGGACCATTACTCAAAAGTACACCATCTGGATGAAGATTTAAAATCTCTTCTGCCGTGGCCGAGTACGGTAAAACGGTCGTGTTGCAACCCCGCTTAGCTAATTCTTGCAGAATACTGTGTTTTAAACCAAAGTCTACTACCACGATGTTGCGTTCTAAGCCGGGATTAGGATACGGCGATTTTGTTGATACCTTAGCGATAATCCCCTTCGTTGGTTGTGCTTCATGTAAATCTTCAATAATTGCATCCAAATAATCAACATCCGCAACCAAGGTCCCCCGTAAGGTCCCGTGATACCGGAGCTTACGCACTAGTTCACGTGTATCAATGCCTTTTAAACCCGGTACATCAATTTGCTTAAGGTAATCTGGCAAACTCCCTTGCATCCGCCAATTACTTGGTACCCGGGCCACTTCATTACAAATAACCCCTTTAATTTGCGGTTGTAAAGATTCGTCGTCATCGACATTGACACCATAGTTACCAATCAAGGGATTCGTAAAGACCAGAATTTGATTAGCATATGATTGATCCGTAATTGCTTCTTGATAGCCTGTCATCCCCGTGGTAAAGACAACTTCACCGACGGTTTCCGTGTCCGCACCAAAGGCTTCTCCGGCATAAACTGTGCCATCTTCTAGTACTAGATACCGTTGCATTTTAGTCCTCCTTGGCTTGATAAACAATTTGTCCGTCAACTAATGTATAAATCGTCCGGCCATAGACATGATCACCAGTAAAAGGTGTATTCTTCCCCTTTGACAGATAATCACTTTCTTTAATTTCATATTCGTGATTTAGATCGAAAATAGCTAAGTCTGCTGGTTGACCAACTTCGATCCGTCCCGCACCTTCTAAATGGAAAATGTCTGCTGGATTGGTCGCCATGAGATCTAAGAGCCGTTCCAAGCTTAAAGATCCTTGCTTAACCAAGTGGGTATAACATTCAGCAAAAGCGGTTTCACTCCCGGTAATACCATTAGCAGCACATGAAAAGTCGTTTGGTTTATCGTCAGCCGTATGCGGAGCATGGTCTGTCGCAATCATATCAACCGTGCCATCCATCAAAGATGACTGTAAGGCCGCTCGATCATCAGCATGGCGGAGTGGAGGATTCATTTTATAATTAGCATTTTCGCCATGAATTTCTTCATCACTTAACAATAAATGGTGTGGTGAGGCTTCACAAGTTACCGGTACGCCCTTTTCTTTTGCGAATTTTACCATCGCCAAACTTTCCTTCGTGGAAATATGGCAAATGTGATACTGAACGCCCGTATCATTGGCTAATACTAAATCCCGAGCCACTTGAGCTGACTCAGAAACGCTCGGCGCACCTGGAATCCCTAATTCTTGTGATCGCTCTCCTAAGGTCATTTTACCGCCAAATAACAAGGATTCATCTTCAACGTGAGCCGCAATGGGAAGCCCAGCTTTAGCTGCTCCTTGCATAGCCCGGTACATGGTCCCAGCTAATTGGACCCCATTCCCATCATTGGAAAGTGCAAAGGCCCCGGCATCCTTAACGCCGGCATAATCCACTAATTCATCACTTAACCGCCCCATGGTAATCGAAGCATATTGTTTAATGTGGACTACCCCTTCAGATTGGTTACGTTCCACCATGTGAGCAATTTTGTCCGGTGTGTCAGGAACTGGATCAACGTTTGGCATGGCACCAACAGTTGTAAAGCCACCGTGTGCCGCCGCCATGGAACCAGTTTTAATCGTTTCTTTTTGAGTCAAGCCGGGATCTCGATAATGAACATGAACATCAATTAGGCCTGGGGAAACTAAAAGCTTTTCAGCATCAATCACCGTGTCAACGTTTTGGGGATCGATTAGGTCATGACCTAAGGCTTGAATACGACCATCCTTAATCAGGATATCAGTATTTACCAAGTGTCCACCGGTATAAACTTGACCATGTTGAATTAAGGTTTGCATTATGCTAATCCTCCTAAATGACGGCCTCGCATGACGGCTTCCAACATGGCCATCCGCATAAAGACTCCGTTTTGCATTTGCTGATAAAAGAAGCTCTTGGGGGCTTCGACTAATTCGGACACAATTTCAACATCCCGGTTAATCGGCCCTGGATGACAGATGATGGCTTGGTCCGGTAACCGGTCATAGCGAGCTTGATTAATCCCATATTGATCACAATAGGCTTGAACATCAAATTGCGCTTCGGTTTGATCGTCATGGCGTTCATGTTGGACCCGTAAGAGCATTAAGACATCAAGTTGGTCTAAAATATCATCTAGTTGAACATATTGACCATAGGCATCGAACTCATGGCTAAACCAGTATTCTGGACCTGCAAAGTAGATTTGAGCTCCTAAGCGATGCAACAGTTGCATATTACTTTTGGCCACCCGCGAATTTGTAATATCTCCAACAATTGCTACTTTTAAACCGTCAAAATGACCAAATTGCTCGTGAATCGTCATCATATCGAGCAAACATTGAGAAGGGTGTTGACCACTACCATCTCCCGCATTAACAATTCCTAAGTCTAGTTGTGAATTGACTGGGCGCTCGGTAGTTAATTGACGATAATAATCATTAGCGCGATCGCGAATCACGGCTAAATTCACCCCAATGGCACTCATGGTCAAACAAGTATCATACATCGATTCGCCCTTGCTAACTGAACTATGGCCGGCATCAAAAGTAATTTCTTGTAGCCCCAACTTCCGTTCGGCCATCGCAAAACTATTATGAGTTCTGGTCGAGTTTTCAAAAAACATGTTTGTAACGTATACCGGTTCGTCTAATTTTGGACTTGGTTCCCCGTGTTTAAATTCTTCTGCCCGTTCAATTAAGGCGTGGACCTCTTCGTTAGTCAATCCTTCAACCGTTGTAAAATATGGCAAGCGTAGTAATTTAGCCATCATAAACTCCTTCAATCACTCGAACTACATCAAGCCTAATAAACAAATAACCCTCCACTGTGGTCAGCACAGTCGAGGGTCATTACAATACACGGGTATTATATTTTGCCGTCACCTTGCTGGCCTCACGGGACCTGCTTAAAGGACTTTCAATGTTATGTTTATTTTACTTGGTTTCAAGATAGATGTCAAAACGATTCCAGCTAAAGTATCTGTCAAG
>NZ_AICN01000005.1:0-75882 GCF_000247775.1 Limosilactobacillus gastricus PS3
CTTGACAGATACTTGTACGGCAAGAAGATAGTATCCTAGTGCGATTCGTGATAAACTGAAAAGGTTATTGAAAGGAAGGATCGATACAATGTTGTCTCAACTGATTTTAACTTTAGTTATGATCTTAATTGCTTATCTCTTAGGTTCTATTCCCTCTGGTTTATGGATTGGTCTTTATTTTTACCATAAAGACCTGCGGCGTTATGGGAGTGGAAACATCGGTACCACGAATACCTTCCGTATCTTAGGCAATAAAGCCGGCACCATTGTTTTTATCATGGATGTTTTAAAAGGATCGTTGGCCACTTGTTTGCCTTATCTATTCCATAGTCCAATCAATCCTTTATTTATTGGTTTTTTTGCAGCAGTCGGTCACGTCTTTTCAATCTTTGACCACTTTAAAGGCGGAAAGGCAGTTGCGACGAGTTCCGGGGTCTTATTAGCTTACAACCCTTTATTATTTTTGGTTGGGGTCGTCATTTTTACGATAACTTTGCTCTTGACTAGTATGGTCAGCGTAGGTAGCTTAGTGGTAGTCCTTTCGATTACAATTATTGCCCTAATTCAACATGACTGGATATTATCTTTACTAGGAATTGTTATTACGATTGGGGTCTATTATTTACACCGGTCCAACATTCAACGAATTATCCATGGTCAAGAATCAATGGTCTCCTTTGGATTAGGTCAATATCTTAGAAAAAAACATTCTAAAAATTAAGAGGGTGGGAAGAAATGTCAATTAGCATTTCTTCTCACCCTTATTACTTTTTTGGTTCTTTTTATTTATGACTTAAAATTGGTATCATGACTTGCTTTCCAACGCTTAATATATTCAAGTCGTTGCTTAATTTTTCCTTCATTCCCCTGTTCGGTTGGTTGGTAATAAATATGATTATTAATTGATGCAGGTCGCGTTGGTATGGTCGTTAACTTGTCCGCATAGTGATGGGCCAATTGATAACCCTTCCCATATCCCATTTCACGCATTAACTTAGTGGTACCATTGCGGAGTTGCATCGGCACCGGCTCGTTGATGGTCTCTTTAATGTCTTTTTTAACGGCAACCCGCGCTTGATAGGTTGCGTTTGATTTTGGTGAAAGCGCCAAATAAATCACACACTGAGTTAAATGGACATCACATTCGGGCAAACCTAAAAATTGACAGGCTTGGAAAGTATTAATGGCTAAATTGAGGGCATTGTTGTCGGCTAAGCCAATGTCCTCACTAGCAAATCGAACTAAGCGCCGGGCGATGTATAAGGGATCTTCACCACCATCTAGCATCCGACTCAACCAATAAATGGCCGAGTCAACATCACTATTCCGCATAGATTTATGAAGTGCAGAAATAATATTGTAATGCTCTTCCCCATCTTTATCATAATATTGGGTTTTATGATCCGTTAACTCCGCTAATAAATTTTGGTCGACCGTCACTTGGTGATCATGCATATCACTATTGATCACTAACATTTCCAGGGTATTAAGGGCAGATCGGGCATCACCATTGGAGTAGATAGCGATCTCATGTAAAAGTTCATCCGTAATTGATACTTTGATCTCCCCAAAAGCCTGGGGTTCACTTAAAACTTGATGTAAAAGCTTCATCAAATCCTGATCTGACAAGGGCTTTAACATAAAGACCCGCGTCCGCGATAAGAGTGCAGAATTAATTTCAAAGGATGGATTTTCAGTCGTAGCACCAATGAGAATAATGCTACCCTTTTCAACATAAGGTAAAAAGGCATCTTGTTGCGCCTTATTGAAACGATGAATTTCATCGATGAAGACAATGGTTCTGATGCCCACTTGTCGATCATTCTCCGCCGCTTGCATGATTTTACGGATCTCTTTAATCCCATTCATCACGGCACTAAAGGTTACAAAGTGCGATTTAGTTTGGCGAGCGATAATTTCAGCTAAGGTGGTTTTGCCGACTCCGGGCGGTCCCCAGAAAATCATGCTGGATAACTGATCTTTTTCAATCATTTCTCGTAAGAATTTTCCGGGACCCACGAGATGCTCTTGACCGACAAAATGGTCTAGGTCCCTTGGGCGAACCCGACTGGCTAATGGAGCGTTTTCGTCCATTGCTTGGTCAAATAGCGAGGTTTGATCCATCTGATCATCTCCTTTCAAGCTAATAAAACGCTCCATCGGTTGGCCTGCAAAGTCACGTTAACTCGAATGGGTCAACGATCATTTCTAGGTCAACCCCATGGAGCGCCCAAACTATTTCGCGATTAAAATGGTTTAATTGAGAATGAATACGTATCAGAGTCCTGTGGTATCAACCGATGCATAGCATCCTTATCTTCCAGGCGCCCATCAGCATCAACAGCATCGGCTACTCCCCACCAAGGTTCAATACAAATAAAATTGCCCAATTTTGGATAAGCAGACCAAACCCCAACATAAGGAGTGTCAATCACTGATACTTTAACCCCATGCTGGGTTTTGGTGTCGGTTAAGTTAACCGCAAAGGGTTCCCCATGCGTTTCAAAAATAATGGCATCTTCATCAAATAAGTCATGATTAGCCATGATGGGTTGGTGCATATCCATTTTAAAGGGGTGTTGACGATCATTATAGGGACCAACTAACTTAAAGCGATCTAATTCTTCGGCCGGTTCGGTAGAAATCTCAACATCTTCAAAGTTACTAGTATCACTTAACGGCGTCCTAAAGCCTGGATGGGCACCGAGTGCATAGATCAAAGTTTGATCTTGACTAGGATTGACCACTAGGTAATTCACTAATAATTGATCATCAACTAGTCGATATGAAATATTAAGTTCAAAGGCAAATGGATAGACTTGGCGGGTCTGCTCGTTATCTTTTAATTGAAAAGTCACCGCATGGTCACTTTGTTTAGTGACTGCAAAAACCATATCGCGAGCAAAGCCGTGTTGACCTTGATGGTAGGTTTGCCCTTGATATGTGTATTGATCGTCCTTCAATTTGCCAACAAAAGGAAAAAGGACCGGTGCCTGCCGTTCCCAAGAATCAGGCGACCCTTGCCACAAATATTCAGTTTGGTCAGGAAGACGCTTAATGCTATGTAATTGGGCCCCTAATTCATTAATTGATACGCTTAAACGATTATTTTCAATTGTGATCATCTAACCTGTTCTCTCTCTCTTTAACATTACCGTTTAAAGTAACGTTGGTAATCCTCTTTCAAATGTTGAACAGTTATTGGTAAATGCCTCATCGTAGTAATGGAACTTCGATCGCCAAATTGATTCTGTAATTCCGCTAACGATGGGTGATTTTGACTGCTGGTTTGTCGAGCCGTTTCGCGTAATTGGCTCATTGTCAGCGGATGTTCCCAAACCGCTTCGATTTGTCGAATGAGGTAATAAAGACCATCAATACTTAACTGTTCACCAAATTTATTTGTGATAATTATATCATATTTTGATAAACGTTTATCATTAACTAACATTTCCACTAAATCTTTTGAAATGGGGATAATTCGTTCATTTTGGTTTGACTTAATTCGTAAGGTGTGACTATTAACATCAAAATCATCCCATTTTAAATTTAATAACTCTTGTGGTTTTAAACCTACTTCCATTAGCATCCGGATGATAATCATTTCTCGCCAGCTAAATTGATCGCTAACTAAGCGTACCAAGGACACTTGCTGATCTTTATTTAAAGCTGATCGTTGGTTGACAGTTTTCGGTTGTGCTAATTGAATCTCTATCAATGGTGACTTGCTAACTAGACCCTGTTTAATCAGGTATTTATAAAATTGCCGTAAACTAGAAAGGTGCCGCTGCATGGTTGCGGCACCTCGCTTTTGCTTTGTCAGGTGGTTAAAGTAGGCTTGGATATCAACCGGATCAAGTTCAGTTACTTGCTTGGATCCAATAAAATGAACGAATTTTTGTAAATCTAGTCGATAGTTTTTTATAGTCGATGAACTCTTACTGGTCGTGAGTGAATTTAAAAATTGCGCTAATAACTGTTGATTCGTTGCCATTGGTCTCACCACCTATTTTTGCACTTCTTCTTGGTAATCACCATTTGGACAAACCACTTGTTTGCCGCCTTTGACCTTCTTTTCGACCAAGAAGTGACCGTCTTTTGGACACTTACGATCAATCGGTCGATCCCATGATACGAAATCACAATCAGGGTAACGCGAACAACCGTAAAAGGTCCGGTTCCGTTTTGACTTACGTTCCACAACGGTTCCTTGACCACATTTAGGACAGGTAATCCCCGTATCCTTCACGATTGCTTTGGTATTGCGACAGTTAGGGAAACGAGAACAGGCATAAAACTTACCATATCGCCCCATTTTAATAACCATAGGAGCGCCACAGATGTCACAATCCTGTCCAGCTAATTCATCGCGCATCTCAATTTTAGCGACTTGATCTTCAGCTTGAACAACTTCTTTAGCAAATGGTTGATAAAAGTCATCAATTACTTTGACCCAATTCTCTTTACCTGCTTCCACCGCATCTAAATTTTGTTCAACATCAGCCGTAAACTTCACATTAACGATTTCGGGGAACTGTTCCGAAATAATCGTATCGACGATTTCGCCTAATTCAGTCGGTTCAAAATGCCGAGATACTAGGCGGACATAATAGCGACGTTGAATCGTATCTAAAGTTGGTGCATAAGTTGATGGTCGTCCGACCCCGTTTTCTTCCAAGGCTTTAACCAAGGCCGCTTCCGTATAGCGGGCCGGTGGTTGCGTAAAGTGTTGGGCCGGATCGTCTTTCACCATGGTTACCTGGTCCCCCACCGCAAGATCTGGTAACAAATTATCCTTTTCATCCCCCCGTTTATAAACCTTGGTAAAACCAGGGAACTTAACCTTTGAGCCATTAGCCCGGAAATTGACTTGACCTTGCGTAATAGTTACCGTCATGGTGTCGGTCACTTGCGCTGTCATTTGACTAGCGACAAAGCGACACCAGATTAAGTTATATAACTTATATTGGTCATTAGTTAAATACTGCTTAATTGAAGCCGGTGTTCGCAAAACTGAGGTTGGTCGGATGGCTTCGTGGGCATCTTGTGCCCCTTCCGGTAATTTCCCTTTACGAGGTTTGGTGGCCGCATATTCAGCCCCATATTGGTCATGAATAAATTCGGCTGCTTGATGTTTAGCTAATTCCGAAATCCGCGTGGAATCCGTCCGCATGTAGGTGATTAACCCCACTGCCGCACCTTGACCAATATTGATCCCTTCATATAACTGTTGGGCTGCCATCATCGTTTTCCGTGTCCGGAAATTTAACCGACGGTTGGCGTCTTGTTGTAAGGTAGAAGTCGTATAAGGAGGTTGCGGAGCGCGCCGCCGTTCTTTACGTTCCACATTTTCAATTAAAAATGGCGCCTTCCGATCTAATTGACCCAAGACCTGTTGGACCGCCTCATTATTAGGTAATTTAGTTTTCTGACCATCAATGCCATAAAAACTGGCCGCAAATTTTTCGCGACCTTTTTTAAATTCAGCATCCAAAGTCCAATATTCTTCGGGTTTAAAATTCTTAATTTCATTCTCGCGTTTAATAATCAGGTTTAAGGCCACTGACTGGACACGCCCCGCACTCAATCCTTTTTTGACCTTTTTCCAAAGGATGGGACTAATTGAATACCCAACCAACCGATCAAGAACCCGCCGTGCTTGTTGAGCATCAACCAGGTTCATATTAATTTGACGCGGTTCATTAAATGATTCTTTTACAGCGTCCTTGGTAATTTCATTAAAGGTCACGCGATTTAAATTTTCATTGGAATCTTTCAAGAGAGTGGCAATATGCCAAGCAATTGCCTCCCCCTCCCGGTCGGGATCGGATGCTAAATAAACGGCTTTAGCATTTTTGGCATCCTTTTTTAATTCCTTGATGACACTACCTTTTCCCCGAATTGAAATATATTCAGGTTGATAATCATTTTCAATATCAACCCCCATCCGACTCTTTGGCAGATCACGCACATGACCAACACTGGCCACGACCTTGTAAGTACGACCCAAGTATTTTTCAATGGTTTTCGCCTTTGAAGGTGATTCCACAATCACTAATTTCTTTTGCGGAGCCTTCCGAGTGGTTTTCTTTTTTGTTGATTTCTTCGTTGTTGTTTTAGTAGCCAATTTGAGGCACTCCTCTATAAATTTATGCATACTATTATTAACAAGTCCATTTCCATCTGTCAAATCAAATCGTAATATTAATAGTAGAAACAGCTATGTATACTCTTCCAGAATATCAAGCGCCCTAAGGATTGGTTTGGCTCCTTCGGCAATTAATTCATTACAACCGGTCGATAATTCATGATTAATCGCTCCAGGAACTGCTAGTACATTGCGATTTTCCTGTAAGGCTAAATTAGCCGTAATTAAACTTCCGCTTCGTTGCCGCCCCTCCACGACTAAACAACTCTGACAAAGGCCAGCGATGATCCGATTCCGAGCTGGGAAGTGGCTCGCCAATGGCGGCGTACCTAATGGATACTCCGTTAATACTAATTGCGATTGCATCATCTGTTGCATTAACTGTCGATGTTCCTGTGGGTAGAACCGGTCTAACCCGGTTCCAATGACGGCAATCGTCTTTCCGGCATGATCAATTGCAATATGATGGCTATAACCATCAACACCCCGAGCTAACCCGCTAACGATCGTAATTCCCGCATAAATAACTGGGGGTAGTAATTGATCCATCACCATTTGCCCGTATGAGGACATTTGACGAGCTCCCACCACTGCTAACATCTGTGTAGTTAATAGTTCTCGATTACCGCGATAATATAAGACCGTTGGTGCCCCATAACTTTCTTTTAAGGCTGCTGGATAAGCTTCATCAGTGATGAGTAAATGTGGCACCGTTTGATTAAGGCGCATTCGGCGATCAAGTTCGGGCGAAAACCATTGATTTAAAATGGCTTGGCCTTGTTGACTAGATATGCCTGCAGTCTTCAACAAAGTAGCTAATGCAGCCTCTGGACTAGCAATTTTAGCCCGAATTATTTTAAGTTGATTAACTGACCCCAGATGTTCACACAGACTAAGTCGAAAAATAAAATCATTTAATTTCATAAAAAACCTCCATACTATCAAGTACGCAGGTTTTAAAATATCAGTTTGTCTTTATAAATATTTCGGCACAGGATTAAAAGTCCGCCGATGAATGGGACTAGCACCTAATTCAGCTAGACCTGCCAAATGTTTGGCTGTCCCATAACCCATATTATCCTTAAAGTTATAGCCCGGATATAGTCGATCATAGGTGGCCATTAAGTGATCCCGATATTCTTTAGCGACAATACTGGCCGCGGCCACGGAAATACTTTTTTGATCACCTTTAATCAAGGTCGTTTGATCAATTGATGTATCTAGTGGAACGGCATCGACAATTAAATGGGTGGGTTGATGGTGTAGAGAATTAACACAACGCAACATTGCATCTTGAGTTGCCGCATAAATGTTCATTTGATCAATGACGGTCGCTGAATTAACCGCTAATCGGACTTCAACCGCTTGATCAACTATCTGTAAGTAGAGCTGCTCACGTTCATGCGGGGTTAACTGTTTAGAATCCGTTACTCCAATCAGGTTAAAGTCCTCATTTAAAATGACAGCACAGGTGACAACTGGTCCAGCAAGGGGGCCGCGACCAACTTCATCAATCCCAGCTACCCATTGATGGCCACGTGACCATAATTCACGTTCGTATTTAAAGCGGGCCTGAAAAGCTACTTTTGCCTGGGCTTGCTTCTTTAGCCGCTTTTTTAACTGTTCTAGAGCCGATTGGACTCCTTTACGCTGATCATTACTAAGGGCTAAGACAAACGGATCTTCTAAATTTGAAATCTTCTGAAGGCGTTTTTTGATATCACTTATCGTTAATTGATGATCATTCATTTAACCCCTCCGCATTAAGGTCAGCCGGTCTTTCAAGCGTAAAGGTACCTAATTTCCCCTTACGCATATCGAAAATGATCCGTTCACTTGCCCGTTCATAATCATCGCGCATTCCTAGCTTTTGGGTAATTGTTAATAATAATTCGGGAGTTGACACGGCCTCATCGACTTCTCCATCCGTTAACCGATAGCGTTTTTTTAATTCAGCCATCCGGTATTGACGTAAATAGTCTAAAGCAAAAATGGCAACATCATCTTTGGGATAAAGGCTATCTTTAATGGCTCCCGAAAGAGCTAACATCGTTCCTTGTTTGGTTGTCGCGAATTTTGGCCAAAGAACTCCGGGAGTATCTAGCAACTCTAATTCAGCTGATGAGCGTAGCCATTGCTGTCCGGTCGTTACCCCTGGTCGATTAGCAGTCGCGGCCACATTTTTGTGCACCAAATGATTGAGCAATGTGGATTTTCCGACATTTGGTACCCCCACACACATCGCTTTGATTGCCCGTTTTTGCATGCCCTTGGCTGCTTCATTAGCCATTTTATCAGCTAACACTTTTTTAGCCGCATTGGTCACTTTTTTAGCAACTTGTTGCTCCCGTGAATCCAATGCCAAAACTGGTTGACCCTGATTTTTAAAAAAGGCTAACCATTCTTTAGTGACTTCTGGATCAGCTAAATCGGTTTTAGTCATGATCAATAGACGTGGTTTATCACCAGCTGCTAAATCAACTTCAGGGTTTTGACTCGAATATGGCACTCGAGCGTCGACTAATTCAAAAACTAAATCCACTAGGGGCATTTGTTCCCGAATCTGGCGTAAGGCTTTTGCCATGTGACCGGGGAACCATTGGATTACTGCCATCTATCTTTCCTCCTAATTCATTTTCGCTAGATATAACTGCCAAGCATCATCAAAAATCGTCATCGAGTACAGATAAGTCGCGTTTTCTTCTAAATACTTAGAGATTTCGTCAAAGTCTTGCGATCGTTTAGGAAAAGCCGAATCAAAAAAGGCATCATTAGCAAACTGCTCGATCTCATTTGGTTGATTAGGATTTCGCTGGGTCATTAAAAATTGATAAAAAGATTCCCGGTACATAAAGTCCTCCTATTTTTTAGGGATGGTCAGACCAATCCGAAATTGCCCCTGATCCATATTAATTTCATTCACGTGATAATTGATGGCTTTCTTTTGACTATATTTGTTTAAATCCAGCAAGATCGTTCGCTTTTTTTGGTTTAAACTGACCCAATCTGGCAATGTATAATTTTTCTTGATATAGCTCATAATGTATGACATCGGTAATTTTAACTGACCAACCGAAAGACTTTTCGCATGTAAAATGACGTTTCCTTGACTGGTTTTTTCGGGTACAAAATTAAGGGCAAATTTAACTTGAACGCCCATAAATTTAGTCACCCCAATAACAGATGCATATTTTTTACCGACAATAAATTGATACTTTATCGTTTTGTCTTTTAAAAATTGATTGAGATAATTTGAAGATAAAGTATTTACTTGATTACGACTCAGCACCAATTCTAATGAGGAATCACTAGATTTAGGAGCTTTAGTCTCAGCGACATTGGTTAAAGGCGCGGTTCCCTGATAGATAACCGTACCAATCACGGCAAGATTAATGGTTAACAAACCGATAAACAACCATTTCCAAAGAGAAGGTTTAATCTTTTTCATTACTTTTATTCCTTTACAATTCGATATTCAAATTGATTATGTTGCTTCATTACTTTTAACAAGGCCTGCGCCATTTTCGTATAGCCACGATAATTAGGATGGTAATTATCCGACGGTGAAATATAGTTGTTTAAATTAGACGAAGTATTCATTACCTGAATGAGATCACTTTGCTTGGTAGAAGATTGATTAGCCTGTTTCGTTTGCGATCCTAAGGAGGATCGCGAACTGGCACTAGTATATTGACCATAAGACATTAACTTTTGAATGTTTACAAAATAAGTCTGTTGGTACTTTTGAACGGTTGCCTGGGTGTAATGATTCCAAATGGTAACAGAATTCTCCATAGTGGTGACATTTGGAAAATAGACATAGTAAGGATTATAGATACTAATCACAAATATTGGAGCCGTCTTATTTTCTTGGCGAATAGCGCGCATTAATTGTCGTAATTTCTTTCGATAACTAATGCCAGCTTTTTGAACCGCAGTTTCAACTTGGTTAGCAGATTTACCTGGTGCTTTAGCGTACAGGACTTGGGATAAGTCATTTCCGCCTACGGTCATCACAATGACGTCCGCCGATTTTAAATTGTGCTGAATGATTGACTGATTATGTAAGCGTTGCAAGATTTGATCAGACCGATCCCCACTCTTCCCATAATTATAAGTGATGACTTGGTTGTGATACTGGTTAGCTAATAAGTGCTTGATAATGCCTACATAACCACCTTGTTGCTTTTGATCACCAACTCCTTGGGTTAAGGAATCACCGATCGCGACTAATTTGATCTTTGATTTCAAAACCTTCTTAGGACGATTTTGGCTAGCTGCTTGTTGCCAATAGTAGTAGCCTCCTCCTCCAATCAGGAGGAGAGCAATAATTATCAAAAATACCCAAATTCTTTTTTTCATTTTTCAATCCAATAAGAAACCTCCAAAGTCCAAGTGACAACTCTGGAGGCTTAATCATTAATTATTTAGTATAGTAAATTAAACAGTTAGCCCCGAATCCTGTATTGGTAGCAATTACCGGGACCGTAGTTCTAACTAGCACTGGAATGTCAGGAAAAGCTTCATTTAATTGGGCTTTTAACCATTCCATTTCCTTGCCGGCAGCCACGTGAGAAATCCCAATCGCTACAATTTCAGGACCTTTAACCATATCCGCCACAATTTGTGACCACAATTTGTGCATTCCTTTATTTCCCCGCACCTTTGCTGGAATTTCAATTTCCCCATTGCCCACCTTTAGCATTGGCTTAATATTTAGAACGCCGGATAAAGTTCCCGCAAATTTACTTACTCGTCCACCAGCAACCAAGTTTTTAACATTATCAATTGCTAAATACAGGGTCGTCTTTTTTTCCGTTTCCCGCGCCTTAGCGACTACTTCTTCCATGGTCGCTCCGGCTTTAATGGCTTTCGCCGCTTCGATTAATTGATAAGCTAAGGCTCGATCAGTAGTTAAAGAGTCAATCACGGTGACGTCTGTCTCGGTCATCGTTGCCGCTTGTTCGGCAGCATGTACCGTCCCACTTAAACTGGCCATCATATCAATACATAAAACTTGGCTGCCATCCGCGCCTAGCCGATCAAAGACTTCCACAAATTTCCCTAATGGTGGTTGCGAAGTCTTGGGAAGGTTAGTTGATTCTGCCATTTTGGCAACGAATTCATCATTAGTAATATCTTCACGTTCGACGTATACTTGATCGTCAATCATCACGCTCAAAGGAACAATCGTAATGTCATATTCTTTAATTTCCTCATCTGTTAAACCCGCAGAAGAATCTGTTACTAATTTAATGTTTGCCATAGTCTGATTTCACTCTTTCAATCGATTTGATATATAATGAAGCTAATTTTACCTGAACGTTTAACTTCGACTCTCAATATTATAACAAAGCCGTCGCCATTTTTCATGAATCATCGCTAAAAAGGAGTTACTTATGACGATTACCAAACGACATTATAAAACCCTCTTAATTGAAATTGGTAATGCTATTACCCATGGACTGGGCGCCGCTTTAGCAATTGCTGGTTTAGTGGTCTTAATCGTTCATGCCGCCCTGCATCCGCAAGTACATAACGCCATGCGGATCACTACTTTTGCCATCTATGGCAGTATCATGGTGCTCTTTTATTTAGCATCAACCTTATTCCATTCGCTCATTTTCACGCGAGCCAAACACGTTTTTCAGGTTTTTGATCATTCGATGATTTATATGATGATCGCCGGCTCTTATACTCCCTATTGTTTAGTCGCCATTCGGGGAGCTTTGGGCTGGACGCTTTTCGGGATTATTTGGGCCATGGCGATTGCCGGAATCGTCTACAAAAGTATTTGGTTAAATAAAAAGAGCCACCTCTCAACCATGATCTACGTGATCATGGGTTGGATGTGTCTCATTGCCTTAGTACCCTTGTGGCATAGCTTAGGTCCGGCTGGCTTTGGCTTGCTCTTTGCCGGGGGAGTAGTTTACACCCTGGGAGCTTTACTATACAGTTTCCCAACTGACTACACTCATTTTATTTGGCACTTCTTTGTTATGGCTGGGTCGGCCTTAATGTACTTTTCGATTCTATTTTATGTCTAAACTTTTTCCCAGTGTTCAAAATGACAAGAAGGAGTCTTTGGATCATTACTGATGACTGATTCACGTTTGGTTAATGTCCACTGATCATAATTGATCAGTGGCATTTTTTTATCGCCTTGAAAATCTCCTTCGATGACCGTCCGCTCCAAAACATTTACCAAGGACAGGGTTTGTTGAAACAGGCCAGCACCACCGATAATGGCCACGGCTTGATCAGCTAAGCGGTCTTCTAAAACCTGTTGTAATTCATCAATTGAATGTAAGACTGTCACTCCTGGTAGCTTAAGGTCGCGATGTGTGATCACAATATTTTCACGATGCGGTAAAGGGCGACCAATCGATAAGTAAGTATTGTAGCCCATCACGATTGGTTTACCCATGGTCACCGCCTTAAAATGCTTTAAATCCGCCGGTAGATGCCACGGTAAAGCATTATCCTTGCCAATCCAGCCCGCTTCATCTTGTGCCCATACAAATGAAATCTCCGCCATCGTATCCTCCTAAACTGCTACCGGAGCCTTAATGGCTGGTTCGGCTTCGTATCCTTCAAGTTTAATATCACTCATTTCATATTCATCAACCGGTTTAGCCTCATCCGGTAAAATTAAGCGTGGGGCTTGATGCATTGGTCGACTCAGCTGTTCTTTAATTTGTTCAATATGATTACTGTAAATATGAGCATCCCCAAAGGTATGAACAAACTCGCCAACCTCTAAGCCACATTGGTTAGCAATCATATGGGTTAATAAAGCATAACTAGCAATATTAAATGGTACCCCTAAGAAAATATCGGCACTCCGTTGATATAGTTGGCAACTCAATTTACCATTGTTGACGTAGAATTGGAACATCGTATGACAAGGTGGCAAGGCCATTGAAGGCACATCGACCGGATTCCAAGCTGAGACGATTAGACGCCGTGAATTAGGATTAGTCTTAATTTGGTCAATCACATTTTGGATTTGGTCAATTGGGCCTTTTGGAGATTGCCAGGCCCGCCATTGACTACCGTATACTAATCCTAAATCACCATATTTGGCACTAAATTCATCATCATTTAAAATTCGTTCACAGAATTGTCGTTTTTGTTCTTGGTAGACCTGATTAAAATCAGCATCAACCAAAGACCGCCGCCCAAAGTCCGTCATATCTGGTCCCGTATATTCATCACTTTCTACCCAGCGTTGGAAAGCCCACTCGTCCCAAATGTGGTTCTTGTGTTGAAGTAAGAAACGAATATTCGTATCACCACGTAAAAACCATAAAAGCTCACTCTTAATTAAACCAAACGGTACCCTTTTGGTAGTTAAAATAGGGAAACCCGCCTGTAAATCAAAGCGCATTTGGTATCCAAAAACGGACCGTGTCCCCGTCCCCGTACGATCTCCTTTTTCATCGCCGTGTTCCAAAACATAGCGTGCAAAATCTAAATATTGTTGTTCATTATCGTTAATTGACATTTGAATCCTCTTTTATTCATCTACAAATTCACTTAAATATTCCCAACGAGCTGTCTTCTCGTCTAGGGTCTTAACAACTTCGTTTAATTCTTGTTGTAAGCGGGCTAATTTTTCGTAATTATCCCCATTTTCACTCATGGCTAATTCTAAGGCCTGTTGTTGATCGGTTAATTGATCAATATCTTCGTTTAATTGATCCCACTCTAACCGTTCTCCATAGGTCAATTTGGTTTTATCCTTGGTGGCCTTTGGCGTAGCTTGGGGGGCAGGATTAACCCTTGATTGCTCCGTCGGCTTAGAACTAGCTTCAGCCGACTGATTTAAATAATCGGTGAACCGCCCCACATAACGATCAATCTTCCCTTGGCCTTTAAAGATCAGTAATTGTTCAGCAACGCGATCTAAGAAATAACGATCGTGTGAAATCGTGATTACTGTCCCAGCAAAGGTATCTAAATAATCTTCCAAAACAGCAAGCGTGCCGATATCGAGGTCATTAGTTGGTTCATCTAATAACAAGACATTTGGTTGTTGCATCAAAATCTTCAACAAGAACAAGCGACGTTTCTCACCACCGGATAATTTCCGAATCAGCGTCCCATGCATAAAGCGTGGGAATAAAAAGCGCTCTAGTAAACCAGTAACCTCTATTCGTTGACCATTACGATCAACGACGGATTCTGCGACTTCGGACAAATATTCAATCACCCGCTTATCTTCAGGGATTGGCTCGGTTTGTTGGGAATAATAACCTAATTTAACAGTCTCACCAATCTTAAGCACCCCGGAATCAAGCGGTAATTGGCCCATGATTACTTTGAATAAGGTGGTTTTGCCGGCCCCATTTTCTCCGGAAATCCCGATCCGGTCATTGGCTTGGACTAACCAATTAAAATCTTGCAAAATCGTCAGTTGGTCAAAAGCGAGATTGGCATTTTTAAACTCGATGACGTCTTTACCCAATCGCTGGGAGCCTAAAGCGATTTCAAGGTCTTGATCTTCTTGTAAATGACCGATTTGGCTTTTTAATTCATTAAACCGATTAATCCGACCCTTTTGTTTCGTTGACCGGGCTTTAGCCCCCGTCCGCATCCAAGCTAATTCTTTTTGATAGAGACTTTGACGTTTCTTTTCTGTTTCTCGGGCCAATTCAATCCGGTTAGCTTTTTGTTCCACAAAGGCTTGATAATTACCATCATAATGATAAAGATCGCCAAAAGACAATTCCCAAATATGATTAGTAACCTGATCTAAGAAATAGCGATCATGCGTGACAATCAAAACCGCCCCTTTATATGCAGCTAAATAATCTTGCAGCCAAATAATTGAATCTAAATCCAAGTGATTAGTCGGTTCATCTAAGATTAAAAGATCGGGATGCTGAATTAAAACTACTGCTAAACCAACTCGTTTTAGCTGCCCCCCCGAAAGTTCGCTAATTTTTCGATTCAGATCTGTTAGATGTAATTGGGTCAAAATCGTTTTAATTTGGCTTTCGGCTTCCCAAGCATTCGCCTGATCCATTTGGGCTTGTAACTTAGTATAAGCTTCGATTGCTTGGGAATCTTCTGGATGTTGACTAAATTCATCCAAAGCTTGATGATAACGTCGAATGAGCTTAAAGACGGCCTGATCACTGGCAAAAACAGCCTCGGTTACGGTCTTTTGAGGATCAAGATTGGGTTGTTGTTGTAAGTAACCAATTGTATACTCGCTCGGTTTTGTGATTGCTCCCTGCTCAGCATTCGTCAGTCCCGCAATCACATTTAAAAGACTAGTCTTCCCGCTCCCATTTGTCCCAATTAAACCGATGCGGTCATTTTCATTAATGATAAAGGAAACATCTTTAAATAAGGTTTTCTCACCATAAGTACTAGTTAAGTTGTCGGCCCGTAAGGTCTGCATACTACTATCCTTTCAATTTGCTTGCTAACGCAATTAGATCTACTGGCTGGTTCTTGGCCTTTTGAGTCAAGACTGCAACTTGCAATTGCCTAATTATTTGACCTAACTGTGGCCCAGGTTTGATTCCTACTCCAGTAATTAGATCGCCACCTTTGATTGCCAATTCATGGGCATCGTGAATTGGTAATTGAGCATAATCACGCATGATCGTAGCTTGATCATGCTCGATATTTAGCACTTGAGCGACCTCATGAGCCCATTGGAGTCGCTTAGCATTCATTTTAAATAATAATTCTGGGGTCACTTGATGGTTTTGCAACGCATCTAAAAATTGAACCACTAGACGCGATTCTTTAATGCAGTCATTAGATAATTTCCACTGCTTTAACAACCCCGGAATAGTTTGATCATCATGTCCGCCAGCAAACATTAAGGTCGCCCATACAGATACCGGGAACGTCAAATGCCAATTATCTAAAGCTAGCAAATTCTTTAAGGTCATACTTTGATCGGCTAACGTGGGTGTATATTCATACAGGTCCGTTTCCATCATCACTTGAAGACCCTTGGTGGGATTTGTGCCCACGAATAGTTTCTCTAATTCGACTTGAATTCGTTCAACTGCAATTTTAGACAATAAGTGTGCATTATCGGTGATTCCTTGGATCGTTTCAGGATCAATTTCAAAATCTAGTTGGCTCGCAAAACGCACGGCCCGCATCATCCGTAAGGCATCTTCATGGAACCGTTCATCGGGATTACCAACCGCGCGAATGAGACGATTTGTGAGATCATGCAAACCGTCAAAAAGATCAATCACTTCCCCTGTTCGTTTTAAGGCCAAGGCATTGATGGTAAAATCTCGCCGTTGTAAATCTTCGGCCAAGGAGCGAACAAAGGTCACCTCATCAGGACGACGAAAATCTTGATAACCAGTTTCTGTCCGAAAAGTTGTCGTCTCATAACCTTTTCCATGATCTAAAATCATTACCGTCCCGTGTTCAATCCCCGTATCGACGGTCCGTGAAAAAATCGCTTTAATTTCACTCGGATAAGCACTAGTTGCAATATCAATATCATGTAGAGGTTGACCCAAGATCGTATCACGAACACAACCGCCAACAAAATAAGCCTCAAAACCAGCTGCCTCAATTTGTGCTAAGACCGGTTCTGCTTCTTTAAATTCTGTTGGTAGTTGCTCGATGATCATATTCTTACCCCTTTAACGTAAATCCAATACATATTCTAACAAAGAATTTAAATTAAAAAAAGTTTGCTAGCTCCGCAAATGGGAGCCAACAAACCATTAATACATTTGATCTTCAAATTCAGCAAGCCGTTCTGCCATTTCTGTATCAGTCGGAACTAATTCAACATATCTTTGTAGTTGATCGAACATTAAGTCCCGTTCCCCCACGGCTTGGTAATAATCAATTAATTGATGTAAAAAGTCAGGATTATCTTCAAAAGCTGGCAAAGCAGCACTGAACGCTTGCCCCGCCTGATCAAATTGTTCCAGACGCCAATACGATTGAGCCCGGTTCCATTCAACTTGGGGATCTACCACTTCATCATCTTCTACAGATGCTAATAAGTTAAGATTATCCTGATCACGCTGCTGGGATAATAAAAAATTACTGTACTGAATCGTAATCGTTAAGTTATCTGGATCTATTTCATGAGCGCGTTGTAAATATTGATCCATTAATGGATCATCACCTAAATGACTAGCATAATCAGCCGCTTGTGCATATAAATTCTCATTGTATTGATCAACACTCAACCCCTCTTGAACCGTCTTGAGCGCTTGTTGGTAATCATTTTCTTGTTCATAAACTGTTGCTAAAGCCGGATATGCACTGGCATATTGACTATCGTCATCAATTAAAGATTGTAAGCTTTGCTCCGCCGCTTTTAATTTTCCTAATTGTAATTGGGTAAAACCTGTTTGAAAGCGAATATCGCTAGATTGATACTGTGGATCAACCTGCTCTAAGTATCCTAAAGCCTGGTCAAAATGACCGCTTTGGGCATAAGCAGTCCCTAAGCGACCAGCAATATCAACCTTGGCAAATTCTAAATAGCCAGCTTGAATTAAAGCAAAATAATATTGGATCGCTTGTTCAGGCTTGCCAATCAGATTATAGAATTCCCCTAAAGCAAACAAAACTGCTGGTTCATCTGGAGCTATTTGATAAGCCTCCAGTAATTTGCTTTCCGTCACTTCAAACTGTTCTTCCGTTTGGTATAGGTCAGCTGCTACCAAAAGTGCTGGAACATAAGCGTCAGAGTCCGCAGCAATTTGGTTTAAGTAGGTCAAGGCTTCATCATTATGATCGTTATCAATCGCAATTTCCGCCAAGGCAGTCCGTAAGACATCTTCATCAGGATATTTTTCTAATAATTTCAAATAAACCCGTTGTGCCTGATTTAAAAAGCCCAGCCCATACAATTCTTCAGCTAAATTAAATAGGGTTTCGTCATCATCTTTACGAAGCGCCCAAGCAAAAGATTTTTTGGCCTCTGCCAACTGACCACGATCAAGTTGATCTAACATTTTTTCAGAATAGGACATAGTTACCTCTTTTATTATTAAAATTTGGCATGATCAATGAAGTTCAAAAAAGCGCGAACAACAATGTTGCTCGCGCCATCGGATTAGTTAAGATTACTTAACAGCATCCTTCAAGGCCTTACCTGGCTTAAATGCAGGAACCTTGCTTGCTGGAATTTGGATTTCTTCACCAGTTTGTGGGTTACGACCCTTACGAGCTGCACGTTCACGAACTTCGAAGTTACCAAAACCAATAAGTTGAACTTTTTCACCCTTAGCTAATGAAGCTTCGATTGATGAAAATACTGCATCAACAGCTGCAGTAGCATCCTTCTTGGTTAAACCAGTTGATGCTGCAACATTGTTAACTAATTCAGCTTTGTTTGCCATGTCAAATTTCACCTCCCACGGTTAGCAAATAACTTGCTATGTGATAGTTAATTTTGAGTGGTCCAAAATTAACGAAATAATAACGAACCATCGCATCATTTCAAAAACAAGATTATCATACAATGCCCGTCATGACAAGCATTATCACAATTTTATCTCAACTTATATATATCAATTCTTTTATCAGATATTAGGTATATATTGCTACATTTATTTCCGTTGACGTTTTATCAAATGAATTGGGGTTCCGGTAAAGTCAAAGGCGGCTCGAATCCGGTTTTCAAGATACCGTTCATAAGAAAAATGCATCAAGTCAGGATCATTGACAAACACCACAAATGTAGGTGGTTGAATGGCCACTTGAGTTGCGTAATATAGACGTAAGCGGCGACCATTTGACGATGGTGCCGGATTGGCAGCAACGGCGTCCATAATAACATCGTTTAATACTGACGATTGTACTCGCCGGGTATGATGTTCATACGCTTCTAAGACCATCTCTGGCAATTTAAATAGCCGTTGTTTGGTCTTAGCAGATACAAAGATAATTTGGGCATAGGATAGATATTGGAACTCTTGCCGAATTAAATTAGTAAAGTCAGTCATCGTGCGTTGGTCCCGATCAGGAATCGTGTCCCACTTATTAACCGCAATAATAATCGCCTTCCCGGCCTCATGGGCATAACCGGCAACGTGCTTATCTAATTCCCGGATCCCTTCTTCAGCGTTTAATACAAAGATTACGACATCAGAATCATCAATCGCCCGCATAGAACGCATCAAGGCATACCGCTCGGTATTCTCATAGAGCTTCCCTTTTTTCTTAATTCCAGCCGTATCAACCATGGTAAATTCATGGCCGTCGGGTGTTTTAAAGTTGGTATCAATCGAATCACGGGTGGTTCCAGCAATGTCAGAAACAATCACTCGATCTTCTCCCAACATAGCATTCACAATTGATGACTTCCCAACATTTGGACGGCCAATGAAACTGAACCGAATACGTTGATCATCTTGAGTATTAGATCTCTCAGGGAAATGTTTAATCACTTCGTCTAACAAATCCCCAATTCCGACCCCGTGAACACTCGAAACCGGATATGGTTCACCTAATCCGAGGGAATAAAAGTCAAAAATTTGACTCCGACGTTCCGGATTATCAACCTTGTTAACTGCTAAAACTACCGGCTTATGGGACCGATAGAGAATTTTAGCAACTTGCTCATCGGCATCAGTCACCCCATTTTCAACATTGACCACCATGACAATGACATCTGCCTCATCAATAGCCACCTCAGCTTGCTCACGGATTTGTGTCGTTAATGGTTGATCCGAGATTTCAATTCCTCCAGTATCGATCATACTGAATTCTTTGCCAAGCCAATCGCCGTGGGCGTAGATACGGTCACGAGTAACACCTGGAGTATCTTCAACAATTGAAATCCGTTCACCAGCAATCCGATTAAAGAGCGTGGATTTACCAACGTTTGGTCGACCGACAATTGCTACAATTGGATTTGCCATTTTTGCTCCTTTCTTTTCCAAAATAAAAGCCGGGGAAGCCCCGACTTGATATTAGTAAGTAAAAGATTACTTGCCAGCATTCTTTAATTCGTCCCCGATTAAATCACCAAGGGTGAAACCAGTTTCTTCTTCGGGAGCGTCAGCCGCAAAGTTGTTATTGTTATTGCGACGACGTGGACGACGAGCACCACCATTGTTGCTTTCAGCATCCTTTGGTGCTTCTTGTAATGCCTTGATTGATAAGCCAAGACGTTGCTTGTCAGCTTCAACATTCAAGACCTTAACTTGCACTTCTTCACCCACCTTAAGTACATCAGCAGGTGTAGCAATGTGCTTGTGTGAAATTTGTGAAATGTGAACTAAACCTTCGACACCAGGGAATACTTCAACAAAAGCACCGAAGCTAGTCAAACGCTTAACAGTACCAGTCAAGACAGTTCCTTGAGGTGCCTTGCTTTCAATATCATCCCATGGTCCTGGTAAGGTTTGCTTGATTGATAATGAAATCCGTTCGCGTTCTGGATCAACGCTCAAAACCTTAACCTTCACATCTTCACCAACTTCTAATACATCAGCTGGCTTATCAACGTGATCGTATGAGATTTCAGAAACGTGAACTAAACCATCAACTCCACCAAGGTCAATGAAGGCACCAAAGTTGGTCATCCGAGCGACCTTACCTTCAACAACATCACCAGGTGCTAATTCACCGAAGATCTTAGCAGCTGCTTCAGCATGTTGTTCTTGAACAATTTCCTTGTGCGAAAGGATCAAACGATTTTCACTTGGTTCAATTTCAACAATCTTGAATTCAAGTTCTTGACCCTTAAATTGGTTTAAGTCATCAACATAGTGATCAGTAATCATTGATGCTGGTACGAAACCACGTACCCCAGCGTCAACAACCAAACCACCACGGACAGCTTGAGTAACCGTAGCAGTTAAAGTTTCACCATTATCAAACTTAGCTTGGATTTCATCCCAAACCTTCATGGCTTCTAAGCGCCGATGAGAAAGAAGGTAGCTACCGTTTTCCTTATCGCTGCCGATCTTTGAGATCACGACTAAATCCAATACATCACCAACTTTAACGACTTCATTGATGTCGTTAACTGGCTTCGTTGACAATTGGTTAGCAGGAACAATTCCCTCTACACCTGAGCCTTCAATCCCAACGACTGCTTGGCGATCGTCATCGATTTGCAATACCTTTCCCTTAACAACATCACCAACGTTAACTGGTTTAATGCTGTCAAGTGCTTCTAACATAGCGTTATTGTTTTCATTTTCAGCCATCTAAAATAATCCTCCTAGCAACAATTAACTCTGAACACCATTTTACAGTAAAAAAAATGATTTGACCAGCATTTACTTTAATTGTCTTTTACTTTTTTAATAATTTCACTAATTTCATTAACGACTTCATCAATGGTCAATGCAGTGGTATCTAGCCGAATTGCATCCGCCGCTTGAACCAATGGTGATACTTTACGAGTTGAATCCTTTTGATCCCGCAGCTCGATCGCTTTTTGTAATTCTTCAATCGATTGCGTTGCAATTCCCCGTGCCTGGTTATCTAAATACCGCCGGCGGGCTCGTTCGTGAGCAGAAGCAACCATAAAAATCTTTACTGGTGCCTGTGGTAGCACGGTTGTGCCAATATCACGACCATCCATGACAATATCATTCTGACTCGCAATCTCACGTTGCATCTTAACCATTGCTTGGCGTACTGCTGGAATTGCTGCCACCGTTGATACATTTTGCGCGACCTCATTCGTTCGTATTAACTGGGTAACGTTTTGATCACCAAGCCAAACCTGTTGTGGATCACCCGCTTCAAAACGTAATGGTAAATTTTCAGCAATTGCTGCAACCTTAACTTGATCATTCAAATCAATCTTTTGTTGGAGTGCTGCTAGCGTAACTGCGCGGTACATTGCTCCTGTATCACAATAGATATAGCCAAATTTTTGTGCTACTAGCTTAGCGACCGTACTCTTTCCGGCTGAGGCTGGTCCATCAATTGCTACTTGAAATCCTTTTGTCATGCTGTCCCCTAATTATTTAACCCGAATCTTTTGTCCCGGTTGTAAGCCCGTCGTACTACTGAAACCATTTAACTCCATAATCTTATCGACGGTCGTCCCATTATTAACGGCCACCCGATAAAGTCCTTGCCCAGACTCTAAAGTAACATACTTTTCACCACTGGAAGAACTGGAACTTGAGCTACTAGTTTTCGTGCTGGAACTAGACGTTGACTTTTGACTAGCACTTGATGTCTTGCTAGTTTTGGTCGTCTTCGAACTTGATTTGGAACTAGTCTTCTTGCTAGATGACTTTTGACTACTAGACGACTTCTTTGAACTAGTGGAAGAAGATGCTTCAGTCTGTGGATGACTAAAACTATTTTGATGGTTAACCCAATAAACTACCGGAGTCGCTGCTAATAAGACTACTAAGATGACAAGAACCGTTAGCAACTGATTGCTGAAGGTCCGCCGCCGCCGATTGGAACGCCGACTCTGTACCCGTTTGGGCGCTGATTGCTTTTTTTGGTCCGCCCGTTCGTCCGTAAAGGTTTTATTCCATAATTGAGATTGGTTATTGGATTGATCTTTTTGAGGTTCTTGTTTTTCGCTCATAATACCCCTCCGTATCTTATTTCTTTATTATCTTATCTTATTTCAAATGATGGGTCTAGGAATTAAAGATTAAAAAATGAATTTAGTCGTCTTCGCCAATCTAATTGACTATTTGGTAAGGAACGATTAACTTCTGCTGGTAAATCTAGCTTTGATACCGTCCAATGTGGCAGGTCAATATCACAACAAATTTGGCTTTGATTAATTTTTGATTCACCAAAATAATTAAGAATGATCTGGCGACGACAAGTCTGTGTCTGCAAATAATCCATCATTTTATCCAATCGTGCCTGAACCTTTTGTTCCTGCTCCTGGAACAATTGCTTAATTACTTGCGGACTGGTTTGATGACTAAGGTAAAAAGCGATCACTTCAGCTTGCGGTCCCAATGCTTCTAGTGGTACGCCGCCATTATTAAATTGTTCCATTACACTAATCGGTGGCACTTCTACTGAGGTTAGTAATCGAGGAATTTGAATATCTCCTGGCGCATAGAGCAAGATTGCAAGCGCATGTTGTCCATTGCGACCAGCACGGCCGATTTCTTGGACATAATTTTCTAAACTATTGGGTAAATGATAATGAATAACATATCTGATGTTATCCTTATCAATCCCCATCCCGAAGGCACTAGTTGCACATACTATTTGTAGTTCGTCATGCATAAACTGTTGTTGAATTCGGTAACGATCTACATCCGAGATCCCAGCATGATAAGCCGCGACTTGATAATCAGTTACCGCCGATAAGTAGGCCGTCATTTCATTAGCTAAAGCCCGACTAGAAAAGTAAATAATCCCTTGGCCACCGAGTTGCTGTAATAAGTCAACCAATCGTTGTCGTTTTTCATCTGGGTTAGGTACTTTTTCGACAGCTAAAAAAATGTTTTCCCGATTGACCGATTGAATGATCTGGTGCACCTGCTGACTTGTTAATCCTAATCGATCAATGATGTCTTGGCGGGTGTTCGGGGTAGCCGTGGCCGTTAACATTAATAATTTTGCGGGTTGTAAACTTTTAATAACTTCTTTGAGCAAAAGGTACTCTGGTCGAAAATCTGGTCCCCATTGTGAAACACAGTGGGCTTCATCAATAACCATCATGGCTACCCCCTGCCGTTTAAAAGCCGCTAGGTTAGTTTCCTTAGCTAACATTTCTGGAGAGGTAAAGATAAATTGATATTCACTTAAATGATTAAGAATTAACTGCCGATCTTGATAACTGATAGTAGAGTTCAACATTGCCGCCCTTTTTAACCCTTGTTGGCGGAGCCGATTTAATTGATCTTGCATTAAGGAAATTAAGGGCGAAACAATTAAAATTGGTCCCTTCATTAAATAAGCTGGCAACTGATATAAAAGGGTTTTGCCTGCCCCAGTTGGTAACACTGCCAAGGTTGGTTGACCAGTTAAAAGAGCTTCCAAAGTCTCTAATTGACCTGGACGGAAGTGATCAAAGCCAAATTTATCATGCAAAATCTGTTTAAGTTGTGCTTGGATAGTCGCCATTTTCTCGATGACACCTCATGATTTGATATAACCGAAATTCAAAAAAAGCACTGGCTTCATCGGAATCTTCTTGAAATTGCCAGTTGAAGGCCGAGACTTGATAAGTAGCTTTTAATTTTGCTAAGTTCGATGTTGGAATTAACGCTGATATTGAAATTAATTCCGGCCTTAAAATCGCAATCTCTAAAATGTGTTCCCGCACCGTACTAATCTTTAAATGCCGCCGTTGACTGACTTCATCAATTGATATCCCACTTTGAAAAGTCTGGATGGTTTTCATGGCACTTTGACTAGCGGGACTTAGACTAATTAAATCTTGTGTTAAGGATGTTAACGGTCCGGATTGGCTAGCTATAGTAGCCGCCATCCTTAACCATAGATCGCGCCACATCACCGGGATTTCATCGATTGTTACCGCCAAATGTTGCGCCGCTTGCTGATTAGTCCAGCCACTCGTTTGATAACCAATTAAACGATAGGTCAAGAGAATGGCTAAGCGTTCGTCAACTGATGCAAGCTCCTCGGTAACTTCTTGTAAACAATTAGTAATCAACTTTACATCACTCGGGTTTAAAGCTCGTAACCATTGGCGAACCCGATTCATTTCATATTCTGATAATGATAAAGGTAAATATTGGTGGTCTTGATGTTGATATTGGGAAATCACTTGCAAGGCCAGCAAAACCCGATTGGCAAAAATCTGATAGTTGGTCACCCAAGCCCACTGAATAAAATGAGGTTGGTAATGCTGATCCCAAAAGGTCTTCACTTGCTCAAGCCCAGCTTCCGTTAAACTAGCTTGCTGATCGTCTATTTTCAGCAAGCCATCTTTAACCCACTGAGCTAGTTGTTGATCATAATCTTGCCGCTTTAATTGCCGTTCAGCACCAAGCGCGCCGAGAATTTGATAGTTATAACCCCAAAACAAATTGGCTTCCGAACGGCGGTTCTTCAAAATATTTTCAATCACTCGAATTCGCCGTGGTTGACGATTAAACAGTGTCAGTATATATGGATTCATCAGAACCTCCCCGGATACCAAATAAAAAACTGGGTTCAAACCCAATCATTAAGCTAATTATAGATTATAGTGTTTTAACACTGATTGCAACGGTTTAGCAATAATTGCAAAAATCACGGCAATTAATATTCCTTTAAGGATATTAAATGGAACAACCCCTAAAGCAACTAATTGGGGTACCGGAACCGATGGGTGCCACCCCCACAAACTCATGTAAACTGGGACTAAAACTAACCAGTTCAAGGCCGACATGACAACAGTCAAAGATACTGTAGAAACCGCGCCCCCTATGTATAACTGTTTAGCAAATTTCCATTTAACTTTTTTAAAGACCCAAGCAAATGGTAAGAGAATGCAAAGTGATGAGGCAAGACTACTTAACACCCCTAGCCAATCACTAAAACCATTCATGGAAGCATGTAAAAAGCATTTAATAAAGGCCACCATAAAGCCGCTCAATGGTCCATACATCCAGGTAGCTAAAAGCACCGGAATATCTGAAAAATCTAGTTTTAAGTATGAAGCAACCGAAAATGGATTAGGTAGTTCAAAAATCATTAAGATAAAAGCAAGACAACTTAAAACTGCGATAAAAGTGATTTGTTGAATCCGTCGATGTGATTCTGTCATGACAATAAACCTCCGAATATTCTGAGATCTATCTTCTTGGTAATAAAAAGAGGACCATATTAAATATGTCCTCAAATCATTTCTAATCTTCTCTATACCAGACTTTACTGTCGGCATCCAGAATTGCACTGGATTCCACCGCTCATGCGGGTTGCGGGCTATACCGCCGGTCGGGAATCTCACCCTGCCTTGAAGACAAATCTATTAATTTTACATGTTAACTTTATCACGATCCCGGTTAAAGTACAACTAGTGGGCTTGCTTTAATTCATGAATTTCATGTGGCTTCAAGGGACGCCATTCGCCTGCCTGTAAGTTACCTAAAGTTAGCGGGCCATAACTTTCACGGTGTAGTTTCATGACGGGATGGCCAACGGCCTGTAGCATTTTCTTAACCTGATGATAATGGCCCTCGTGAATCGTTAATTCGACAATCTGGGTATGCCGACTGTCATCCGTTGAAATCACCTTAACCTTAGCGCCGCGCGCACGATGACCGTCAAACTTAACTCCATCACGTAACTGTTTTTCTTGCTCACGGGATAGCTTCCCCTTAATCTTAGCAATATAAACTTTATCAATTTCATATTTCGGATGCATTAAGGATTGGGCTAAGCCCCCGTCATTAGTTAAAACTAGTAAACCAGTCGTATCGTAGTCTAAGCGGCCGACTGGATAAACTCGAGTCTCCACTCCATCATCATATAGAATGTCGACCACCGTCCGCCGTCCCTTATCATCATGGGCAGTACTAACGACCTGCCGCGGCTTGTTTAATATATAATACTCAGTTGGTTCCGGCTCAATTGGCACCCCATCAACACTAACTAAATCATGGACACTAACCTTCGTCCCTAATTCCGTTACTAATTGACCATTAACTTCCACGTGACCTTCTGTGATCAGCTTTTCGGATGCCCGTCGCGAGGCCACGCCCGCTTGGGCCATAACTTTTTGTAAACGTTCCATTAGTCTTCACTTTCTTCATTCATCGCTTGTCTGGATTGAAGCGCCCGCAAGAAGATATCTCCATCTAAACTCGCTTCATCTAGCTCATCATCCAGTGGTGGTAACTGTTCTAATGAATCTAAACCGAAATAATCAAGGAAAGCAGCTGTAGTGGCATATTGATATGGCCGTCCGGGGACTTCCAGCCGTCCTTTGGCTTCAATTAATCCTCGCATAATTAATTTTTGAATCGAACCAGAACTCTGTACCCCGCGAATTTCATCAATTTCAATCCGGGTAATCGGCTGTTTATAAGCAATAATTGCTAGTACTTCTAATATTGCCGGAGTTAGTGGCACCGTTAGCGGTGTCTCAAAATATCGCTTCATTACCGGGGCTAAGGCAGCCTTGGTGGCCAAACGATAAGTCTCACCACTATGCAATAAAGTTAAGGCCGATTTTTCATTGCTAGCATACTGACTTGCTAACTGATTTAAGATTTCTAAAACGGCTGGTTTCATAAAACCAGTTGCACTAGCTAGCTCAGCAACACTAATGCCCTCATCGCCACTGATAAATAGCAAGCCTTCAATTTGCGCTTGATTATCCATGTTGATACTCTGCCTTTCGTTCACCTGGAAGGACAATTAATGGTCCCAGATAGGTACTTTGTTGAATCCGCACCGCCCGATGTTTAGCTAAATCTAAGATAGCCATGAAAGTTGTGATCAAATTATCACGGGAATACTCATCAGCAAACAAATCTTCAAACCGGGTCGGTTGTGTAACCTTTTCCATGACAAAGTCAATCCGTTGGGCAACCGTGATTGGTTCTGAACTGACGGTTTGCCGAGCGGGTTCAATTAAATGATGGCGCTTAACAACCTTGGCAAAAGCTGCTTGTAATTGTTCCAGCGAGACACCGGGCGCAAAAGTCGCCTGGATAAAGTTCTCAGGAACGGCCATCGCTTCGCGGGTAAATTCTTGTTGTCGATATTCTTCACGATCCTTCAGCTTTTCGGCCGCTTGTTTATAGCGCTGGTACTCTAATAATTGTTGAACCAATTCGTCCCGGGGATCGACGATTTCTTCATCAACTTCATCATCAATCACTGGCGGCTTCGGTAATAGCATCTCGCTTTTAATCGCCATTAAAGTTGCCGCCATAACAAAATATTCCCCTGCAATATCCAACTGCCGCGCCTGCTGTTGCCGTAAAAATTCCATATATTGAGCCGTGATGGAACTGATCTCAATATCGTAAATATCCATTTCGGCCTGTTTAATTAGTTGTAATAAGACTTCTAACGGTCCTTCAAATTCGTTAAGCCGCAGGGTTGGTTGGTCCGAATATTCTGGTAAATTTACTTGGGCCATGCACTACTCCTTCGCTTTAAACTGCTGTCGCTGATAATACAGTTCTTTTTCCCAATTACTAATTAAGGGTTGAATCGCTAAAGTCCCCATTAAACGACAATCGCTAAATTGCTGGTGTAAATCATTAAAGACATCATAAACATTACGTCCCGACCGATCACTCGGTGAAAAAGATAAATGCCGGACCAAAATATAATGTTCACCTTGTTCAAAAATGATAATCCCAGTTAATTGATTGGTAAATGGATTCTCCCATAACATTACCTGACGATTACCTGATGTTGCCCAATCTAGTTCATGATTTAGGCGTTCATAATCATTTTTCCATTCGGGTATAAATGACATTAACCCCAAAGCAATCTTACGGTTTTCTTTCCGATAGGCTTTTAACATCTTACATCTCCTACACGTGTCGACCTAATAAAGTCTGAATCAGAGTCAACGGAGCACCGTTTTCAGTTAAACGAGCAACGAAACTTTGTCGAATTCGCCGGGGTGAAACATTGTCAATGCCAGCTTCCATGCCAGCTTGCCGGATTAATTGCCAAATCAATTGGCGACTAAATGGTTGCTTAGGCGTTCGTTCAAACAAATATTGATCCGCCTGGGGCTGCAAATCCATTAGATACCATCTTAAGACCATCGCCGTTTGATCATCATAAAGAACGACGCGATCACTTAGTTGAATCGTCTGTAAATCAAATTGAAAAGCACTAACTTTCAAATCACAAAGTTCACTCACCCGCATCCCTGTAGAATATAACAATTCGATCATTAAGCGAGTACGGACCTGCGAAAATTCCGTTAATTTAATCCGCCCTAACAACCTTTCCATTTCCGCTTTGGTCAATGGTTGATCGGAGTTAGTCACATCATTTACTGGTAGCTCCACTAAGCCCACCGGATTCTCGTCTAATACTGAGCGACTTTGCCAATAACGGAAAAATCTTTGCAAACTTAACAAGTGACGACGAATGGTGGCCTTGGCTTGAGTTTGTTCATCAAGCCATGCTAATAAAGTACCTTGATCAACCTGATGCCAATCATTAATATCTTGGCTTTCTAACCAATTAACAAACACAGCCAAGTCATGACGATAACTTTGGATTGTCGCAGCATTTAAGTTTTTAGCATCAGCTAAGTTGACTAAATATTCATTTGTTAAGGTCCTGAGTTCCGTTGTCATCGCTAATTAATTTAGTAACTCCATCCGTTTGTCTTACTAAGCCGGCCTTCATTAAATGGCCAATTGCTCGTTTAAATTGTCCCTTCGAAATCCCTAAAATCGTTTTAATCGTCTCAGGATCGCTCTTATCCGTTAAAGCCAGTTCATGATTCGGATCATGCTCTAAAATCATCATAATTTGCTGAGCATCTTCCCCAATTGCTTCGTATGATCGTGGTTTTAAGGATAAATTCAAAACGCCATGGCTAGATAAACCAATCACCCGGGCGGACACTTTCGACCCTAAGCGTGGCTCCTGATCTCGTTCGCTGGGGTGAATAAATCCTAAACAATAATCATCCGTCAAAACGTATGATCCCGCCATCTTTAATCGATAAACGGTCCCTTCCACATTCCAATTTTTCATCTTGGCTTGGGGACGTCTGGCGATGGCTTGAAAAATTGCTTCATCAGCCAACTTTCCCCAAATCCGGTCATGTTTATCAACAGTCAAGGCGATTAACAAACGATCACCGGGTTGCGGCCATAAATGCTTTAAAGTTGGCAAATCATCCAGTGAGACTACGACATCCTTATTGGGTAATCCAATATCGACAAAGACACCGAGATCACGACGGACATTAACCACCGTTCCAAAATCATAGTGATCAATTTGAACGGTTGGAATATGATCACAGGTCATTTGCAACTGATGATGGTCGTTTTCGTAAACGAAACCCTGAACTTGACCACCAACATGTAGGACTTGTGGCGCCTCATCTTTAGGCAGGCGATAAGTTTGTCCATTCCGCGCTGGTTGGACAAAATAATCGGTCTCATTTTCATCAATCATGACTGCGGTCACAATTTTTCCTAGATCAGTGTTCATATGGCACTCCTTTTCTTAACCACCTTATTTTAACGGTATTTAGCCCAAAAGAAAAGGGATCACAATCCGCAATTGTGAAACCCTTGCACTTTGATAATAATTATTTAACAGTTTGAATCCGCATTAAGTTGGTAGTTCCGGCACCACCGTGAAGCAAACCAGATACCACGATAATTTGGTCACCAGCTTGAGCAAAGCCTAATTCCTTAGCTTTTTGCGAAGCCATTTCAAACATTTCATCTGAAGTTTCTGGATGGTCAATGACGTATGGTTGAACCCCCCAGTTAAGCATCAAGCTCATTTGAGTCCGTTCATCATAAGTTAAAGCCACGATATCAGCATTGGGACGATACTTGGAAATCATCCGAGCAGTATAACCACTAGTGGTCGTTGCTACAATGGTCTTGATTCCCATATCACGAGCAGCCCGTGAAACCGCTGAACCAATCGTTTCCGTAACGTCTGAAGTATCAAAGTTAAATTCTTCAGTACCGTATTGGAGCAAGTTATTTTCAGCCTTAATGTCAATCCGGTTCATTGTTGCCACAGATTCTACTGGGTAGTCCCCATTGGCACTTTCCCCAGAAAGCATCGTCGCATCCGTCCCGTCAAAGACAGAGTTGGCAACGTCAGAAACTTCAGCCCGCGTAGGACGTGGGTTTTCTTGCATTGAATCTAACATTTGAGTTGCCGTGATAACTGGCTTCCCTAATTCGTTACAACGACGAATCATCATCTTTTGAATCAATGGCACGTTTTCGGCTGGAATTTCAACCCCCATGTCACCACGAGGAACCATCAATCCATCAGAAACTTCCATAATTGCTTCGAAATTATCGATCCCTTCTTGAGATTCGATCTTTGGTAAGACTAACACATCTTCCATGTTCTTTTGCTTCAAGAGCACCCGAATGTCTTCGATATCTTGAGGCTTCCGCACAAATGATGCCGCAATGTAGCTAATGCCATTGTCTAAACCAAAGAGGATGTCAGAAGTATCTTTTTCCGTAATCCCTGGTAAATTAATGGAAACACCTGGAGCGTTAACCCCTTTCCGTGATCCCAATACACCTGCGTTAAGCACCCGACAAACTAATTCCTTGTTAGCTTCATCTTTTTCTTCCACTAACATGTCTAAAAGACCATCATCAAATAAAACATGACCGCCTTCTTTAACATCGTCATATAGACCTGGGTAGGTCACAGCAATCTTATCATGAGTACCTTCGATTGAATCGTCCATCGAAATCCGTACTTTATCACCAGTTTCAAAAGCAATTTTACCTTCTTTTTGAACGGTAGTCCGAATTTCAGCACCCTTGGTATCAAGCATGATCGCAACTTTCTTCCCCGTCCGCTTTTCAGCTTCGTGGACATTATTCATCCGTCCTAAATGTTCCTCATGGTCACCATGGGAAAAATTAAAACGGAAAATGTTGGCTCCTGATTCGATCAATTTAGTAATCGTTTCAACATCAGTACTTGCTGGCCCTAAGGTACTAACAATCTTTGTTTTCTTCATAAGAAATCAAATACTCCTTTTTTCTCTATATCGAATTCAACTGTAACTTCCAGTCGACCAATGGTAATCATATCACAATCAAGTCAAAATGGTAGTCATCTTAATCAGATTTATCCCATTTCTTGTAAGATAACGTTTTCATTTCCTAATAATTCTTTCAGATGGTCAATAACCTTGTTTTCGCCATCCAGATGATAGCGACTTTGTTGGGCTTGGTTAGTTACTGCATCATAAAAAATTACCGGATAATTTCCGCTCGCTTCCCGCTGTAATTGGTTTAACAAATTGATAATTTGTTGCTCAGAAACCCCCGGCGTTATCCGTAATACCCACCGTTTCGGCGTTGTCTCTGCTTGGACCTGCTGAGCTAAGGCAATTCGGTTAGCAATTAGTTGTAATTCTTGATTGCGTTGTTCGACTTTTCCGTTAATAACTACGATCTGATTATTCTGCAAGTTCGTTTTAAATTGTAGATATTGGCTAGGAAAGACGGTGACATCTAAATTGCCGGTTTCATCACTAACCGTTAAAAAAGCCATCTCACGACGATCTCGTTTGGTTTTCACCACCCGGACTCGATTAATTTGAACGATTAAAGTGACTATCTGATCAGCTTTGAGGTGGCTAATCACTTGGCTTTGGAGGCGTGCTTGTAACTTAGCATACTGATTTACCGGATGACCAGAAATATATAAACCGAGATATTCGCTTTCCTTAGCTAACCGCTCATTAATATTCAATTCTGGTCGTCGTTCAATCACCGGTGCTAATTCATCCGATAGCGACAATGTTTGGAATTTAGAGGCTCCTTCAATCAATCCTGGTAAGGCCTGTACCATCTCGGCACGGTTATAGCCTAAGCGATCAAAAGCGCCGACGTATATCAAGGGCAAAATCTGCTTTTCATTTTGCCAGCGTTCATCTAGCCGATTGATAAAATCATTCAGGTTCTCAAAAGGTCCCCGGGCCTGGCGTTCAGTTAAAATGGCTTTCACAAAGTCGCCTCGAATTCCTTTGATAAAGCCTAGTCCAATTCGCAACCGATTATTTTCAACCGTAAAATCACTATCACTCTGGTTGATGGAAGGATTCTTAATCGCAACCTGCATCCGTTTAGCGGATTGGAAATGCTCAATTTCTTTTTCGGGATTGGGTTCAATTGATAATAGGGCCGCATAAAAAGCTAAGGGATAATGAGCCTTTAGATAAGCCATCTCAAAAGCCATCTTGGAATAGGCGACCGCATGAGAACGGTTAAAGCCATAATTAGCAAATTGGTCCATATAATCAAAAACTTGCTGGGCGACTGATTCTTCATATCCCTTTTGAAGGGCACCTTGGACAAAGCTATGCCGCATCCGCTCCATTTCTTGAGCTTTCTTTTTACTCATCGCCCGTCGTAAACTATCGGCTTGCCCTAGACTAAAACCTGCCATGGCTACCGCCACTTGCATCACCTGTTCTTGATAAACCAAAATACCATAAGTATTTTTCAAAATCGGTTCTAAGGCTGGGGTAATATAATTCGTTGCTTCTTGACCATGCTTTCGTGCAATAAAATGGTCAATATTGTTCATAGGGCCAGGACGATACAAAGCGTTAACAGCCACAATATCTTCGAAGGAGTCTGGTTGTAACTGTTGCAAAACTCGTCGAATACCATTGGATTCGAACTGGAAAACCCCGTCCGTTTCACCAGTTTGAAAAAGTTTCATCGTCAATGGATCCGTTAAATTAACTTGGTTTAAGGAAAAGTCCGGATTGGTTTGGTGAATTAAGCGCATTGCCTCATCCATTATTGATAAATTACGTAGGCCCAAAAAGTCCATTTTTAATAAACCCAGGGTTTCAACTGGATCTTTTGGATACTGAGTCATCAATAACCCAGCTTCACTACTACCATTTTGGAGTGGAACAGTATCGATTAACGGGTCTTCTGACAAGACCAATCCGGCAGCGTGTGTCGATACATTCCGTGGTAACCCTTCTAGATCTTCTGCAACTTCAATTAAGAGTTTGATCAAGGGATCATCTTGCATCATATTTTGGAGAGCTTGCGATGCTTGCACCACTTGCTTGAGAGTATATTTTTGATTTGTTGGGGTCTGTCGCCGAACGACCTGTTGGACTTCTGCCAATTGATATTTAGGGACTCCTAATACCTGACCAACACTATTTACCGCTTGCCGGGCCGCCAAAGTGCCCAAAGTGATGATCTGAGCAACTCGTTGGTGACCATACTTTTGGTGAACGTATGTCAACACTTCTTCTCGTCGATTATCAGGTAGGTCTAAATCAATATCAGGCATTTGTTGCCGTTCCGGATTTAAAAATCGTTCAAATAATAATTGATACTGAATCGGATCAACATCGGTAATTGCTAAGGCATAGGCCACAAGTGAACCCGCGGCTGATCCTCTTCCGGGACCCGTCGTAATTTGATGTTGGTGAGCAAAAGCCATTACATCCCAAATAATTAAGAAGTAATTATCAAAACCCATGTCATGAATCACCGATAATTCATGATCGAGTCGGGCTTGATATTCACTAACCGCATGACCTTTAGCAATTGGACGATTTTGCAAGCCTTGTTGACATAAAGTTTTCAAATAAGTATAGGCATCTTCTTGATTAGGCGTTGGAAATTGTGGCAAAATCGGAGCTTGAAAATTTAACTCTAATTGACATCGTCGAGCAACTCGTTCAGTTTTCCTCGCGGCATCTGCTAAGCCCGCGGCTTGATATGCTTGCTCGACATCGACCATTGGCTTTAGCTCATGAGTTCCCAGATGTTGAACGCCATTTAAAGGGTCTTCAATTACGTGCTTGGTGCCGATAGATCGTAAAACCTGACTCGCGAAATATTGGTTAGATTCTAGATATTCAACTGCTTCGCAAGCAACTACCGGAGTCCTAATTTGTTGGGCCAAATCAATAATTACTTGCCGCCGGATGGGATCAAGATTGAGGTTGATTCCCATATAGAGACGATCAGTAACCACTTGTCGAATCGACTGTAAGAGAGCAATCTGCACAGCATCAATTGCCATTAATTGTGGTGCTACAATCACGATTACATCCGTCAAATGTGTCTGAACATCTTGCCAAGTTAGGTCATTTTGCTTCGTCATCCGTAATGTCGATAGTTGCATTAAGGATTGATAGCCTTGATAGGATTGGGCATAGAATAATAATTTGACTTGTTGGGTCGCTAACTGACCAAACAAAACCGTCATTTCTAAACCAATTAGGGGTTTAATGCCGTACTGTTGAGCCGCCTGATAAAATTCGATCACGCCATACATGACCTGTTCATCCGTAATGGCAATTGCCTGGTAACCTCGTTCTTTAGCAGTTTTTACCAGCTCCCGTGGTTGAATCGTACTTTGTAATAGACTATATGAACTTTTAATTTGTAAAGGTACAAACACGGAACTAGCCTCCTAAAGTTTTTCTGCTAACAGTATAGCAAAGCTTTCAATAATTAGGAATGTCTTGCTTTCTCTTCAACCCCATCCTAAATTATGTTATAATTATTGAGATTTAATTGAGAGGTGATTAATATGCGATTCTTCTGGAAAAATGTCATGGCCCTATTCTGGGGTTGCATTTACGGATTAGTATTTGGTTACATTGCAAGCCAACTAGAACAAACCACGGTTAATTACACCACAGTTGCTGTTTTGGGAGCAATCTTAGCAGTTATCTTCGTGAATGTAATTACTGCGATTACTTCTCATGCTAACCCTTCACGTAAAGAAAACTAATTATTGGAGCCGTTTCTGAATTCGAAAACGGTTTTTTATTATGACTTATTCAATTACTGAAATTTCAAATCAACCTGCTCAACCACTGCGTCAACTCCTCCAAACTAGTTGGCAATTACCAAAACGTTATGTTCATTTTTTGCGAATCAATCAATACGTGTTAGTTAATGGTCAATACGTGCCGATGAATACCATTATTTATCCTGGTGATCAACTTCAGATGCAGTTTTCGGAAAATGAATTTCGGACTCGGCAAAGCTATTTGCCAAATAATCACCAAACCCTCCCAATCCTATTTGAAAATCGTGATTTGGTAGTCATTAATAAGCCCGCTGGCCTCAAAAGCCATCCCAATCAACCCAATGAGTTAGATACCGTCATGAATTATATGGCTGCTCAAATTGCGCATCCCCAAATGATTCATCGACTTGATCAATCAACTTCGGGCGCAATGATTATTGGTAAGCATCCCATTGTGGTTCCGATCATTAATCGGCTTTTAAGCACCCATCAGATCAACCGTGAATATTTAGCAGTTGTCAGTGGGAAGTGGGAAGAAAATGCAGGCATGATTAATTTACTAATTGGCCACGATCCCAATGACAAACGGAAGCGCCAAGTTAATGGAATCGATGCTCTTCCCGCCCAAACTAATTTTAAATTAATCCAAGCTCATCAAACTCATTCTTTAATCAAATTACAATTAGCCACTGGCCGGACCCATCAGATTCGGGTTCATCTAAAGGCTAAGCACCACCCCATTATAAGTGATCCCTTATACGGAATGGAGACGGGACCGCGAATGATGCTCCATGCCTTTCAGCTTCATTTAATCTTACCCTTTAGTGGTGAAAAATTAACGATTAATGCTCCTTTACCTGCTGAATTTGAGCAATATATTTAAAAAGATGTGATCATAGAATCACATCTTATTTTGTAAATTATCGATCATGGCAATAAATAGCGTAGCGCTTAGTAAATCAGCACTGCCGCCCATACTTAACCGTCGACGAGCAAACTCTACTGACATCTCATTAAGTTTTTGGCGACCAAGGTCTGTCGTGATTCCACCTGCAGCGTCAATCTCATCAATCCAATGATCACGTTCTTGTAAAATATCCATATTACCAGCACGTTTAATCAGATTAGAATCCATCGTGTGGCGAGCAATGGCTAAGAGCGTCGTCACTCCCCGATCATTGCTAGATTGATCAGCGGCTGCTTGGTAAGCTGGCAGACCATAATTAAACACCGTCGGATAGCCTAAAGCAGCCTCTTCCCGCACACCACCCAAGCCATACTGATGATATTGCTGTTGGCCCGCCGTTGCTTCCGTCGGTTCCTTTTGGCTTTGTAGATCATCATGCATAAGTTTTGCTAACATTTGCTGAATCGTGAGCTTCAATTGATCAAATGACCATTGATCGCGATTAATTATGATTCCAGCAGCCGTTGCAATAATGCCTAAAGTAAAAATCGCCCCTTTGTGGGTATTAACTCCAGCCGTTGCCAGATTCATTTCTCGCTCTGCCACCAGTCCAAACTGGCGAATTTCATCAAAAACCAATTGATAATTATCTTCATGAGTGGTTAGCCCGACAAGAGCGCATTTGGTGAAATAATCCTGCAGACTTAAAGCACTTTTAATAAAGGTGAAATGGTCCATATCGGGATGGGATAAATGTTCAAGGGGATCAACCAAACCCGGCTTTGGCCAAATAGCCACCTCCTCTAGCAATGCTTGTGTAGCCAATTTTCCAAATTGTTGTGCCATTTGACCTTGACGATCTGCTTCTAATTGTAATTGAATTAGCCGATCCACTTGCGTTTGGAGTTCTTCTATCGAATGCCTTTGTTGGGCCTGACAAAATTTTGCCGGTTTATCACAAATTAAACAGCGCCGAGCCGGGGCTTTGACTGCTTCCCGAGGTAGGGTCCGGATTTCCCCATTAAGCACGGCCAGCACATCCAGATTAAATAAGTTGGCGGATGGGTTGGCCTCTTCAAAATGGCTGGTGTGACTCTTAATTAAGAGTGGATTTCCTTTAATAAGATAGCCGCGTTCGGGACCAGTTGGCGACAAATCATCCTGCAACTGACATTTGAAAGTAAGCCCCCGAGCAATCAGACTATTTTCAAACCTTTTAACCCCATTTTGAAAAAAATTCTGGATTAACTGATTGGTTTTAATCGAACCAGGGATATTTAAAGCAACACTGACGACGGTCCAGTCTGGATTACTGGAAACGAGCATCGATAACTCCTGAAAGCGAGCTTGAGCGTGTTCTCGGATCGTTTGGGTATCTACTTCCTGACCTGTAGCGAAAATTTCTGGAATTTTCATTGGCAACTCCTTAGTTGTCCGCAATATTTAAATCACTGATCTTCAATAAAACGTTCACTACCTGTTCCATTGTTTGTACGGACACGAATTCAAAGCGTGAATGCATGTTTTCGCCGCCAGCAAAAAGATTGGGGGTTGGTAGTCCCATGTATGAGATCTTTGAACCATCAGTACCACCTCGAACTGGGTAAATGATAGGTTTAATTGACAGAGCTTCCATCGCTTGCTTAGCCATTTCCACTGATTCTAAATGACCATTTAAGGCATCTTTTAAATTATAGTATTGGTCACTAATTTTAACTTGAACCCGGTCTTGATCAAAGCGCGCATTCATATCACGGGCAATGGCCTCCAAAGCAGTTTTACGGAACTCAAATAACTGCCGATCGTGATCTCGAATCAAATAGGTCGCTTGCGCGGCATCCACCGTTCCGCCTAATTGATACAAGTGGAAAAATCCTTCCCGATCCGCGGTCAATTCCGCCCGATCATGCGTCGGTAACTGATTATGAAAATCAATCGCCAATTGTAAGGCATTGATCATCGTATCTTTAGCCACGCCAGTATGGACATTTTTACCCGTAAAGTTAATCGTTGCTTGCGCCGCATTAAAAGTTTCGTATTCGAGTTCACCTAACGGTCCTCCATCAACGGTATAAGCAAAGTCAGCGCCAAAATCGTCGACGTCAAAATGATCAGCTCCGGTTCCAATTTCTTCATCGGGCCCAAACCCAAGACGAATCTTACCATGCTTAATTTCTGGGTGTTGAAATAAATATTCAGCAAAAGTAACAATTGCACTAACCCCGGCTTTATCATCCGCTCCTAACAAGGTTGTCCCATCCGTCGTGACCAAGGTTTCGCCAGCATAATTTTTCAAAGCCGGAAATTCCTGTGGTGATAAGACATATGGGGAATCACCTAAGTGAATATCACTAACCCCGTCGTAATTTTCAATTACTTGGGGTTGAATGTTTTCGGCATTAAAATCAGCCGTATCAATATGTGCAATTAACCCCATCACGGGAACTTCTTGATCAAGATTACTTGGAATCGTCCCCGTCAAATAGGAATTCTCGGGGTTGATCTTCGCATCAGTAATGCCAATTGAAGTTAATTCAGTTTGCAACTCCTTTAAGAAGGCAGTTTGCCGCGGTGTGGATGGGATCGTCGATGACTCCGCATCTGATCGCGTATTTTGCTTAGCATACTTTAAAAACCGTTCTAATAGCCCAGGATATCTACTTTCCATTTGTTAATTCTCCTTACAAATAAATTCAAAAGGATCAGTATTAATTTGATTCTCAATAATCTTAAATTTCCAATGATGATTTAACTGCCATTGCTTAAATAACTTTGCCAAACGATGAGTTGCCACAGCTTCAATATGATGACCAGGGTCCAGCGCTACTAAACCATTGGCGATTATGTCATGCCCAGTATGATAAGAAATATCTCCGGTCACGTAAGCATCCGCTCCGGCTTGAAGGGCCTGTTGATAAAAAGATCCCCCAGCGCCACCTAACACCGCAACTCTTTCAATCGCTGAATTGAATGATGCCGGCTTAACTAAACGCAATCCAGACACCCCAAACACGCTTTGACAATGCCTAGTAAACTCATCAATGGTCATCGCATTAGGCAGCTGGCCAACGCGCCCCATTCCTACTGGTTGCTTAGTAACAGGGTCCTGGCCAGCCGCTACTAAGGGTTCACAATTCGTTAACTCAAGTTGATCCGCTAACCAGTCATTCATCCCCCCGTTGGCTGTATCTAAATTAGTATGAGCAGCGTAAACGGTAATCTGATGGCTCAGTAAATCCGCATACATTTGATTCTGAGGATTACGGACATCAAGGTCAGTAGCTGGTTTAAACATAATGGGATGATGAGCAAAAATAAAATCAACCTGTTGATCAATTGCTTCTCGAACAATCTCTGGACGCACATCAAGGGTCGTCATCAACTTTTGAATTGGTCGGTCAGGATTACCAATTTGCAATCCTACATGATCCCAGGATTCGGCTAATTGAGGACTAGCGAATTGTTCAAAACGATTAATTAATTCGGTTCCGGTTGTCATCAGTTAATACCTCCTGAATCAATTGTAGCTGCGCTTGGAATTCTTTAATCTTACGAAGTGGTGGTTGTTTGGCTTCTTGCATCTGGACAATTACTTGAGATAAACGTTCAATTTCTCCTTGCCATTTAGCTTGAAAGACTGGACCCTGATGCATAATTAATTCAGGCCCAAAGGTTAATTCACGGTGATTATAGGCAACTGGCAGGATAGTTGGTTCTGCAACAATAATTTCGTAAAATTGATTGTCTTCGGTTAGTATCCGTTCGGTCATAATTTCAAAGTGGTGTTGAACTAACCAGGTTCGCAACTCACTTTCGCCAACATTAGGCTGAAGAATAAGCCGCTTAACCCCCACTAACTTTTCTGGATGAGCATCCAAAATCTGACTAATTAAACTACCACCCATCCCACAAATAGTAATTACATCAATCTGGTCAGCCACCTCAATCGCCACCAGGCCATCCGCCAAACGAGCTTCTAGGCTCCCTGTCAGATGATGTTTAAGGACTTCTTGTTGGGCATTTTCAAACGGTCCTTTCACCACTTCCCCAGCAATCGCAAATTCGATTCGCTGATTTAACAGTAAATAAGCTGGTAAATACGCATGATCTGACCCAATATCCGCCAAGCGCGCCCCTTGTGGAACGAAGTCGGCGACTAGCTTTAAACGTTGGGATAAATGTAATGCATCCATCATTGTACCTCTATCGATCTACTTCATCACTTAATTGCTCAATGGCTGCTTGCGATCCAATAACCGTTAACTTATCGTGATCGTGAATCGTATCAGTCGCCATCGGCATTTCATTTAATTGATCTTGATGATCTACAATCGCAATCACATTAACATTGAACCGACGCCGAATCTCTAGTTCACCCAAAGAACGGTTAAAAAACTTTGGATTACGAATCGTGACTTCAGCTAACATTAAATTTTCACTGATCCGCACAAAATCGACCACATTCGGGTTTAATTTACGAAAGACTAATCGCTCCGCAATATCATGTTCTGGCCGAACCACGGTATCCGCTCCAACCCGTTCCAACACCCGCGCGTGGTGAATATTTTCTGCCCGACAGGTTACATCAGGGGCACCTAATTCCTTCACGATTAAGGTCGCCATTATACTAGCTTCAATATTATGACCAATCGAAATGTATACATGATCAAAGTTACCGACCGCTAACTCTTTTAAGGTTTCTTCTTCTTCAGCATTAGCAATAACGGCGCGGACCACTAGATGTGAAACTTCATTAACGACATCTGGATTACTATCAATCGCTAATACCTCCTGACCAGCTTGCGCTAAGGCACTACAGATAGTCATTCCAAATTTTCCCAGTCCGATGACAACATAACTTTCCTTTTTAGCCAATTAAGACACTCTCCTCTGGATAACGATAGGTTTGTTTTTCCGGTTTAGCATTGAAGATCGAAAACATCACCGTGTAAATACCGACCCGACCGACAAACATCAATAACATAATAATGATTTTTCCAATTGCATTTAATGTTGGCGTGATTCCCAATGAGATCCCAGTCGTCCCGAAAGCAGCCACCGCCTCAAATAAGACATATGATAAGGGATCCTTAACCGGTAAAGCCTGGGTTGCTACTAATAACAAGACCGCCGATAAAATCAAGACCACCGAAATAAACAAAAGCGTGAGCGCCCGAAAAATATTTTCTTGGGTGAAACGCCGATGTGCCATGACTGTATCACTTTTCCCGCGTAAGGTTGCAATACTTTGCAAAGCAATTAAACCAATGGTGGTTGTCTTGACTCCCCCAGCAGTCGATCCTGGGGCGCCACCAATAAACATCAGAATAGTGGTATAACTAATTCCGGCCGAGCTTAAATGATCATATGGAATCGTCGTCAAACCAGCCGTACGTGGTGTAATTGCCATAAAGATTGTATTAATAAAGCGATTAATTGGGGACATTTCATTGGCAAATTGGCTCAAATTTTTTTCCGTAATTAGGTAGACGAGAATGGATAAAAAGACCAGTACACCACCCGTTCGCAGTGCCAATTTAGTATGCAAGGACATCCGATGGAAGCGACGATACTCGACAATATCTTGCCAAACCAAAAAACCAAAGGAGCCGGCAATAATTAAAATGGCTGTTACGATCAGAAAATATGGATCATTTTTAAAATCGCTTAAACTATTCCCAAACAGATCAAATCCAGCGTTACAAAAGGCGGAAATAGCTTGAAAAACACTTAACCATAAGCCTCGTTTAAAACCATATTTCGGGACGAGATCAAAAGTTAAAAAAATCGCTCCGATACCTTGGATTAATAAGGATAATTTTATAATCAAATAGACGACCCGAATCTGCGAAAGATGATCTAAGTTCAATGCTTCTTGCGTTAATAACTGGGTGGATAAACGCATCCGCCGGCGGATCAGTAAGAAACCCATTACCGCAAAAGTCATGAACCCTAATCCACCAACTTCCATCAAGATGGTAATCACCAGTTGCCCAAACCAGGTCCAATGTGCTGCCGTGTCAACCAGTAATAAACCGGTGACACAAGTAGCGCTAGTCGACGTGAAAATAGCCGTCATCCAGGTGGTTTCTAAACCTGCGCGGGTGGCAATTGGTAATTTCAAGAGAAAAGTACCCACGATAATAACTACGATAAAACCGATCGTCAGGATTTCGGGAAAAGAGTACCGATGTTTATTGATTTCAATCACAAAATTGTCCTCCTCTAATATGTCTATCCTACTTGATTACCGACTTCGGCGCAAATATAGCTTTTATTAAAAAGACTCCCAAGAAACTTTCTTGAGAGTCTAGTTTAACAAACTAAAATTTTTCCATATAGGTTGCTAATCGTTCCATCGCTACTTTGATATTTTCATCCGAAGCCGCATATGATAGTCGTACATAACCATCACTTCCGGCTCCAAAGACACTTCCTGGGATTAAACCAACTTGAGCTTGCTTGGCTACGTCTAAGGCAAACTTAAAGTCGTCTTTGCCGAATTGATCCGGAATCTTCGCAAAGACATAAAAGGCTCCTTGCGGTGTGGCAATTTGAAAGCCCATTTTAGTCATCTTTTCAATGATGTAATCCCGCCGTTTCTTGTATGCCTTTTTGAAAACTAAAGGATCTTCCCGGCCATTGTTTAAGGCTTCGACGGCCGCCGCTTGGGTGGCATCATTTACACAGACAACCAAGTAAGAATGAATTTGGGCTACTGAGCGCATAATCCCAGCGGGTCCAGCCACATACCCCATCCGATATCCAGTCATGGCATGAGACTTAGAGAGACCACTAACTAATAGCGTTTGTTCTGGTAACAAGGTTGCTAAAGAATAATGATCTTGATCATAAGTTAAATCACTATAGATTTCATCCGCAATTACTAAGAGTTCATGGTTTTTTAATACCGCAGCTAAATCTTCCAGTTCCGTTTTCGTAAAGGTCCGCCCAGTTGGGTTATTCGGATAATTCAATAAGACGGCCTTAACTTGATCACCGGCAGCTTCAATTTCAGCTTCTAAGCGTTGAGCCGTCAGTTGGAAGCCATCATTAGAAGTGTCAATCATAACTGGTTCGGCCCCAGCCATTTTGACCAAGGCAAAATATAAAGAGAAAGCCGGTGTCGGAACTAATACTTTATCACCCGGATTCAAAATTCCATAGGTAATAGAAGCTAATGATTCGGTCGCTCCCACTGTTACTAGTACTTCATCAGCTGGATTATAGGTCACTCCACGAGAATCTTTTAAGTAGTCACTGATTGCTTGTCGTAATTCTGGTTTCCCTGAAGCTGGGGCATAGTGAGAATCATTCTCCTCAATACTTTTGATTGCCGCCGCCTTGACATGCTCGGGGACATTAAAGTCTGGTTCGCCCAAAGTTAGTTTGATAATGCCTGGAATCGAGGAAATTTGATTATCAAATGAGCGAATAGCTGATGGGGCGACTGTATCTAAAAGTTGGTTTCGTAAATTCGTTAAAGTTGCTAAAGTCTCTGGCATCTCATTCTCCTTTTTACAAGATCTGTTCCAACCCGACGACTAATTGATCGAGAGTATGGACTTGTTCGAGGGCTACCTTCACCCCACTCATGAACGATTTGCGATCAAATGAATCTTGACGAATCGTTAGCGCTTCACCTGCTCCCCCAAAGAGGACTTGTTCATGAGCGACATAACCAGGTAACCGCACCGCATGAAGCTTAATCCCTTCATAATCTCCACCCCGAGAACCCGCTAATGATTCTGTTTCGTCAGGAGCCGTTTGGTGAGCGGGCCGATTTTTACTGATTAACTTGGCCGTGTTTAAAGCCGTACCTGAAGGAGCATCTTTTTTATCCTCGTGATGCATTTCAATAATTTCTACGTCTGGGAAATACTTAGCGGCCTCTTGAGCAAATTTCATTAACAGCACCGCTGACATCCCAAAATTAGGCGCAATCAGACCACCCAAATGATTATCCTGAGTCAGTTTCTTTAATTCTACTTCCTGATCGTCGGTTAATCCGGTCGTTCCCACCACCGGACGATAGCCATGCGTTAACGCGTATTTAACATTCGCATAAACAGCCGTCGGTACTGTAAAATCAAGCCAAATGTCCGCAATCCCAGTTGGAATCTCATCTAATGAGGTAAATAACAGGGCCGTAGCTGGTAAACCATAACTAGTTGGATCCGAATCCGGTAGGTGATGGGCTAAACCAGCAGTGATCTCAAAGCCTTCCATGGAATTAACTAACTTAACTGCTTGTTGTCCCATAGAACCATTAAAGCCGGCAATTAAAACTGTTTTCATCTTATTCTCCTAGATCTAATGGTAATTCGTGACTAAAAGCATCTTGCCCTAGCCCTAATGCTTGGGCCAAAGTTTGCTTTTCTTCATCATTAAGCGAAACAATTGGTAATCGGCATGGACCGACTTCAAACCCTTGAGCATTCATTACCGCCTTAATTGGGGATGGTGATGGATACATGAAGCAAGCTTGCATCCGTGGTGTTAACCACCGTTGTAGCTTAGCGGCCGTTGCTACTTCTCCATTATCTAAGGCGTCATACATCGCCCGCATTTGCTTAGCATAGAGGTGGGCAGCAACTGAAATCACTCCTGCTCCCCCCAGGGCTTTGGCAATAAAGGCTTGGTTATCTTCACCACTAAAGACTGCAAAATCATCGGCACTATTTTCGACAATGTATTCAAATTCTTCCATACTTGCACATTGCTTAACCCCAGCGATATTTGGGTGTTGGGACAAGGTAACCACCGTTTCTTGGGCCATCTTTACCCCAGTTCGGCCGGGAATATTGTAAATAATAATTGGCAAGTCGACCTGATCAGCCACTGCCGTAAAGTGAGCAATCATGCCCCGTTGGTTAGGCTTATTGTATGGCGGAACCACCACTAAGGCATAATCAATGCCCTCAATTTGCGCCACCTCATTGGTGAATTCAATCGTTTCTTGAGTATTATTACTTCCCGTTCCGGCAATTACCGGGACCCGCCCGTTTATCAACTTTGCAAAATGTTCGTAAAGGGCTAATTTTTCGTCATGACTCAAAGTTGGCGTTTCCCCTGTAGTTCCACCAACAACAAAACCCTTATTCCCTAAAGATAATAAATGTTCGGTCAAGCGATCTAAACTTTGGTAGTTAATCCCGTGCTCGTCAAAAGGTGTGATAATTGCCGTCATCAGATCGGCTTGCTTTAAATTCGTGTTTGACATGACTATTCCTCCAATAAATAATTTTCTTGCATTCGATAATTAATAAATTGTGTGATCGCTTCGATTCCCTTATCGATCGCTCGTTCATCTGGAGTTAGAGTCGGTGCATGCAATTGGGCATCATCCTCTACCCCTAACCAGAACATAGTTCCTGGAAATTTAGCTAATAAGAACCCAAAATCTTCGCCGGTCATTGCTGGTGCCGTTTCGATGAAGTTTATCTTAGAATTGGCTTGCATAAAAGCTATCAAATGACTCGTTAATCTATCATTATTTTCAACCGGCCAATATCCACCCTGATTTAATTCCAACTTTACATCTACTTCAAAACTCGTGGCAATCCCATCACAAATGGTCTGTAACCGTTGACCAATTTTTTCGATCATCGGTTGGGTTAGCCCGCGAATTGTCCCTTCAATCCGCGCATGATCAGCAATCACATTCCGGATGGTCCCAGCTTCTAATTTTCCAAGAGTTAAAACCCCACTTTGAATGGGATCAATACTTCGTGAAACGATAGTTTGTGCTTGCGTGATTAATGATGCTGCCGCTACAACGGCATCTTTCGCATTCTGTGGAAAAGCGGCATGACCACCTTGACCTTGAATATCAATGTTGACCTCCGTGGTTCCCGCAAAAAGAGTGCCCATTCGGCAACCAATTGCCCCACCTGGTAATTCTGGATTATCGTGTAACCCATAGAACTCATCTGGACACCAGTCACCGGTAAATAGACCAAATTCATAGGCCAATTTCCCACCATTCTTACTTTCTTCAGCTGGTTGAAAGAAAAACAAGAGATTATCAGTAGGTTGATGTTCACTATAGTAACTCAAAAGTCCCAAGGCTACGGTCATATGAATATCATGACCACAAGCATGCATTTCCCCCGGCGTCTGAGATGCATACGGTAAGCCAGTTTGCTCAGTTACTGGCAAAGCATCAATATCGGTACGATAACCAATCGTCCGACGAGGGTTAGTTCCCGCTACCTGAACCATAATAGCAGTTGGTAATTCTTTGGGCACCCGAATGGTTAAATAAGTTTGATCAAATTGCTTAATAACTTCTAACAAATAATCATGAGTTTGATATTCTTCTAAGGCTAATTCCGGAATTTGATGGAGATGGCGACGAATTTGAATTAATTCATCATGGGTTAACTGACTCATTCGCTTTGCCTACAGCTTTCTTAAATCATCTTCTAAACCGGTTTTACTTGTCGTTTGATCGTCGACTTGTTTAATTACCCGCGCAGGAACTCCCGCCACGACTGTCTTGGGAGCGACATCTTCGGTCACAACAGCGCCAGCAGCTACCACGGCACCTTCACCAACATGGACTCCTTCAATGACCACTGCATTGGCCCCAATTAAAACATTGTCGTCGATTCGAACTGGTTCAGCTGAGGCTGGTTCAATTACTCCTGCTAAAACCGTTCCAGCACCAATGTGGCAATGCTTACCAACAATGGCCCGGCCACCAAGGATCGCTCCCATATCAATCATTGAATCCGCACCAATTTCTGCTCCGATATTAATGGTTGCCCCCATCATGATGACCGCATTGTCACCAATCACCACTTGATCACGAATGACGGCTCCTGGCTCGATCCGAGCATTAATTTCTTTTAAATCTAACAATGGAACGGCTGAATTCCGAGCACTGTTTTCAATTCGGACAGAATCAAAATTATCTTGATATCGGTCTAAAAATGGTTTTACAACTTGCCAGTCACCAAATAAGGTTCCCGTCCTCTTTTCTACAAAAGCATCCACCCCATCAGGATAAGTAAGTTGATCTAATTGTTCACCCTTAACGTAGACTTTAACGGGGGTCTTTTTAGGTGCCGTTCCGATATAGTTAATAATAGTTTGTGCATCTAGTTGTGCCATAGTAATACTCCTTTAAGCTTTTTTAGTTCAATTCGTAAGGAAGGTCTAAACGTGCCATGTCTTCCCAAGTTTCGTGCTGGATTACAAGTTGAGATTGACCATTTTCAACAAATACCACCGCCGGCCGTGGATTTCGATTGTAATTAGAAGCCATCGCAAACCCATAAGCTCCCGTATCTAACATCGCTAAGACATCACCAGGTTCTGTCTTTGGGAGGGCTTGCGAACGACTTAAAATATCTCCTGATTCACAGTATTTACCGGCAATCCGTACGGTTTCAACATTTTCTGCTGCAGGATCTTTAGCTAAGACCGTTTCATATTCTGCTTCATACAAGGCTGGTCGAATATTGTCCCCCATTCCGCCATCTACGGCTAAGAATGGCTTATATCCTGGGATATCTTTGCGCGAGCCAACCGTATATAAATTATAACCAGCTGGTCCAACAATTGAGCGCCCTGGTTCAATCCAAATCCCCGGTTCGGGAATTTTAGCAACTTTTGCCGCTTTCTTGACGGCTTTTACAATTGCATCCACAAATTCTTCAGGGGCTAAGGGATGGTCATTTTCAACATAACGAATCCCAAAACCACCGCCAACATTTAAGATTTCGGTTTGATAATTAAATTCACTTTGCCAATGCTTTGCAACTTCCACTAATTTATTGGCAACCCCTTCAAAACCGGCAACCTCAAAAATTTGTGACCCAATGTGAGCATGAATCCCCTTCATCTGAAAGCGAGGATTTGATAAGACTGCTTGTAAGGCTTGATCGGCTTGACCTGATCCTAAATCAAAGCCAAATTTACTATCAACTTGTCCCGTTTGAATGTATTCATTCGTGTGGGCGGAAATTCCTGGGGTTATCCGTAACATAACTGGCGTTTGTAAATCCAGTTCATCTAACAGTCGACTGAGTAATTCAATTTCATAGAAATTATCAATGACAATCATCCCAACCTGGTGGTGCAAGGCCAGTCGTAATTCAGCTTCTGATTTATTATTCCCGTGAAAAGTAACCCGATCCATTGGGAATCTCGCCTTGATTGCTGTCATTAATTCGCCACCGGAAACCACGTCGATATGTCCGTGTTCTTGATTGACGACCTGATAAATCGCAATCGCAGCAAAGGCTTTACTGGCATAAGAAACTTCAGATTGGACGTGGTTAGCTTCAAATACCGCTTGAAAACGATGAATCTGCTCCCGAATCTGGGCAACATCATAAACTACTAACGGGGTCCCATATTGTTCTGCCAGTGTCAGACTATCAACTCCGCCAATTTGTAGATGGCCTTGACTGTTAATTTGATCTGGACGAATCTGATCGTTCATAAAATAATTCTCAACTTTCAACATATAAAATAAAAACCCAGATTACGCTATGTAATCTGGGTTAAAAATCATCTTAACTCGTCAACGATAGCGCAACGTAAGGATTCCCTTACGACAGTCCGTGATCTCTTAAATCACGCCCCAGCAAATTGAAAGTGCCAATCTCAACGCTTCGGCAATCGCCCCTTTCCCTATTCTTCATAGTTTGGCGACTCTGAATAGGTACTCTTGTTGACTGCGCCTCTGTCTGTTTACTCAATAGTTTACCGACCGTCCTTATTAAAGTCAACCAATTCTTAAGGCAAATCTAATTTAAATGGCAATTTGCTGCTTAAACCTTTGCTGATCAAGTAAACAATGTTAAAATTTAATTAAAACTGATTTTTAAAGGTGGTAACTAATGAAAGTTATTAAGTTCGGTGGAAGCTCCCTTGCTAACGGTGATGCTTTTGCTCAGGCAATTTCAATTATTCAAGCTGATGATGAACGGCGTGTTATCGTTACTTCTGCTCCAGGGAAAAGGTTTGACGACGACATCAAAGTTACGGACTTATTAATTAATTTTGCCAAATTAACCATTAATGGTCACAATACCCAAGATGTGATCGCCTCTATTTTCGGTCGTTATCAATCAATTGGCCATCATTTCCATGTTCAAGATAACGATTTGCAGGCGATCCACGATCAACTAGTCGCTCTCCCTAAGCAGCACTATCCAAATAATGATTACCTCATGGCTGCTTTTAAAGCGCATGGGGAACGCTTAAACGCCATGTTAATGGCCATTATTTTAAACCATCAAGGCATTAAGGCTCGCTTTATTGATCCCTTAGATGCTGGTTTGCGGGTTACGGGGACCCCTAATAATGCAGTCGTTAGTCCGGAAGCCTACATTAATTTAAGTAATCTTCAATATTCAGACGATGAACGGCTAATCTTCCCTGGCTTTTATGGCTATTCCTTATCTGGCTATATTGCTACTTTCTCTCGCGGTGGGTCCGATGTAACGGGAGCGATTTTAGCACGGGCTTTTCATGCCGATATGTACGAAAACTTTACTGATGTCGATGCCATTTATTCAGCCAATCCTAAATTCGTTCAGGATCCGTTGCCAATTCAACGGATGACCTACCGAGAAATGCGGGAACTATCCTATGCGGGCTTTTCTGTTTTCCACGACGAAGCATTGATCCCAGCTATTCAAGGACAAATCCCGATTAATGTTAAGAATACTTGGCATCCTGAGAAACCGGGAACTTTCATTGTTCCGGAAAAGAATTTTAAGCCTGATCATATTATGACGGGGATTGCCAGTGGACGCCATTTCTCAGCCCTGTACTTACATAAGTATCTTTTGAATAAAGAGAATGGTTTTACCCTCCGGATTCTCCAAATCTTGGATCGCAATGGGGTTTCATACGAACATATGCCATCTGGAATTGATGATATTACCATCATTTTCGATCGGAATAAACTGAGCGACGAACAAGTTGATATCGTATGTAGCGAAATTCAAAGTGAAGTCAATCCGGATCGCTTGGAATGGATTGAGGATTACGCCATCATTATGGTGGTTGGTGAAGGGATGGCCAACCGAGTTGGGGTCATGCGGGATATTGTGGTCCCCATTGCCGAAAACAACATTTCTCTCTCAATGGTAAACCAAGGTTCATCTGAAATTTCGATTATGATTGGGACTCACCGTAAAGACGCCATCAATGCCGTCCGGGCAATTTATGACTACTTCTTTAACCAATTGGAGGATGAACAATAATGGTTACCTTACTAAAGGTTCATGGTTCCATGAATCAATTCTTCATCTTAGATCAGACTTTGTTAGATCAGCCCCTGACTGATGATGAACTGAAAAAATTAGCGCTGCAAATGACTAATTCAACCACCGGAATTCTCAACGGTGCCGATGGCATTTTAGTAGTTGATCAGTCTGATCATCCGGACGTGCTCGGTAAAATGCGGGTAATCAATGCTGATTCGAGTGAAGCTTCCATGTGTGGTAATGGCTTACGCACCGTAGCTCGTTACCTAGCAGAAAAGACCGGTCAAAATTCGTTTAAGGTTGAAACCATGTACGCTGATTTACAGGTTCGTCAAGAATCTGATTTTGCGACGGGAGTGCCCGCCTTTGCAGTCGAAATTTCCCCAGTTAAATTCGATAAGACGGCCCTACCCTTTGACAATCTCGGTCATGAACGGCTCTTAGATACTTGGGTCCCCGAACTAGCTCCGGGACTCAAGTTTAGTTCCCTTGCCGTTCCTAATCCCCACCTAATCAGCTTTATGGATCACGATCAGTTAATGGGTGATCTCTTAGGTGAATTAGGGGCACGTTTAAATGGTGAGAACCCCTACTATCCTGATGGGGTAAATGTTAACTTTGCCGAAATTTTAGGATCAAATCGGATTTTTGTGAAAACATTTGAACGGGGCGTTGGTTTCACCAATGCCTGTGGAACTGGGATGTCAGCTACCTCGCTAGCTTTTGCATTAACCCATCCAGATTTAGGGAAGTTTGAAGAACCAATTAGCGTCTTCAACCCTGGTGGTATGGTTAAAACAATCCTGCATGAAACTCAAGGTCAATATTGGATTGAACTAATCGGTAATGCGACTGAAACTCATCAGATTCAAGTTGATGAAGCCTTGCTACATCAAGCCAAGGTAACGACGGATCAAGTGACAATTAGCGAAACTAATGAACAGGCCGCTTATGATCAATTTATCTCAACCATCAAGCCATAAGAAAAGACCAAGCTGAAAAGGAAATTCCTTTCAGGCTTGGCCTTTTTAATATGATTCAATTAATCTGAAGCACCCGCATCCGTGTCCACACTGTCTGGAATACCATTAGCAGCGTCGTCTTCTTCGGAAGAAGCCCCGGCATCCGTGTCGACACTAGGTTCGACTTTAGCCACCGGACTAGCAGAAGTTGTGGTTTCCTCTTCTTCACCAGAAGCGCCCGCATTCGTATCAACTGCCGGTTCAGCAACTGGAGCACTCGTTTCTTCGCTATCGCTATCACTAGCACCAGCATCCGTATCTGTTTGGTTAGCTTCTACTGACGGGCTAGCCGGCTTGCCACTAGCACCTCCATGTGCATCAACCTTAGCATTAGGATCAGCGACTAGTTTTTGACCTGTCATTTCCAAATATTGGGCAACAATTGGCCAAATATCAAGGACCCATTCGTTAATTCCACGGAATTTGCCTTCTTCATCAGCCATCCGCTTGTAATAGTGCATGAGCCATTTTTCGTTCACTTTATTCCCAGGAACTGGCATCTTAACCAAGTCCGTCTTGTTGTAACGAAGTTGGTTAATCACTCGCTTAACACCATTCATGGCCCGCTGTGGGTGCACTTCACTCATTGGCATCCCAGTTTGCCATGGATAACGTGGCGCTAACATGTCATCGCGATCAAGGTAGTGGTTGTAGTAAATAAATTGATCGTTATCATCCATGTAGGTTAATTCCATCGGCATGGTTTTCAAGAACCAATTTAATTGATTAACGCTTAATACCCCACTGTCTAACTTAACGTAATCAGTATCCTCAGCAGCATGAGTCTTAGCAGCCGCTTGGTTAACCCAATCTTTTGACATCATATCAACGTCAATGGTCGTGTCCGTAATACCAGAAGCGGTTAAGTCTTCCTTCGTCCAGTCAGCAGCTTCTTCAGCCGAAACAGCATTAATCGTGTTTACCCATTCAGTAAACTTAACTAGGACACTATTTAAGAACTTAATCGTCCCCTCATCATTCAGATTACCTTGCTCATCAAATTTTTCTTTACAGTTACCGAGCAAGAAGTCATTCCCCGGTAAAGCAATCGCATTTACTCCTGGAGCGTCTAAGATATCACGTAAATCCATTTGAGCCCGCGAAGTCCCTTGAATGTGATAACTAGCCCCCACAATCAAGACCGGCTTGTCTTGGAAGGGATGAGTATCAGTTGAGAGCCATTCCAACATACTCTTCATTGCTACGGTCGTAGTATGATTATGTTCTGGCGTAGCCAAAATTACCCCATCGGCCAGTTTGATCTTCCGATCTAATTCCACTAATTGATCAAAGTCCTTGTAACTCAAATCACGGTCAAAGAGTGGTACTTGATCAAGAGATAGGACTTCAATATTAGCTACATCGCTGTATGCCTTCGCCATAAAATTGACTAATTTCTTGTTATATGAATCTTTCGCAATCGAGCCCGCAATCGCAACTAATTTCATTGTTCGCTCCTCCTTATTCCGCTTCGCCAACTTTAGCGGCATCTGCTTCGGCAACTTGGTTAACTTGGGCTAACTTAGCCATCAAGTCAACAAATACTTCAAATTCAGCGAATAGTTCATCAAACCGCTTGACCAAAGCAGGATCTTTTAAATTACCTTCCTCATCAAAAGCATTTAATGACCGACTAACCATGAAATCAGAACTAGCCATCGTTTGCGCGTGAATTTCTGGAGCATCTAACATCCGCCGTAAATGACCTTGAGCCCGAGAAGTTCCTAAGGCACCAAATGAAGCTCCCGTAATCATAACCGGCTTATTATCAAATGGATGGATCCCATATGAAAGCCAAGCAAAAGTATTCATAAGCGCTGCTGGAATGGTGTGATCATATTCAGGAGTTGAGATAATCACCCCGTCAGCCGCAGCAATTTTATCAGCGACGGCTTGCACTCCTTCAGGTAATTTCCCATCTGGTGTCTTCTGGAAAACTGGCCAGTTACTGGCATCAATAATTTCTACTTCCGCCCGATCGGCTAAATGATTTTTAATAAAGTGAATCAACTTGGTGTTGGTCGATCCTTTCGCATGTGTCCCTGCGATTCCGATATAATGTTTCATATTGCTTCCTTTCAATTTATATAAAATAGTAATATTTATATGTAAATAATATCACAAATTTAGGAAAAAGTAACCTATTTATAATATCTTATTTCCCCCTGTTGATCGATGGTTAGAATTGTTATCCCCGGAAATTCTTTTAGCCAATCATTCATTTGTGAAGGTTCTAACCCAAAACACATAGTAGTAAGAATTTCCCCCAGAACCGCTTGGTGGCCTAAGACGGTCAAACTCATAATTGACGTCTCAATAGGATACCCAGTTTTGGAATCTAAAATATGGTGATAGGTTCGACCACTTTTAATTAACTGGCGTTCATAGACCCCTGAAGTCGTCATGGCTTCGTCTTGAAGAGCTAAAATAGTCGCATAATCCGTTCGTTTGCCACGCGGATCTTGGAGACCGACATGCCACTGACCATCGGAATTATTGGCATTGCCACCAATCGTTACAATACTGCTACCACCGAGATTAATTAGGGCTGATTCAACTCCAGCTGCTTTCAATTTGATTGCCAGCTGATCCGCAAAATAGCCCTTGGCAACTCCACCTAGGTCAATCTCCATCCCCGCCTGTTTTAAATACACCGCATGATTTTGATCATCTAATTCAATTTGGTGGGGATCAATTAATTTCAAAGTCGTTTGGATTTGTTCTGCAGTTGGTACCTGAGCATCTTGAAACCCAATATGCCAAAGTTTTACCAAAGGACCAATCGCGACGTTAAAATAACCTCCCCGACAACTATAACGAACTGCTAACTTAATCAGGTCATATAGATCTTCATCAACTTGCATTGGACGGATACCAGCCAATTGATTTAATTGCATCAATTCTGATTGATCATTATTAGCAGAGAATCGCTCTTGATAGTCCGCTAACTGCTTAAAACAATCTGCAATTAGTTGTTCACCATCAGGGTGATCAATTTTGATGGTAATCGTTGAACCCATTAAATGAGTACTTGCTTCTGCTATCATCTTAATCCCTTTCTACTAAAAAAGAGTCCACAGGTCCGATGACCTCTGGGCTCTATTATACACAAAGATTTATTCTAAGAAATCTTTTAATTGCTTAGAGCGGGATGGATGCCGTAATTTACGTAAGGCTTTAGCTTCAATTTGCCGGATACGTTCCCGCGTAACGCCAAAGACCTTACCGACTTCTTCTAATGTCCGGGTCCGACCATCATCCAAGCCAAACCGCAACCGTAAAACGTTTTCTTCCCGATCAGTTAAGGTATCTAAAACATTTTCCAGCTGCTTTTTCATCATTTCATAAGCCGCATGTTCAGCAGGGCTAGTTGCATCTTGGTCTTCAATAAAGTCTCCTAGATGCGAATCATCCTCTTCCCCAATTGGTGTTTCTAAGGAAACTGGTTCTTGGGCAATTTTTAGAATATCCCGCACTTTTTGGGTTTCCATATCCATTTCGGCCCCAATCTCTTCCGGTAATGGTTCCCGTCCAAGATCTTGCAATAGTTGACGTTGGATTCGAATTAACTTATTAATCGTTTCCACCATGTGAACCGGAATTCGAATTGTCCGGGCTTGATCCGCAATCGCCCGAGTAATGGCTTGCCGGATCCACCAAGTAGCATAAGTTGAAAACTTAAACCCTTTCCGATAATCAAACTTTTCGACGGCTTTCATCAGCCCCATGTTACCTTCTTGAATTAAGTCCAAGAATTGCATTCCCCGACCGACATAGCGCTTGGCAATGGAAACCACCAACCGTAAGTTGGCTTCGGCTAATTCTTGCTTAGCCACTTCATCGCCTTGCTCAATCCGTAAAGCCAGTTCAACTTCTTGATCAGCCGTAAGTAAGGGCACGCGACCAATTTCTTTTAAATACATCCGCACCGGATCGTTAATTTTAACATTCGATGGAGCTGACGTATCCTTACTAGCACTATTTGATAGTTTTTCCGTGGCTTGTAGGGCGCGTGGATCTGGATCCCCATTTTCATCAACAATGCTAATTCCGGAATCTTCAACATTTTGCATCAGTTGATCAATCCCGTCCGCATTCAATTCAAATGGTTCGGCTAATTGGGTAGATAATTCACTATATTTAATTTCTTTGGCTTGCTTATGTTCACGGATTAACTTCCCAACCGCTTTATCATAAGCTGATTGATCAAATTCAACCGCGTTTGAAATAACTAGATCTTTATTTGTTTTCGCCATACTTAATTAATCTCCTTTGCCTTCGCCTGTTGTTGCTGCTGATATAAGCTAATCAATTCTGTTGTTAATTGTGCACTTAATGTTTGATCATTGAGAGCGGTGGCCTCTTTTAATTCCGCCTTGTTTTTGACTAATCAGATCTTCAATGGGAGCTTCTGACTGCAGGACATGAACACAATCATCGACCATCTCATCAGTAATTTCATCTTGAACCTCTAATTGCTCGATCTCTGCTAAAAGGGCAATTAATTCGGGTTGATCCTGCAAAAAATTAATCATATCACCCGTTAAATAATCAGCATGCGCTTGTAAATAGTCCTGTATTTGTTCAAATAGTTGCTGATAATTATCGTCTGGAAAAGTAAAATCAGTTAAACCTAACAAATGACCACGCCATTCGGGCTGATAAATAAACCAGTAAATCAGCAATTGTTCAGCTCGTTGAACCCGGTTCACAAGGGCTGGTGAGGTGCTATTTATTGTTTTCCTTCTATGATTAAAGTCGCTAGTCGACTGTTCTTGCTGCGGCTTCGTTACCTTTGGACGTGATCGTTGTGCTTGTTGCTCAACTTGGGATAATTGCGCCGCTAAAGTCGCTTGATCTAAATTAAATTCATCTGCTAACTGTTTGAGATATAGATTCTGGGCCACTGGTTGTTCAACTTGGGCAATCACCCGAATAGCCGTATCAATATATGAAAGTAATTCATTTTGATTTGCTAAATTCAATCCTCGGCGTAGATATTGCAACTGAAATGCCGTTGGTGATTCTTCAACATTGGTAAGATATTGCTGGAATTTTTCCGGTCCCCGTTGCTGAACAAACTCATCGGGATCCAAACCTGCCGGCATCTGAACAACCTTCAGCTTTAAAGTTGGGGCTTGATCAGTCAATAATTGTAAAGCCCGCATAATGGCATTTTGCCCCGCATCATCACCATCATAGCAAACCACTAACTCATTGCTAATCCGCTGAATCGCTTGAATTTGTTCCTCAGTAAAACTGGTCCCCATCGAGGCAATCCCACTTTTTACGCCTGCCCCATAAGCCGAAATAACGTCCATAAAACCTTCCATCAAGATTAAATGGCCTTCCTGTCGAACTGCACGCTTAGCTTCATCAAAATTGAACAAGGTTTGTCGTTTATTAAAAATTGGGGTTTCTGGACTGTTTAAATACTTCGGCGCTTGATCGTTGCCCTTAGCAGCCAATAACCGCCCCGAAAAAGCAATGATTTGGCCATTCGCATTCTTTATTGGGTACATGACCCGATCAACAAAGCGATCATGAAAGTGACCATCGTGATCAGTGGTTAATAACCCGGATTGACGAATAACTTGATAATCAACTTGCTTTTCATTTAAAAACTGCGCCAAAATCCCATGATCATCGGAGCTCGGGGCAAAACCGAGCTTAAATTGATCGATTAATTCTCGCGTCATCCCCCGTTGTTCCAAGTATTTAAGCGCTGGTTGCCCTGCCCTCGTATTTACCAAAATATGGTGATACAAATCTGCGGCCAAATCATACAACTGATAAAAGGGCGCATTGGGTGATGCTGTTGATTGATCCCGTTGATTTAATTCGGGAATTTCAATATTAGCCATTTCAGCGACGTGCTGAACAGCCTCCGGAAAAGTCATCTCATGCAACTGTTGTAAGAAGGAAAATACATTCCCCGTCCGGTGACAACTAAAGCAATAGAAAAATTGTTTTTCTTCATTCACCGAAAATGAAGGGGTATCATCCTGATGGAAAGGACAATGACCCATTAAATTCCGTCCTTGTTTCCGCAATTGAACATCCTGCCCAATCACATCCGCAATATCAACTGAATTCCGAACTTGATCAATCACTTCGTTTGGTATCCGTGCCACGAAATCACCCCCAAAGGCAATGATATTGACTAAAGGCCGCTTCCAAATGGAATGCGACCTTTTAACAATGTCATTTGTACCTATTCATACCTATAAAATATTACCATAGGTCAACACAAATGCCAAATAATTCAGCTTATTTTACAATCAATAAATCCAAATCACCAAATTGGCTAGCTGCTTGAGCGACTAAAGTTAATTGGGCAAGCCGGTTCTGACGAATTGCTTCATCTGGATCCATGATCATATTTTCCTCAAAATATTGACTAATTACGGGTTCTAATGCCATTAATTGTTCGAATTGATCATTCAATGAGGATTGATCATCAAATTCGTTGAATTGGTTGAACAACCTTTGTTCTGATGGGTTCTTAAACAGTTCTGGCTTAACTATAACTTCATCGGTAGTTAAGGCTTCCTTCTTGGCTAACCGAATTACTCGCGTGATGGCTTCCATTTGATTCTTCAGATTATCATCACTTTGATGCTTAACTAAAACTTGAGCGGCATCAATGACAGCTAGAAGATCAGGTTGCTCACTCGCACAAACTGCGTCCACAATGTCATGACGAATTGATTGTAAACTAAAGAATTGTTTCAACCGGTCAACAAAGAACTGACGAACTTGGTCGTTATTTTCGGCAATATCAAACTTAGGATGTAGATCTGCTGCAGTAAATAAAGCCGGTAGTTGGGTTTGTAAATCAAGTACTGGCAAGTGCCATTGTTGATCATTAATGATCCGAACAATTCCGTAGGCTTGGCGCCGCAAGGCATATGGATCATTTGAGCCTGAAGGAACCATTCCGACCGCGAAGAAACTATAGATGCTATCTAATTTATCTGCAATGGCTAATAGAGCGCCGACCTTCGTCGCTGGTAAGGCACCTTCAGCCGAAATTGGCATATAATGCTCGCGAATTGCTGCAGCAACGGTTTCATTTTCGCCAGCTAACTTAGCATAAATTTCGCCCATAATTCCTTGCAATTCAGCAAATTCACCCACCATTTGGGTAGTTAAATCAAACTTATAGATGGTTGCAGCTCGCTTTAAATCCGCTTTTTCTTGATCACTGAAGTTAAGTTGCTCTGCAAGTGCCATCGCGATTACCCCAGTACGGGCCATTTTTTCAGCCATAGAACTAATTTGATCATGGAGTGAGACCCGACTTAACCGTTCCACGTATTGGTCAATCGTAATTTTTTGATCTTCTTCATAGAAGAATTTGGCATCTTCTAACCGTGGAACCAATACCCGCTCGTTCCCTTTGATCACATTATCGAGATGCTCAGTATTCCCATTGCGAACCGCAATGAAGGCTGGTTGCAGTTGTCCTGCCTGGTTGCGGACGCAGAAGAACCGTTGGTTATCCTTCATGGAGGTGATTAAGACTACTTCTGGTAATACTAGGTATTGTTGATCAAACTTCCCAGCAAAGGATGTTGGCCATTCAACTAGGTTATTAACTTCTTCCAGTAATTCCTCATCCCAATCTAATTGCCATTGATGCTCATCGGCAATCGCTTGAATTTGAGCTTTAATTTTCGCCTTTCGTGCCTTAGGATCCGCAATCACAAAATCATTTAATAAGGCTTCTTCATAATCACTAGCATTTGTAAGCTCGAGATCATGACCCAAGAACCGGTGTCCCTTGGTTAACCGATCAGCAGTAACGTTTAAAATCTTAAATGGCACGACGGCATCATCAAGCAATGATACTAACCAGTGAATTGGCCGAATATAATCCAGCTTATATTCCCCCCACTTCATTAAAGTTGGGAAAGTCATCGCCGTGATGACTTGATCTAAACCAGCAAGCACTGTCGCTACGGATTCACCTGGAATATGTTTATTGACAAAAACATATTCCGTTCCTTTAACTTCTTGAAATTCAATATCTTCTACCGAGACCCCTTGACCCTTGGTAAAACCAATTGCTGCTTTACTCCAATTACCTTGATCATCCAAAGCAATTTTCTTAGCCGGTCCCTTCACTAATTCGTCAACATCTGGTTGCTTGTCAGAGAGCCCTTCAATTTTCAAAGCTAACCGGCGAGGCGTCGAAAAGGCTTTGATCGTTTGGTAGTCAATTCGTTGATCTTTTAAATAATTTTCAACCCGGCTTTGGAGCTGGTTCATGCTTGGTGTCACCACATGCGCAGGCATTTCTTCCAACCCAATTTCTAGTAAATAGGTATGTGCCATGATTATTGATCCCCTTTCTTGGCATTTCGCTTAGCTTCTTGTTCTGCTTGGGCTTGATATTTTGCTAAGACGGCTTGACGCTTGGCTTCATCATGAATTAATGGGAACCCTTGTTTCCGCCGTTCTTGAACAAAGGCTTTGGCCACTGATTTAGCCATGATCCGAATACGGTGTAAGTAACCAGCCCGTTCCGTAACGGAAACCGCCCCCCGTGCGTCTAATAAATTGAAGGTATGACTGCACTTCAAAACATAGTCATAGGCCGGATGAACTAAGCCTAAGGCAATTAAGCGTTTAGCTTCCGCTTCATAATCTTCAAAGAACTTCAGCAGCATATCCTGATTACTCTCTTCAAAAGAATATTTCGAGTGCTCGTACTCTGGTTCCTTAAAAATGTCACCATAATATACGCCATCAGCCCATTCTAAATCATAAACTGAATCAACATTTTGGATATATTCGGCTAACCGTTCCAATCCATAAGTAATTTCAGCTGCCACGGGATCCATTTGCAGTTCCCCAACGACTTGGAAATAAGTAAATTGAGTCACTTCCATTCCATCAAGCCAAATTTCCCAACCGACTCCGGCACAGCCCATCGAAGGGTTTTCCCAATTATCTTCAACAAACCGAATGTCATGCTCAAGCGGTTCAATCCCTAATTCACGAAGGCTTCCCAAATATAATTCTTGAATATTCTCTGGAGAAGGTTTCATTAATACTTGGAATTGATGGTGTTGATATAACCGGTTTGGATTGTCACCATATCGACCATCAGCCGGCCGCCGCGATGGTTCAACATAAGCTGCATTCCACGGTTCTGGTCCAATCGCCCGTAAAAAGGTATATGGACTCATGGTCCCAGCCCCTTTTTCATTATCATAGGCTTGCATCAACATACAACCTTGGCTCCCCCAGTATTGTTGTAATTTAAAAATTATGTCTTGAACAGTTAATTTTTGATCCATGTCTTACTCCCTTCAGACCCATTGTTCTTAACGATTTGTTTTTAAGATTAAAAAATCCCTGTAATGAACTAGTACGTTCATTACAGGGACGAATTAATCGCGGTTCCACCCTGCTTTTTCGAATTAATCGAAACAGCTTGATTTCAAGTAACTGTTGAAGTGCCATGTCTATGCCAATCTCCTCATCAGTCTCCCACCATCACCGATTCGCTTTTCAGGATCATTAGCCTTCTTCTTCGTCATCGTTACAAATATTAAACTGAAACTATCATAATCAATCTAAGTAGGTTTGTCAATTTGATCCCGACTTTTTTTCAGTTCGGCCGTCCAATGATCCATTTCACGGAGAAATCGTTTGGACTTTAAACGCATCCCAACTTGATCATCATAAATTTTATCCAGTGCCCACGTCAACTGTTTGCGGATGGGGTCGGCAACTGATACCTGACCGACTTTAGTGAGGTTTAAATGAGCGAACAACCTTAAGTAACTAATGGTTCGTTGGTCTAAACGGAACCGATGTTCATCTAGTGCCCAATGTTGACGACACAAAATGCCCCCATAACTCTCCGAATAATCAAAAGGAGCTTGATCGTTCCCACAAATGACGCACCGATCCCATTGGGGGGCAACGCCCAGCAAATTTAATAACTGAACTTCTAAAACATTCGTAATGATCTGCGGATCGAGACCTTGATTTATTAAATCTAAGGCCGTTGAAATTTGCTGATACCAGCCACCAATCCCAAATCCTTCTTTAAAGGCTTGATTTACTAGATCCAAAAGATAAGTAGCATAGGCATTCCGGTCAAGATCATTGACAATCCCCTGATATTGATGGGTCTCACCAGCACTAACAATATAACTAAGACCGTCATCATTAAATAAGCCGACGTATTGACCATACGTAAAGGGTAAAATATCAGCCGCCATTTTGAACCCCTTGCGTTGCGCTCCACGAACAAAAAACATTACCGGTCCACGTTGATCAGTTAAGATTTTAACCAACATGTCTCGTTCCCGGTAGGGGCGTCGATTCATAATTATACCTTGGAATGGTTCGTTGACACGCATGATCTACACCTCATGATTCATGAAGAACAATTAATAATCAGTTGACCGATAACCATAATCTTTTAACATTGCATTTTTATCACGCCACCCGGGAACTACTTTCACCCAAAGATGTAGGTAAACCTTGTCACCAAGTAAACGTTCAATGTCTTGGCGGGCTTGAGTCCCAATTTCTTTTAACATGGACCCCTTTTTACCAATAATAATCCCCTTTTGTCCAGGTCGTTCTACAATGATATTCGCATCAACTTCAATCGTTTCTTCATTATTACGCTTAATAGAAGTCACATCAATTGCGACCGAATGTGGCACTTCTTGACGAGTTAGCAAAAATACTTTTTCACGAATCATTTCAGCGACCACAAATCTTTCCGGATGATCAGATACTTGATCGGTCGGGTAATATTGAGGACCAACTGGTAGGTTATCTACTAATTCATCAATTAAGCCGTTAACGTTATTCCCTTGTAATGCTGATACTGGGATCACTTTCTTAAAGGGTAAAGTGTCATTATATTGAGCCACGATCTCTGGAAGGTCGTTCGGATGAACTTGATCAATCTTATTAATCACCAAATAAATTGGCTGTTGAACCTTCTTTAGCCGTTCAATAATAAAATTATCTCCTGGTCCGCGTTTTTCGGTCGCACTAACAACAAAAAGAATCGCATCTACTTCATCTAAGGCTGAGAGCGCCGAACGCTCCATAAAATCACCTAATTTAGTTTGTGGTTTATGAATTCCTGGAGTATCAATAAAGATAATTTGAGCTTCATTAGTGGTATAAATCCCTTGAATTTTGTTTCGTGTTGTTTGAGCAACATTACTCATGATTGCAACTTTTTGCCCGACAACATAATTTAAAAGGGTCGACTTTCCAACGTTGGGACGCCCAATAATCGCCACAAATCCAGAGTGAAAATCTGCTTTTAATGTATCCATATTTACCTCAATTTTAATTTTAGATTAGATGGTTGCCAAAGATTAGCAAGCCGACAATAATGGCAAAGCCAGCCAGTAATAAGACTAATCCGGCTGCCATATCCTTAGCTAACTTAGCTAAGGGGTGATATTGATGACCAACCGTCATATCAACTAAAGCTTCCACGATGGTGTTAACCATTTCACCGGTGATCACGAGAAAAATCGCCAAAAGGATCCATAACCATTCCCAAACTTGCAAGCGAAACCAGCAGGCGACAATTATAACTGCAATTGTGGCCAACAAATGAAAACGCATATTACGTTCGTGCTTAACTACCGCAATAATGCCATCCCAGGCATGATGAAAGGCTTGGCGGAAGGTTTTATTTTTGTTTAATTGATGTTTACCGTTTGAGTCCATATTTCGTCAAAATTTCCTCTTGTAACCGAAATTGTTCACCATGGTCATCAGCTCGTTCATGATCATAACCGTTCAAGTGTAAGAAACCATGAACCAACATATAGCCAAGTTCTCGTTCTTCAGAATGATCTAGAAACAACGCTTGTGATTTAACTTTATCAATCGAAACAAATAGATCCCCCAATTCTCGTGGGAGCTCCGCTTGTAATTCGGCTGGCAACATCAGATCTTCATCATCTTCAATCGCAAAGGAAATTACATCCGTGGATCGATCGATGCCGCGGTATTCACGATTGATCTTTTGCATTTCGGGATTATTAACATAGGTCACTGACATTTCAGCATTAGCCGCAATCGATAATTGGTCAGCCGCAAATTGCAGTAATTTTTCAGTTTCATCTAGTTGTTCATCTGTCACCTGACCATTAGTATGATCATATATTACTAGTTCCATTTAGGACTCCTTTGGGGTAGACTGTTCAGCCTCGTAGGCGTTAATGATCTTGGCTACAACAGGGTGCCGCACGACATCACCAGCCGTAAAGTGAACGAATTCAATCGCGTCAATTCCCCGCAAAATTTGTTGGGCGTTGACTAAACCACTTTTTGCTCCACGTGGTAAATCAATTTGTGATATATCACCATTCACGACCATCTTGGAACCAAAGCCCAGTCGGGTCAAAAACATTTTCATTTGCGCATTAGTGGTATTTTGGGCCTCATCTAAGATGACAAAGGCACCATCTAAGGTCCGCCCCCGCATATAAGCAAGGGGTGCAATCTCGATGACACCGCGATCCATCAGCCGTTCGGTGTGGTCAGCGCCCAGAATACTATTTAAAGCATCGTAAATCGGACGTAAATAAGGATCGACCTTCTCTTTTAAATCTCCCGGAAGAAATCCTAGGCTTTCCCCTGCTTCCACGGCAGGGCGGGTTAAAATGATCCGTTCCACTTCACCCCGTTTTAAAGCAGCAACGGCCATTGCAACAGCTAAATAGGTTTTCCCGGTCCCAGCAGGTCCAATCCCAAAAGTCACATCACGTTGCTTAATCGCATGGACATACTGGCGTTGGCCAAAGGTTTTGACGCGAATGGGATTACCTTTACGATCTTTAACAATAGTTTCCCGATAAAGGTCACCAAAATACTCTAAGGTTCCCTTTTTTGCCATTTTCATCGCACTCACAATATCAGTGCTCGAAACCTTAATCTGTTGGTCGAGTAACTTTACCAATTCCCCTAAAACCGCTTCTGTTTGATGAACAGCCTCAGCTTCTCCCGTGATGGTCAATTGATCCCCAAACGGGCTCATTTCGACCCCCATTCCTTCTTCAAATAAAGAAACAAATTGATCCTGAATGCCCAATAAACCGACCTGTTCTTCGGGTTTTGATAATTTAAATTGCACTGAAATAGTTTCCGTAGCTGTCAAATGTGCGATACTCCTTTACTTTAGTTAACTCCATTATTTTACGATGAATCATGATGGGATTTCAAGATATGCGAAAGCGTTCCATCAAACATACAAAAAAGCTGGATCATTCTCCAGCCTCTAATCATTATTTGAAAATAAATTTGACTAATTAGGGCGGCTAAATTAACTCAAAGCCGCTTTTACCGTCTCGTTAACTAACTTGCCATCCGCTTTACCTTTCACTTGCGGCATCACAATTCCCATGACTTTTCCCATATCACGCATACTTTCCGCCCCGCTTTGTTCGATTGAGGCTTTGACAATCTGGGTAATTTCTTCCGCCGTTAACTGTTCTGGTAAATACTTTTCCACCACTGCTAATTCATGTTGTGTCTTTTCTACTAGATCCGTTCTACCAGCACTTTCAAACTCGGCTAAAGATTCTTTGCGTTGTTTATATTCCCGTGATAAAACCGCGTTTTCATCATCGGGAGTTAAATCATGCCCTAAACTAATTTGTTCGTTAGTTACGGCCACTTTCAGCATCCGCACTACACTTAAGGTTTCTTTATCTTTTGCCTTCATGGCCGTTACCATATCTTTGGTTAATTGATCTAATAAACTCATTTTGGACCTCCAAATTATTAATAGTTATATTTTAACTTTCATCATCTAAAGCTTCAACATCTCTTAAGACCCGATCCATTGCCTTAGTCCTGGTGGAACTAAGGCGATCGAGATTCTTACTAGCGTCATTAAGTTGTTTTTGCGCTTTGGTAAGAATGTCATTATAGGATTCAAATTCTGCTTTAAACTTCCCAAGAGTTTGACTAATTTTTTGCGCATTTTGTTCAATCGTTAGCGTTTTAAAGCCCACTGATAAAGCATTTAAAATGGCCGCAATTGTCGATGGCCCCGTTACAATCACATTTTCTTGCTTGCGTAGCTCTTCCACAAGCTGAGCGTTCCGGACCACTTCCGAATATAAGTTTTCTGTCGGTAAGAACATAATCCCAAAATCAGTCGTTTGGGGAGGTTGAATGTACTTGGAATTAATATCTTGAGCAAACTTTCGAATGCTCTGCGCCAATGCCTTGCGTTCCTTATCAACTTGCTCGCGATCCGAATTATCTAAAGCTGTTTGAATTCGTTCATAGCTGTCTAAAGGGAATTTAGAATCAATTGGCAACCAGACTGTTTGTTGATGCTCTCCAGGCAGCTTAATCGCAAATTCAACCCGATTTGATGAACCCGCAATTGTGGGAACTTCTCGTTCATATTGCGCACTAGTCAAAATATCTTCAATGACATTTCCCAGTTGAACTTCCCCCATTATTCCCCGTGTTTTGGTTCCGGAAAGGGTTTTATTCAAGGAGGCAACATCTTGAGAAAGGCTTTGCATCTCACCAAGGCTTTTATTCACACTTTCCAATTGTTGATTAACGTTGGCCATGCTTTGTTTTAGACGGCTTTGAATGGTGGATTCTAATTTTTCTTCCACCGTTTGCCGCATGCGTTCCAATTGTTGATCGTTATTTTGTTGGATTTGCGTTAATTTTTGATCAATGGTTTGTCTCAGCTGTTCGTTCTCTTGCCGATTTTGATATAACTGATTCGAAACATCTAAATTTCCTTGGGGTCCCTGCTTTAGTTGTTGCAGGATATACCAAATTCCAGCCAGGATCACTATAGTGAGGATTAAAATTAAAAACTCCATCCTATCCTTCCTTTCGCATAAAAAAACTCCCGTCTAAATAGACAGGAGTTTTCATCTTAACGACGACGCTTGTTCTTACGCTTCCGTGCCGCTTCAGACTTTAACTTACGCTTAACACTAGGCTTTTCGTAGTATTCACGCTTCCGGTATTCTTGAAGAGTCCCGTTCCGTGAAACAGTACGCTTAAACCGGCGAAGAGCATCATCTAAAGATTCATTCTTACGAACAATAGTTTTTGACATAATTGATTTCCCTCCCTCCGGTTTTAGATTAGTACGCGGAATTACAAATTCCTTCAAATACTTTTTTATTATAGATAATTCCACCTAGAACGTCAATCAAAAATTAAGATTTATTGAGATTTTATTAGGCTTGTTTTGCCAGATAGTCTAACAACTGATTCATGACTAATTGATTCTCCGCTGGGACTCCATGGTCAATAATCTCCTGGCCACTTTGATTTAATACGGATCCATCGGCATAGTCACCATCATTAGCCACCATTTCTCGAACATTATCAATTAATGGTTCCAAATGGAATTGTAACCCAATGACATAATCCTGATAGATAAAGGCTTGTTCCCGTAAATATTTCGACGAATAAAGTAGTTGTCCTCCCTCAGGAATCGTAAATTTTTGTTGGTGCCAATGTAAGGGGGTAACTGTCGCTGGCAAATCAGGAATGACATCGCTTTGCTTCGTAACTTCTAACCACCCTACTTCTTTGGTAGGGGCGTCTTTAACCTCAGCTCCCAAAATCTTAGCCATTTGCTGAGCTCCAAAACACATCCCTAACATTGGTTTGTGGGCATCCATAAGCTCTTTAATCAATTTTCGTTCATCTTTAATCCATTGATCAGAATCATTAGGACTGGCTGGACATCCCAGTACAACTAACAAATCCGTCTCGTCCACCGTCGGTAATTTTTGAAAATCATTGGGATGATAAACCGTAACGATTGCCCCGTGTTCATGGGCCCAATTCATCACTGAACCTGGTCCTTCATCACTAACATGTTGTAAAACATTAACTCTCATCTTGATTACTCCCTTCGAGGTCAACCTTTAAGTGAAGATCTTCTAATTGATTTAATTCTACTTGACCTGGCGCACCAGTCAATGGTTCAACTGCTTTCGAGTTCTTCGGGAATGGGATCACATCCCGAATGCTTTCTGCTTGAGCTAAGAGCATGACCCACCGGTCTAAACCAAAGGCCATTCCTCCTTCCGGCGGCATCCCATTTTCCAGGGCATTTAATAGAAAGCCAAAGCGAGCTTGGGCATCTTCTTTGGAGTAACCGAGCGCCTTTAAAACCTTTTCTTGCACTTCAGGGTTGTGAATCCGCATTGATCCACCCCCAATTTCATTTCCGTTTAAGACAATATCATAGCTTTGGGCATGAGCCTTATGTGGATCTTCTCCAGGCTCTAAATAATGTAAATCTTCTTCATTCAGCATTGTGAAGGGATGGTGAGCAGCAATCCAGCGATCAAAGCCTTCGTCGTATTCGAACATTGGCCAGTTAACCACCCACAGGTAATTCCATTGATCAGGAGCAATCAAGTCTAATTCTTGAGCAATGGCTTCCCGCAAATATCCTAAAGCGTTACAGACGATATTAAAACTATCCGCCACAAATAAAATTAAATCGCCGGTTTTTGCTCCCAATCGTTGATTAATCGGCGCTGCTAAATCATTAATAAATTTAGCAATCGGTCCATTGTAACCATCATCCGTCACCTTTACCCAAGCGAGCCCTTTAGCGTGATAACGCTTGATGAACTCTTCTTTTTTTGTAATATCCTTACGTGAGTAAGCGTCGGCCCCACCAGGGACACAAATAGCTCGGACATAATTACCAGCCGAGACGGTGGACGCGAAAACTTTAAAGTCACTATCAGCTACCAGATCGGACAAATCATGAATTTCCATTCCAAAACGAGTATCAGGTTTGTCAGAACCATATCGATCCATTGCCTCTTGCCATTCCATCCGCGGAAAAGGCGTCTGAACTTCGATATCTAAGACTTCTTTCATTACCCGTTTGATCAATCCTTCGGCTACCGTTTGGATTTCCTCAGGAGTTGCAAAACTCATTTCAGTATCGATTTGGGTAAATTCAGGTTGACGATCGCCTCGTAAATCTTCGTCACGGAAACAACGAGCAATCTGATAATATTTGTCAATCCCGGCCGCCATTAAAAGTTGTTTAAACAATTGTGGTGATTGGGGAAGTGCATAAAAATGACCTGGATAAACCCGCGATGGCACAATATAATCACGGGCCCCTTCTGGCGTCGAAAGCGTCAGATCAGGTGTTTCAACGTCCATAAAATCATGGTTATCATAATAATTATGAACGACCGCGGTTACCTTACTCCGTAATTTCATGTTTCGCATCATCTCGGGACGCCGTAAATCAATATACCGATAACGCATCCGCAAATCTTCAGCTGCATCAACATTATCAACCACTTCAAACGGTGGGGTTTGTGACTTTGCTAAAACATTGATTGTCTCAACAACCACTTCAATTTTCCCGGTTGCAAGCTCAGGATTGATTTCGGAACGTTGACGAACCGTTCCGGCAATTTCAATTACATCTTCATTTCGACAATGACTAGCGGATTCAAAAGCCGCTTCATTTTCTTGTTCATTAAAAACTAATTGAACGATTCCTTCTCGATCACGTAAATCGATAAACAATAATCCACCAAGGTTCCGCCGCTTTGCGACCCATCCCTTTAACACTACCCTTTGACCAAGTTGGGATTCATCAGTTAATCCAGCATAGTTTGTTCGTTGCATAATTTCCTCCTTGATAAAGAAAAGCACCCTTGAATAGTTCAAGGGTGCTTTTAGCACGGTACCACCTTTAAAGTTGCTACTTAATAACGCGAGTTCCTCACGGGATAATCCAAGTCTCCAAAGGGGTCACTGATTATTTTTCAGATAGCCTTTCACCAATCGCTATTCGCTTCACAGGTCCATAATCATCAATCTTTATCATCAACTAATTTATTTACTTCATCGATTACAATACTGTAGTCGATGAAAAAAGTCAATTCATCTCTGAAATTAATAGGCATTCTATATTAAAAATCGATATAATAGAAATATTAGATTGCGGAGGGTCCCATGCAGAATCGATTAACATTTTTCCAAAAATATCACCATCGCCTTCCAGGGTGGATCATCTCATTAGTAGCTGTTTTCATCGCCCTTGGAATCGTAATTAGTCTAACTAACCCATCATTGGGCCAGCAGACCGTTCAAATCAACCCCAAGACTATGACGGTGCGACAGGGACCCGGTATGAACTACCAATCGATCAATTTAAGCCATTCTACGAGTGGTCAAGTCATTAAAACTACTAATGGGTGGAAACAAGTTCAACTAAGCTCCGGTAAACAGGTTTGGATTGCTGGATGGTTATTACAGGCGCAAAATCTCCCTCAAAAAACGAACCTTACTGGCGCAACGATTGTAATTGATCCTGGTCATGGTGGTAATGACACGGGAGCTACTTACGTGACCAATAGTCAAAATCCCGCTTATTTTGAAAAGACTTATACTTTTCAATTAGCCAAAAAAGTTGCTCAAGCTCTTCGAAGGCAAGGAGCACGGGTCTATTTAACTCGTAATAAAGATGAATATGTGTCCCTCGGGGCGCGGACCCGCCTAGCCGAACGAGTTCACGCTGACCTCTTCATTTCTTTCCATTTTGACTCATCCCCAAGTGAAAATGAGGCTTCTGGATTCACTACTTATTATTATCACCGGAAGAACCATAGTCGGGCGATCGCCCAAGCAATTAATAAGGCTTTCAACAATCTCCCCTTAACTAATCGGGGTGTTGATTTTGGTGATTTTTATGTCCTCCGAGATAATAAACAACCCGCAGTGCTACTTGAAATGGGTTACATTAACTCAAGCAAAGATTATCAACAAATTAAATCCGCTAATTATCAACAAAAAATTGTAACGGACCTAATTTTAGGATTAAAAAATTATTTTGAATAGAAATGAGACTGGTAATGGGAATCAGCTTTCCCTTCACCAGTCTCATTTTCGTATCTTTACTTTTCATAAATAATGGTAACCGGACCGTCGTTGATTAACGAAACCTGCATATTAGCTCCAAATTTACCTGTCGCTACCGGAATCCCAGTCGCCGCTAAACGATGGTTAAAGTCGTCATACAGTTGGGTTGCCTGCTCAGGTTGCGCAGCTTCTGTAAAACTTGGACGGTTTCCCTTTTTCGTGTTGGCATAGAGTGTAAATTGGGATACCGAAAGGATCGAACCCTGAACATCCTTCAGACTCAAATTCAGTTTGCCAGCTTCATCTTCAAAAACCCGTAGATTGGTAATTTTATGCACTAAATAGTCCAAAGTTTCATCATTATCATCAGGTCCAAAACCAACTAAGAGTAAAAATCCCTGCTCGATTTCGCCGATAACTTCTTCATCAACCGTAACTTGGGCTTGTTTCACCCGTTGTAAAACTACTTTCATGCCTTCTCCTATCGAATAACCCTTCGGACCTCATAAACATTCGCTAAATTCCGGAGACTGTTCATTATAATCTCCAGTTGTTTGGTAGATCGCACCCCAACGGTCGCATTGATTGTAGCCACATTATTACTATCAACTTTCCCGTTAATCGAATTTAAGTAGCGCGTATTATTGTTAATTGCCCGCAGGACCTCATTAACCAATCCAGATTGATTATCACCAACCACCATGATATCAGTATCATAGGTGGTTTGATCCCCTGCTGGGTTTTCCCAATAAACCGTCACGATCCGTTGACCAGTTTGTTCAGCATGTTTAATGTTCGGACAATCCTCCCGGTGGACAGAGACCCCCCGTCCCATCGTAATATAACCCAAAATTTTATCGCCTGGAACTGGCTTACAACATTGGCTTATCCGCGTTAACAGATTGTCGACGCCTTCAACGATAATGCCATCGCCACTACTCTTGGGCAATTTTTTCTTCTTTTCTTCTTCAGCCGGTTCTAAAGTTTCATTATTCTCCAGAATGGCTTGGGCTTTTGCTTCAGCGGCCCGCTTCTTCTCTTCGCGCCGAATATCTTCAGTAAAGCGATTCCGTGCTCCCATCGGCGAAATATCACCGAAGCCTACGGCGGCAAATAATTCATCCGCAGTGTTATAGTGCATTCGTTCTGCCACCCGAGTAGCTAATTCATCAGTTACGATTTTTGATGGATCAAAACCAGCTTCCCGAACTTGTTGTTCAATTAAGTGACGACCGTCCTCAATATTCTTCTGACGATCATGCATCCGGAAGTATTGGCGAATTTTATTTTTAGCGCGACGTGTAGAAACTAGGTCTAACCAGTCATGACTAGGATGCGAACTATTGGAAGTAATAATATCAACAATGTCACCATTCTTGATCTCATAATCAAGGGGGACAATACGACCATTGACTTTCGCCCCCGTAGTTTTATTACCAACTTCGGTATGAATTTGGTAAGCCATGTCCAGCGGGCCCGCCCCATATGGCATTTCAATCACATCACCTTTCGGGGTAAAAGCGTATACCTTATCCGCAAAAATATCGCTTTGGACTCCTGACATAAAGTCATCCGTATCCTGGCTTTCGTTACGCATCTCAATAATTTCTTTTACAATATTGAGCTTTTGACTATCGAGATTTTGCTTAATGCCGTCCGTTTTACCTTCTTTATAAGCCCAGTGAGCAGCCACCCCAAATTCTGCCACTTCATGCATTTCATGAGTCCGGATTTGAATTTCTAATGGTTGTCCTCCCGGTCCAATAACAGTGGTATGAAGGGATTGATAACCATTGACCTTTGGCATCGCAATATAATCTTTAAACCGGCCAGGCATTGGTTTCCAATTAGTATGAATGGCCCCCAGAACCGCATAACAATCCGGGACCGTATCAACCACCACCCGGATGGCTAACAAATCATAAATTTCACTAAATTGCTTATGCTTGTTAACCATCTTACGGTAAATGGAATAAATATGCTTAGGCCGTCCATAAATTTCAACATTACCCTGTAAATTTAACTCATCCACCGCTTTTTGGACAACTTCAATCGCGTGATCAATATAGTCAACCCGTTGTTCCCGTCGTGAATGCATTAAATGAACAATCGTATAGTATTGTTCGGGATCAATGTAGCGTAAGGAAAGATCTTCTAACTCCCACTTCATGGTACTAATTCCCAGTCGATCCGCAATGGGCGCATAGATTTCTAAAGTCTCCCGCGAAATCCGCTTCTGCTTTTCTTCACGGAGAGAATCCAGAGTTCGCATATTATGTAACCGGTCAGCTAGCTTAACAATCATCACGCGAATATCTTGACTCATGGCTAGCAAGAGTTTCCGGTGAGTTTCCGCCATTTGCTCACGGTTAGACTTATAATGAATTTTGCTAATTTTGGTATCACCATCAATAATTAGGGCAATCGTGCGCCCAAATAAAACCTCAATGTCATCAAGCGTTGCCCCGGTATCTTCAACTACGTCATGCATATATCCGGCGCAGACCGTTTCTGGGTCCATATGAAGCTTGGCTAAAATACCAGCTACCTGAATAGGATGAACAATATATAACTCACCCGATTTACGTTTTTGCCCATTATGACAAATCATGGCAAATTGGTACGCTTTTTCCACCAATTGAACATGCTCATCGTTCATGTATGAAGCACAGATATTCCGGACATCTTCATGAGTTAAATTCTTCATTTTTGACATCTTAATCACCTGCTTCGGTTTGACTACGCTTCATCGACCATGCCAAATAAGAGATCGCTAAATAAACAAGTGGTAAATACAAGGTATATCTTGCTCCAAAGAACAAGACAGCCACTAAAAAGCAAACGGGAAAAACTAATAATTGCCAACCGCGAGCATGCGAAGCTAAATGAAAACCTAACCAAATACACGTGATTATATTAACAATGATAAAAATTCCACCAACCCGGATCACTGAATTAATAAAGGGTAAACTGTAAGCCAGCCAGGTTACTATAAACCCTAATCCAGCCCCAATTATCCAAGTTAATCGATCCATCATTCGTGTAAGTTGTTTCAATTTCATTCTGACCGCTTCCTCGCATTGAAGATATATAGATTATTAGATTAATTTTATCATAATTAAAGCTCAGCATAACACTTTGCTTACTTAAATAGTTCTATTTGATAAGAAATTGCACTCATTAAATACAAAGGTGCCGTTTCAGTTCGTAAAATTCGTGGACCCAAGCCAACTGGTTCCACCTGATAAGTAGCCAATTGGTCAATTTCTTGCTGGGTTAAGCCACCTTCTGGTCCAAAAATTGCTAATATTTCTTGACCAGCCTGCGCTTTTTGTAAGTTCTTCACTAGGGCCTTCGTTTCACCTTGCTTAGCAGATTCTTCCCAAGCTACCAAGCGGATATCAAAATCCTGTTGACCGAAAACATCTACTAATTTTTTTACATATGTGACCCTTGGTTGAATGATTCGGTGAGCTTGTTCCGCCGCTGCATTAGCAATCTTTTGTAATCGTGCCAGTTTCTTAACTTCTTTACCGCTGGTCCAATGACTCACTGACCGTTGGGCTTCAAAAAAGATGATTTGATGAGCTCCTAATTCCGTGGCCTTTTGCACAATCATCTCCGGTTTCTCCTTTGTCTTGGGTAGTCCACAAGCAAGAGTAACCTTCAGGGGCAATTCAACCTCATTGGGAATCGTCTCTAATAATTTAGCTGTTCCCCGATCGGCATCAACTAACTCCGCCAAATAAACATTTTGGTGATTAACCACCAACTCAAACTGCGTTCCGACTTGCGCTCGCATCACATCAATTAAATGATGACAAGTATCAGGGGTGAGCTGAATAATTCCTTCAGTCGTGGGTGTTGAAATAAAATAGCGTTGCATTTAATCTTCGTCCTCAGCCGGTTTATGAGCAATAATTCCATACCAATCTTTCATTCGTAAAGTCTGATCGATTTTAAATCCTTGCTTGATCATCGTATCCCGGCATAATTCAAACTTATCGCTAATGATTCCCGAAGTTAGGAATTTTCCACCTGGCGTTAAATTTTCGAAGGCCTGCGGAACCAAGGGGACAATTATTTCCGCTAGAATATTAGCTACAATCAGATCGACTTGGGTATGAATACCATCCAATAAACTATTTACCCCAAAAGTGATGCCTTGGGCCTGTGGATTTAATTCGATATTCCGACGCGCCGAATCCACGGCGATTTGATCAATATCATAGGCCCTAACATCACCGGCACCGAGTAATTTTGCCGCAATTGATAAGATCCCAGAGCCCGTCCCGACATCAATCATCCGCTCGCCACCCCGTAAAGAAATTTCCAGGGCTTGGAGCATTAACTGAGTTGTCGGATGCGTTCCAGTTCCAAAGGCCATTCCTGGATCCATAAAGATAATTTTTTCACTGTCATGTGCTTGGTAAGTCTCCCATTGTGGAACAATCGTTAACTCGTGGGTAACCCGAACCGGATGATAATATTTCTGCCACTCTGTCGCCCAGTCAGTTTCATCAACTGGTGCAAAAGTGACTTTAAATGATCCTGGATTAAGACCAAATTCATTCAATTTGGCAACCCGTGTTTTAATTTCATCAATTAATTCTGGTCCAAATTGATTCGGTGGAAAGTAGCCGGTAATGGCGGCCCCGCTTTGACGATGTTTCAAGCTTTCGGGGTCAACGATTTCACCATATGGACCATACTTTCCTGGTTTTAATTGAGCATAGTCGGCCGCATCTTCAACTTGAATCCCATTAGCTCCCGCTTCCGTTAACAAGTACGAAACGGCCTCGACCACTTCACTAGTAGTTTCAACAACAATTGCTGTCCATTGCATATTCTTTCCTCGATGATATTAGTAGCAAAAAAGCGACCTCCGGAGAAGTCGCATCGGCGCCATTAATTTATAGATCCGCATTTATTTCATGATTCTTATCTAAATGAAGTTGAAGATAATCAATCAATTCACTTTCGCTCTTAAAAATCCGCGGATGATGTTGACGATGTAAACGCACATCAATTTCATTGATTTTTAAGCGGCCCGTCCATGTATGAGAATACCGAATGATTACCCGGTTATTTAGTTTACGCTTTCCAAAACGGAAAATATAAACGTGTTCAGGGCCAATCATTGGTCGAATGTATTCTTTTTTGTAATTAATATCATTGTCACGCATGAATTGCTTGGTCCGATTTAACACGGTAATCACCTCCTATGGCCTTATTCAATGATTATTCATTTTAGCATACCTCATACCAATTGACAAAGCTTATCCTATACGA
>NZ_AICN01000004.1:0-14626 GCF_000247775.1 Limosilactobacillus gastricus PS3
GGCGAAGCGGCGGGGGATCGTCCCTTCGTTACTTAATGACCATAACATTCGCGTGGAGGCGTAGAGACCGGAATTCGCGGCGGAAATAATGGCGGTTAAGACTACGAAATTCATAATATCAGCCGCATAGGGGATGCCCATTAGTTTAAAGACATGGACAAAGGGACTTTCTGATACTCCCGCTTGACGATATGGAATTAAGCAGGCCATCACGGTAATGGAACCAATAAAGAAGATGATTAATCGCCAAAGGGTGGTGTGAATTGCCTTGGGTAAAGTTTTTTCAGGATCTTTTGCCTCACCGGCGGTTATGCCGATAAGTTCCGTCCCCGAAAAAGCAAAATTAACGGTTAACATGGTAGTAAAGACACCGCCAAAACCGGTCGGGAACCAACCATCCTTCGTTAGGTTGGTTAAAAGGGGGGCATGTTGATATCCTTTCATGGGAATAATACCGACAATAGCGAGGGCGCCAAGGACAATAAACACCAATATTGCAATAACTTTAATGGCCGCAAACCAGAATTCGCTTTCGGCAAAGATTCGAACCGAAAAGACATTGGATAAAAAGATCAAAATAATAAAGAGTAAACTCCAAATCCACACCGGGACGTGAGGGAACCACTGCCGCATAATAATTCCGGCAGCCGTGAATTCCGATCCTAAGGCAATGGTCCACGTCAACCAATATAAAATTGCGACGGTAAAACCCGTAGCCGGACTAATCAAGTCCTTGGCGTAAACGTGAAAAGAACCGGTATATGGCATGGCCACAGATAATTCGCCTAAACAAAGCATTACAGCGTAGACGATGATAGCGCCCAGTAAGTAGGCGATGATCGTCCCAATGGGGCCAGCTTGTTGGATAGTATAACCGGAACTTAAGAAGAGCCCGGTTCCAATGACCCCACCTAGGGAGATCATTTGGATATGGCGGGTTTCCATTTTACGTTCAAGATGTTCGATTTTTTCGTTAGCAGACATAATTAACTCCGTGATAGAATAAAATTACAATTTGATTAGAATTAATAGTGAACATCATATCACGAAATAAAAGAGGAGAGCTAGATGGAATTAGCAGAATTATTAAAAGAGACCCCGATCGTTATCGATGGGTCTATGTCTACTCCTTTGGAAATATGGGGAGCTCAGACCGATAGTGATTTATGGACTGCGGCAGCTTTAATCAATCACCCTGACTTAGTTAAACGGGTTCATCAAGCCTACTTTGAAGCTGGTGCGCGGATCACAATTACGGACTCCTATCAAACTAACGTAGCTGCTTTTGAGAAGCATGGTTATGGTGAACAAGCAGCACGACGCTTGATTCGTTTGTCAGCACAGTTGGCACAAACAGCACGCGATGAATATGAAAAGGCCACTGGTGTACATAATTTGGTGGCGGGATCAATTGGCCCCTATGGCGCTTATTTAGCGGATGGAAGTGAGTATCGTGGTGACTATGAGTTATCATTAGCGGATTATCAGGACTTCCATGCACCACGCTTGGAAGAGTTACTGGCAGCTGGAGTTGATTGTTTAGCGATTGAAACTCAGCCTAAATTAGCTGAAGTTACTGCGATTCTGGCTTGGCTCCATGATCATCAGATTTCGGTACCTGTATGGGTCTCATTCTCGTTGCAAGATCCACAGACTATTAGTGAGGGTACTGCTTTGACCCAGGCAGTAGAAGCAATTCAGGATGATCTGAATGTGCTAGCGGTCGGCGTTAATTGCATGCCAGTAACGATGGCAACCCCGGCAGTGGAAACAATTGCAAAAGTTGCAAGCGTTCCCATAATCGTTTATCCTAATTCAGGAGCCCAATATGATCCAATTACTAAAACTTGGCAGACTACTACTGGACAAACTAGTTTTGCACAAGCGGCAGTTGATTGGGTGCAGGCTGGGGCTGGTATTATTGGTGGCTGTTGTACCACCATGCCAAAAGATATCCAGGAAATAAAGTTAGCAATAGCAAAGGAGTCATAATGAAGACGCAATGGAGTAATCACCAATTATTGGTGCGAGTTGATCAAGGAGAAGAATTAAAAGAAGTCGTAACGAAGGTGTGTCAAACCGAAAATATTGCTGGAGCAACCTTCAATGGCCTCGGTGGTTTCGGTGAGGTTCAAGTGGGAGTTTACAATCCGCAAACCCAAGATTACGATGCTCCCGTTCGTCAAGGAATGTATGAAATGGTTTCCTTGATGGGCAATGTTTCAATTGATCATGGGGATTTGTTTGTCCATGCTCACGCCGCTTTTGGTTATCTTGATCATGGCGAGATGAAGGTGGTTGGTGGTGATCTTCGCAAGGCAGTGGTTAACTATACGGCCGAGTTAGTGTTAACACCGACGGAACACGCAATCACCCGTCAATACGACGAAGCGACTGAAATTGATATTTGGGATTTACAAGATCAGGTTAATTGGAAAAATTAATCATAAACTAATTAAAGATGTCATAATAAAAACAAAAAAAGAAGCCTTGAGAAACCAGGACTTCCATAGAACCGTTAAAGACGGTAACAAAGTTTTGCCTTATGAAATAACCGCTAGCTAGACCAAGCTAAGGCGGTTATTTTTGTGCCGATTTTTTCAATCATTTTGGTTCTGACGCAATCACAGTCATATTACCATCAAGTGTCCATTTATCAGTCGTCGCTGGAATAATGAAATGGTCTCCCTTGGTAATTGGGTATACTTGATCATTGATCTTTAATTCGCCTTGACCATCAACCACGGATGCTAAGGTATATGGAGCCACTTCGTGATGTAAAGTAAGGTGCCCAAAGTTGGTTTGCCACTTGTTGACGATAAAGTGGGTTGAGTCAACGAGTTGGGTAATAGAAGCATGATCATATTTCGTTGTAACTGGTGTTTGATTCTGATCAACAAATGGCGTTTCCGTACAATCAATGGATTGTTGTAAATGTAGTTCACGGGTTTTGCCAGTAGCAGGATCAACCCGATCAAAATCATAGAAACGATAGGTAGTGTCGCTACTTTGTTGGGTTTCTAAGACGACGACTCCCGGACCAATCGCATGTAAGGTTCCGCTTGGGACGAAGAAAAAGTCCCCGGTTTTAACGTAAACTTTACGCAATAATTGATCCCATTGACCTTGATCAACTAGATTCTTTAGTTCATCTTTGTCGCGGGCATTATGACCATAAATTAAGTAACTACCCGGTTCTGCTGATAAGACATACCAACATTCAGTTTTGCCGAGTTCGTGTTCATGTTCTTGAGCATATTGATCATCGGGATGGACTTGAACAGAGAGAATTTTAGCGGCATCCAAAATTTTTGTTAATAGTGGGAAAACCGGGCCCGAGGGATTACCAAAGAAGTCTGGGTGTTGATCCCATAATTCTGCTAAGGTTAAGCCACTAAAATCACCATTCGCAATCGTGGCGGGTCCGTGGGGATGAGCCGAAATGGCCCAGCATTCGCCGGTATTATCACTAGGAATATCATAGTGGAAGTCGGTCCGTAACTTTTGACCGCCCCACATCTTGGTTTGAAAAGCGGGTTTTAAAAATAAGACATCATTCATTGCGTATATACCTACCTGATAAGAATAATTCGCTTTCAGTATAGACTACTGTCGAAAGTTATGAAAGCGCTATCTGAAAATATTGTTGGCGAAAATCCAGGAATGCTAGGGCTTTCGCAGATAAAATTTTAGAAAAATTTAGCAAATTCACGTAAAAGATTGAAATGTTACATGAAAAGACTGTATAATGTATTCGTTTTCATAGACTATTAGTTACACAGTAATTGATATGTAAGTTGTGTGAAAAACAAGGAGGATATTATGGTAGGAATTGTCCTGGCAAGTCACGGTGGCTTTGCTGACGGGATCTTTCAATCTGGTGAAATGATCTTTGGTCAACAAGAAAACGTGGCTCACGTCATTTTAAAGCCAGACGAAGGACCGGATGACATTCGACAAAAGTTGTCGGATGCGGTTGCTACGTTTGACGATCAAGAACAAGTATTATTCTTAGTTGATTTGTGGGGTGGTACACCATTTAATCAGGTAAGCAACTTGTTTGATGAGCATAAGGATACCTGGGCGGTTGTCAGCGGAATGAATTTACCAATGGTAATCGAAGCTTATGCATCACGTTTCTCGATGAATACGGCTCGAGAAATCGCTACGCACCTTGTCGATGTTGCAAGAGACGGGATCAAGACGAAGCCGGAAGACTTGATGCCAGCTGAAGAAACATCAACCGAAGCAGCGCCAGCTGATAACCAACCAACCGGTGCTATTCCTGAAGGAACGGTGCTTGGTGATGGTCATATCAAATATGTCTTTGCACGGGTTGATACTCGACTCTTGCACGGTCAGGTTGCCACTGGTTGGACTAAGGCAATGAATCCGGATCGGATTATCGTAGTTTCTGATAATGTGGCCAAGGATAAGTTGCGCAAGAGCATGATTCAACAAGCGGCTCCTGCTGGGGTGCATGCTAACACTGTGCCAATTAAGAAGATGGAAGAAGTGGCTCAAGACCCACGGTTTGGTGCTACTAAAGCCATGCTATTGTTCGAAACCCCTGAAGATGCCTTAGAAGCCATTAAAGGTGGGGTTGAACTAAAAGAATTAAATATTGGTTCAATGGCGTACACTGAAGGTAAAGTTAACGTAAATAAGGTTCTAGCAATGGATCAAAAAGACGTTGATACCTTAAAGGAACTCCAAGAAATGGGAATTAAACTTGATGTTCGTAAGGTTCCATCAGACTCACCAGAAAGCATCGATAGTTTATTAAAGCATGCCCAAGAGCTGATTAATGAAGAGAAAAAGTAAATTTAAGGAGAAGAAACTATGTCTGCGATTTCAATAGTTTTAGTTGCGATTGTAGCGTTCTTAGCCGGGGTTGAAGGGATTTTAGATGAATTTCAATTCCACCAACCATTGGTTGCTTGTACGCTAATCGGATTGGTAACAGGGCATTTGATCCCCTGTGTTATGTTAGGTGGTTCGCTACAAATGATCGCCTTGGGTTGGGCGAACATCGGAGCTGCCGTTGCACCAGATGCTGCTTTAGCCTCAATTGCTTCAGCTATTATCTTTGTTGAAGGTGGGGCCAACACTAGTGACATTGGGACAGCGATTGGGTTAGCGGTTCCGTTGGCAGTTGCTGGTCTGTTCTTAACAATGATTGTTCGGACTATCTCTGTTGCCATTGTTCACGTAATGGATGCTGAAGGGGCTAAGGGTAACCTTGGTCGGGTAGATATGTGGCAAATTATTGCTGTGTGTCTGCAAGGTTTACGGATCATGCTTCCGGCAATTGCCTTGGCCTTTATTCCGGCAAGTACCGTTAAATCATTCCTTGCTTCTATGCCATCATGGTTAACTGATGGGATGACCATCGGTGGTGGAATGGTTGTGGCTGTTGGTTATGCAATGGTTATTAACATGATTGCCACTCGTGAAGTTTGGCCATTCTTTATCATTGGTTTCGTGATTGCCGCTATTACTCAACTTACCTTGATTGCTATTGGTGCATTAGGGGTTGCTTTGATGCTGCTTTACCTTCAACTTGAAGGTAAGGGTGGTTCCAGTAACGGCTCGAATGGCGCTAGTGGGACAGGTGATCCCCTTGGCGACATCCTTGATGACTATTAGAATTAAGGAGGCTTAGAATAATGGCTGATAATAAAATTAAATTAACTAAGCGGGACCGTTGGGACGTATGTTGGCGTTCAACCTTCCTGCAAGGTTCATGGAACTATGAACGGATGCAAAACGGTGGTTACATGTACGCCATGTCACCAGCGTTGAAGAAGTTATACAAAACCAAAGAAGATCGGGCTGCTGCTGCTAAGCGACACCTTGAATTCTTTAACACCCACCCATATGTGGCTTCCCCAATCATCGGGGTTACTTTAGCCTTGGAAGAAGATAAGGCTAATGGCGTTGATGTTGACGATACGACCATGTCCGGGGTTAAAGTTGGTATGATGGGACCTTTAGCTGGGGTTGGTGACCCAGTTTTCTGGTACACTGCTCGGCCAATTATTGCTGGTTTAGGGGCTTCGTTAGCTATTGCTGGTAATATTTTAGGACCAATTATCTTCTTTGTGGTTTGGAACATCATGCGGATTGCCTTTATGTGGTATACCCAAGAATTCGGTTACCGTGCCGGAACCCAAATTACCGATGATACGAATGGTTTATCCCTTCAAACGGTATCTCGGGGAGCTTCTATGCTGGGGATGTTTATCCTGGGGACTTTGATTGAACGTTGGGTTACGATTACCTTTACCCCAGTGGTTTCTAGAACGCCGGTTTCTAAAGGTGGTTACATCGAATGGGATAAGCTTCCTCATAATGCGCATGCCATCCAACAAGCATTGCAACAATGGGACATGGGAAATGGGTTAGCTCTTTCCAGCACTAAGGTTACCACCTTACAAGATAACCTTGATTCACTGATTCCAGGTTTGGCAGCGCTTCTGTTAACCTTCCTATGTATGTGGTTATTGAAGAAGAAGGTTTCCCCAATTTGGATTATCATTGGTATTTTCGTTGCCGGTATTGTCCTTCATGTTATTGGTTTGTTAGGATAAAAAATGGTTGAATCTATCAATACCAAGGTGGATTTGGTGATTAAAGGGTCATCTATGTTGGGCCTGGGAAGTTATGGTCAAATTATGATTGGCGACCGCGGATTTGAATTTTTTGATGATAGAAACGTCAATAATTACATTCAAATTCCGTGGGATGAAGTCGATTATGTGATCGCAGAAGTATTATTTGGTGGTCACTGGATCCCAAGATATGCACTGCGGACCAAGCGAAATGGGACCTATACTTTCGCTAGCAAACAACCAAAAGTGGTTTTACGAGCGATTCGAAAGTATGTTGAACCTGAGCATATGGTACGGTCATTATCCTTTTTTCAAGGAATTTGGCGAGGCCTTAAAGCATTAATTCATCGAAACAAGCATTAGCTAATTAAGGTCGTTGGATCATAAGTTATCCAACGACCTTTTTGTATAGCTATATCAATGTACTAGGTTGACATAATACGGTAGAATTAAGGCTAATAACTTTAGGAGGCTAATTATGAGTGAAGAAATTAAATACCCTGGCTTAACCCAAGCTGAAGTTGCCCAACGGCAACGTCAGGGGTTAACCAATCAGCCTCCGGAACCGCAATTTAAGTCTGATCGACAAATTATTAAAGATAATACCTTAACCTACTTTAATTTAATCTTTTTGATTTTAGCGATTTTATTGGTAATCGTGGGTTCATATGTTAATTTGACTTTTTTGCCGGTGATTATCGCCAATACGATTATTGGGATCATTCAGGAAATTCGCTCCAAACGAGCTTTGGAAAAATTAACCGTCTTACATGCCTCCAAGGTGCAAGTGGTCCGGAATAGTCAAATAAATGAAATTGCGACGGATCAACTGGTCTTGGACGATGTGTTTATTTTAAAAACGGGTATGCAGATTCCAGTCGACGGGGTATTACTAGCTGGCGCTCTGCAGGTTAATGAGGCTCTCTTAACTGGGGAAGCTGATGAAATCCCTAAGAACATTGATGATCAAGTGATGTCAGGCAGTTTTGTGGTCGCCGGTCAGGCTTATGTAAAGGCCACGGCGGTTGGTGAACAAGCCTACGTCAATCAGCTAACGACTTCTGCGAAGCAGGTCCAAATGGATGAAGAATCAGTCATGATTAAATCCTTAAATCGCTTAATTAAAGCGGTTGGGATTACTTTAATTCCGTTGGGTCTTGCCTTGTTTTATCGCTCCTTTGTGACGAATGGCTTATCCTTTCAACGGAGTATTGTGGCCATGGAGGCGGCTTTAATCGGGATGATTCCAGAAGGATTGTTCTTATTGGCGACAGTGGCCTTGGCCATTAGTGCTGTGCGGTTAAGTCGTCAGCAAGTTCTTTTGCATAGTATGAAGAGTATCGAAACCCTGGCGCGGGTTACCGTAATCTGTGTTGATAAGACGGGAACTATCACTGAAAACGAAATGGTGGTTGATGGCGTTACCCCCACGGTGAATGCCACGCGGAGTTCCATTCAAGGAGTTTTAAACGATTTCGTCCAAGCCATGCCAAATGATAATTCGACTATGCAAGCCCTGCACCAATATTTCACTTCACCGAGTCAAAAGCAGGCGACCAATTTGATTCCCTTCGGTTCGGCCTGGAAGTTTTCTTCCGTTGCCTTCGATCAAAGGTCTTATGTCCTAGGGGCACCGGAAATGGTCTTACGGGATGATTTTGACCGCTATCATGCCGATTTTGCAGCTGATACCCAACAGGGAGTTCGTATTCTGGTGTTTGGTAAATATGAAGGGCCGGCCTTAAATGATCATGTACTATCAGCACCGGTAACCCCATTGGCCTATGTCCGGTTGGTTAATCCTGTCCGGGCCTCGGCGCCTGATACTTTTGCCTTCTTCGCCCGCCAAGGCGTTAAGATTAAGGTTATTTCGGGTGATAATCCAGAAACGGTTTCGGCGGTCGCTCAGCGGGCTCGCATCGAAAATGCGGATCAATGGGTGAATGCTAGTCAATTAACGTCAGATAATTTAACTTCAGCACTACAGACCAAGACGGTTTTTGGTCGGGTAACTCCCGAACAAAAGCAACAATTTGTTGAAGAATTGCAAGCGCAAGGAGAAGTGGTTGCTATGACTGGCGATGGGGTGAATGATATTCTGGCGATGAAGCAGGCTGATACCAGTATTGCCATGGCAACGGGGAGTGATGCGACGATGCAAGCGGCCCAAATGGTGTTATTGGATTCTGATTTTGCTAAAATGCCGGCGATTGTAAATGAAGGTCGTCGGGTGGTTAATAATATTGAACGGTCAGCCAGTTTATTCTTAGTTAAGAATATTTTTTCGTTTTTGTTAGCCTTATTTACGCTCATCTTTGCTTTTAATTATCCACTACAACCATCACAAATTACGCTTATTAGTCTCTTTACGATTGGGGTGCCATCATTCCTGCTGGCATTAGAGGCCAATCATGAGCGAATTAGTGGTCGCTTTATGACTAATATTTTCACTCGGGCGCTCCCTGGTGGGGTGACCGATGCGGCGATTGTGGCGATTATTGTGGTATGTGGGAGTCTGTTTGCTTTAACCAATAATGAAATCCAAACCGCTTCAACTTTAATTTTAGCGGGAGTAGGTTTTATGGTGCTGTATTACATGAGTCGTCCATTAAATGGTTTTCGCTTAGCCATCTTTGTTGGCTGTCTCTTGGGAGCGGTTATTGGACTGACTTTCTTTAAGACTTTCTTTGGAATCAAAGTAATTGATGGGGTGGCGATTAGTTTTGCGATCGTCCTATTGCTTTCGGCGAATACCGTCTTACGATATCTAACTAAATTAGTGGATTGGCTCTTGCAACCACATTCATTTAAAAAAAGGGGAAGATAAATAATGAAAAAGGAATGAGGATGGGAAGAAATGGCAATTCTTCCCACCCTCATTCTTTTGAATCTTTGATAATAGCTATTTTAGAGAGTATTCCTAAACAAATTGTTTTTCAGTTTTCCAGGATAATTTTTCGTAAATTTGGAATAATCAAACTAGTTTTATCAGCGGAAATCAATCGATGTTTATCTTCGTCTATTTTAACCAGTTCTCCTTGAAAAACTTCATAAAAGCCGACCGTCTGATTGAAATATTCTAATTTGATAGTTTGTGGTAGATGTGGCTTCAATAAGGTCAATTGGGCTCGAATTCGCCGAATCTGTCTATTCGTTTGGTACTCCTTACGCTTGTAACGTTCATTAATATCAGCGATTAATTTATGATAGCCGGTCAAAGCCGCAAAGGGAGCGAACTGCATAGCGCGGTCGTGTTGGTCCATTGGGTAGTGACCTGGGGCTTTGGGATGTGGTAACATCATCAAATCTTGATATTTGCTGGTATCAGAAAATAAATCGGCGTATTGGTGTGGTTTAGTCATGCTTGATGTCCTCCAATCTCATTATGACGTTTCCGCGCGGTGGCGTCTTCGAGAAGGTCTCCCGCCTTAATCAGAGCGTTTTTGCCAAATTCATTTTGGATTTTCAAAATAGTTTCTTGAACGTTCTTGTCTTGATCGCGATGACTTTGCTCTTGTCGAGCCTGGTGGGCGACTTGATCAGGATCGCTAAACAAGTCAAGTTGCTGAGTCCGCTGAATCTTTGCTAATTCCGTTTCTGTAACCAGATGATTAGCGATGACCGTGATTTTGCGGATTAAGAGTTTGGGGTTCGCGATCTCATCAAACAGCTCATCAAAAGCGACTTTTAATTCTCGACTGGAAGTAGTGAGATCACTAAGTTTCCGACTGCCATGAGCTGATTTAGGGACCTGACGTCCATAGAAATCTTGACTGAGGGGCCCGTTATAGTCGAAAAAGGGTTGATTGAGACTTTGAGCGTCATAGCTGAGATGCAAAGTGATTTGATCAGTCAATGATTGTTGTTTGATCAATTGTAAAGCTAAATCATCGGCCATTTCTGAAACGACCAAGCGGGCAGCCGGAATTGGGTAGGGTTTAGGTAAGACTTGACCCGAATAAATCCCATGATCACTCGCTCGGTATTGTTTAATATCTCTGATGGTAGCTGATTCAAACCCCCAGGCATGATCAATTAACAGTTCGGCGTTTTTACCGAATTCGTGATATAAGACTTCAGCATTCAAAGGGTCGGATAAGGTTCCGATGGAGGCACGGGCGATATCTCCCATCGTATTCAAGCCCAATTTTTTGAGCCGACGCGCATAACCACGACCTACGCGCCAAAAATCAGTTAGGGGTTGATGTGCCCAAAGAAGTTGTCGATATGAAAGTTCATCTAAATGGGCAATACGTACCCCGTCTGCATCGGTAGGGATTTTTTTAGCCATAATATCTAGAGCTACTTTAGCGAGATACATATTTGTTCCAATGCCAGCCGTTGCGGTAATGGAGGTTTCGGCTTGAATAGTCAGGATGATTTCTTTGGCCAATTCCGCAGCGGAGGTGTCATGATGATGAAGGTAGTCAGTAATATCGATAAAAACTTCATCAATGGAATAGACGTGGATATGCTTTGGCTCAAGATAACGTAGGTAAATTTCGTAAATTTCAGCACTAAGGTTCAAATAATATTGCATTCGCGGCGGAACAATTTGAAAGCTTAAGCGTAAACTGGGGTGAGCCAATAATTGCTCGCGGTAGATTGATTTCTGTTTAGCTAAGGAATGACCAAGGGCTTGAGTGCGTTGCTGGTTAAGTTTGCGGACAGCTTGGTTAACTTCAAATAAGCGAGGACGGCCAGGAACTCCAAAGGCTTTTAAGGCCGGCGACACCGCCAGACAAATGGTTTTTTCAGTCCGGGATTCATCGGCAACCACTAGATTAGCGTTTAAGGGATCCAGTCCTAAAGCAGCACATTCGGCCGAGGCATAAAAGGATTTCAAATCAATGGCTAAAAATGTCTGTTCGGACACGATGAAAACCTCCAAAAAATTGATTGTGTTTATTATATGAAGTTAATCGTACACAAACAAGTGTTCGAGTGAGATTAAACTATTGTTTTAGACTGAGGGGTTTGATATATTAATGGTTGCTGTCGCTATTAAATGGGGGAAGATAGCGGTTGCACACTTATGTTTATTGGGAGAGTAGTTTATGGAAAAAGAATGGTACGCATTTGACCGCGAACAGGCTTTGATCGATTTGGTACAACAAGATCAAACTGAACATTTACAAGAATTACACGATCGATACTTACCGTTAATCCGCCGTTTATGGATCGAATATCATCCAGCGCACATGGAACGCCAGGATTGGGAACAAGAGGCGATGATTGTTTTACATCATGCGGTCAATACTTTTGATTATCAGCGTCAGGTTCATTTTAGCTGGTATTATAAACGATTATTAACCAATCGGATGTTTGATCTATTACGGCGTTTACAAGCTGGTCGCCGCATTCCAGTAGAGTTAGAAGTTGAAATGACGAAAGAACAAGAAGACTTTTTGACGATGCCAATTGTCGGTTCGCTCCAATCGGATGAGTTGATTAATTTTCACGAATCTTTAGCGGCCTTTGATGCAATTGCCTCGGTTGAAGAAAGTGCTTATTGTAAGCTGACTTGGGCGGGTTTTACCTGTCAAGAAATTGCCCAAATGTATGGCTTAACCTATCAAGATGTGCGGCGCGTCTTGCGACGGGCGAAAAAGAAAGTTAAACGTTGTTTTGAGTAGGGAAAAGTTGATTTTTTGAAGCAAGACGTGTAATCTAAAATAGATTATGATCGAGGTGAAGATGATGGCAGCAAAAAAAGTTCCGCTAGAATGTAGTGAATGTGGTCGTCGTAATTATAATGTGTCCGTTAGTAATCACCAAGCACAACGCCTTGAGCTAAAAAAGTTTTGTAAACAATGTGGAAAAGTGACGCTCCATCGGCAGAGTCGCTAGTTGAAAGGGGATCAATATGCATCCATTTCGCTTTATTAAAAGTGTGGTTAAAGAAATGCACTTGGTAGTATGGCCAACCTTTAAAGAAAATCGTCGTGACACGGGGATTGTGCTTTCAATTACGATTTTCTTTGTGCTTTATTTTGCTTTATTTGATTGGTTAATCCAGCAATTCATGGTTTGGTTTTCTAAGTAGTCAAATTTAAGTTTTTTTGGTATACTACTGGTGTTGAGAACTTCGTGTTAGGCGAGGTTTTTTTATTTTGCTATCTGAATTAAAGGAGTCGAAACGTGGAAACGAGTGAAAAGCAATGGTATGTCTTGCATACCTATTCTGGTTACGAAAATCGAGTTAAGAGTAATTTGGAATCACGGGTTCAATCAATGAATATGGAAGATTATATCTTCCAAGTGGTTGTGCCAGAAGAAACGGTACGTCAGGTTAAGGATGGACAAGCGAAGGAAGTTGAAGAAAAGACGTTCCCCGGCTATGTGCTTGTACAAATGGTGATGACCGATCAAGCTTGGTATATCGCTCGGAACACTCCCGGGGTAACTGGTTTTCTTGGCTCACATGGTGGTGGATCGAAGCCTACCCCAATGTTGCCAGAAGAAGTTGACCGTATTATGAAACGGATGGGCGTTGAAGTGGCCCGAAATGATATTGACGTTGAAGTTGGGGACCAAGTTAAGATTATCGCTGGTGCTTTCGCCGATCTTGTTGGAACTGTTACTGAAGTTGATCATGATAAAATGAAACTCAAGGTGGCCATTGAAATGTTTGGTCGGGAAACGACGGCAGATCTGGGCTTCAATCAAGTAGATACCATGAAATAGGTTGCATGCAACACTAATTTGTGGTAGTTTATTACGGTATGCTATTAACATACTGTGGGAGAGGTAAATCTCAATATCTCATCATTACCACAACACGGACTAAGGAGGTTTTGTCTCGTGGCAAAGAAAGTAGCAAATATTGTTAAATTGCAAATTCCTGCCGGTGCAGCTTCACCAGCTCCGCCAGTAGGTCCAGCTCTTGGGCAAGCAGGGATTAACATCATGGGGTTCACTAAGGACTTTAACGCTCGGACAGCAGACCAAAAGGGTATGCTGATCCCAGTTGTGATCACTGTCTATGAAGATCGTTCATTCGATTTCATTACAAAGACCCCTCCTGCCGCTGTTTTACTTAAGAAAGCCGCTGGTGTTGAACATGGTTCAGGTGAACCTAACACGAACAAGGTTGCAACTGTAACCAAGGATCAAGTTAAGGAAATCGCCGAAACTAAGATGCAAGATCTAAACGCCGCTGATGTAGAAGCAGCAATGCGCATGATCGAAGGTACTGCACGTAGCATGGGCTTCGTTGTCGAAGACTAATTAACGGCAGTCCGGAAGGTTTTGTGAAAGCAAGCTTTCCAGTGGGAGGAATAATCCCGTTTGACCACATTTGCAAGGAGGAAAACACAGATGGCTAAAACTCGCGGTAAGAAATACCAAGAAGCTTTAAAGAAGGTTGACAGTAAGAAAGAATACACTGTTACCGATGCAATTAACCTAGTTAAAGACATGGACTTTGCTAACTTCGACGCGACTGTTGAAGTTGCATTTAATTTAAACGTGGACACGAAGCAAGCTGACCAACAATTACGGGGGGCAGTGGTATTACCAAACGGTACTGGTAAGGACCAAAAGGTAATCGTGTTTGCTAAAGGCGCTAACGCTGAAGCAGCTAAGGAAGCCGGCGCAGATGTCGTGGGTGACCAAGATTTAGTTGACCAAATCAAAGATGGTTGGTTAGACTTTGATGTTGCAATCGCAACTCCAGACATGATGCCACAAGTTGGGGCTTTAGGTCGGGTTCTTGGTCCTAAAGGCTTAATGCCAAACCCTAAGACTGGGACGGTTACGATGGATGTTGCTAAGGCCGTTTCTGAATCTAAGGCTGGTAAGGTTACTTACCGGACTGACCGGGACGGAAACGTAGCAGTGCCATTCGGTAAAGTATCTTTTGATACTGACAAGTTAGCTGAAAACTTAAAGACAATTCAAGATACTGTTGTTAAGGCTCGTCCAGCATCGGTGCGTGGTACTTATGTTAAGCACGCTTCCATTGCTTCGACTTTCGGTCCAAGTGTAACGCTTGATTTGACTGTATTTTT
>NZ_AICN01000003.1:0-7547 GCF_000247775.1 Limosilactobacillus gastricus PS3
AAATACGTATTTCAAGTAATCGAAGATTCTTAAGTTATTTAACTTAACCGTTTGGATAATGGTATAAATCATCGCATTGGCTTTGGCTCCATTTTGGGAAGTGGCGAATAAGCTGTTCTTGCGAACTAGCGTTGTTGGACGAATGCTTTGTTCAACCGGATTGTTATCCAATGGTAATTGGGCATTATCAAAAATCTTGTACAGCCTGTCTTTGAGCTTTAACGCATTGTTAATTGCTCGCTTTAGTTTGCCCATTGGATGTTTAATCTTAGTGAGAAAGTCATAAACCTTATCAAGTTTAGGTTTAACTAGTTGATTGCGAAGCTCCAGCTTCTCGGCTGCAGAACCATACTGCAGATTTTTCTCTGTGTGGAACACTGCACCCATTAATTTTAAAACCTCTTTGGCCAAGATTGCCAGTGAGTTTGGAAAGGGTTGAAAATATTTGTAAAAAAGGTCATAAACAAATTTAGAGATACCTATAAGTCTCTAGTTAAACACTTAAGGGTTAAAAGCACTGTAAATCCCGGTATAAAAGGTTTTACGACACCGAAATTATTAACGGTTTTACTTAAAAAGAAATGTCAATTGTGCTCTTTATTATTTCTTTATTAATATTGATTATCTTGCCGAATTTAAATGGTCAACGAAAACATGCAACTTCAGTCAGTCGAAATGCTTTAGCTAATGTGATCCAGACTCAGTCAGATCTGTATCAAAATGAACATAATGGCGAAACTCCACATAGTTTAGCCGATCTGGTTAGCGAAAAATACTTAACGGAACAACAAGTAAAACAAGCCGAGCAACAACAAATCAGTTTCAGAAATGGACAAATTGAAAAATGATACGCTGGCGAGGTTTCACTTTAGTGGAAATGTTAATTGTTTTGGTATTGGCGGCTTTGATGGTTTTAATGAGTGGACCCTATATTGAACGTTATCAAGAGCAGACTGCTGAACGACATTTTCTACAAACTTTCCATCAACGCTTTAAGGAAGCGCAACTTCGCGCCCGTCGTGATCAGCAATCAACGAAGATCATTTTTCAGGATAATATTCGCTCTTTTAAATTTTCATATGGTAGTCCGGTGCATTCAGACTATGTGGAATTACCGAAACACTTAAAACGCCGGGGAGCATTTAAAAACGTCGAGGTTCATGATGATGGTTATGTGAGCCCCATTACGAATCGCTTTTATGATGAAGACAAACATTATTATCTAGCTTTTACTTTTCAATTGGGAGGAGGAGAATATCGTGTTCGTAAATATAAAGGCTAATGCCTTTTTAGTTGCTGAAAACATGGTTGCGCTAATGCTAACGAGTTTAACGGTAATTGGACTACTTACCTTTTGGGGGTATGTAAAACTGAACCAGAATCAATCCACTAAACAAGTTGAAGTGGCACGCTTATGTAAAGAAATTACAGATCAACGATTACGTCATCCAAATAGTCAACCGATCATTAAGCGCGGCCCTTATTTAGCCAAATATGAAAATGGTCAAGTGGTGGTGAGAAATGGTGGACATGAATTAATTCGGATTCAACCGGTGGCATCATGAAACAAGCCTTTACCTTGGGCGAAGCCGTGGTTGGCTTGATGATAGCTGCCTTAACCATTATTTTGTTAACGGGAGTAATTAAGAGTCATGACCGTTTAACCAATCTTAATATCTCGGAAGCCGATAATTGGCATCTTATGCTGCAAGATTTGGAGAGCGGAAAATATCAATTTACCGACCCCAAAGTGACTGAGTGGACGTCAGTATCTTTATATAGTCAGCGAGAACATAGTACTTATCAGATAAAACAACAAAACCATACTGTTTACTTGGCTAAAAATGATCAGGGTTACATTCCTTTATATACAACCAAGGGAATGGTTAATTTTGATCAAATTAATGCTGAACAAGTCAAAGTGACGGTAAAGGGGGCTTATAGCAATGAAGCCATTCTTACTTTTGCAAAAACAAACCGCTAACACCTTATTATCCAGTGTGGTGATTATAGGGGTAGTGATGACCACGATCTTAACGATGACAGGAATCATCAGTCGACAACGTCAGGTGACTCGTCAAATTGCGGATCAATATTTAGCCCAAAGCCTATATCAGCTATCTAATTATCATTCACAAACTTTTCAACAAGGACGAGTTGTTATTAATGGGGATCAAGCGGTGGTAACCCTTAATAATCAGCATCAGTATCGATTCAAGTCGATGAATACGCTTGAATTTACTTCACAAAATGAGTAAAATTAGACTGTATTGAAATGAAAGGAGTGATCTCAACTGGCACAAACGATTCCGGAAGAAATGTTTCAAACGTTCGACCAAGCTACTGAAATTTTGCAAGCGGCACTGGGTAGTTCTTATTTAGATGCCTTTTTAGAGAATGCTGAAAATTTGGTAGATGGGGGTCAAGTACGGGTGGAAGATGGAATCCCGAACGAAACGGATCAAGCTAAATTAGTCCACTTATATCAGCGATTAGCGGAATTTAAGTTCAATCCTGAGACCATGCGTCAACTCATTCAATTAAGTATGTTGAAAGTGACCCGTAAGGATCAACTGCCGAGTAATTATCAAATTACACCGGATACGATTGGGATGTTAATGGCGGCCTTAGCGTCCAGGATCTTGCCGGAGCAAGAGACGCTAAGCATTTTGGATCCTGTGGTTGGTTCAGCTAATTTGTTAACTACAATGATGAATCAATTGCAAGCACTAAATGGTCGCTCGACAACAGGTTTTGGAATTGATAATGATGATTTGATGTTAGCTACAGCTAGCGTTAACGTTGCTTTGCAAAAAGCGGATGTTGAGTTGTTTCATCAAGACGCTATTTTAGATTTAGCAGTTCCGCAAGTTGATTTAGTGGTCGCTGATTTGCCGGTGGGATATTATCCATTAGATGATAATACGAAGAACTATCGGACACGAGCTAAAGAAGGACATTCGTTTGTTCATCATTTATTGATTGAACAATCAATGAACTATCTTAAGCCAGGAGGTTTCGGCCTGTTCTTAGTACCACAAGCTTTGTTCCAATCTGACGAAGCACAAGGGTTAGTTGAATGGATTCAATCAGTCGCTCATATGCAAGGATTATTGAATCTTCCAACAGCAATTTTTGCTAACCAACAAGCTGCTAAGTCAATCTTATTATTACAACGTCAGGGAGCTAGTGCTCACCAAGTTCCTCAGGTTTTACTGGGTACTTTCCCAACGTTAAAAGATCCAAAAGAGTTCACTGCGTTCATGCAAAAGACCGATCAATGGGTCGCAACTAATTTACAGTCTATGAAGTAAGAGGAGATACAGATGTCAAAGACAATTGCCATTAATGCCGGAAGTTCAACGGTTAAGTTTAAGTTATTTGATATGCCAAGTGAAGAAGTTATTGCTGAAGGTAACTTGGAACGAATTGGCTTAGAAATGGGTCATGCTAAGATCAAGTATGAAGAGGACCAAGTTCATGAAGAAGATACTCCATTTGCTGATCATGAAGCAGCGGTTGAATACTTACTTCACCAATTAAAGAATCTCGGTATTGTGGCTGATTACAACGAAATTGATGCAGTTGGTCACCGGATTGTGGCTGGTGGTGAATTCTTCAAGGATTCAGCGGTAATTGATGAAGATGTCATGGACAAGATTGACCAATTAGCTGAATATGCGCCATTACATGATCCTGCCGAATTACAAGGGATTAAAGCTTTCAAGGATGTTTTACCGGATGCCTTTGCCGTAGCAGTGTTCGATACTTCTTTCCATGCTGACATGCCAAAGATGAACGCTCTTTACAGTACACCTTACGAATGGTACGAGAAGTACGGGGCGCGGAAGTATGGGGCTCACGGGACTAGTCACCGGTATGTGGCACAAAGGGCTGCTGATTTACTAGGCCGGCCTTTGGAAGATTTGAAACTAATCACTTGTCACATCGGTGCGGGTGCTTCGATTACGGCTATCAAGAACGGAAAGTCATATGATACTTCAATGGGATTCTCTCCATTGGCAGGGGTAACAATGGCAACCCGGTCGGGTGATGTTGATCCTTCAATGGTTAACTTTGTCGCTAATAAACTGGGGAAGAATGGTGATGAGATGATTGATATCTTGAACCATCAGTCCGGTTTATTAGGAATTTCCGGTGTGTCTAGTGATATGCGGGATGTTGAAGCAGCTGCTAAAGAAGGTAATGAACGGGCCGAATTAGCACTTGAGATTAACGTTAACCGCGTGGTTAAGTACATTGGTAGCTATGTGGCCGAATTAGGTGGGGTTGACGCCATTGTCTTCACTGCTGGGGTTGGTGAAAATGATCCAAACTTCCGGAAGCAAATTGCTGATCAACTATCATTCTTAGGTACGGGGATTGATGACGAAAAGAACAATGTCCGTGGTGTTGAACGGGATATTTCTTCGGATGATGCAACGGTTAAATGTTTATTAATTCCAACTGATGAAGAATTGATGATTGTTCATGATATCGAACGGTTGCGGAAAGCTGCTAAGTAATCTATAAGGTTGAGGTTAGTCCTCAGCCTTTTTGTTTTGAGTATGGTAAGATAGGTTTATCTTATTAGCGGAGAAATGTTTATATGAAACGAGATGTGGTACAAGCTTATATTGACCAACGGGCCGCTCAACGGGCTGGGGTTTATCAAGTCGTTCGCGATGATGAGTCCCATTTTAAAATAAATGGTCATCAATATTTATTAATCAAAGATTATCGGGCAGGGTTTGATCCCGAGCAATTAGCCAATCGATTTAGTTCGATTTTAAGCAAATATGATTATATTGTTGGTGATTGGGGACATAATCAACTTCGTTTACGGGGGTTTTATCAAAGCGATAATCCCTTATTTGATCGCGATCATTCCGTTACGTTAATCCAAGATTATTTGTATGAAGAATGTAATTTTGGGTGCCCTTATTTCATCATTCAAAATCTTGAGGTGGCCATTCCACGCCGAGTTGTTAATCAGAAACGAAGTGCGCATGCGCTAAAAGAATACCGTGAACATCAACGGTCGGCGAGTCGACCAAAGCCGCGGTATCGGAAAAATCAAGAAGTAACTTCAGTTAAGAATAAACATCGACCTAATCGACGAAAGTTTGTGATTCGCGATAAGAAGAAAAGGGTGCACGATTAATGAAACATTATGATACCTACTTTATTGATTTAGACGGGACCATTTACCAGGGGAAAAATCGCATTCCAGCGGCAGCTACATTTATTCAGCGGCTAAAAGACCACGGGAAACGAATTTTATATTTAACCAATAATAGTACCCGGACGCCAGAAGAAGTGGCGCAAGTCTTAACCAAAGATCATCAAATTCCTACGGACCCTAAAGATGTTTATACATCGGCCTTGGCGACCGCTGATTACGTCAAATCAATTGCGAGCACTGGTCAAGAACGAGTGAACGTGATTGGTGAGTGGGGCTTGCAAAAAGCTTTATTGGATCGAGGCTTTTATCTGACAACTTATCATCCAGACTTTGTGGTAGTGGGGATGGATATGAATGCCACCTATGAGGATTTTGCAACGTCGGTCTTAAACATTCAACGTGGGGCCAAGTTTATTGGAACTAATCCGGATACTAATTTGCCTAACGAACGAGGAATGTTACCAGGAGCAGGCTCCTTAGTAGCTTTAGTTCATTATGCTACTCAGGCAGTTGAACCTATCGTAGTCGGTAAACCACATGCGTTAATTATGGAAATGGCTTTGCAGTACACCGGAAAGCAGGTTGATCAAGTCCTGATGGTTGGTGATAATTTCCATACGGATATTCAAGCTGGCCAGGCTGTCGGAATGGATACTTTGTTGGTGTATACTGGGGTATCAAAACGGAGTGAAGTTGCTAAAGAAAGTCAACAACCAACCTATCAAATTAATTCATTGGATGAATGGGATGAAGAAAATATATAGCGTAATTCGAGTTACCCTAACGATAACCACAATTTGGTTATCATCTTTAGGGAGCTCTTTTTTTATAATGTTAAATTGTTCGAGTTGGTGGGTTGACTTACGTAGTTCATATTTAACAAACGTTCCCACTCAACATCAATTAGCAGATTATTGGCGGGTGATTCGTTACTTACAATTACCATGGGTTCATGAATTACATTTTGAATATTTGAAAATGGGTTCTTCAGCGATTCACCATTTCCAGGATGTCAGAGGCTTGGTTTTGGGGGCGGAATCATGGTTGATAATTAGTTTATTAGTAGCAGTGGGGATGCTTTGGTATCAAAAACGGACTTTTCAACTATGGAAGTTAAAAAGTCCGTTAAGATGGTCGTTTATAATTGTGCTTTTACTATTAGGGATGGGCATCACTAATTTTGATCAGACTTTTATTGAGTTCCATCAATTAGTGTTTAATAATCATGATTGGATTTTTAACGTTTACACCGATCAAATTATTAACATGCTTCCCATTAGTTTTTTTCTGATCTGTTCTTTAATTTGGTTTGCGCTGACATTTATTTTTGTTTTTCTAGTAAATTGGTGGATTAATCATCAGTTAAAGTTATTTGCGGACCAATTTACTCCGAAGATAACTGACTAGGGCCGGAATTAATGAAACCACGATAATCCCAATAATAATCAAGGAAAAGTGGGCTTTAACGAAGGGGAGGTTTCCAAAGAAGTAACCAGCTCCACAACAAATTGCGACCCAGGCAGTACAACCGATGATGCTGTATCGAACAAACTTACGATAAGGAAAACCCGAACCAGCGGCAGCGAAAGGCGCGAAGGTACGAATGATGGGCATGAAACGGGCCAGAATAATCGCCATCGCTCCGTGTTTTTCAAAAAAGGCTTCGGTTTTATGGAGACTTTCTTGATCAATTAATTTTGTAAACCAAGTGTGTCGAGCGAGTAACTTTTCTAAATTTTTCCCAATATAGAAATTTAACGAGTCACCGCCAAAGCAGGCAATAAAGAAAATGATGATGAACCACCAAATGTTAAGATGGTAAAGGGCATTGGCTGATAAGGCACTCGCAGCAAACAGGAGGGAGTCTCCTGGGAGGAAGGGGAGAATAACCGCTCCCGTTTCGATAAAAATGATGGCAAACAGAATCAGATAGGTCCAATCTCCAAAAGTGGTAACGATTTGAACCAAGTGACTATCAATATGTAAGACGAAATCAATGAAAAAGTTGATAACAGACATAATGTTCTCCTTCTAAAAGTCTATAGAGCATTGTATCAAGACTTGTTTGGTTAAGAAAGTTGTTTTAATGAAAATTAATTTGGGTGTCGATAGTAGTCCATATAAAGTCAGGAGGGAGAGAAAGTTAAAGCTTACAAGTATCCTTTAATCAACGCTTTTAAATATGCTAGCGAAAGATTGGTAGCAGATCAAAATAAAAATCAAAAAACACTTGCATAGAATTTTACGAGCTGGTATACTATCAAAGTTGCCAAAACGCATAAGTAACAAAGCGTGTTAAGAAAAATAAAACTCTTCTTGACACAGGTTTTATTAAGCGTTATAGTAATAAAGCTGTTAAAAA
>NZ_AICN01000002.1:0-15869 GCF_000247775.1 Limosilactobacillus gastricus PS3
GATTAATTAATGGTGGTTGCTTTTTTATCGTTATAGCTACAATTTAGAGACTAAGACGTGTATTATAAAAGTTAATTATATTATCGGATATATACAAGATATTATTTGAATAGACAGGAGAACGATGGTGTCTTTAGAAATGAATAAGCATCCGTTAATTGAACGAATGTTATGGTCATGTTGGATTTTACTAATTTATATTTTTGGTCAGGAAATACCGTTACCATTGGTAAAATACCAATCACATATTCGTTCAGTTGTTAGCGAACCAATTCGGGCCGTTATTAGCGGATCAGGAATGTCAAACTATTCCATTTTTGCTTTGGGGATTGGGCCGATGATGATCGGTTTGATTGTGGCGGCTTTTGCGATGCAAAGCAAAGTCTTAGGCTTGAATCGGTTACCATCCAAATATAATGACCGGATCCAAATGATCATTACGATTTTAATTGCTTTGGCCCAAGCGTATGTTTCAGTACGAAATTTTAAATTAACTAAGCCCGGCTGGGAAACAGAATGGCAAGTTATTTTGGTAATGGTTGCCGGAGCTATGATGATCATGTGGCTTTGTAATATGAATGCTAAATTAGGCCTAGGTGGACCGATGATGATTATTATGGCCAATGTCATGGTGTCCTTGTTAAGAACCGTTTACAATTCTCGTCGCCTGATTACGGGAGGCCTGGGAACGTGGCTCATCGTCATTATTGGTTTAGTTATCCTTGTAGTTGTGATTATTTCAATAACTCTTTTGATGGACCGAGCAGAATACCGGATCCCGGTGATTCGTTTGGGAATTAATAATCAGTTTGTAGACAAGTCATATTTACCGGTTAAATTATCACCAGCTGGTGGGATGCCGGTAATGTTTGCCATGGCGATCTTATCGCTTCCTCAGTACCTATTTCATTATCTAGCGCAGGCCTATCCACATAATGCAACATTTGCCTGGTGGAATGATAATTTGGTCTTATCCAAGACGGCTGGGGTCACCACTTATATTATTATTCTATTTCTCTTTTCAATTGCCTTTGCTTTAATGAATATGGATCCAGAGCAGTTGGCTGAAGATTATCAAAAATCGGGTGACTATATTCCTGGCTTTCGTCCTGGACGTGTCACAGCTCGCTACCTTCGAGGGGTGATTGTCCGCTTTTCGATCATCGGTGGAATTTTCATTACTCTTATTGCCGGGCTACCATTGATTTTTGCGATTGATCGTCCGCAATACGAAACCTTAATGATGTTCCCCGGCAATGTCATGATGGCAGCCTCGTTTGCTATTCTGATGTTAGATCAAATTGATGTCATTTTGGTCCATGGTAAATACGATTCGATTTTATAGAGTGAGGGAAATTTATGAATTATTTTATTCCATCTTGGTATGGGGATCATCCTCACCAATGGGGGAGTCCTAGCCAAGAATTTCAATGGGGTTATCACGTAATGGAGTTTGATGACACCATTAATCAAGTTCGGATGTTTGAACGATCCCAAATGCCAGCAACGATAGTGACATTAAGTTATTTTCCGAGTTTACGCCACCTTTTTCATCGACAAGATTTGATGCAGGTGGAAAGCTTAAATTTCTTTGATCAAATGCAAGGAATTCCAGATAATTTACCCACCATTGAAATTAACTATCGCGAGTGGGATTGGCCGCTGGATTGCGAATTTGTCCATTCGGGACAAGGAACCTATGTTTACCAAGGGGATCAAAAGTATGCGGTGATTCACTATGGAATTGAAGGCAATATTATTGCGGTTGAAAGATTTCGCGATGGAGAGCTCCAAAAAAATTTAATTTTTGATGATCGCGGATTTTTATCAAGCATTGAATATTATCAACAAGGTCAATTAACTCATCATGATTTTTTGACAGTCAATGGGGCAGTGGCCTTTCGTTTACTAGCTGATCAAACCGTTATGGTAATGTCACCAGATGAATTACCAATGAAAAAGTCGGTGTATCAAAACTTAGAGGCGATGCTCAATGAAGGCTTAGCAGAATTTGCCGCCCATCAATTACAAACCGATGATCTGGTGGTTTTTGCTTCCAACGAGCAACATAATCAAATCGTAATTAATAATTGCTCTAAAGCCAAACTAATCATGTCCTTTTTTGAAAATCGAAATCAAAATATTACGAATGACGAGGTGGCGCAAGCCAGTCAAGCCAATCTATTGGTCGTGAATGCGGATTTTCAAAAAGATCAACTCAATCAATTAGGCCTCGATCGGGTAATCGTCACGCCACCTTTTGATTCACGTTTGAATTTAGGGACCAGCATGCAGGATGAACACTTTAAGATCTTATTGTTGGTCGATCAAATCAATGACCAGGAACTCTATACTAATTTAATTAAAATCTTTCAATTCATGGAGCAAAATGAACTGATTGATCTAATTGTTTGTACGATTCAAGATGATCGTTACGCCATGGTGAAAAGTGCGATTGAACATCTAGTTAAAAGTTATGAATGGGAATACGACTATCAATTTGATGTCAAAGAAGAGGATAGAGGAGAAAATGATCTTGATGATGACGATGACCTGGATGAAGATTTAAAGGTCGAACGGAAACCGGTTCGGTATGTTGATTTTGTGGGGATCTCTTCGGAACCGCACTTGATGGAAGTGATTGATCCAATTCGAGTCGTAATTGATCTTGCCTCGCGGCCCAATAGTTATTTACAAATTGCGGCTATTTCAGCTGGGGTTCCGCAAATTAATACTGTGAAGACTAGTTATGTGGTTAGTGGTAAGAACGGTTTAATTTTAAACGAGGATTTTGATTTAACCGCCGCCCTCCATTTCTATTTAGATGGTCTGAAAAATTGGAATGAGGCGCTGGTATATGCGGTAGAAAAGATTGGTCAATATACGAGTGGCAAAATTGTTAATGATTGGCTAACGAAAGCAGGAGAATAATGGATAATTTTGTATTAATTAGTCACCATGATCAAACCAGCCAAGCCCCAAGTGACGATGAGAACGTACGCTGGTTGTGGGCAGCACCAGGAACGGTTGGTCAACTTGATCGGCGTCTGAAGGCAGAAAATAAAGCAAAAAAAGAATTGCTTTATCGCGGCTTTAATGGGGGAGCCTTACTACTGGCGATACCCACCGATGAAGATTTGGTAATTTTACAGAAAAACCTTGATGCCTATCGGGTATTTGCGATTCCTGAGCTTTTTGAACAAAAGTTAAGCCCAGCCGCCCAATATTTCATTACTAGCAAGTTAGTAACCAAATTAACCGGTAAGAGTGTCGCGGAAATGTTACAGTGGCTAACGGAACGGTTATACGGTGGGCAGACTGGTATCAAGTTATATACGAACGCGATTGAAGTCGCACCGACTTATCACGGCATGATCAACTACCAAGGAGGGACTGGCGTTGAAATCGAAGATGATTTTGGTAACCAGTTTGTACCGATGTTTACCTGGCGTTGGAATATGTATGTGGACCCCCATCGTACCTTGGAATATTGGTCAGAATATGAGAAGGATGCCGGGATTGAAGTCAAACTTGGTATCCGGCAGAATGTTGGTTATGAAGACCATCCGGTTACGGTTTTTAGTGAAGATGAACTAAAACAAAGCGTTAGGATTTCAGGAATTCCAGGACAGAGTCAAATGAGTGCGACCCTATATATTAAAGGTCGCGGGAAAATTAAAGTCGGACCGCTTCACTGTCGTTGGTCACGGTTAGGGTTGGGAGAATTCTTCCCTGGTGGCGAACGGATTGTTGATGCTAACCGTCAAGAGATTGATGTTTACTTTAATCCAGGTGATTTAACGCCGCCCCTAAATATTTATTTTTCGGGGTATCGAATGGCAGAGGGGTTTGAAGGTTTTTATATGATGCGGTCCTTCAAAAAACCATTTATGTTAATCGCCGACCCTCGGGTTGAAGGTGGTGGTTTTTATGTTGGATCGGAAGAATTAGAAGAACGCCTTATTCAAAAAATATACGAAAAACTAGATTGGTTGGGCTTTGATCACTCCCAGATAATTACCTCTGGAATGTCGATGGGAACCTTTGGCGCCATGTATTACGGAGCCCAATTAGGTGCTCATGCCATTATTCTGTCAAAACCGCTCGCTAGTATCGGTAACATTGCCCTTAATGAAGGGCGTCAACGATTTGGTGGTTTTCCAACTTCACTAGATGTCTTACAAGCGAATGGTCCTGATCAGGATCCGCAACATGATGGGATGACCAAAGCGAAGGCGATGAATCAAAAATTTTGGGATGTGATTGATCACGCGGATTTAACCAAGACGCAGTTTGCGGTTGGTTATATGGAGCAAGATGATTATGATACGACGGCGTTTCGAGATTTAATGCGTCATATTAGGCAAAGTCATCAACGCGTTCACGTGATTTCGAAAAGCTATCTCGGACATCACGGAGATATGAGTGCGCAATTAACTAGCTGGTTTAAGCAACAATATCGCACGATTTTAAGGGAAGATTTTTAACCAGGAGGATTAGGTATGCAATCAATTTATTGGGATAATATCAGTAATCTTTTCTGGTCTGGGATTGCTGGGGATCTGCGTTATATTTCCCAAACGGGTTATTTATATTCTGATACGACCTTGGATTCATCAGGGCATGCCTATTGGTTCGGATCAACTATCCGGCGTCTTGCTAAGGATCAATGGTATTTTCGAAATGATTTGTTACCAGCTGGGGAAGTGATTTATAAGTGGGACTTATTATTTGCTTACCCGATTGGGCGAGCCTTTCCTCGGTTGCCATTGTTAACCCCAGGGCATCGCTACCAATTAAGATTACATGCTGATATTGATGATCCGACCACTATCTATCTGCGGATGATTACCTATGATTTTCAGGGTAAACTCATTAAAAATCAGATGATTAATGGGATGGAAGGAGAAGTGACTTATCAGGAAAAAGCTTATAATTATACCTTAGAATTAATCAGTGGTGGCTGTACCGAACTAACCTTTGAGCGGATTGATGTAGTTGATGTTACAGATCTAGCAGAAGATGCTTACCTGTTAACGGATCAATATTGCCAAGCGCAACATCAAGAACTCATCGAACAAGAAGCTAAGCAGCGGTCCATCATTAATCAAGCACTGTAAGGAGGTGGCAAAGTGTCAATTATTGATCGTTTTGAATTATCGCGAATTCGTCGGATTTTAAAACAAGTTAATTCCTATGCAGATCAAATGGCCGCAATGACTGATGGTCAATTAAAGGACCAAACACGAAAGTTTAAAGCGCGATTGGCTAAAGGTGAGACCTTAGATGACCTGTTACCAGAAGCCTTTGCCACCGTTCGAGAAGCTGATAAGCGGCTATTAGGGATGTTTCCTTTTGATGTGCAGGTGATGGGGGCAATTGCGCTTCACCAGGGGGCCGTTGCGGAAATGAAAACCGGTGAGGGGAAGACCTTAACGGCTACTTTGCCGATCTATTTGAATGCCTTATCAGGAGAAGGGGCGATGTTAATTACGCCCAATGAATACTTGGCCCGACGGGATGGCGAAGAAATGGGCGTGGTCTACCAATGGCTTGGCCTCACGGTTGCCGTGGGTTTCCCAAAAACTAGTGATAAAGAATGGAAGCCGGCTCAAAAACGGGCTGTTTACAATAGTGACGTTATTTACACGACCAATGGGACGATTGGTTTTGATTATTTGATCGATAATTTAGCCTCTGACGAGGAACATAAATATATGCGTCCCTTTAATTATGCGATCGTGGATGAGGCGGATGCAGTTTTGCTAGATTCAGCGGTGACGCCTCTAGTTATTTCAGGAGCTCCCCGGGTTTCGTCGACTTTTATCGGGGTTGCGGATGAAATTATCTATACCCTCATTCGTGACGTTGATTACGAAATGGACGAAGAAGAAGACAACGTTTGGCTAACCAATCAAGGGATCGATAAGATCGAAAATTTTATGCAAATTGATGATTTGTTTGATGGTCACCATAAAGATCAGGTTCGCTCCATTGAATTAGCCCTGAAGGCCCATTTTCTCTTTGAAAAAGATGAAGATTACGTCATTAATCAAGACAATGAAGTTTCTCTTATGGATAAGGGGAATGGTCGGGTCATGCAAGGAATGAAGTTGCAAGCGGGTCAGCACCAAGCAATTGAAATGAAGGAACAAGTAGACGTTACTGATGATACGCGAGCAATGGCCACGATTACCTATCAAAACCTCTTTCGGATGTTTAAAAAACTATCGGGGATGACAGGAACTGGGAAAGTGGCTAATCAAGAATTTATTGAATCTTACTTTATGAAGGTAATTCAAATTCCAACTCGCAAACCCGTGATTCGTAAGGACTATCCAGATCAAATTTATACGACCCTTCCTGAAAAATTACAAGCTTCCTTAGAAGAGGTTAAACAAATTCACGCCCTGGGTCGGCCTATCTTATTAGTGACGGCAACCGTAGAGCTTTCGGAAATTTATTCTGAATTATTACTCCGGGAGCACATTCCACATAGTGTGTTGAATGCGCGAAATGCGGCGAAAGAAGCGATGATCATTAAAGAAGCGGGCCAATTAGGGGCAGTGACCGTTGCCACCAATATGGCGGGCCGAGGAACTGATATTAAATTAGGTCCGGGCGTTAAAGAACTTGGTGGTCTGGCGGTAATTGGTACCGAAAAAATGGCTAGTAAGCGGATTGATCAGCAACTACGTGGTCGGGCTGGTCGTCAAGGTGATCCTGGATCTAGTAAATTTTTCATTTCCTTAGAAGACGAGGTTGTGATTAAATATGGTGCCCATTGGGTTCATCGCTATTATGATCGTCATGAAAGTAAGCGGAGCATGAATGCGCCCAAGCGTTTACGTCGCGGGAAATTCCGCCGGGTTATTAACTATGCGCAAGAAGATAGTGATGCCTCGGGAGCTCAACAACGGGCCCAGTCCTTAGAGATGGATGTTAGTTCTCAAATTCAACGGGAGTTAGTTTACCAACAACGGAATGACATTATTTTTGGTGAGGGTCAAGTTGATTTTGATCCCGAACAACTTTTTCGCGATGAATTTAATTTATTTTTTACTGAACACCAGCCGTTGACGATGGATCAATTAGATCGGTATATTTTAGATAACATCACTTATCAGTATTTCGATGCTCCACAGGGAATTGACCTGGCTAATCGCAAGCAGGTTGTCGATTTCTTAATGCAATTAGCTGATGAAGAGATGACTGCTAAAAAGCAAGAATTTGCCACCGAAGAAGAACAAGATCGATTTATTCGGTTATCCTTATTAAAGGCAATTGATGAATGTTGGATTGATGAGGTCGATGGACTAGAACAATTACGCCAAATTGTGGTCGCGCGCCAATTTGCCCAACGGCAACCAACCTTTGAATATCATAAGGAAGCCGAACGAGCTTATCGACAGATGAAAAAGGAAATTCGTCATATGGTCCTCAGATATTTATTGTTAAGCACCATCATAACCGATAAAAAAGGGAAAAAGGATATCTATTATGTCTAAGAGATCAAGCTTAGGAACCCATGATGATGGGGATCCGTTAACGAATGATGCAATGGAGCGTCTCGATAAGGTACGGTATGAATTTAAAGAACCGGATAAAAAGAAAAAGCGACGGCGGATCATTGCTCCTTTCATGTATATTTTGATGATTTTTGTCATGGTGATTGGACTGATTATGTCACTAGTCCAAATTATCTGGAAGTAAAGGGAGAAAGAGATGACGGTTTACAATATTAATCAAGGAATCGGTTGGGCCAGCAGTGGGGTTGAGTACGCACAATTATACCGGAGCCAGGTTTTCCAACGAATTGGCGTTGATGCCAAATTTGTTTTTACGGATTTTATTTCCAACGAAAACATTGAGCATTTTACAGCTCAGATGGGCTTTCAAGATGATCAAGTCATCTGGTTGTATACCTACTTCACCGACTTTAAAACGGCGCCAACCACCTTTACCGTGGACGATTTGTTAAAGGCATTTCGGAAAGCGCCGGTGGAGCAAAAGCAATCCGCGAATACCCAAAAATTTTATTTTAATGATGGAACTTGGGCTACGGCTTATTTTAAGCGGGATTCAGATCAAATTGTTGATCGGGTCGAATATGTATCGGGCAACAATTTGATTCGGAAAGATTTTTATAGTTATGGGCGTTATATGACAGAATACTACGCGCCTAAAGATAATGCAGCGCGTTTGTACCTGCGGCGTTTCTATAATGTTGATGGTTCAATCGCATATGATGAAATTGTCAATCCAGGACAGGCTTCCATGTTTAAATTTAAGGATCAAATCATTGATTCTAAAGCGGAGTTAATTTCCCATTTTATGCGATCTTTACATTTGACGGCTGATGATGTCGTTTTAATTGATCGGGCCACGGGCCAAGCGCAACAAATTTTAGAAAACAAAGGGTCCGCGAAGGTCGGAACAATTGTTCATGCAGATCATTTTAGTGAGCCGAATACCAATGACAATACGATTTTGTGGAACAATTATTATGAATATGAATTCCAACACTATCAAGATATTGATTTTTATGTTACCGCTACGGATGCCCAAAACCAGTTACTGCAAGCGCAATTTGCGAAGTATAACCAAGTTCATCCTAAAATTTATACAATCCCAGTAGGTAATTTACCGGAATTAAAGACGCCGACAGCCAGTGGACGCCGGCCATATAGTTTAGTGACGGCATCTCGGTTAGCATCGGAAAAACATGTTGATTGGATTGCCCGGGCAGTTGCCAAAGCCCATGCTGTCTTCCCTGAAATCACCTTAGACATATATGGGACGGGTGGCGAACAAAGCAATATTCAAAAGGCCATTGACCAAACTAATAGTGGCGATTATGTTTCCTTGAAAGGACACCAGGACATGACGGATCAGTATCGTGATTATGATGTCTACGTGGCTGCCTCCACGAGTGAGGGCTTTGGTTTGACCTTGATGGAAGCCGTTGGCTCTGGGCTAGCTATGGTTGGATTTGATGTTCGCTATGGTAATCAAACCTTCATTGATAATAATCAAAGCGCCCAAGTTTCTATTGACCAACTGGGCGATGCCTTGATCAAACTGTTTCAAGAGCCTAATTTCGATCGTTTCCATGAGCGCTCTTATGAAATTGCAGGTGAATATTTGACGGAACGGATTGGGCAGCGGTGGATACAATTACTAACAGAGGTAAGTGCACATGATTAATCTATTTGACAACTATACGACCGAGAGCCGGGACCTCCATATCGCCATGTTGATGAGTGATCATCGTCAGGAAACGGTGGTCATTAACGATGATGGATATTTGCCAGATGATGTTGTTTCCCCCTTAATGTATTTCTTTAAGCATGCGGGAGCTAAATTTGAAGGTCGTCCCCGCTTCTTTAATCAAATTGACTTACCACGTTTTTGGGAGATTGAAGCCAATGCTCAAGAAGGAAAGGTCATGGATAAAGGGGTTCAACGGGGGCGCATCACATATCATCGCACGGATAATGAACGGCAAGTGAAGACCGTTGAATGGTTCGATCGGCAGGGCAGGACGACGGTAATCGACCGCTATAACCAATGGGGATGGAAATTCGCCATCACCACTTTAGATGCTGACGGTCATTATGCGATGACTACTTACCTTACACCGGATGGCTTTGAAGTCCTAGTTGAGAATCACTTTACAGGGGACATTATTTATAATCACAATCATCAAGGTGATTTCTCGCTTTTTAAAAATCGGACTGAAATGGTGAAGTACTATTTGGAGCATTCCGGATTAGCGGTGGATCGGATCATGTACAATACCCTCGCGGATGGTTTCCAGGTTACCGAAAGTATGGCCCAGTCGACACATGATAATATTTTATTTTGGCAAGAGCCCATTACGGATTCGGTTCCAGGAAATATGACCTATTTATTAACGAAGGCGGAACCGAATACCAAGATTGTCGTTCAACATCGCTCAGCCTATGATCGGCTGATGGAGCTTTTGCCGGCTGATCAGCGCGACCAGGTGACTTATCTTGGCTTCATTTATCCTTTCCGGCGTCAAAATCAACAGCGACCGACGACAGTTACCTTCACCAATTCCGATCAAATGGAACAATTAGAAGCCTTGGTTAAAACCCTGCCACAAGTGACCTTTAATGTGGGAGCTTTAACGGAAATGTCAACGAAACTGTTGAGTTTTGATCAATATGATAATGTCAATTTGTATCCACAAATTTTGCAAACGGATGTGGATCGACTGGTTCAAGAGGCTGATTTATACCTTGATATCAATCATGGGAATGAGATTTTAGATGCTAGTCGGACTGCTTTTGAAAATAATATGCTGATTGCAGGCTTTGACCAAACGGTTCATAACCGTCGTTTTACCTCACCAGAGCATATCTATCAACCGGACCAAGTAGAAGATTTAGTTCACTTGATAAATACGGTCTTAGAGGATGGCAATGCCTTGGAAGATCAATTACAAGCGCAGTGGCGACATGCAGGAGAAGAGACAGTCGCACATTATAAGCAAGTGATCGGATAAGCAGGTTTAACTTTGGTAGTTGTGCATGATCACATTACCCAACTAATTAGTACAGGAACAGTGAGGTAAAGACATGAATTATTGGGTGACGGAGCCAAATGCCTCTTTGGAGAGTGGCTACCCCTATTGGAACGAAGGCGCAAGTGGGAAAGCGCGCTTTGATGTGGCGAACGGTATCAAAGAGGTATTAGATGCTAATAAATTGTATACCTACGTTTACAATTGGCCTGAAGAACCCGAAGACTATTTTGACCGTCGTTTTGATGGCTTGTTAGGCGGGGCGAAACGTGATGATATCTTCTTTATTCAATGGCCGTTAAGCTATACTTCTGATGAGTATGTTCAACACCTTTATAATCGAATTAAAGGTTTAGGGGGGCCGGATTGTGACGGTGATTCATGATCTTGATTCTTGGCGTCACCCCATTAATTTTAATGAACAACGGCTCCAGAAGGTTTTAGCAAACTTAAATCAAAGTGATGGCATCATTGTGCATTCGAAACCAATGCAGGCGCGCCTAGAACAAGACTTTCGAGCCCATGGCCTGGAACATCAACCCTATTTTGTCATTTTAGACTTATTTGGTTTTCAGGCGGTGCGTAATCAGTACGATTGGCAACATCCTTTTAATCGTGAGATTGATTATGCGGGGAATTTGGCTAAAGCCCAGTTCATCAAAGAGCTTTCAACGGATTTGAAATTTAATATTTACGGTCAAACTGATGCGGCAGACTTGTCTGATCAACAACGTCAGAACATTAAATTTCAGGGTAGTTACGATCACGAAGCCATTCCCCAGGTGTTGACTGGTTCGTTTGGCTTGGTTTGGTCATCTGATTCTTATCCGGGAGTGACCGGACTAACTGGCGAATATGAGCAATATAATGCACCACATAAGGCGTCCATGTATTTAGCAGCTGATGAACCACTCATCGTAGCGCGCCAGGCGGCGATTGCCCCCTTTGTTGAAAAACACGGGATTGGCTTAGTTGTAGATGATTTAAGTCAGTTAAAGGAAGCTATTGATCAGCTTTCTGAAGCGGAATATCATGAAATGGCAGAACGAACCCACCGGATTGGGAACCTGATTCGGCAGAATTTCCCAATTAAACGGGCAGTGATCGAAATGGTTGCTAAATTGGAATGGAATTAGCGAGGAAGAACAATGAAACGGCTAGCGATTGCGTTGGTAGGTAATTATGGTTACCTGAATCAAATCTTGACGACCGTTAAATCTGTCTTATGGCATCATCAGGCAGTCGATATTTATATCTTAAATCCAGATATTCCCCAGGAAGTATTTGCCCAGTTGAATCAGCGGATAGCGACCAGTAAGCATCGGGTTCATAATGTTAAAATTGATATGAATGAATTGGCTGGTACAGCAAGTTCTTTTGAACGGATTTTAAACGTGGTATACGCCGAATTCATGATTCCCGATCTTATTGATGAACAAAGGGTTTTATACCTTGATAGTGATGTGATCGTTGATGGGGATTTGACACCCTTATTTGAGATGTTGGAACCAACCGATGTGCTTCTTGCGGCTAAAGAACGTATTTCAGATATTGAACAACAGTTTAACTCTGGCGTGATGTTGATGAATGCGGACCGCTGGCGGCAAGAAAAACTCGGCCAACAATTATTAACCTATGCTCGGGATCACCGTGAAGAGCTGCGTAATGGTGATCAAACGGTGGTCAATGCCGTACTCGGTGATCGGATTCGTGAAATCGAGGCTGGTCAATATAATTATCAAATTGGAGCTGATTATGTCCAGAGTTTGCATCAAGTGCCGTTAGCGGATGTCGATCGTCAACCTGACCATGTGATTTGGCATTTTACGACGGATGATAAGCCCTGGAATGAATTTTCGATGGGACGCGGGCGGCAACTCTGGTGGGACTATGCTAATCTGGAATGGAGTGAGATTATCACCCATCAAAAGCCAGCGCCCAGTATTCCAGAATATCGGCTTAAATGTATGATCTTTACGCAAAGTGGCGTGGTCGATGACTTGGAACGGTTAATTCAGGAATATCCACAAATTAAGTTCACTATTGCGGCATGGACCGATATGTGGTTTGGCTTGACGAGGCTCCAAAATTATCCGAATGTCCACTTGCTGCCGAAATTTATTAGCTATCAATTAAGGGAACAAGCTTTAGCCAATGATGTTTTCTTAGATATTACCCCATCAGGTGAGCAACAAATTATTGATCATTTTAAAATGCTAGATAAACCGATTTTGTCTTATCATGGGTTGGAGAATCATTTTACGACCTATGAGCAATTCTCGGATGCTTTACGCCAACTTGCACATTTACCAAAGGTAGTGCAACCAGCCGGTTTAAATGGCGTTTATCTGCGGGTCAAACCCTTAGAAGCATCTTTAGATTATATCCTTGAGCATCGTTGTTCGGTTGCTCGCTTTGGGGATGGCGAATTTTTGATGATGCGTGGATATTCAATTCCATATCAATATTACGTTCCGGAGTTAGGGAGGCGGTTACGCCGGTTAGCTGGTCGAACTAGTGATAATCAGTTTATGGTTTGCATGCCGGATGTCTTTGAACGTCCAGATCGGTATACCAGCGATATGTGGAATTTTTGGCAAGGCGTCGATTTGGGAGTGGTGAAAGAATGTTGTACGGCTGATTGGTATGGGAGTACCTTTATTTCACGGCCATACATTGATCAAGCTGATAAGTCACGAGCGGGAATTGCTTTTGATAAATTAAAGCGGCTTTGGCAAGATCAAGATGTCTTGATTGTTGAGGGATCAACAACTCGCTCGGGAGTAGGAAATGATTTATTTGCTGGGGCGAAGTCGATTCAGCGAATCATCGCTCCGTCACACCACTGCTTTAATATTTATGATGAGCTACTAGAAAAGGTAAGCGAACAAGCGCAAGACCGGTTAGTTTTATTGATGTTAGGTCCTACGGCAAAAGTGTTAGCCGAAGATTTGGCCCAAGCTGGTTTTTGGGCGATTGATATTGGCCACTTGGATTCTGAGTATGAATGGTATCGGATGGGGGCTCAGACAAAAGTAAAACTAGCTAATAAGCATACGGCAGAATTCAATCTTGACGAAGGCATTGAGTTTGCTGATGATCCAGGATACCGCGCCCAAATTATTGCTGATTTATCTGGTGAAGATCGAGTTTAAATTAGTGGAGATACTTTTAATTTATAGGGAAATGCTATAAAATTAAAAAGATTGTTAACTAGTCTCAAAATTAGAAAGAGGTATTTGATTAATGGCTAAATTAGTTTTAATCCGTCACGGACAAAGTGAATGGAACTTAGCAAACTTATTTACTGGTTGGGAAGACGTAGATTTGAGTGAAAAAGGGGTTGCTCAAGCTAAAGCCGCTGGTAAAGCCATCAAGGAACATGGTTTAGAATTTGACTATGCTTACACTTCTGTTTTGAAGCGGGCTATCAAGACTTTACACTATGCTTTGGAAGAATCTGACCAAATGTGGATCCCAGAATTTAAGACTTGGCGTTTGAACGAACGTCACTATGGGGCTTTGCAAGGTAAGAATAAAGCGGATGCTGCTGAAAAGTATGGTGACGAACAAGTACATATTTGGCGTCGTTCATATGATGTTTTACCACCATTGTTGAGTGCCGATGATGAAGGATCAGCAGCCAAGGATCGTCGTTATGCAAACCTTGACCCTCGGACTATTCCTGGTGGAGAAAACCTCAAGGTTACTTTAGAACGGGTTATTCCTCTTTGGGAAGATGAAATTGCACCAAAATTATTGGACAACAAGAACGTGATTATTGCTGCCCACGGTAACTCATTACGGGCTTTGAGTAAGTATATTGAAAATATTTCAGATGAAGATATCATGAACCTTGAAATGGCAACTGGGGAACCAGTAGTTTATGACTTCGATGAAAAGCTAAATGTCCTTAGCAAGGATAAGTACCCAGTAGACTAAGCATTTTAACTTAATCTTAAAAAACGTGTCCGTGTGGCACGTTTTTTGTATATAAAATGAATTTTGGTAGCAGAATTTGTGGGATGTTCACAAAAACGCTGGTATTCTGCCAAGTCTTTGGTATGATAGTGCTATTGATGGAAAAAACAGAAGAGGAGTAGTCAATGAGTAATTTAAATCACGTTTCAGTAAAGGGCTTTTATGGTCAACTAAAGACTTTATTGAAAAATAAACAATACTGGTCAGCAGTTTGGCCAGCTGCCTTATTCACTATTATTTTTGGCTTGTTATACATCGTCACGGCTGGGATTGGACTGTCGTTTTTAGGAACAGTTTTCACTTTTATTACCCAATATATGATGTACATTATGTATGGCTTGATTTCGCCAATTTACATTTTAATGTACTTAATCCCTAGTATTGTTGGTTTCGTAGCTGCATTTTTTGTGCTATATTGGTACACCTTTATTTTGGTATCATTTATGTATAGTTACCAAGATGTATTACGTGAAGAAAGTGACCATGTCACGGTTGCGACGATCTGGAAACATTTCCGTCACTTACGGAAAAATCAAATTTTACGAATCTCTTTATACCAGCAATTGTTTACTTTCTTATGGATCTTACCATTCGAAATTATTAATTTGATTTGGGGCACTAACGCCTACATTTCTGGTGCCATGAACGTATTAATTCTTTTAGTTGCTTTATGGAAGACCCTTCAATATGCGCAAAGTTACTTTTTATATCGGGAAAAACAACCAGCTTTTGTAGGTCAATCAATGCGGCATGCATTAACAGGTAGTAAACGTTACATGTATGGCTTGAAGTTTAATTACCTTTGGATTGAATTATTATATGGTTGCCTTCCAGTTGCTGTATGGAGTGCGATTTTTGGTGGATTAGCTTATTACGGTGCATATACTGCGACAGATGTTTGGTTATACCTTGGTCTGGCATTAGTGGCCTTAGGAATTTTATTCTACTTACCAACCCTATTAACGATTCCAGCAGTTTATTTTGAAACTTCCAAGAAAACAATCAAGGTGGATACCTTATTTGAGGAAACTTTTACACCAGTAGAAATTTTAGCTGGACAAGCCTTTAAAGAGGATTATCAGGCTCCGAAGAGTGAAAATAAAAAACGTTTTAAGCTATCCTTCAAACGGAAGCAAAAATAAGTGGCAGTCGATTGAATCTAAATAGATTTGATCGACTTTTCTTTTTTGAAAAAAGTTGATATTTATGGTTGACCTCGTTTGGAGTTCTTGGTATATTATATGAGTTGCTTCAAATGATAACTTATTATTTTATAAAGAGTTTGAAAGTTGTTGACAGCAATTTAGCTCCGTGGTATTATAATACAGTTGCTTTT
>NZ_AICN01000001.1:0-2771 GCF_000247775.1 Limosilactobacillus gastricus PS3
CCCTTCAAGTTTTAATTTCTTGTCTAATAAGAAACCTTTCTTACCATCGGGGTAAAGGTAATAACGCCGTTTAAACCCAACCTCACCAAAAGCAAAATTAATCGTCCTAGGCTGCTTATTGATAACCTGGTAACCATCCTGCTTGATATTGAAGATATAGTCATCTAACGCCTCAAGGTAAGTACCTACCACGACTCCGAAGAGTCGTTGCATCCCCTTAATTACTTCGTTTTCTAAATCATAAAGACTATCAATATTGTCCAAAGACGTAATAAAATCTGTTAAACTATTCATGAGACCTGTTTCCTTTGTCTTTTTTGTTTCAACTAAAAGGCTACAGGTCTTTTCTTGTACAATCAAGCATCCTGTTGTTTAAATTTTTACAACCTATTAAAACATTACACTACCCCAGCTAAATTTTATGCTTGACTACGGCTAGGCATAATTAGATTTAAGACGACTGCCGTAATTGCCGCAATCGCAATTGGTGAACCTAACAAATACTGAACCATTTGTGGTGAAGCATTCATGACCTTAGTAGGTAATAAAATGATGGCTAAGGTTAAGACAATTGGGATCCCAATAATATATAGATCACTTTCACCAGTCTTAGTGCGCCGAATAACATTTAAACCATTCAACATGATCGTCACCGTAATAATAGCAAAGACTCCACCAATGACCGGCGCCGGAATAGCAGACAGAAAAGCTGATAATTTAGTGAAAAAACCTAAAATAATAAACCAAATCCCGGCTGATATAAAGACTCGCTTACTTGCGACTCCCGTTATGGAAACAATGCCTGCATTCGTCGAGTAACCAGTCACTGGTGTCGCACCGGCAATAGCAGCAACTAAACAGCTTAAGCCTTCACCAATAATTCCGCGGTTCCATTGGCGATCCGTTATTTGGTGGTTTGTCACTGCTCCCATGGCAAACCAAGTTCCCGTCGTTTCAGTTGTCAAAATGGCATAGATAATGATAAAAGTTAAAATTGCCGTAAGATCAAAATTGATCCCCCAATGAAACATAGTCCGCTGAGGTAATCCGATCCAGGCCGCATCAGCCACCGTCTTCCAGTCAAAACGTCCCATCATGGCACTAACAAGTGTACCCACTAATAAAGAGATCACAATCGAGCCTGTTTTAAATAACTTCTGCACACGTGGGAATCGAATACTAATGGCCACACAAATCAATAAAGTCAAAGCGGTAATACTTGCTAAAATCATGTTTTGATATATGTTACCACTGGCTTCAAAAACATTGTCATTTAAGGCTGATGGAATTAAAGATAAACCAACACAGGTGATAATCGTCCCGCCAACAACTGCTGGGACTAAGGTATTAATGATTTTTTGAAAGACACCTGATAACCCTAATAAAATTAGTACGATGGCACCCACAGTTAAAGCGCCTAATAGGGTCGCCATGCCACCGTGATTTAAACCACCGCTAGCTAAAACTACCCCTGCTGCGGCTCCTAAAGGTACGAATGAAGGTCCTTGAGAAACCGGCATCTTCATAAAAATCGCCGTTTGTAAAATGGTACCAATTCCGGCCGCTAAGAAAGTAGACTGTAGTAAGCCGGTCGAATTTGCAGCTCCCATCGCTAATGATCCAGCTAATATAATAGGCGGGACATAAACATCCATTGCTAAAACATGTTGTAAGCCAAGTAAAGTCGCCTCTCCTGTTGGTACCCTATCATCAGGACCAACAACTAATGATTTCTCAATCTGATCTGCCATAAATAATCCTTTCATAATATAGAAACTAAAAACTTTGTCCATATTATCATCTAACTAATTTAAAGTAAACGTCGCAGATGGCGACATAAACGTTTTCTAGTAAACGATTTCATCTCGATTAAATCAGCCTAAATCGAAAAGGATTAAATGCTTTTCACTGAGAACTTATTAAACTTTAATGGCCACAAACACAAAAAAACCAGGAAAATCCTGGCTCAATCGTACTAGAAATCTATACTAGTGACTAAAACTATGTTTAGTTGTAAGTGCCTCCGGTGGGGGTCGAACCCACACTCCCAAACGGGAACTGGATTTTGAGTCCAGCGCGTCTGCCAATTCCGCCACAGAGGCATAATCTAACTAAAAGGTGGTAGTCGGATTCGAACCGACGATCAAGGTTTTGCAGACCCACGCCTTACCACTTGGCTATACCACCAGATAGTATAGATAATCTAACTTTAAGGGCGGTATATGGGATTCGAACCCATGCATGTCGGACCCACAAACCGATGTGTTAACCAAACTTCACCAATACCGCCATATTAAATTAAGCAGGGATAGTAGGAATCGAACCCACAATGACGGTTTTGGAGACCGTAGTTATACCGTTTAACTATATCCCTATAATAGAGTGGCGCGGGACGGAATCGAACCGCCGACACACGGAGCTTCAATCCGTTGCTCTACCAACTGAGCTACCGAGCCATAACATCTAACGATGTAAATGGAGGATACAGGGCTCGAACCTGTGACCCTCTGCTTGTAAGGCAGACGCTCTCCCAACTGAGCTAATCCTCCATAGAAGTGACCCGTGCGGGATTCGAACCCACGATACCACCGTGAAAGGGTGGTGTCTTAACCGCTTGACTAACGGGCCATTGAATGGAGAGTAAGGGATTCGAACCCTTGATACAGGCTTTAACCCGTATACAGCATTTCCAATGCTGCTCCTTCGGCCAGCTCGGACAACTCTCCAGTATCCAAGCCCTAACACTAAGTCAGGTGCCAAAGCTTGTCTTT